>PLXW01000080.1 GCA_003151595.1 Myxococcales bacterium
CGCCGCCGTTGGCCGGCTCACCCGCCACGCGCGCCTTACGGCGCTTCGCTCTCGCTCGAAACGGTCACACACCTACGACTTCTTTCGAACCCTCGGTCGCCCTCGGGCTCTTGTCACTTCGGTGGCGGGTTCCCTCCGTCAGGGCCCCGGGTCTGGATTCATCTTCACCTCCTATTCGTGGATCATGCCGATCACACCAAGGCCTGCGCTCGGCGGAGCCGAGCTTGCCGCCTGCGGCGGTGCTTCGCAGCCTTGAGTCGCCCTGCGCGCGCGAGCGTCGGCATTTTGTCTTCGAGAGAAGGCAGAAAGAAGAAGGGCGAGATGCTCAGGATTTACGATGTGATTCTGGAGGTCGTTGGGGAACTGCGGCCGGTGATGGGGCAGATCGAACGATGCGACGCGGACCTCGCGCGGCAGATGCGGAGGGCGGCGAGCAGCGTGGCGTTGAACACCGCGGAAGGGATGTACAGCCAAGGCAAGAACCGCGGCGCGCGGTACCACACGGCCATGGGCTCGATGCGCGAGACACTCGCGTGCATCGAGGTGGCGCTGGCGCTCGGTTATCTGCCGCGCATCGAAGAGGATCTCGTGGATCGCATCCGCAAGATCATCTGCACGCTCGTGCGGCTCGTCGGCAAGTAATCGCACGTCGCGAGGCCGGGCACGCGCGCCCGGCCTCGCGACGAAGCTCTACGCCGTCAGCTTCGTGAGTGTCGCCATGATGCGGTCGATTGAATCGAACAGCGACGCATCGATCCCTTCGACGTAGCCGAGCGCCACCCCGACCTCGACGCACGCCAGTGTCTCCCGCATCGAGCCCATGGCCGTGTGGTACCGCGCGCCGCGGTTCTTCCCGCGGCTGTACATCCCTTCGCTGACGTTCAGAGCGACGCTGCTCGCCGCCCTCCGCATCTGACGCGCCAGATCCGGATCCTTCCGCTCGATCTCCCCAATCACGCCCCGCAACTCGCCCACCACTTCCAGAATCACGCCGTAGATCCTCAACATCGCGCTCTCCATTCCGTCTCCGTCTCTCGAAGACAAAATGCCGACGCCCGCGCGCGCAGGGCGACTCAAGGCTGCGCAGCACCGCCGCAGGCGGCAAGCTCGGCGCAGCCGAGCGCAGGCCTTGAATCGCCCGAGCACGCGGGCAAGCTGGTCAGTCCCGAGAGAGAGCCCCCGAGTTGTTCTCCCTCCCCGCGGACGCGAACGCGGGCGCAGACGCGGACGCGGGCGCGGACCCGAACGCGGGCGCGGGCGCGAACGCGACCCCGACGACCTCCTCTCGACAATGCCCCAGCACAGTCGACGGTCCCCCGGCGCTGTCGACAACGCCCCAGCACTGTCGACAGTCCCCTGGCGCTGTCGACAACGTCCCGGCGTTGTCGACAGTCCCCCAGCACTGCCGACAACGCCCCAGCACTGTCGAGTGTCCCCCAGCGCTGTCGGCAGCGCCCCCGCGTCGTCGCGTGTCCCCCCGCGTCTTCCGACGCCGCCGCGCGGAACGGTGGACCGCTTTTGTCCACCGTCGCTCCGATACTTCGTTTCGTCCGGAATTCCCCGGACGTTTTCAGGAGCGAAGATCGTGACGACGAAGAAAATTGTTTCCCAGGTAGGCCCCTCGAACACTCAACCCGGTCCCTTCGGCGGAGGAGATCCGCTGCCGACCGCGCTCGCCCCCGTGCCCCCCAGCACGACGGACGCTCCGGTCACTCGCGTGGAGGCGCGGCGCGGGGCCGTGCCTCGAAAGGCGCAAGTCGAAGGGGCGCCACGCGCAGCCGAGGAGCTGCGCGAAGCCGCGGACACGTACGCCGAGATCTTCGGTGCGCGTGTCCCCGCATCGACGACCGTGGCCGATTCGCTGGAGTACGCAGCGGGTTGGTCCACGGCGCTCGCCGCGGCGAACCGGTGGCGAGCCTACTGCGCCTCGCAGTACCGCCTGGCGTGGGGGCATTCGCTCGGGCTCATCGAGCGCTTGCAACCGACGGCGCAGGCTCCGGGTTCCACGGCGGAAGCCGAGCTCCCGGAGCTGACGGCAGTGATCGCCGCACGCACGCCTTCGGCGAAGCGCGCGGCGGCCACACGCAGGGAGAAGAAGAAGGCAGCGGCGGACGCGCAGGCGTCCACGACTCCGACGACGACGACTCCGACGAAGTAACGGCAGACGCGCGATGATCGGCGCGACTTCGAGGCCACCGCGAGGAGAGCGCGGTGGCCTCTCTCTTTTTCGAGCCCCGCGCTATCCTCTCCCTCGGGGGGGGTCATGGGAACCGCGCGCTTCATCTCCGGCTTCGACGGACTGCGCCACGCAGCGCCGCCATTGACCGAGGTCCGCAGCACGTGGGTCACCTCGTCGGTGCTCGGTGTGCGCGAGCACGGTCACTACGATCGCTACGTCGCCGGCCTCGCGCCCGAGTTTCGCGAGCCGATCCTCACGGCCGTCCCCGGCGGCTCGTGGCTCCCCGTCGAGGCGTTCGTCGCGCACTACACGGCGTGCGAGGCGCTCGGCTTGCCGGAAGAAGAGAAGGTCGACCTGGGCGAGCGCGCTACGAAGCAGATTCACGGCACGATGATCGATCTCGCGCGACGCCTCGCGCGCGAAGCGGGCGCCACGCCGTGGGCGCTCCTCGGCCACGCGCCGAAGCTGTTCGAGCGTGTCGCGCGCGGCGGCGCCATCAAGGTGCACGAGCTCGGGCCGAAAGAAGCGCAGCTCGAGCTCTATGGATATCCGGTCGCGGGCTACTCGTTCGCGCGGTGCACGATGCGCGGCGCGGTGCGATCGCTGGCGTGCATCTTCGGGCACAGCACGTACGTGCACGACGTGAGGACGCTCTGCACGCCGACGTCGCTCGCGTACCGCGTGCAATGGGCCTAGGGCACTAGCGCCTAGGGCCTAGTGCCCAGGCCGCGGACAGCGAACGTCAGCGAACCGAGGCCGGCGCCGGCGTCGCCGGTCCCGCGCCCACGTACGGATTCATCCCCGCGAACCCGCCGCCCGGAAACAGGAACCGCGGCGTCCGCGACCAGTCGCCGAGCATGATCTGCGTCCCCTCGCCGCCCAGCTTCCCGAGCGCGTCGTACGCGTGCATCGCCACGGCCAGCGGCGTGAGTGTCTGCGTCTCTGCGGACTTCTCGGCGGCGTGAGCCTTCGCCAGCAACGTGATCTCCTGCGCTTCGGCCTTCGCGCGCATCACCTTGGTGGTCGACTCGCTCTCGGCTTGGAGCTTGTCGATCTGCGCCTGCGCGACGGCCATCGTCTTCTCGTTCTCCTTCGCGCGCAGCGCTTCTTCGGCCTCGAGCTTCGCTTGCACCGCCTGGTTCTCGAGCGCGAGCTTCTTCTTCAGCGCGTCGTTCTCCATCGCCGACTTCTGCCGCGCGGCCTCTTGCTCGCCGACGAGCTTGGAGCGTACGGCGTTCGCGATCTCGGGGGCGTAGCTGATGTCTTCCATCGTGATGGAGCTGATCTCGACGTGCTTCCCCTGGATGCGCTTTCGCACTTCGTCTTCGATCTCGTCCTCGATCTTCGCGTTCTTCACCAGCAGCTCACCGTACGGATGCCGCGCGAGCACGCCGCGCGCCGCGCTCCGGAACTCGGGGCCCACGACCTCCTCGTAGTAGTTCCCGCCGATCTCGGTATCGAGCTCATAGAGCTCGCTCTGGATCGGGCGGTAGATGACGGCGAGGTGCAGGTTCATCGCCAGCCCTTCGGCCGACGACGTGTTGATGTCTTCCTTGTGAGTGGAGTACGTCACGTCGAAGTCGTCGATGCGTCCGCTGTGAAAGATGCTCCCCGTGTGGTGATACCCGGGTTGCAAGACGTCGTGCTGCAACCCGGCCGACGTATCGAAGAAGAGCCCGCGGTGCCCCGGTTCGACCGTCGCGCCCACGCACCCCTGCAAAAGCGCGAGCGCGCACACCGCGCCCGCGAAGACACCTGCGTTCTTCATGGCAACCTCCAGTTTTTGAAACGTGACTTCGCGAACGACTACGGCTGAACGGCCGCGAGCCAAGCTGTGAGATCCCGCCCCACGCGCGACATGCACGCGTAGACGACGGGCCCTCCTTCCGCCGCATCGACGAGCCCCGCCTGCCGGCAGTGCGCCTGCGTCTGCGCGAGGTACGTGTTCCCTGCCCGCGCGCGCAGCGTCGCGCGGACGTCGAGCGTCACGATGAGGCGCCCCTGGCTCTCTTCGGCCTCGGCGCGCGTGAGCTCCACGAAGAGCTGCCATCCGTCGGGGCGCTTCGCCCGATGCGCCTCGGCCCACGGAATGCCCGCCGACGCGATGGCGAGACCGAGCGCCGCTTCGACGTCGCCGTACGCGACCGACGATCCGCGCACGTGAAGCGGATCGGGCACCGCCGTCCCGCGCGTCACGACTTCGAGCGGAACGCCGCCCACCGGCGTCGCCGTCACCGGGATCCCGGCGGTGGAGAGGAGCGCGACTCGCTGCGTCCCGCACGCGGCGACCGAGGCGCTCAACGCGAGTCCGACGGTGAGAAGTACGGCCTCACGCAGTGACATATTGACGTTGATTACAAGCTTCGCGCCAGGCAATGAACCGCTTGAAACAAGGGATTCGCGGAGCGCGCTTTCGACACGCAATGCAAACGGCCCCACCAGGACTAACCCGGCGGGGCCGCTCGTCACGTGATCGCGAACCCTCACCCCCGGCCCCTCTCCCGCAAGGGGAGAGGGGAGTAGAGACCGCGCGGTTTCTCCTCCCCCTCTCCCCTTGCGGGAGANNGGAGAGGGGGTTGGGGGGTGAGGGAGCGCGGTGTCTTACTTGAGATTGATCTGCTGAACGCCCCAGTATCCGCTCGACACGTACAGCGCGTTGTTCTGCCGTGCGATCGAGCTGGCGCCCCAGCCGAGCGTGAGCGCGAACTGGTCGAACACCGGGGGCGCCGTGTCGCTCAGCTTGTAGATGTCGAAGCCGACCTGGCCCCACCCCGACGTCACGATGGCGCGGTCGCCCTCGACGCCGAGCAGCCAGCCCCACCCGTCGTTCTTCTTCGTGGTGATGCGATCGACGGGCTTCACCGGGTTGGTCAGATCGATCTGGTGAAGCTCCATGTACGCCGGGCCGCTCTGCTCGATGCCGTTGGCGGTCATCATCCAGGTGTATTCCTGCGCCGTGGTGTACGCCTTGTCGTCCTGGACGATGACGTTGCCGACCCAACCGTCGAGCGTGGTCTGGCTCTGGAGATACGCGAGACCGCCATCGAGCTTGAGGACGTCGATGTCGTTCCACGAGTTGCCGATCGTGTCCCAGCGGTAGTCGATCGTATAGATGATGCTCGGGTCGGTCGAAGAGCCGCCGACGAGCACGCCGGGAACGTTGATGCGCTGGCCGATGACCGGGTGCGCGCGGTCGGTGAGATCGACCTGGTCGAGGTAGTACCGCACGTACGAGAGGGTGCCGGTGCCGTTCGAGTTGGTGGGATCGGGCCGCGTGATCCAGTCGTAGTGCGTGGCGTAGAGCGTGTTGCCGATCGCCTTCAAGTTGCCCCACCACGCCGTCGGGTCGGTGGTGACGCTGGTGGAGGCGACGCCGGGCTTGTCGGGGTTCGCGAGATCGACGACGACGAGCGCGTCGATCGAGTCGATGTACGTGTACCCGTTCGTGCCGTAGCCGTACTGCGGGTACCAGCGGTGGAACGCGAGCGCGTCGTTGCCGACCTGCACGATGTCCGCGCCGTCGAACCAGTCGTAGTACCAGAAGCCTTCCCATCCCCAGCCGTCCCAGCCCATCGGCTGGTCAGGGAGGAGCACCTTGCCGCGAAGCTTCGCGCCACCGTTCGACGTATCGACGACCTGAACCTGCTGCGCGTAGTCGTAGCAAGTGCCGTTGCCGGTCGGGTACTGCTGCGACCACTGCCCGCCGCAGGGGATGGTGTGCTTCACGCTGGTGACGACGTAAGCGAGGGTGCCGTTCTGGAAGATCGTGGCGCCGACGCCGTCGATGTTGACGCTCTGCCCTTGGCCGTTGTCGGTGGTCTCACCGGCGTTGGCGATCGGGAGGACGCGCATCTCGGAGGTGCTCGTGTCGTTCCCCCACCAGTCGCTCGAGAGCTCGGCGATGGTGGTGCCTTGCGGCTGCGCGTTGACGACGTTGCGCGCGAGCGTGAGCTCGTTGGTGACCTTCGGCGCCGCCGGGTTCGTGTAGTCGATGACGGCGAGCGACTCGTCGCTGAGCGAGTAGAGGCGCGGTCCGACGAAGATGCCGCGCTCGACCCACCCCTTGGTGTTCGCCGTGGCGCTGCCGACCAACGCCGTCGGCGTGTACTGAATGAGCTGCACGCCGTTCGTGTACGTCTGGCCGTTGTAGTCCCAGCCGCTGAACGGAACGACCGCGAGCCCTTGCGAGTCTTCCAGCGTGAAGGCCTTGAACGTGCTCGCCGCCGGCGACCACGACCACCCGGCGCCGAACACCGACTGACCGATCACCTGTGGCGACGCGGCGTTGGTGACGTCGAGGTACTGCACGTCGACCTGGCTGGAGTCGGCTGCGTTCGTGTTGCCGATGGAGAAGAGGCGCGTGCCGTCCGGAATGTAGAGCCACACCGAGCCGGCGAGCTGCGTCGTGCCGAGGAGCTTCGGCGTCGCGGGGACGGAGAGGTCGTAGACCGAGAACGGCGTCTGCGTGCCCGAGCCGTAATAGTTGTTCGACGGTGAGAGATAGAGACGGTTGCCGCTGAAGCGCGCGGCCGCGGACCATCCGAGGTTCGAGATCGGCAAGGTCGACGTGAGCGTCGGCGCGTCGGGGTTGGCGAAGCTGGCGGTCTGGAGGACGTAGCCGTCGGCCGTATCGCCGCAGTACGTGGTGGCGCAGCCGAGCGCGTGCGCGTTCTGGCCGTCGGCGAAGTCGAGGTTCCAGCGGCCGTTGTCGGGGCCCCAGCCGGAGACGACGCCGTCGACCGTGAGCTTGCCGCGCAGCGCGATCGCGCCGGCGGGGTCGCTGATGTCGACGTACTGGAGATCGGTCTGCGTGGCGCTCGAACCGTACGGATCGTTCGGGTTCGTCTGGTGCTGGAACGCGAGCATGATCGAGCTCGCCGTGACGTTGAAGACGCCGCCGGTTCCGTCGAACGCCTGGTACCCGACCTCTTTGACGACACCGTTCGCGAAGCTGACCGACGCGACCGCGACTTTCGACGCCGGGCCGTAGTAGCCGCCGCCACCGCCGNNCGTTGCCGACGACGCGCGTGTCCTGCACGTACCCGCCGAGCTTCGCGTCGCCGACGACCTTGATGTTGGTCGGGTCGGTCGTGTCGTAGCCGCGGACGATCGATCCGTGGAAGGGCTTGCCGGTGTCGTCGTTGCCGTACCAGTCGCCGACGACCACGACGGCGATGTTGTTCGACACCGTCATCTCTTGCGGGTCGCCGTAGATCGGCGCGCGGCCGATGAGCTTGGGCGTGTCGGCGTTCGTGATGTCGAAGATCATCAGGCCGCGGTACGAGTTCAGGTAGTAGAGGCGGTTCCCGTCGNNTCGACGCGATAGAGGTCGGTCTCCTGGACCGTTCGCGGTGCAGCCGCCGTGGACGACGAGGTCGCTCCCGCACCGGGCGCAGCAGGCCCGGCCACCGGCGCGCCGTTCGTGTCGCCGCTCCCACCGAAGGCGAGCGAGCCCCCGCTCCCCGTGCCGGGCAGCGGGGCAGACACGAAGTCGGTTTGACCGGTCACGCGCGTCGTGGTGCCGCCGGGGGCGCCCGTACTGTGACCGCCGCAACCCGCGATCAGTGCGGGGGCAGCGCCGAGCGACGCGAGCGTGGCGAGTCGGGTAAGTCGGCTAGGAAGCGAACGGAAAGCGCTCATGGGTCTCCACCTCTGGACAGCCCATTCAGCATCATCGATGCCACGCACTAACTGTCGGGAATAATTGAAGGCGGTGGTGCGTGACCACGACTCCTGGCACGTCTGGCCTGTGTCAGCGCGTGCCACCCGAACGGATGACGAAGCGTTACGCTTTCCGCTCGGCGGAGGCTGCTCGCGCGGCGCTGGCAGGGAGCGAGCGCCAGCGGTCGAGCCACGCGCGGTCGATCGTGTCTTCGCCTCGGGCAAACGCTTCGAGCTGCGGGAGGGAGTCGTCGCCCCAGAAGAGCTCACCGTCGAGGAGCATCGTGGGGACGCCGAAGACCCCTTCGCGTCGTGCGGTCTCGGTGAGATCGCGGAGGCGCTGCTTCACGTCGGCGCTCGCGGCGTCGCGTGTAATCGCATCGGCGTCGAAGCCTGCGTCAGCGAGGACGCGCGCCACGCGGTCGACGCCGTCGATCCCGCCGCCTCCACCCCACGTCGCGGCGAAGAGCGCGTCGATCACGCGTTCGCGATCGGCGTCGGCCACGGCGAGCGTCGCGCGCCCGGCGGGCAACGGATTGAACGGATGCGCGGGCGGAGGGACGAGCGGCACGCCGTACGCGTGCGCGCGTCGCACGACGTCTTTGAACAGCCACTCGCGCTTCGGCGGGATCTCCGCCGGCCCTTTCTGCCCCCACGCATCGAGCAGCGCCGCGAAGAGAATCGGCGCCGGCTCGACGCTCTGCCCGACGCGCGCCGCCAGCGGGCGAACGCGCATCCAGGCGAGGTAAGCGTAGGGAGAGACGTAATCGAAGTAGAACCGAATCACGCGCGCCTCCGAGTGCGAGCCGCCCCGTCTCTCGACTCTACGCTCACGCGACGACGAAGGCGCGCGCGACGCTCGCGACGCCTAGTGGGCCGCGACGTTGCGGGAGCCGTAGTGGCTTGCGAGCTTGCGAGACGACGAGATCGACTCGGCAGGAACCGCCGTGGTGATCGGGTTGCGCGGGACCGGGCTCTCGAAGCGCGTGCGAATGAACTCTTCGCGCGCCGCCGTTGCCGGCACGCTGGGCCCGCTCCCCCCGGTCGTCTCCGCGCATCCGCCGAGCACGGCGACCATGATGCCGAGAGCCGCGAGACTGGAGAAGCGCGAGAGGTTGAACTTGGGGAACATGACCGTGACTCCTTGTGTGCGCGCAGAGGTGCGCCTTCGCGTGAGCTCGCACGGAAGTGTGCGAGCGCCGCGAGGTGGCGCGTGATGCGCGCGTCGTGCGTCGTGATGGGGGCGCCGCGGATTGTTTCCCGCGTCGCCTCGACCTCCCTCAAGTCGATCGGCCAGGCTGGTTTATTTCACCGCCGCGCGTACGAAAGGAGACGCGAGGTGGACGCCTACGTAGGCCGAACGGGTGACGTCGCTCACCGCGGAGCGCGAAGCTTCGCGAATACAGGCGCGATCGCGCGCGGATCGTCCGTCATGATCGCGTCGGCGCCGGCGTCGAGGAGTCGCTGCGCGAGAGTTGCCTCGTTGACGGTCCAGTAGTGAACCTCGAGACCGAGCGCGTGACACTTGTCCGTGATGGCGCGTGTCCCAAGATCGAGACCGAGTGCACGAAATGGGATTTGCGCCGCAGCGCCGCGAAGCGGACGGAGCGCATGCACCCACCTCGGCAGCGCGAGCAAGCGCAGCACTTCGGACTGCGCGAGCCCGGTCTTCCCGGCGTAGCCACGCGCGCGTACGTCGCGGAGCGTGGCGGCGGTGAAGCTCGCGACGAGCACGCGCGTGGCGGCGTTCACGCGCGCGATCACCTCCAGCAATCGCGGCACCATCTCCGCGTGACGCGACTTCGCGTCGACATTGAACGCGACGTTCGGAAACGCGCGCAGCGCTTCTTCGAGCGTCGGGATGCGATGCCCTCGCCCCGCGTGCGAAACGCCGCTCGCATCGACGAAGAGCGCGCCGGCGTCCCACGCGCGAACTTCGTCGAGCGTCGCGTGCTCGATCGCGACGTCTACTCCGCACGCGCGCTTCCCGGTCGGATCGTGCGAGAGCACCACGTGCCCATCGCGCGTCAGGTGCGCGTCGGTCTCGATCGCATCGGCGCCGAGCTCGNNTCGATCGCGCGCTCGAACGCGGCGATCGTGTTCTCAGGGAGCTCGACGGCGGCGCCGCGGTGCGCGTAGAGGCGGGGGGTCATGGGCGTGAGCTTCGTGTTCGCGCGGATCAATCGAAGAGCGTCAGGTTCCCTTTTCGCGGCTCGCTCTCTTCCGAAGCCGCGGGCTCCAGGCACTTCGCGTCGTCGTTCGCGGGCGCGTTCACGCGCGTCGTCACGGCGTACGACGTGAGCGGCTCGGCGATCGGCGCGAGCAGCGCGCGCGCGTCCTTCGCATCGGCCGTGAGCCAGCGCGCGTAGCTCTCGCGCGCCACGATCACCGGCATGCGATCGTGGATCTCGGCGACGACCCCTTTGGCCTCGCCCGTCACCACCGCGCACTCGTCGACCACCTCGCCGTCGGGCGTGACCTTCCGCGCCCAGATGCCGGCGAGCGCGAACGGCTTCCCGTCGCCGCGACGAATGACGAACGGTTGGCTCGCCCCGCGCCCGACGTTCGCGCTCCGCTTCCACTCGTAGAACCCATCGACGACCACCAGGCATCGCCGCGACGCGAACGACTCGCGGTACGCCGTCGCCACCGACTCGCCGCGCACGTTGATCCGCATCTCGCGCGCGCTCGCGCC
>PLXW01000082.1 GCA_003151595.1 Myxococcales bacterium
GGTCACACCAAGGCCTGCGCTCGGCCAGGCCGAGCTTGCCGCCGAAGCGGCGGTCGCTGCGCGAGCCTTGACCCGCCCTGCGCGCACGGGCTTCGGCATTTTGTCTTCGAGAGAAGGCAGAAAGAAGAAGGGCGCGATGCTCAGGATTTACGATGTGATTCTCGAGGTGGTCGGCGAGCTGCGGCCGGTCATGGGGCAGATCGAACGGTGCGATGCGGACCTCGCGCGGCAGATGCGGAGGGCGGCGAGTAGCGTCGCATTGAACACCGCGGAAGGTATGTACAGCCAAGGCAAGAACCGCGGCGCGCGCTACCACAACGCGCTCGGCTCGATGCGCGAGACACTCTCATGCATCGAAGTCGGCGTCGCACTCGGCTACCTGCCGCGCGTCGAAGAGGACCTCGTGGATCGAATCCGCAAGATCATCGGCACGCTCGTGCGGCTCATCGGTAAGTAACTGAACGTCGCGAGGCCGGGCACGCGCGCCCGGCCTCGCGACGAATCTCTATGCCGTCAGCTTCGTGAGTGTCGCCATGATCCGATTGATTGAATTGAGCAGCGCCGAATCGATGCCTTCGACGTACCCGAGCGCCACGCCGACCTCGACGCACGAGAGCGTTTCCCGCATCGACCCCATGGCCGTGTGGTAGCGCGCCCCGCGGTTCTTCCCGCGGCTGTACATCCCTTCGCTGACATTCAAAGCGACGCTGCTCGCCGCCCTCCGCATCTGCCGTGCGAGATCCGCATCCTTCCGCTCGATCTCCCCGATGACGCTCCGCAACTCGCCCACGACTTCCAGAATCACGCCGTAGATCTTCAACATCGCGTTCTCCATTCCGTCTCCGCTTCTCGAAGACAAAATGCCGACGCCCGGGAGCGGAGGGCGCGTCAAGGCTGCGAAGCACCGCCGCAGGCGGCAAGCTCGGCGAAGCCGAGCGCAGGCCTTGATGCGCCCGAGCACCCGGGCAAACTCGTCAGTCCCGAGAGAGAGCCCTCAGTTGTTCTCTCTCCCCGGCGAACGCGAACACTCCCTCACCCCATCGTCAGCACCGCTCTGAACCTCACCCGATTCTCCATCACCTTCCCGAACGCCTGCTCCGCCTGCTCGAGCTTGAACAGCTCGACCCTCGGCCGCACGTTCGTCAGCGCGCTGAACGCCATCGCCTCTTCCGAGTCGATCGAGCTGCCGCTCGGCCACCCCGCGATCGACTTGCCGCTCAGCAGCGTCATCGCCTGAACCTTCAGCGGCTCGAACGGCGCGGCGACGATCAGCAGCTTGCCGCGTGGCTTCAGCCCGTCGATCGTGCTGTTGATGGCGTCGGCGCTCGGCGCGGTCGCGAGCACCAGATCCGCGAAGCCCAGCCTCTTCAGCCCCTCCGACGCCGGTTCCTTCTGCGTGTCGATGTACTCGTGCGCGCCGAGCTGCCGCGCGAGCTCCTCCTTGTCCGAGCCTCGCGAGATCGCCACCGTGCGAAAGCCCATCTGCGCGGCGTACTGAATCCCGAGGTGACCGAGGCCGCCGATCCCCTGGACCGCGACGGTGTCGCCCGGGCGCGCGCCGCTGTTGCGGAGCGCGTTGTACGTCGTCACGCCGGCGCACATGAGCGGCCCTGCGTCCGTGGCCGAGAGCTGCTCGGGAATGCGCGCGACCGCCTCGTGCGGAACGACGACGTACTCGGCGTACCCGCCGTCGAAGCTGATGCCGGTGATCTTCGCCTTCTCGCAGTTGAGGAAGAGGCCGTGCCGGCAAGCGTTGCACACGAAGCAGTGCCCACCGTGCCACCCCACGCCGACGCGATCGCCCTTCTTCCATGGCGTCACGTGCGGTCCTACGGCATCGACGCGCCCCGCGATCTCGTGACCGGGGATGCGCGGCAGCGTCATTCCCGGGAACGCACCGGCGCGGACGAAGGCGTCGCTGTGACAGATGCCGCACGCCTCCACCTTGATGCGCACCTGCCCGACGTCCGGCTCAGGCACGTCGCGCTCGACGACCTCGAGCGGTGCGCCAGCCTTCGTCGCCTGAACGGCTTTCATCTTTGCCATGGTCGTGCTCCTCGTCGTTCGCGCGGGTCCGCGGTGACTGCGCTTCGATGCCGCGCGCGACGATCGCGTCGCCGTGTTGTGCGCGATCGACGACCGACGCGAGCATGCTCGGCGTGCAACCTCCTTGGGCTTCGCGGAGGACGACCGCCATCAGGCGATCGGAGCGTCGTCCCCGCGCGATATGGCGGCGCCCCTGGGAGCACCGGACGACCGTGATCGTGCGATCTCACCCTCGACGCTCGCGTCGTCCAAAGCGGCGCTGCGGCAGACGACGATCGTGATCACGCGATCGGACGGTCGCCGATGCGCGATCCGTACGCGTAGGGATCGCGATACTCAAGCGTACCCATCGCGTAGTCCCAGCCCAGGGATCGCGATGGGGCGCCTGACACCTCGCGATCCCTACGCGTAGGGAAGGGGACATCCCACCCCAGGCATCGCGATCCCCCTGCGAGGGGATCGCGTTACCTACGCGTGGGGATCGCGTTACCTACGCGTACAGATCGCGTTCCCTACGCGTGGGGATCGCGTTACCTACGCGTACAGATCGCGATCCCTACGCGTACAGATCGCGAAGTGACCCTCGTGCCCACGCGCAGTGCACGCGTAGGTACTGCGATTTGCGCCCTCGCCTCCGCACACCGAGAAAATGGCTGCGGCGCGCCGGTACGGGCGCACAGTTCAGCACGCACGCCCGCCGCCGGCTACGCTCCCCTCCATGACCCGCGACAACGAACGCCGCGCCCGCGCCGCCGAGTCCCCCATCGTCGGGAGCCTCCCCGACGTCCCGGGCATCGTCGTCGCCATGCGACTCGCGCCCGCCCTCGAAGTTCATCTGCGCGGGCTCGCCGACGCGCTGCTCGTGAACGACTTTCCCGGCGCGACGATCACGCGCGCCGAGCGCGAGCTGATCGCGACGGCGGTCTCCGCGCGCAACGACTGCTTCTACTGCATGGACTCGCACGGCGCGTTCGCCTCCGAGCTCCTCGCGCGTGAGAACGCTCCCGCGATCACCAGCGTGGTCGACGGCGTGAAGAACGGCGGCGGCGCCCTGCGCGGCGCGAAGATGGACGCGCTCCTCGCGATCGCGCGCGCGGTCGGAGTGCGCTCGCGCGATCTCACGCGCGCCGACGTCGAGCGCGCCATCGCCGCCGGCGCGAGCGACGCGGACACGCAGCTCGCGGTGCTCATCGCCTCGGCCTTCTGCATGTACAACCGCATGGTCGACGGCCTCCGCGCGCGGACGCCTTCGAGCGAAGAGGCCTACCGCCCGCGCGCGAAAGAGATCGCCGACCACGGGTACAGCGACCCGCGGATCGTCTCGCTCCCACGCTGACGCGTGCGTCGCGCCTGGCTCACACTGACATCGCGTGATCCTCGGCGATTTCTGCTGAATTCCGCAACGACAACCCCGGCACACGCCCTGCTACGACAGCCACCATGCGCAGCACCCTCGCCCTCGCCCTTCACGCCGCGTTCGCTCTCCTGGCCGTCGCCTGTGGCGGCTCGTCGAGCTCGTCGCTCGGAGACGCGGGGAGCGGCGATGGAGGCGGTGGCGGCTGCGGCGACCCTCCCCCGTTCCACTGCACCAGCGGATGCAACGGCGCGACGACGAGCGCCGTGTGCGTCAACGGAAGCTGGACGTGCCCGCCCGAGCCCGAGATCGAGTGCCCGTTCGACGCGGGTTCCGGCGACGACAGCGACGCCAGCGCGTACGACGCGGGGCCGGGCGACGGCGGGATCGACTGCATGGGGCTCACCTGCAACGCGGCCACGCAGTACTGCGACATCCGAGGGGGCGGCGCTCAGCTCCCCGACGCGGGATCGAACATGACGGTCTCGTGCCCGAACCTCCCGACGATGCCGTGCGACGCGGGGACCGGCTGCGCGTGCATTCCCAACGCCTGCAGCTGCACGGACGACGGCGGCGCGATCAAGAACGAGTGTCTCGCCCCGTAGCGCGCGTCACCGCGCGACCAGCTCGCGGACGAGCCCCGCGGCGAGGCGCGCCTTCACGCTCCACGTGAGTCGCTCGCCGGCGTACCAGCGCATGCCGGCGTCGCGCGCGCGATCGGAGCGCGCGAGGAAGCGCCGCCACCCCGCTCCGCGCGCGCCGTAGACGTTGCGCGCGAGCCACGCGCTCTGGAGCAAGTGCCGACCGACGCGCGAGGCGCGAACGTCGCGCGCGTAGCCGTCGAGATCTCCGCGGCCGAGGCGAACCGCGCGCGCGAGGTGATGCGCGGCGATCGCGCCGAACAAGATCGCCTGCGCGATCCCCTCGCCCGTCGTCGCGTCGATCCCCGCCGCTTCGCCCACGAGCGCGAGCCGCTCCATCGCGAGGAGCGACGACGCGACGAACGGGCGCGTGCTGAACGGCTTCAGCTTCACCTGCGCCATGTCGATGCCTCGCGCGGCGAGCGCGCGCGCGAGGATCTCTTTCACGTCAGAGCGGCGCGTGAAGTTCGCGTGGTAGATGCCGCGGCTTACGTGCGACGCGCCGCCGATGACGGTGGGGAAATCCCAGTAGTACCCCTCGAGCCCCGACGCGCAGGGGGACATGTCGAAGTCGCAGAGCCCGGCGCGCGGCCCGGCGTCGCGATCGTTCGGCGCGGTCTCGAGGACGTAGAGGTGCCCTTTGCGCGCGGCCTCGGCGAGGCCGAGGCGCTTGCGAACCGTGCTCCCCGCGCCGTCGCACGCGGCGAGGAGCGACGCGCGGATCGTGCGCCTGGTGGTGACGATCGACCATCCGCCGGGGACGCGAGAGAGATCGACCAGAGCTTCGCCGTCGTGGGCCGCGACGCCGTCGCTCGCCGCGCGGCGCCAGAGGCTGGCGTCGAACTCGCTGCGACGAACCACGACTCCCAACCCTTGCGTAGATGTTTCCCAAGCGCTCGCCCCCGCGACGCGGCCGTCGATCACGCGCAGCCCGCGCATCGTCACGTGCGGCACGTCGAGCGCGGCGTCGATCTTCGCGAGCGCGTCGAGCCCCCACCCGCTGACCGCGCCGGCGCACGGCTTCTCGCGCGGGTGCGTGGCCTTGTCGATCATCACGATGCGCGACGGCGCGATCCCCTCCGCGCGCGCGAGATGCAGCGCGGTGCTCGTCCCGGCGGGCCCTCCGCCGATGATCGCGACGTCGAAGTCGAAGCTCACGTCACGATCTCCGCGCTCGCCGTCAGGCTCATCGCGCCGAGCTCGCGGCACAGATCGTCGATGACGAGGTCGAGCTCCGCGGCGCGATCGGCGGGCGCGGCGATCGTGAGATCCCCTCCCCGCTCGGCGAACACCTGCGCGAGCCCCTCCAGCGCCTCGATGATCCCCTTGAAGAAGACGACGTCTGCGCTGGCCATGACGACGCGTCGAATGACCATCCCCGGCCCGATGCACGGCGCGACGGACTTACCCATTTCGCACTGGCCCGCCCTCAGCCCAGCGGATCATTGATCTCCGCCGCTTCCCGCTTCTGCTTCTTCTCGCGGAGGTGCGTCTGCACGTACTCCACGAGCTTCTCCACGTACGCCTCGAACGACGGGCACCGGATGTTCGCCGACTCCAGAATCTCGTCCGCATTCGTCGACGTCCACGTGACCGGCGTCGCCAGCGCATCGAGGAACGCGCGCGGGCTCTTGGCGAAGCGCTCGAGACCCGGCGTGCGGAGGAGCGCCTTCGAGATGTTCGCCGGGATGAAGCCGCGCGGCATCCGCTTCCCGCCGGCCAGCGCGACGAGCTCGAACACGCGACGCGCGGTGAGCGGCGCCGGATCGACGACGTGGAACGTGCGGCCGGGCGCCCGCGGATCGAGCCCGATGGCGCGGATGGCGCGGGCCACGTAGTCCGCGGGGACGAGGTTCAACGGCGCGTCGCCGCGGCTCGGCATCGGCAGCGCGATCTCGGCGGGCGACGTCACGATGAGCAGGATGTGGAGGTACGGCCCGTCGAAGCGATCGATCTCGCCCGTCTGCGAGTTGCCCACGATGATCGACGGGCGCACGACGGCGATCGGCAAGCGCCCCATCGCCGCGCGCATCCGCTTCTCGGCGCGCGCCTTGGTCTCTTCGACGACGTTGCGGAAGCGCTGCCCGGCTTCGAGGTCGCGCTCGTGGACCATCCCCGTGCGATCGCCCGAGACGAGCGCCGTCGAGTGATGCACGAGGCACTTCAGCTGCGAGCACGCGGTGGCGAACTCGAGGATCTCGCGCGCCCCGTCGATGTTCACGTGCTCGGCCGCCGCGCGATCGACGCCGAGGTACGAGACGCTCGCGCAGTGATGGATGCGATCGACCTCGCCGGCGATCTCCCTGATCTCGGCCCCCGACAGGCCGAGGTCCATCGACGCCGCGTCCCCCTCGATGAGCTTCACGCGCGCGCGCTGGTCGAGCGGCAGCGCGTCGAGCCACTCGCGCGCTTCGGCTTCGAACTTCGCGCGCACGACGGCGTGCACCAGCGTCTTCGGAGACCCGCTGACGATCTCTTCGCACATCGTCCGCGCGGCGAACGACGGCAACCCCGTCAGCAGAACGACTTCATCGAACCCGGCTCGCGACACGCCCGCAGCTATACCTCACGCCGCGCGTCCGTCGAATGGCAACGCCCGATCAGTTGCCGCAGTAGTGCCCGCCGACGCCGCGGAGCCAGCCGCCGAACCCGTTGTACTGCGTGGGGCTGCAGAACGAGGCCGTCCCCGCGAGCACGGGCGCGACGCAGGTGAGCCCGTTGAACCACGTGGCGCAGTTCCCGGTGCGCGCCTGGTTCTGGCACTGGGTGGTCGCCGAGCCGGCGGGGCACTGCGTGCAGGTCTTCGCTTCGCAGTCCTCGAAGCACCCGACGTCGTTGTCGCAGCTCGCGTTCACGAACGGCGAGGCGCACAGGAAGACGCCGGTCTGATCGGCGAACGGCACATCGAACGGCTCGAGGCACGACGCGCAGGCCGCGTTGATCTGCTTCTCGGTCGTGAAGAACGACGTGCACCCCGCCGAGGCGGCGCCCCCCGCGCACGCCGCTTGCGCTTCGGTGAGGTCTTGCGCGCTGCAGACCTTCTGCGTCTTCGGAGGCGTCACGGTCGTTCCGCTCGGGCAGCTGGGGTACGGCGCGGGGCAGGTGGTCTGCTGGTTCTTGCAGAGGCGCGGGGTCACGGCGACGTCGCACGTGGAGTTGCCGTTCGTGCAGTTCGCGCACGCGGCGCCCCCCGATCCGCACGCGGTGCCGAGGAAGCCCGCTTCGCACGTCCCCTGGGTGTCGCAGCAGCCGGCGCAGTTCGCGGGGCCGCACGACGGGACGCAGGCGTTGGCGGTGCAGACGTCCTTGCTCGACTGACAATCGGAGCAGCTCGCGCCCCCCTTGCCGCACGCCGCGTCGTCCGTCCCGCCCACGCACACGCCGCTCGCGTTGCAGCACCCGGCGCAGTTCGCGGGGCCGCAGGGGCGCGTGATGCACGTCCCCTTCGCGCACTCGTCGCCGTTCGTGGTGCAGTTCGAGCACGTGGCGCCGTTCGTTCCGCACGCGCCGTCTTGCGTGCCGACGGCGCAGACGCCGCTCACGCAACAGCCCGAGCAGGTGCCCGGTCCGCACGTCGGCTCGCAGAAGCCCGCCACGCACTGCGCGTCCGTCCCGCACGACACGCAGGCGACGCCGCCCGATCCGCACGTGCCGCCCGTCGTCCCCCCCTGGCAGTTGTTCTTGGCGTCGCAGCACCCCGAGCAGTTCGACGGGCCGCACGGCGCGTTGGCGACGCACGAGCCGCCGGTGCACTGCGTGTTGGTCGGGCACGGGACGCACGCTTTGCCGTTCGCGCCGCAGTCCGAGTCGTCGGTGCCGTTGAAGCAGCTGTTGCCGACGCAGCAGCCGTTGCAGTTGCTGGCGCTGCACGGGCCGCTCGTCTGGCAGACGTTCCCCACGCACGACCCGCCGTTGCTGCACGGCATGCACGCCTCGCCGCCGAAGCCGCACGCGCCGTCGTCGCCGCCGCCCAGGCACGTCGTCCCCTGGCAGCAGCCGGCGCAGTTCGACGGGTCGCACGTCGCCGCCGTGGTGCATCCTGCGTTCACGCACGCCTGCCCGCCCTTGCACGTCGTGCAGGTCTTCCCGCCGGCGCCGCAGTCGTTCGCGTTCGTGCCGGTCTGGCAGAGTCCGTTCAGGTCGCAGCAGCCGAAGCAGTTCTGGGGGCCGCACGCCGTCGTCGTGCACAGGCCGCCGCCGGCGAGCCCCGGGAGCGCGACGCATTCTTGCGACGCTCCCGTGCACGTGATGCACGCGTCCCCTTCGCTTCCGCACGCCGCGGCGAGCGTGCCGGAGGTGCACCCCGTCTTGCTGCAACAGCCGGCGCAGTTGCTCGCGTTGCATCCGGGCGCTTCGCACGCGCCGCCGCCGAGCGGATCGGGCGCGCAGGCGAACCCCGAGGTGATGCAGTTCGAGCACTGCGCTCCGCCGGTTCCGCACGACGTGTCTTGCGCGCCGCCGACGCAGACGCCGTTCGAGCAGCAGCCGGCGCACTGCGGGCCGCAGGTGCTCGTGAGGCACGCTTGAAGCTTGGGATCGCACGCGAGCCCTTCGGCGCCGCAGTTCTCGCACGAGTTGCCGAAGTCGCCGCACGCGCCGCTGGCGTTGCCGGGCTGGCAGAGGCCGTTCACGTCGCAGCAGCCGTTCGCGCAGGAGAATTGGTCGCAGCCGTTCGGCGGCGTGATCGAGACGCAGCCCCCTTGCGACGGGCTGCACACCTCCGACGGGCCTTGCTGCGTGCAGTCGTCACACGCGACTCCGCCGACGCCGCACTCCTGGAGCGTGCTCCCGCCTACGCAGACGCCGTTCGCGCAGCAGCCGGTGCACGTCACGCCGTTGCACGCGCCCCCTTCGGCGCCGCCGTCCTGGTCGATGACCAGCACGTCATCGAGGAGCGAAGAGCGGCCGCACCCCGCCAGCGTCGCCAGCGCGAGGGCGACGAGCACGGAAGCGAGGCGCGCGAGCCATCGAGCGCGAACGGTCATGACGGGATACCCCTAGGTCTAGTGCAAGCAGGGCGCGCTCGCGGATCACGCCGCGCCGAAGAAAAGGTTACCCGACGGCGTCACGCCCGGGCACGTTTCTCAGAACGCCGACTTCGCGAGGCACCGGAGCGCGGCGTCCGACGCGACGGCCTCGCCCCACATCGACGCGGTGCCGCTCACATCGCGACGCCCCCACGCCAGCGCGAGCCCGCCCGGATCGTGCTCGCACGCCGGCGCACGGCTGGGCTGAACGACGACCGCGCCGGCCACTTCGCCAAGCGCATCGATGAGCGCGCGGACCGCCGGATCGTCGCCGAGCGTGCGCCCCGGGAGCGGCGGCGAGAGGAGCGGGAGCGGCGCATCGGCGAGCGCGATCTGCACGTCGTTCGTCCCCGCGCGCCACGCGAGCGAGTACGGAGACGCGAGCTTGGCCGCGGCGCCCGGCGACGGCAGCGGAGCGAGCGTGGCGGTCTGCGCGCGTCCGTCACCGGGGACGTCCCCCGTTCCGAAGACGACGTCGCGCTGGCCGAGCCACGTGGCCAGAGGCTCGCGGAGCGCGGGGACGTGCGCGAACGCATCGACCCCTTCGTGCACCGCGCGAGCGGCGCGCGCCGGATCGCCCGCTTGCGCCGAGACGACCAGCCCGGACGACGATCCCCACGCCAGCGCCAGCGTCCACGCGTCGCCGCGCGCCGCGGTCCAGTCGTCGATCGCTCCGTGCACCCGCTTCGCGTCCGCCGCCGCGAGCCGAGCGCCGAGCGCCGCGTCGAGCGCCGCCGCGAGATCGGC
>PLXW01000152.1 GCA_003151595.1 Myxococcales bacterium
CAGCGCGATCGCGCAGCCGCGCGCGAACGTCCGCCTGTCCCACGCCGTCGCGAAGCTCACGTCAGGAAGTTGCCCGAACGGCGCGCGTGGCGATACCTCGATCGACATGCGCCGGCCTGCCTTGGTCGCTGGTCTCGTCTCGTGTGCCTTCGTCGCCGTCGCGCTCCTGCCGCTGGCGTGCACCGGCACCGACCCGTACGCGCCCGGCACGGCGCTCGGGACGTACGCCGTGACCGGCACGTTGAAGGCGAACACGTGCGGCTCGGGGCAAGCGCCCGATCCGTGGGACTTCACGGTGAAGCTCTCCACCGACCCGGGCACGCTCTACTGGATCCAGGGGAGCCTCCCCATCAGCGGAACGCTCTCCGCCGCGAACGTCGCCGCGCTCACGTCGACGTCGTCGCAAGCGACGTTCTTCGCCGACTCGTCGGTGCCGTTGTGCGCGATCGATCGCACCGACACGCTCGCCGCGACGCTCGTCCCCGACGCGACGATCGCTCACGAGTACGCCAGCTTCACCGGCACGCTCACGTACGCCTTCGCGCAGGACGCCGCGTCGACCGACTGCTCCGGTGCGCTCACCGACAACGGCGGAGGCTACGCCGCGCTGCCGTGCTCGGTGTCGTACACGCTGAGCGCGACGCGCACGGCGCTCCCCAATCAATACGGAAAGTGACGAAGAGCACGCGCGTCGGGAAGACATGGCGCTCGGGCGTGTTACCTTGAGCGAAGCATCGTGGAACGGAACGCCGAACGAGTTCGTTTCGGAATCCCAGATCGGTCTGGTGGAGGAGAACCTCCGCGTCCTCGATTCAATGGGCGTCATTGCCCCCGTACGGAAACACTCGCCGCGGAAGCAGGCGACACGTCGAATCGTCGACGCCAATCGCTCTGACTTCCCCCCGGGTGCCGGCATCGCCGGAGGAGGAATCATCATGCAGAGTACCTGTGGCTCTAATCCGAAGGGGCCGATGCCGTAGAAGGCGAC
The DNA here is from genome assembly GCA_003151595.1 of Myxococcales bacterium. The sequence continues at coordinate 989 of PLXW01000152.1, forward strand.
GCCCGCGCGGTCCTCGAGCCATGACGCTCGGTGGGGTGTTGCGCGGGGTCGGCTTGGGTCGAGCGGACTTCAACGATGGTTCGGGATCGCCAGCGGCACTAGTGCCGTGATCCCTATCGAGCTTCGGCTCGGCCAGCGCGGAAGCCGCCGTGCTCGACTCGCAACTAGGTGCCCATGCGATTGGGGCCGTGTACCGACGGTCCGGGTGCTGCAACGCACACCCGGACCGTTGCTTTTTGTGCGTGCGAGGACGGGCCGCGGCACGGTTCGTTGACACGCGGATCCTCGCGCGGTAAACCCGCCGGCCGTTGCGGGAGTAACTCAGTTGGTAGAGTGCAAGCTTCCCAAGCTTGATGTCGCGGGTTCGAATCCCGTCTCCCGCTCGAAGAATCGGGCCTTTTCGTCGGGTGAGCGCGGCCCGGAAGTCCCGTGAAGCGCCCTGATACGCGCTGCACTCGCGGGGAAGAGGGCTCGGGCCGCGTGCAAGCGATCTTCGCGAACGCGTCGACGTCGTTCCGCCACCCGCGACACCTGCGGACGGGGTTCGAGTCGATCGACTCGCTCGACTGGTACAGCGCGAAGTCGGAGGGGCTCGCGAGGAGCCCCTCGCCGTGCTGCGCGAGCGCCCCGGCGACGCCCCCCATGGACTCGTACGCCGACCGGGTGAGCATGCGCGACTCGGGGTCGCGTTGCTCCCAGAGCTTCGACGCGGCGAAGGAGAGAAGAGCGAGCGCGCCGGGCCGCCCCTCGACGGCGCGCACCATCTCGCCGACGAGCGCGTCGCTCTCGAACGCGAACCCCGCGCGCCGCGCGGGCTCGACGAGGATGCGGCGCAGATCGGCGGCGCCGGGCGTGGCAAGGAAGGCGAGCGCGTGCTCCAGGCGATCCCTGAAGGCGCTCTCCTGCTGGACCTTGGTGAGAAAGTCGTCACGGAGCGTGAGGACCAGGCGCGCCGGATCCGCGCGGCTCCCGGCGATGGCCACCAGCCACGAGCAGAACACGGCGCGCTCGCCACGGTCGCGCGCGAGCGTGAACGCTTCCTCGAACTGATCGACGAAGAACACGAACGTCTCTTCCCGCGAGCGCGCTGCGGCGTGGACGCGCGCAGCGATCTCCCTCGCGTCCATCTCGGTCCCTAGACCGTCGGTCTGCACGCCGAGCTGCGCGAGCTTCATTCGCAGCGTCGCCAGCGGAGTCGCTCCCGGCCGAAAGACGACGGCCTGGTGTGCGTCACCCAGGGCCGGCACGACGCCAGCCCGGACGAACGAGCTCTTCCCGGCGCCGGACGGCCCACGATCGCGAGGAGCGGCTCGGATCGGAGGCGGTTGAGAAACATCTCGACCTCGCGCTCGCGGCCAAAGAACAGGTCCGCGTCGGCCGCGGTCAGCGGTGCCAAGCCGCGATAGGGCGCTTCGAGCGTGAGGACGCGGGACTCGCTGTCGTCCGCCGCGGCCAGCACGCGATCGAGCCAGGCGAGCATCGCCTCGCTCGTCTGCTCGAAGCCGGCGGGAAGAGCGACAAGCAGGATGCCGCGTCGTCCGCGTCCCTCGAGCAGGAACAGCTCGCGCTCCGCGCTGGGGCTGGGCCGAGTGGCGAGCGCCAGCGGTGCGAGGAGCAGCGGGCGTCCATCGCGCGCGATGAGAATGGGCGCGTCGAGCTCGATCTGTGTTCCCGGCGGCAGCGCGTGCGTGAGTCGATGTCGCCGGCGGACGCCCATCCAGATCTCCGCATGGTCGTCTTCACCCGCGACGGCGAGCGGGTAGTCCGACAGGAACGCCAGGGATCGCAGCAGCTCCGAGGCCACGACGAGCACGAGCGACAGCTCTTCGGCCGCGGCCTCCTCCGTCGGCAACGTGCTCGTCGCACGCGCGGTCTGGCGGTCGATGAGCCCGGCGAGGGCGGTGCTCGCCGGTCCGTTCGCGAGCGCGTCCACCAGCTCCGGGACGGGCCGCTCGGCGGCGCGCGACGCGAGCGACGCCACCAGCGCGCGCAGGAGGTCGAGCCACTCCGCGTCCTCGAGTCGACGTTTGCGCAGCGCCGACAGGAGCTCGTTCGCGACCGGCGCCAGGGGTTGATCCGTACGCCGCTGCCACCACGCCGCGAGCGCGACGACGCTGAGGAACCGAAGGCTCACACGCGTGAGTCGCGACGTCGCGTCGAGCGCCCGGTACGCCCCGCGCGCGCCATCGAGCTCGGCGACCGCTTCGGCCAGCGGCTGCGGAAAGTCCCGCAGCGCGATCTCCGCGACGTCGCGCGGCAGGCGCGGAAGCTCGAGGCCCCCCTCGCCGAGCCTGGACGCATCGCGGAACGCCCGTGCGAGCTCGAGGGCGCTGGCCTGCCGGTCGTCGGGCTCTTTCGCCATCGCGCGATCGAGCACCGCCTCGAGCTCGCCCGGGAGCCCCTCGGGAAGCGGCGGAACCGACGCGACGAGGTGTTGCTCAGCGAGCTCCTTGATCGTGCCGGAGAAGGGTCGATGTCCGGCGATCGCCTCGTACGCGAGCCCCTCGGCTCGCGCGTGCACCGCCGAATGCCGCACGACGCTCACTCCCGGCGCGCTTCCCTGGCTAGCGAGCGCTGCGTCCTTGGCGATCCCCAGATCGAGGAGCTTCGGCAGGAGCGCTCCGGCGCGCGCGATCACCATCACGTTCTGCGGCTTGATGTCGCGGTGCACGATCCCGTGCTCGTGGGCGGTCTGCACGACCTCGCACAGGCGCTCGAAGAACGGCACGAAGTCACGGAGCGGCATCGCCCCTTTGGCGAGCACGTCGCTGAGCGAGGTCCCCCGTACGAGCTCCATGGCGATCCAGGACACGCCGTCGAGCTCGACCCCGAACGCGTAGACGTGTGCCGCATACGGATGGTCCAGCGTCGACGCGAGCCGGGCCTCGCGAAGGAAGCGCAATCGCATCGTGTCGTCGGTCGCGAATCGAGACCGAAGGATCTTCACGACGACCCTGCGCGAGAGGCCCGTCTGTTCGGCGAGGTAGATCGCGCCGAAGGCTCCTTCGCCGATCTTCGCTCCGAGGACGAACTCCCCGAGCCGACGACCCTCGAGCTCGGGCGAGGCGTTTGTACTTGGAGCGTTCATTTCCCCCACCCTCCAGGATCACGCCGCGGGCGGCTGAGCGTCAAGGCAGAGAGGGGCGAGTCACCGCGCGACGGCGCGGGCCACGAAGGACGCGAGAGGCTCGTCTTCGATGCGGAGCCCTGCGCGCAGGACGGCGCGCGCCTCTCGCTCGCCGAGCGACGGCGACGCCTCGCGTACCAGCTTCGCTTCGAGCTCGCGCTCCGCGTCGCTGGAGTGGAACGAGCCAACGGGAACGTCGACCTGCTCTTCGGCGCGCCGCCCGTCATGCAGCTCGATCGTCAGGCGACTCGGAAAAGCGAGCGGTATGGCGCTCCCTGCGTGCGGCGGGCGCTCGCGTCGCCCGAGCGTCACGAGCGCACGAGCGAGGCGCACCACGTCCGACGCCGACGCGAGCTCGGAGCGATTCTCTTCTCGGTACCGCTTGCCGAGCCGCGGGACATCGCGGAGGCGGAGCGTTCGCATCGCGGCCCGCCCCGCGCCGAGCGCGCGCGCCGAGTCGATGACGGCGGCCGTGAGCGCGGGGTCGTGCCGCACCTCGATGCGCGCGGCGAGACGGCGAAGCGCCGCTTCGTTCGCCGCGAGGTACGCGGCGTCGAGCTCGATCGGCGAGAGGCGCCCCGCGTGGATCAGGACCGCCGCCGACAGCGCGAGGTCGAAGTTGACGCTCACCGGCGACATCCCGGCCTCGGCGACGTACTCGGCCGCGAAGCGCGTCGCCTCGCAGGCGAGCTTCGTGGTCGCGATCTCGATCCGTGGCACGTCGTCGGCGCGCATCTCCGGCCACCGAGCTCGCACGCGCTCGATCGCGGTGAGCGCGGTCTGGAAGTAATGGCAACCCGGATACGTCTTGAAGGCGAGAGTCTCCGTCACCCATGTTTCGCCGAGCCCCTCGAGCATCATCGGCAGCGGCAGAAACGAGAAGCGCGCCCAGAAGCCGCGCCGGTTCTCGAGGATCCGAGCGTGCCCCGTCATGCCCGCGCGCGCGAAGTAGCCGGCCTGGATCCCCGTCTGCGTCGGCGTCGCTGCGGCCAGGAGCTTCGAGCTCGGCACGAAAAAACCCGGCTGCAGCGCGAAGTTCGGCTGCGCGAGCGAGACGGCGAGCGCGTGGGCCGTTAGATCCGCGTCCAACCCGAGGAGCTTCGCCGTGGCCGCGGCCGCGGAAGCCAGGTGGATGAACGTCCACATCTGCCCGTTGAGCGGGCCGAGCAAGCACGATGCGCCGAGTCGTCCACCGATCTCGTTCGCGCATACGATCGCGGTGACGAGGTCTCGCCCGCTCTTCGACTCGTGCTCGGCGACGGCGAGGGACGCGAACACGGCGGAGTGGCACGTATGTCCCATCCACACGATGTCGTCGTAGTCCTGGGCCATCGAGCATGCGGCGTTAGCGAGCGCGGCGTCGCAGGGCCCCAGCCGCGCGCCGCCCGCGAGGACGGTGGCGCGCCCCTCGGGCGCGAACGCGACGACGCCGCGTCGGATCGGATCGATCTCGTGAGCACGCGCAGCGGCGTGCACCGCGGCGACCATGTCGACGAGCTGGAACCGCGCTGCGCGCCGCGTCCTCTCCGGGATGCGATCGTACGTCAGCCCTGCGACCCATCGTCCGAGCGTTGCCACGTGCCCTTCCATGGTCGGCATCTTCGCATCGCTTTCCCGACCCGAGCGGCCGCATTCGTACGGCGATTGCGGGACGCCAGCAGGGATCCACGGGATCAATGGAATGATCCCCGGGATCACGGGACGGCCCGACGCGCGCGAGATCCTCGGAAGAAAGCGCGGGGCATCCCTCGTGCAAAAGCTTCGCACCCATGCGAACCCTGAGTGCCCTCGTCACCGTGTCCGCCGCCTCGCTCTTCGTTGCGGCCGACGCCCACGCCTTCGGCTGGGTGACCCACCAGAACATCACCGAGCAGGTCGCACGCCAGCACGGGATCACCGACGCGGCGACCATCAGTCTGCTCCGGACCGAGTCCATCTGGGCCGACACGTCCTGGGACACGTCGAACCCGTCGAGCTGCCGCTACGGGTCGGAGGACCTCCGCGGCACGTGGGGCATCAGCGAGGAGTACAACCCGTTCTACGATGACGGTCCTCAGACCATCCAGAACGGGGATCACATCTTCGACGTCTACGACTGGGACCATGGGCTCTCGCCGACGGGACGGGACTGCGACGACGCGCAGCAATTCTTCAGCGTCTTCGGCGCCTACGCGGCTCCTTCGTGCCAGTACGTCCAGTGCACGAGCAACGCGCAGTGCCCCGGCCAGGTGGTCTCCTCCGGGCTCACCCCCGGCGGTGGCGCCATCGGCTCGAACAGCTGCAGCGCCTGCGGTCTGCTCGGCTGCAACGGCACCGGCTACTGCAAGTTCTACGAGGACGACAAGAACTGCTGGGGATCGTGCCGTTTCGCCTCGCCCAACGCGCGGTCGGTCACGTCGAACGGCGCCTACAGCGGCGCGCAGGAGTCCCTCGGCCTCGACCGCTGCTACTCCGGCGCCCCCAGCTGGCCGACGCCCTCACTGAGCTGCACCAGCAACGCCAACTGTCCGGCCGGCTCGGTCTGCACCAACGGGACATGCAGCGAGACGTGCACCAGCCCGCTGCAGATGCTCGCGCGCGGCGCGCACTACATCGAGGACGTCGGTTCGCCCTGGCACACCGTGGCGTGGGCGAACGCGTTCCAGCCGGCCAATCACGGCGCATATGAGACGGGCTATCTGGACACCAAGTGGTCCGACGCCACGATGAACCTGACGGGCTGGGCGTCGAGCGGCTCCGCTTCCTGGACCGATTATGACAGCTACGTTCGGTGCGACGGCTGGGAGAGCAGCAACACGAACGGCAACTGCGCCAGTAGCTGGTGCAACGGAACGACGACGTCGCTCGCCAGCATGAGCTACTACGACCTCGCCAACGACCTCGCGCACATCACGACGCAGTTCCAGCGGTTCGTGAACGACAACCGCGGCGTCACGACGTGCGCTGACTCGGGGGTTCCCGTCGCGACTTACAGTTCGAATTACACGGCGTCGGTCAACGGGCATTACACTACGTGCTTTCAGGACAATCCGTGGGTGTCACAGTGGGTCGTGTGGTACGCGGCGCGAGCTCTCTCGGCGGCGAATCACAAGGCTGATCCTGCGCTGTTTCCGTAGGCGCCATCGCGGACCCAGTATGCATGCCATGTCTCTACCCGTGACATATGGTCCATCTCACACTCCAATTCGCCCGGCGTGCTTACGAGCTCGGGCTCCCGCTGCTCTTCGTGATCTCGGCGACCCGCTCGTGGAAGGCGCGCGGAGCCGGAGTGACGACCCGCGAGCTCGTCTTCGGCTTCGCGCTGTCCCAGTCGGTGGAGCTCCTGGCCGTCGCGCAAGGGCGCTACCGCTATCCCGACTGGACCCTGTACTTTCCTCCATCGCCAGAGTGGGTGCCCCTCGGCATCGGACTCGGCTGGGCCACGTTCCTACCTGTCGTGATGAGGATCTCCGAAGCGATCCTCGGGCGAGTCGCACCGTGGCGGCTCGCGCTCCTCGACGGCGCCACGGCGGTGGGCCTGGACGTCATCCTCGACCCGGCGGTCTCCGGGGAACCGCTGCACATGTGGGTCTGGCGAGGCGTGGGAATGACGCCTTACCGATTCTGGCTTCTCGACGTTCCGGTCTTCAATTTCGTCGGGTGGTTCCTCCTCATCGGCGCGAGCGGGCTGCAGCTTCGCGCGGCCGAAGCACGCCCGCCGGGAGCGGCGCGCCTGGCTTGGCTCGGCGGGTTCTTCGCGGTCGACCTCGCCGTGGCGCTGCTCGTGATGAGGCTCCCTTGGTGAGCGGTGCGCGAAGGTTTCTCACCGCGCACTTCGAGGCGTGCGTCCATGCGTCGTTCTGGGTGAGCGCGTCCTGCCTCGCAGCGCTCGCCGGGAGGCCCTGGCTGGGCGCGATCGGCCTGGTGACGGTGGCGCCGATCCTCGCGCTGTACGTCGCCCGGGTGCGGCGTCGCACCGACGGCGTGGCTTGATCCCCGAGATCACAACCCATAGCATCGGGTAGATCACCTTCCGTCCCAGTGGGCACCGAGTGGCATGAATTCCCGTCCGAATGGCGCCGACGACGAGTTAGAGACCCTCATGCGCGGGGGGTCGCAAGACCCGAAGATCGGGAGCTACACCGTCGTGGTCGTGCTCGGGCCGGATGCGGGGGCGCGTTGCGTGCTCGACGCGACCACCCCTTCGCGGACGCTGATCGGGCAGAGCGCGGTCTGTCAGCTGCGCCTCACCGACAAGCTCGTCTCCCGGCGCCACGCCGCTCTCGACGCGACGCCTCGCGGGGTGCGTTTGACCGATCTCCGCTCGACCAACGGGACACATGTCGGCGACACCGCGGTCTTCGACGTGCTCCTGAAGGACGGCGCGCACTTCCGCGTCGGGGACACGACGATCCGGATCGACGCCAATTCGGACGTGGCCGCGAAGCAGCCGATCGCCCACCGGTTCGGGCGCGTCGTCGGCGGCAGCCCCGCGATGCGACGCATCTACCCGCTGTGCGTTCGTCTCGCCGCGGCCGACGTTCCCGTGGTGATCGAAGGGGAGACCGGGACCGGCAAGGAGCTCCTGGCCGAGGCGCTCCACGAGCAAGGGCCGCGCGCCAGCGGCCCGTTCGTGGTCTTCGACTGCACGGCGGTCCCCGCGAACCTCGTCGAGTCGGCGCTCTTCGGCCACGAGCGCGGCGCCTTCACGGGCGCGGTCTCCACGCGAAAGGGGGTCTTCGAGCAGGCCCATGGGGGAACGCTTCTCATCGACGAGGTCGGCGACCTGGACGTCTCGCTCCAGCCGAAGCTCCTGCGCGCCATCGAGCGCTCGGAGATCCAGCGGGTCGGCGGCGACAAGTTCATTCGCGTCGACGTGCGGGTCCTAGCGGCCACGCGGCGCGACCTCGATCGCGAGGTGCAGGCGGGGAGGTTCCGCGACGACCTGTTCTTCCGCCTCGCCGTCGCGCGCATCGAGCTCCCTCCGCTCCGCGCGCGGCAGGGGGATGTCGCGCTCCTCGGTCGCTACTTCTGGCGCGAGCTCGGAGGGGGAAGCACGTCGCCGCCGGCCGATCTCCTCCAGCGTTTCGAGGACTACGACTGGCCAGGCAACGTCCGCGAGCTCCACAACGCGGTCGCGAACCGCCTGGCCCTCGGCGACCTCGCGGGCATGTCGAAGCCCGCGGTCGCATCCGCGTCGATCCCCTCGCCTCCGGCGGCGCCCTCGCCGTCCCCCGCGGTCACGGTCCCCGTCGAGCTCCCGTTCTCGGTCGCCCGGCAACGCGTCATCGACGAGTTCGAACGCGCCTACGTCGCGCACGTCCTCGCGAAGTACGACGGAAACGTGGTGAAAGCGGCGACGGCATCCGGGATCGCGCGGCGGTACTTCTACATCCTCAAGGCCCGAAACACGTAGCCGCGATCCACTCGGCGCGCTTCGTGCTCTCGAAAGGGGACCGGCTTCGCTGCGTCTCGAGCGCGGGCCGGCCAAAGGGGGAAGCACATGAGGACCAAGGCGCAGGGGCTCCTGAACGGAGCGAAATGGGTGGAAGAGGTCTATGGCCGCGAGGGGCTCCGCGACGTGCTCCGGGCATGCAGCCCCGAGGTCCGCGAGCGCTACACGTCGGTCATCGCGATCGACTGGCATCCGATCGAAGAGTTCGTCGAGTTCGTCTGCGCGGCAGAGCGGGTGCTGGGCGGCGAGCATTGCCACGGGCGGATCGCGGAGGAGATCGGCGCCGCCGGTGCGCGAGCGAACATGAAGGGGACGCTGATCCGGCTGGCTCTCTGGATCAGCCGGCCCGAGGCGCTCATCCGGCGCGCCGCCGGTCTCTGGCGACAGTTCAACGACGACGGGTTCTTCAAGCTCACGGAGATCGGCGAGAGCCGCGCGCACTTCGAGCTCACCGGGCTGAAGACGATGGAGCGGCCATTCTGCGCGGTCATCACGGGTTGGTGCCGCGAAGTCGGGATCGCCGTAGGGGCCGTCGCGCCGCTCGCGAAGCACGTCGAGTGCAAAGGTGCGGGAGGTCGCCGCTGCACGTGGGAGGTTCGGTACGCGCGCGTCGCCGCGAGGTTAGCGGGGTGAACGGCGCGCGCCCCGCGAGCCCGGGCCAGCGCCCGTCATCGGCGGCGCGGCGTCGTGGCTCGTGGCCGCGCGAGCGCACGCGCCGCCTGGAGCGCCGTCCGGAGCGCGTCGCGAAGGGCGCCGGCGCTTCCGTCGAATGAGCTCCGCACCTCGCACGCTTCGATCATGTCCACGAGCGACGACTCGACGTCGGTCGCCAGCGCCGACGGGGCCTGACCCGACAGGTGCAGGTCGAGCACGCGCAACGTCCACTCGTACGTCGCGCGCAGCGTCGCGGCGAGACTCCCTTCGAACGAGCCAGGCTCCTCCCGTGCGCCAGATACGAATTGCGTCCCGCGGTGGAGCATCAAGCGGAGCCTGCGTGTAGCGGTGAGGGTCGGATTCGCCGCGCTCTGGAGCCCCTCGAACGATGCATCGAGGCGGAGGACGCGCGCGGCGAGCAGGGCGTCGAGCTCGTCGAGGGTTCGCGTGGAAACGTCAGCCACGTTCGCCTCCAGTTCTTTCTCGAGCTCCGGGACGCGCGAGCCGCCGCGATCGATCGCGCGCGTCGCCGACTTCGTGCGCTTGCCGCGGTTGGCCCGCGCCCTCTCCGGGCGTTGCATCCTCTCAAGCGGTGCACGCTCGATGCCGGCGCTCTTCCCGCGAGCGATCGTGCGTTTCACCGACTCAGGTTCCCGCTTCAGGTGTCATGCCCGATCCCGCCGCGCGATCCGGGAGATCATTCCGCGGTCGCATCGGCTGCGTCTTTCGCTCGGTCCGCATCCAGAGCGGCCGGTGCCCCGTCGCGCGATCCGTCGATCGAGGCGCCCGACTCGCCGCCCTCCTCCGGCTCCCCGGCGTCGCCGAGCGGCGACAACCTGAACGCGCAGGTCTGCGCGAGACAGAACCCCGAAAAGCAGTCCTGGTCTTTGAAGCACGGCTCGCCGAGCTGGGACTCTTCGCTCGCGCACCCGTAGAACAAGCACGGGAGCACCGCCAGAATCGCCACGCACGCGAGCGCGAGGCGACCGCCAGACCTCGTCCGCGGGGCTTGTGCGCTCATCGGCCCCCCTCCGCGCCAGAGTCCAGAACCCGCGCGCCGCCGAGCGCGCTGCAGGGAGGAGACGACGTCGGATCGCGTGACGGATCCAGACAGACGGAACACGGCACGGCCGCCGTGGGGTCGAGCCGCGGGTCGGCGCAAAGCGAGCTGCACGCGAATGGCACCGCGGGGACGGCCCCGTTGGTCGGAGTCGCCGACTTGCAGTTCGCCGGGTTCGCCGCCGGGGTGATCTCCACCACGCCGCGCGTCCCCTGCGAGAACAGAGTCGGTCGCGGCTTGGTCGCGCAGCTGCCGAGGAGCCCTGCGCCCGACCCGCTCCCCTTGAAGATCGTCGCCCCTTCCTCGGCGGCGCAGCTCCCCGCCTCGTTCGGCGTCGTCCATGCTTGGCCCGTCGGATACACCACGTTGATCTGGTAGCGCCCCGTGGGAAGGCAGCCGGCCATGAGCCCGTTCGTGGTTCCGGACGCTTTTCGATTCACGAGTTTCGTGAGCTGCGGATTCGACAACACGTGCGAGTCGACCACGATGCCCGGTTGCCCGCCGGCTCCGTCGAGCTTGTCGTTGGGGGGATACGGTCCGAGGACCGCCTGCGTGGCCGGATCGATCGACGCGCCCGGAGCGACGACGACCCCTCCGTTGTCCGGTACGCGTGGATCGAGGCAGAGCACCGACGGGCGCAGCATGACCGATACGTGGTCGACGACGTTCGAAGGCCCCACCGGGGGCGCCCCGACGCTGCCCCCCGTGAGGAGCGGCGCGGAGGTCGTCGTGGCGACGAGCGAGTCCTGGAACAGCGTGATCCCCTGGATGATCACGGCAGGCGCCTCGCCTTCCGCCCCCTGCACCGCGATCGACTCCGCGTCGTCGGGGCTCGGCTGCGTAGCCCCCGTGGGGAGATCCTTCAGCTTCGCGAGGACCACGAGCGGCCACATCCGGTAGACCTGATCGGTCTCGGGGATGAAGTCCTCGAGCGCGGGCTGACAGCCCGGAAGCCCATCGCACGCGTTCCACCAGGAGAAGAGCCCCGCGCTGCCGCCCGGCGCCGCTCCCGCCGACGCATCTGAGAGTCCAAGCTGGAAGTGGAACGGGTCACGCACGTCGAGCGTGGACGACGCGACGCTCGCCTCCTCCGCAGGCACTCCCGCGTGAAGCGTGAGCTGGGGAAAGCCGGCCTGGAAGCCGTCTAGGACCACCGCCCCTCCGCCATGCTGGACCGCATGGGCCGTCGGCTGCGCATACACGAGAAGGTCCTGCGGGAATGAGAGGACGGCGACGAAGTCGACATCGCTCTTCGGATTTTGCGGCGTCGCGCGCCCCTTTGCCGGTCGCTCCGCCGTGGATGGTCCGATGGTGACAATGGGATTCGATTGCCCGGCGGGGAGCACGACCCCCTCGGGGTAGAAGTAGGGTCGCGCGAGTGAGAGCTTCGCGCCGATGGTGACGTTCACGTGGTCGGTCATGAACCCCTCCGGGGGCATCGAGAACTCGGGCACCCCGCGCAAGGAGGTGCTCCTCACGGCTCCGGGGATCCCCACGTTCACCGGGAGGAACCTCGGGAGGTAGTTCGGATTCGCCTGCGCCGGCTCGAGTGGATAAACGAGGCTCCCTCCGTCTCCGAGGGACGGCACCCCGGCGAAGTTCGGGACGAGCGACGTGGCTTCGTCGACGTCGAGATAGCCTCCCCCGATGTCCGTCGCCTCGGGGAGATTCCTCGGCTTCAGCGTCGCGAAGAAGTTCCCCGTGTAGTCGAAGAACGCCTGAATCAGGAACGACCCCGCGGGGAGCGGGGAGATTGCGAACGGAGCGCTCGCCTGATGGTGAGGAGCATCGGCCGCGGGGCACACCCGGGTCGCCCCTTGGGCCGCGGGCCAGTCGTGGAAGAGCACGTCACCGGCCACGACGGCGAAGCTCACCGCGGTGCTGCCGAGGCCGGAAGGCGGAGGAGGGTTGCGCGCGTCGAAGACGAAGATGATCGCGTTGCCGACGACGTGCCCATTCTGGGTGCAGGGAAGAGGGCCATCGTAGAGGACGTTGCCCCGGATGACGCCGGCGACGGGGAAGCCGCCGGTCGTGTCGACCGGGACGTCGCGACAGCCGTGCAGGGCGGTCGCTCCCGTCAAGAGGATCGGCAAGGCGAGTTTGGTTATGGTGCGCATGCGATCCTCCATTCAGAAGCGGTACGAGAACATCGCCGTGAACCGCTGGCCGACGACCTGCCCGAACGGATACTCGCGCTGCTTCGCGTTCAGCAGGTTGAACGCCACGCCGCTGATCTCTGCGTGATTGTCGAGAAAGCGGTAGCCGAGTCGCGCGTTGAGAAGCGCGTACGGATCGAGGTGGAAGGACTTGTATTCGAACTTCTGCGCCTGCACGTCGGTGACGAGGAGCGCCCAGTCCTGCGCGGAGACGACGTGAAGGTCCACCGACGCATCGATTCCGACGTTCGAGCGCACCTGAACGCCGGCGTTGACCTTGTGCGTGCTCGTCCGCGCGTCGGGGACGTAGTTCGCGAACTGCGCCGGCGTGCACGCCGTCGTGTCGATCCGCACGTCCATCAGAGTGTAGTTGGCGTAGATGTCGAGGCCTTCGATGGGATACGTCCGCACGCCGACCTCTGCCCCGTAGACGTCGTACTTCTGGCACTGATTCTCGAAGCCGTTTAGGAAGAGCGGGTATGTGCCGGTCTGATAGTCGAATGAGGTGGCCGGATTGCCAGTCGCCAGATCGCCGAACGTGATCGATCGATTCGGCGCGAGCTCGATCAGGTGGCTTACTTTGTTGTGGAAGGCGGCTGAATCGAACGTGAAATAGTCACTACTCTGATTCAGGTAGCCGAGTTCCTCGGTGACGACCTGCTCCGACTGGAGCTTGACGCTCCCGCTGAGCGGGTCCGAGCTGATCGACTGGAGCGAAGCCCCCGGTACGGGGAGCTGCGCGGGGGCGTTCAAGTACGCTTCGGCGAACGTCGGTATCCGGAACGCGGTCGCCACGATCCCGCGAATCGTGGATTGCTCGCTCGGGTGGAAGAGGATCGAGCCCTTGAGCGACGGGACGATCTTGTTCAGATACGGCGCATAGTCGCCACGAAAATCTCCGATGAACGCCCAGCGCTTGCCGAGCTTCAACTGGTCCTGGACGTAGGCCGACTCCCAGTTCTCTTGCCTGGATCCCACATAGCCCCAGACGGCCTGTTTGTAGCGATAACCGAGCCCGATGTGCAGGCTGTTGTCGACCCACTTGGAGCGTTGCTCGTCGATGTACTGCGCCTCGGCATCGACGACGTTCAGGTTGTAGATCGATGGGAAGGTCGACTGACCTATGTTCTCGACGTCGAACTGGTTGTGACCGCGGAGCGAGTTGTAGAACGCGCGCACGTCGATGTGCTTCGAGGCGAGGAACGCCGTGGCGTCGATCGCGTCGGACTGGAGGACGAGCTCCGGGAGAGGCGCGTAGACGCCGAACTCGTACTTCGCGTTCACGTAGCCGGCACCGAGGCCGACCTTCACGTCGGCGCCGAGGTCCCGCGTCGCGTTCACGTTCAGTCGGACGGACCGCTGCGAGGTCTGCTGGTCCGGATAATTCGAGGGAGCGTGGACCACGTCGGCGCGGTTCGAGCCGACCTCGGAGTCCCACCGCGGAAGGTTGTCGAACCCCGCGCTGACGCGGTACGCGACGTGCGCGTCCTTTCCCGTCACGTAGACGCTGCCGTGCGCCAGGTTGTGGTCGCCGTACGCGATGCTGAACCCGTTCTTCCCCTCTCCCGGCGCCTTCGTGATGATGTTGACGACGCCGTTGAAGGCGTCGGCGCCGTAGAGCGCCGATCCCGGCCCGCGCACGACCTCGATCCGCTCGATGTCCTCGACCGCGATGGGGAGCGTCGCCCAGAACGTCGAGCCGATGAGATCGATGAACGTGCTCCTTCCGTCGATGAGGACGAGGATCTTGTTCGAAGCGTTCTGATTGAAGCCGCGCAGCGACACCTCCGTCTGCGAGCCCGTCGTCTCCATGATGTCGACGCCGGCGAGGCGACGAAGGAGCTCGGGGATCTTGAGAATCCCGGAGAGACGAATGTCCTGCTCCGTGATGATCGACGTGGAGTTCGGCGCGTCGAGGGGGCTCTGGGCGCCCTTCGACGCCGTGACGACGCTCTCCTCGAAGACGTCTTCCGGTTTTGCCTCGCCGACGACCCCCTCGCTCCCCGGCGCAGGTGCGGGAGTCGAAGCCCCGAGCGCGGGATTGTCCTCTTCCGGAGGCGGAGCGCCTGCGAGCGTGGTACCCGGCGTGGTCGTCCCGAGCGTCTCCCCGACCGACAGGGGGTGCGGCATCTGGGCCGCAGCCGCTGCGATCGCCTTCTGCCGTTCGAGGCGTCGCTCGAGCGCGGCGATGACCGCTCCGACGGCCTCCTTGTCGGACGGGTCGCCGTCCAGGTACCTGCGGTAGGTGGCGACGGCTCCCTCCAGGTCACCCGACTCCGCGTAGGCGCGGGCTACGTTGTAGAGGACACTCGGATGCGGGAGGATCTCATAGGCGCGCTGCAAGTCGGAGATCCCCTCCTCGTATCGCCCCTCCGCGATCGCGCGCATTCCCTTCTTGAAATAGGACCTGGCCTCCGTGCGCGCATCGGCGAGCGCACTCGTCGCGAACAGCAAGAGTGCGCCGATCACCATTCCCCCCGCGCACCACTTCCGCCGGAGGAAGCCACTTCTCGATTCGCTCGCGTTCATCGATGACATGGCATTGCGGCGAATGTGCCAAGTCGCGGCGTCGGCGGATCGCCGCACTATCGCGCTTCGTCTCCGCGAGGTTGGTCGCAATCGGCGCTGAGAGCATGGCTCTCCATTGCTGCGCTGGATCACCTGCCTGGGATCCGCCGGATCACGCCGTTCAACGCTCGGTACGACCAATATCCGGCGCTGCGCCCTGATAGCCGAGTGGATCCGTCGCGCTCGGGACCATCGTCACGGCGGGCGCGATCCCCGGAGGTCCTTAGTCGACGTACGCCGCCGAGGTCACGTCGTACGACGCGTCGAGCGCCGGATCTCCCGTGACGTTCGCGGTCCCCTGCGGAGTCCCTGCCTTCCACAACCCGTTGTTCGAGATCGCGCGCATGTGTCCCGCGGCCGGCGTGCTCAGAAGCGCCGTGGCGCCGTCGAAGACGTTGTTACGTAGATAGATGTCGTAATAGGAGGACGTACCGTCGGCGAGGTTGACCTCGGCGTTCACGAACGTGTTCCCGAAAATCACCCAGCGGTTGCCCCGGATCGTTCGTGCCCGTGTCGTTGTTCGCCCCGTGATAGATCGCGGTGCTCCCGCCATCGCCCACGAAGAGGTTGCGATACACGAGGAGACTCAGATCCGTCGTCGTGCTCTCGTCCTCGTTCGCGTAATTGAGCATCTTGGGGCCGCCGTCGAACCGGCAATTGCGGACCGTGGTGGCGCCGCGGCGCAGGCTGAGCGACGAGCCCGCCGCGTTCTTCGTGAACTCCACGCCGTCGAACAGGTGCCCGTGCCCGCCGGACGCGTAGACGCCTGCAGCTCCCACCCCGCCTGGTATTCGCGTCCGCAGGTGTTCTCGATGGCGCCTCCGACATAGGAGAAGCGATCCCCGGCGGTGTCGCTGAGCAGCACGCCATCCATCCTCGTCCCGCGGATGACGGTATTCACGAACGCGATGTCCGCACCGTTCGCCCCGTCGACCGAACCGCCGTAGTCGGCGTCGTGCAGGTACAGGTTCTCGAAGCGGACGAAACGCACGGCGCTGGCTCCGGCGGGTCGCGTCGCGACGAGCACCTTCCCCGCGCCCGAGGCCTCGAGGTTCATGTAGACGACGTGCTCGGCCGACGTGAGCGCGATGCTGTCGATCTTCGCGCGTCCGTCGAACGGGCCGTCTCCCACGAGCACGATTGGCGCCGATGCCGTGCCGCTCCCGGGGTTGCCCATCGGCCGATCCACGATCGTTCCGTAGAGATGAACGACGTCCCCCGTCACGAAAACCTTCGAGCTCACCTTGGCCATCGTGAGCCACGCCTCGGTCGGGGAGAGGCCGGTCTTCGAGTCTTTCCCCGTGGTCGAGCTCACGTAGTACGTCGTGCCGACGCGCGTCACGGCGACGGCGCTCGACGCAGACATGCCCGGGGCGTCGTACGCGGATCGCCTGTCGCTCGTCGCCCGTCGGCGCGGAGCAACCCGCGCGCCACCCTCGTTTTCGCGGCAAATCCAGGTGATCGGCGAAACGCGAGTGGGATCGAGTGCTTCGCTGGATTCGGTGCAGGGCCGCTGCCCTCGCGGGCGCTATACGCGTCGCGCTCGCGCGGACAGGCGACGCGCGAGCGCGGCCATCAGCGCACCGAGGGCGACGAGGGGGACGAGAGCGGGAGCGCGCGCGAAGCCGGTCCGTCGCGTCGCGATCGGGAGCGACGCGAGCGGAAACCCCTCGAGCGATCCGTGCTGGATGCGCCCGTACGGATCGATCAGCGCCGAGATGCCGCCGTTCGCCGCGCGCGCGATCGAGCGGCCCGTCTCCACCGCGCGCAGCACGGTCACCTGCAGGTGCTGTCGCTGCTCGGCGATCCCAAACCAGGCGTCGTTGCTCATCGACGCCAGGATCCCCGCCGCGCCGGCGCGCGCGATGGCCTCACCCGAGAAGACGTCCTCGAAGCAAATGAGAACGCCGACCCTCGCGTCGCCGACCGGGAACGGCCCCCCTCCCTCGCCGGCGACGTAGTCGTAGCCGGGGACGACCCGAGGCCAGAAGCCTCCCAGGCCGAACGGGGTGTACTCGCCAAACGGAACGAGGTGCCGCTTGCGATAGCCGGGTCCGGACGTGCCGTCCGAACGCACGAGCACCGCGCCGTTCCAGTAGCTGGCGACGTTCTCGTTCGCTACCTCGGGAGCGCCGACGAGGAGCGAGGTCCCCCACTTCAGAGCGCGCGCGCGCAGGAAGGGGCCTATCAGCGCAATCCGCTCGTTCTGGATCGGCTGCGGAATCGCCGTCTCGGGCCAGACGACCAGATCCGGATGCCCGGCCATCGCGATCTCCGTCTGCCCGACGTAACGCTCGAGCGACGCGAGCGGCGCCGACCACTTCACGTACGGATCGAGGTCTCCGCTGACGACGGCGACGCGGAGTCTTTCGCCTGTCTCGGGCACCGAGCGCAGCGCCCACTCGCCGTACGCCGCGAGGGCAGCCGGGAACCCAGCAGCGAGCACCAGCGCTCCCCACGGTCGTCGCCCCGCGAGCAGCCGAGTCACGACGACTGCGAGCGCGGCGTTCGTGGCCATCACGGCGAGCGAGAGGAGCGGCACCCCGCCGAGCGCTGCGGCCTGCACGAGCCGAGACTCGCCCGCCAGCGCGTATCCGAGCGATCCCCATCCGAACCCAGTGAAGGCCCAGCTTCGAACCCACTCGATCGCGGTCCATGCGAAGGGGACGACCACGAAGCCCCGCGGGTCCGCGACGAGCGACGCGGAGACGGCCCCGAAGAGCGCGATGAAGAGCGCGAGGTAGGCCACGACGACGATCGTACCGGCCACGGTGAGCGCGACGAGCCAGTGCAGCACGCTCCCGAAGAACGTGAGCCCGGCCACGAAGCCGAGCGCCGCCCCTCGCCTCACGGTCGCGCGGTCGAGCGCGACGAGGAGGGGCACCCATGCGACGAAGCCGAGCCACGCGATCCCCGGGTCGGGGAAGGCCAACGCTCCGAGGAAGCCCGTGAGGGTTGCGAGCGTCATCTGGAGGCGGAAGCTCGGTCGCAGTGTCGGCAGCATCAGTGCGCCGGCCGCCGGAGCGAGATCTGCACGAGCCGAGACGGGGCGACCGGGGGCGGGTCCGCGGGGACCGTACCGCGCGCGCGGTCGAGCGCCGAGCGCAGTCCGTCGAGCGCCGGCATTCCATGGGCCTCGTAGATCTCGAGCGCGCTCGCGTAGTGGAGCGCGCCGGTCTTCGACGCTCCGCGCCGGACGGCAGTGTCCCCCAGCGCCAGGTGACACGCGGCCTCGCCGATCGGGTTGGCCACGGTCTGCTCGAGACGGAGTGCTTCGTGGAGCGCCTGTTCCGCTCCGGCGGCCGCCCCGCGCAACATCGAGAGCCGGTGAAGGATGAGGATCTGGCCCTGCGTGTCTCCGAGGCGGCGCCGGTCCGCGAGAACATGTTCGGCGTATGCGAGCGCGCCGGGCAGGTCGCCACGCTGGACGGCGATCTCGGTGGCGAGCGTCCGAGCAGCCAGCGCGCCGACGAAGCTGCCGCGCGCATTCTCCAGCTCGAGCAGCTCGGCACAGTACACGCGGGCCTCATCGAACTTCTCGCTCAGCAAGAGGACGCGCACGAGACGATGAAGGACGCGCGCGAGCCCGGCCTGGTCCTCGGCCTCGCGAAAAGCGGCGGCCGCGCGACGATGAGCGTCGGGGTCGAGTGTGCTCTCCGCCAGCCGCTCGGCGAGGCGCGCGTTCAAGGCGGGAACCTGCCGCGCCATCGCAGCATCAGCCCAGTGCGCGGCGCCGTCGGGGTCCCACTCCGAGATCGCCAGACGTGCGAGCTGGTCCTCCAGTCGCGCAGCCGTCTCCACGTCGGGCTGCGCACCGAGGAGTGCCTCGGCGTGAGCGGAGAGACGTTTGGCCAGCCAGGGGGCGAACGGCGGACGGATGTCGATCCCCTCGAGCAGCGCGAGGAAATCCGCGGCCGAGCCTGCGACGAGGAGGTCGAAGAGCGGAGCAAGAGTCGCTTCGGTCCCCCACTTGAGGAGCGTGAGCGAGGCGCGCGTGCGGAGCGTGGGGTCCGCCGCGAACATCCGACCGAGGCGGCCTGCGCCGTCGGAATGGCGAAGGATCGCGCTGTCGATCAGCGAGCGCCGCGCGCGGTCCGGCAACAGGCACAGCGTGGTGCCGCTCGCCGGGTCCTCCGCGAGCAGGCCTTTCTTGCACAGCCGCGCCGCTTCGCCGTCGAGCCGATCCGTCTTGCGCCGTCCCGCGAGCGCGAATGGGAGGAGCGCCTCGGGGGCGTCGGTGAGATCTGGCGTGGCCGAGCGCTTCTCTTCGAGCGTCGCCACGATCGCGCTGGCGAAGGGATACCTCTCCGCGGCATGCAAGAGCCCTCGGGCTTCGTCGACGGTCGCGGGGACGAGCACAAGCAGTCGCGGATGAATCGGCTCGCAGAGGAGCATCCGGCCGAGCGCGACGAGCTCCTCCCGGTTCGGTCCATCCAGCACCACGGTCGGGCGATCGGTGGCGGGTACCGCGCGTAGCCGCTCCGCCAGCTCGCTGCATGAGCGCGCAGGGTCCTGGAGCGGCAGAGGGGCGGGATAGAAGGCCTCGCTCGCGCACCGCGCAACCTCGAGTGCCATGCGGGACGTGTCCACCCCCGACTCCCCGAGGAGGAACGCGAGGCGCCGCGGGTCAGAACCGAGGGCGTCGAGGAGCGCGTCCTCACCTCCACGCGGCACGTACGGTCCGAGGAGCGCGGTACCCGCCGCGCCACACGCCTCAACCCATGCATCCGGAGAGAGCCAGGTCATCGGGGCGACTGCATCGCGTCGATGACACCAAGCAGCTCGATGAGCTCGTGCGCTCGTGGGCCTCGCGGATCGAGACCCAGCGCGATCTCGGCGTGACGTCGCGCTTCGCCGAAGCTCAGGAGGTGTGAATCGGTCACCGCGAGCTCGACGTGTGCTTCGACATCGTGAGGATCGATCTCCACGGCCTGTTCGAGCGCCTTCGCCGAGTCTCGCGGAGAGCGCCGGCGGAGGATTCGACCGAGCCCGACGCAGGCGGCGACGTCGCGCGGGTCTCGCTCGAGCGCCGCCCGATATCGCTGCTCCGCCGCGACGAGGGCCATGCCGAGTCCGACGTATGCGCTCTCGTTCGCCGGATCCGCCTCCGGCGCGCGCTGCTCCTCGTCGAACGCCATGGACGCTTTGCCGGCCTGCCGAGCCGTCGCGGGCGCCGCGACGCTCTCGATTCGAGAGGTCGGCAAGGCGTCTTCCACCGACTCGGACTCCCGAGGTGCCGTCGCTGCCGTCGCGTGCTGCGCCGACGAGACGGCGGCCGGCCTCGCCGCCCCCACCGCGACCGCCGCGATGAGCGTTAGAGCGACTGCCGCCTTCACCACGTCGGCGTCCCTGGAACGCTCAGGATGGCGTCCATCGCGTGCTCCGCGATCGCGGAGATGGTGTGACTCGGATTGCGGAAGCAGCTCGCCGGAAAGACGCTCCCGTCGATCACGAAGAGGTTGGGGTTCGCGTTCACTTGCAGGGTGTTCGACGAGACGATCTTCCCCATGCGGCAGCCGCCCGTTGGATGCACGGACCCGATCTGCTGCGTCACGTTGCTGTTGTTGTTGTTGTTCCCGCCGCTGTTGTACTTCTCCCACGGCGTGTCGGCCGGCTCTCCGCCGAGCGCTGTGACGATCGAACGCGCCGCCGCGATGCCACCGGTCGGCGGGTTGTACGACGCGGTCGACAGCACCGGGTTGCTGTCGCCACCGTGGAGGCTGTCGTCGCTCGCGTTCGATACGTTCAGCGTGATGTTCGCGCCCGAAGACGACTGGCCGATGATTCCCATTCCCAGCATGTTCGTTCCGTAGCGCTTCCACTTCCGCTTGTAGTTGAGCCCCCACAAGCGCTCCCCGAGCGGAC
This sequence comes from Myxococcales bacterium, assembly GCA_003151595.1. The sequence continues at coordinate 21,853 of PLXW01000152.1, forward strand.
CGCCCATCACCGACGGGAATGCCGCTGGGTATTTCACCCCCGGCGCCACGGGGAAAGCGTGGACGTCGGTGATGATATAATTGCCCATGTCGATATAGGCCATCATGATGGCGCCCTTGTACGTGTAGGAGTCGTTGCTCCCGGGCAAGAAGCCCCCCGCGGCCGAGTCCCCCTGGCCGTCGATCGCCGTGCCGAGGTTCGGGCGGGTATAGTTCGGCCATCCGCTGCAGTTCGGGTCCACCTCTGCGATCCGGTTGGTCCCCGATGGCACCGTTCTCCACATGGATCGCCATAGCAGCGCGGGCGACTCGATCGAGCCGCACGCGATGACCACTTTCGCGGCGGTGTCTGTGATCGCGTTGTCGCCGGACGTCGGACCCGTGACCTTGTGATAGTTGCTCGTCACGCCGGACGTGTCCCAGAAATGGACCCGGTAGCTACCGCTTGCCGGCGTAGTCACCATGATGGCCTTGCGGTTCGTGTAGATGGTGAGTCGCCCGGTGGCCAGCGCCTGACCGAGGTAGGTGTTGTACATGTTTTTCTTGCGCCCGAATACGCAGTTGGGCACGCACCACCCGCAGAAGTTGCAGTTCGTGATGGCCAGCGGAAGAGACTGCGGTGCGGGCAGGCCTGCTGCTGCCGCCCCGGCGACGAACAGGTTCGTGCGCGGGAAAGAACCGGCGCCCGTGATCGGGTAGGTCGTGACACTCAGCTTCGTCTCGACGCGCCCGTAGTAGGGGTCGAGGGCGGAGCGAGTATAGGTGGACGGCCAGTTGTTCGACGTTGCGAGCGCGGTCGTTGGCGCGCGGAGATGAATTCCCGCGTAGACGTTCGAGCCTCCGCCCACGCCCATGCCTTGCGTGACGATCAGGTTGGGCTTCGATTGCAGGTAGTCGGTCGGGTAGTCGCGAAAGAGCCTGAAGAGATACTTGCTATCCTGGGTCTGCTGCATCACCGAAGATGTCCCCGACGGCGTGTGAATGTGCGAATTCGACCCGCCGCCGGTCGTGAACCACTCTCCCAGCTCGAACATGTTGACCGTGTAGCCGGCGGCCGTGTACCGCGCGGCCGCGATGGATCCACCGAACCCCGAACCAATGATGATCACGTCTGCCATCGTCATCCCCAGTCGTTCTGGGCGCCCTCGCGCCGTCGTTCGGTCTCAGAAGGTGAACAAGATCGACCACGTCTGCAGTACCCCGACGTCCATGTAGCCGAGGTCCTGGACCAGCAGGCTCCACGTGCCTCCGGCGGTCTTGCCGACGGCGGCGGGGACTGTGAACGTTCGGTAGAGGTTCTGTACGCGCGTCGTGTTGTCGTTCTGGTTGTAGAGCGTCGCGTTGAAGCCGCCCGATCCGTACAGGGTGACCTTGAGGTCGCCGATCCACGTGTGATCGACCTCGATGGTCACGGCCATGTTCGTGATCCTCTTGCTCGCCATCCCCGACGGAGGCGTGACGGCGATGTTGCTCGTTACTCCCGTGACACTGTTGTCGGGTATCGCCTTTGGGCAATCGACGGGGTTGCTCGCAAGCTGCGCGGCCGCGGCCGTGTATCCGGACGCATAGGTGACGTAGCGTCCGTAGGCGGCGTCCCACACGGAGTTTCCGGTGTTCGGGCCGGGGAACTGCACGTAATTGGTCCCCGTCGCGTTCACGAGGCCGCCGAGGAAGTTGTATTTCGCGAGGCTGATCGCGCCCTGATAGAGCGGCGCGTACACGCTGAGCAGACCCCCGTTCAGGAACTGCCAGTCGAGGACGGCCACACGCTGCTTGCGAACGAGGTACTTGAAGTGGAGCCCGTAGTTCACCGGCCCGTTGCCCGTCGTGCAGCTGTCGATGTCCGATACGATGGTCGGGAAGTAGGGATTCATTCCATAGGCCGTGTCGAAGAACGAGCTCCAGACGCCGGACTGCACGCAGCCCCCTTGTCCGTCAGGGTCCTCCGGTTCCAGCGCTGGGCCGTATTGCCACTGGACCGATCCGTCGATGATGGTGGTGCTAGTGCCCGACGGAGCCGTGCTCCCCGACGTCCCCGCGCTTACGCACTGGTAGTAATTGCCGTTCGCGACGACGTATTGGGCAACCAGGTAGGAGGTGCCTGCCGCCCAGGCCGTCGCGCATTCGGAGGCGAACCGGGAAGCGCGCGCCGACGTATCCGGCCACGTCACGCCCGGAATGACGGTGTCACCCAGCGCCTCCATCGTGTCGACCTGATGTTGTGTGTACGTCGTGTTCGTCGCTCCGCTGGGAAACGCCTCCCCGCGGCGCGACAGCGCCAGCGAGCCCGTTGCGCTCCCCAGCACGACCACGCCCCGCGCGCTCCCCAGCACGCCGGCTGCGCGAGCGAGCACGAATGCGGCCCCTGCGCCCCCCATGTTGAGAAGTCGCCGTCGCGAGAATTCCTTTTTCTCGTCAGACATACCGAAGTCCTTTCGACGTTGGTCGAGTCGACGCGCTGACGCGCTCGTGCGATGCGCCGATGCCGCGTCGCAAACCACCGAGCACACGCAACGCCCCCTCACTCGTTCGAGCAATGCGTGAGTGTTCATTGAGCAACGCGCGTGCCTCGCGGAATGCGATCTCGCGGGGCGCTCGCGCACGCGAGATCCGCGGGTTAGGTCATCCGCCTGGGATCTCGCGGATCGTTCTCGGTGATCGCGCCGATCACAGGTCGCCCGGCAGCGCGGTTTTCAGCCCTTCCGAGTGATCCCGCAGAGCACAAGGGCTCCGCGGCGCCGCTGGCGGAGAGCCGTGGTGCGACCTACGCCTGCACCGCCCGCAGGGCGACGCTGATCTCCGCTGCCGTAGGCCGCTCCGTCGGCTCGAACGAGAGGCAGCGATCGACCAGCGCCGCCACGGCCGCCGGCACGCCGGGCGCGAGGGGCCCCAGCGGCGCCGCCGGCTTCACGCTGTAGCCGCGAAGCTGCGCGAGGGCCGGCGACTCGTCGAACGGCGGGACTCCTCGCAGCACCTCGAAGGCGATCACTCCGAAGCTGAAGATGTCGAGCGATGGGGCCGCGTTCTTCACGCCGCCGACGGACTCCGGCGCCATGTAGAGAGGGGTCCCCAGGAGGACTCCCGTCTCGGTGAGCTGGAGCGGGTTCTCGGCTTGTCTGTCCCAGTCGTTGGACGATCCATGACGAACCGACTGCGTGGCTTGGCCGCCTTCGGCCCCCGCGATCCCCGCGATCCCGAAGTCGGCGATCTTCACGAGCGGCGCCTCCCCGGCGCGCGACACGATGAGGATGTTCGCCGGTTTGAGATCGCGATGCACTATCCCGTGCGCGTGCACCGAGGCGAGGCCCGCCGCGACCTGCGCGAGGATCTCGATCCCCCACGGCACGTTCCCGTACTCCCCCCTGTGGTCGCGGAGCGAGTCGCCAGCGACGTACTCCATCACGATGTAGAGGAACCCGCTCGACGCCACCTCCACGTCGACGATCGAGATCACGTTGTCGTGCTTCACCTCCGCGGCCAGCTGCGCCTCCCGCGCCAAACGCGCGAGGAGCATGTGATCGCTCGCTGCGCGCACGACCTTCATCGCCAGCTCGATGCCGTCGATGCGGCGGCGAACCAGGTACACGCTCCCGCCGGCGCCCGCCCCGATCGGGCGGACGATCTCGTAGCGGTTGTCGACGATGTCGCCTGGCATGAGCGCCGTATCGTCGGCGGATTTCGTGAGGCGCGTGATCGCCGACGCGAGCTCCCCCGAGCGCGCGCCGACCTGGCGACGGAGTTCGTCGTTGAGGAGCTCAAGCTGGAGAATGCGGTCCTTGCGCTCGGCGGCGAGGTCATCGGCCTCGCGCAGCGCCTTCGTGTGCGCGCGGCTGATCGTCGCCGTCCGCAGCAACGCGATCATGAAGATGCCGAGGCAAGTGAGCGAGGTCCCACCGAGCATCTCGCCCATTCCCCCCCAAGCGGCGAAATCGGGCATAGCGCACGCAGCGAGGAGTGCCCATCCTCCGAGGACGATCCACAGGTTCGCCGGCTGTGGGCGCTTGCGCGCGAGGCGCACGAGCAGAACCTGCTGCGAGACGATCGCCGGCCCCGAGAACATGAGTCCGGCGGGTCCCCCGATGAGCGTGTTCCGAAAATAGCCCACGGAGCCGAAGATGACGATTGCCGTCAGGAGCGCGAGGGGTGGCCACAGGCGCGACGGGCGTGGTTGTCCGAAGTGCGCCGCCGTGAAGTAGATCTCCGCGCTCGTCGCCGTGAGCACGCCGGCGCCCGCCATGACCGTCTCGAAGGGCCCCAGGAGCGAGGCCGCGGCGCCGGTCTGGAACAGCGGATACAGGGCGCCGGCGAGCCCGGAGACGGCGAACCACCCGTAGTTCACGCGGCGGCGGTCGGTCAGAAAGATGACGAGGTACAGGTAGCCCGCGAACGCCACGCAAAGCGCGAGAATCGCCGTGGTCTCGTTGAAGGTGCTCTGGATGACGTAGGCTCGGCCGCCGTCCGGCTCGAGTGTGAGGCGCGGCACGGTGTCGAACCATCCGCTCCGCGTCCACGTGTGGTCCACGTCGAGCTCGAGCTGAAGCCGGCCGTCGGCCGAAGCGGAGGCGGGAATGCGCCAAGCGTGGGGGCCCCTGGCGCGATAGCCGACGTTCTCTCGCGGCTCGATCGCCGCCACCGGGAGTCCGCCGGCGAGGAGCGTCGAGCGCCCGAGGAATTTCGGAATGACCAGAACCAGATCGCGGCCGCGCATCGTGTCGTCGAGCGCGACGTCGGTTCTCAGCGCGTAGTGGGAGGTGGCGTCCGGCAGGTGAGCGTCGAAGTGCGCGGGGAGCGTGACCGGGATCGTCTCGCCGCTCGGCCCCGCGAAGCTCCATTGTTGGAGCGCCAGCGCGTGGTCGTCGCCACATCCGACCAAGCCACATCCGACCAAGAGGGCCGCGAGGAGGAGAAGGACGACGCGGAACAGCACGGGCACGGTGCGATTGTCCACCGGAACAGCGGAAGGACGCCAGCGCGCACTGACAAGCGGTTTCCAGCCGGGGGGCCGTGGTCTCGCCGGTGCATCTCGTCACCGATCCGAGGCTATGGCGGGCCAAGATAGACGGTGGACGGCGCCGTAGCCAGCTCGCTGCACGCGCGGTGTCTCGCTCGGACCGACGAGCATCTCACGAGCGCCCCCTGACGTGCGCGGTCGTGCGCGTCGAGCTCTCACGGGCGCGATAGTCCCACGGACACGACTCCAGGATCCGCGAGGCGCGCGCCCGCAGCTCAGTGCCCATGCGCCCCTCGATCGCCTCGCGCAGGGCCTGCGCGGCCCCCATCGCGCTGGAGAAACGATCGTCCGGGTCCTTGGCCAGCGCGATCGCGAGCACGTCGTCGACGTCCGGCGGAAGCCCCGGGACAAGCTCCGAGGGTCGCGCGGGCATACCGAAGACAACCTGGAAGATCGCCTCCGGCAGGTCGGCCCCCGCGAACGGAGGGCGCCCGGTGACAACCCGGTAGAGGACGGCCCCGAGAGAGAAGATGTCGGCGCGGAGGTCGGTCTTGTCCCCGCGCGCCTGCTCGGGCGACATGTAGCCCGGCGTGCCGATGATCGCGCCGCGCGTGAGCGTGCCGTCGGACCCGAGGAACTTCGCGACGCCGAAGTCGAGAATCTTCCAGGTCGAAGACTGTTCGGTGCGAAAGAGGTTCTGCGGCTTCAGGTCGCGGTGCACGATCCCCGCCTCGTGCGCCGCGGCGAGCCCTCGGGCCACCTGCTCCGCGAGGTCCACGACTTCCTCGAGCTGCAGCTTCGGCGCATGGCGAAGGGACCACGCCAGATCGTGGCCTTCAAGAAGCTCCATGGCGATGTACGGGGCACCCGCCATCTGTCCGACGTCGTGCAGGGCGATCAGGTTGGGCGCGCTCATGCGACGCAGGATCTCCGCCTCCCGTATGAATCGCTGGAAGACGTCGTGGTCCGCGAGCGCCGTTGGGTTGAGAAGTTTGACCGCTGCTGGGACGCCGGTTCGCACGTGCGTCGCGGCGTACACCTCGCCCATCCCACCCCGCCCGATGACGTTGCCTAGCAGATATGCGCCTGCTTGCCGCCCGCTGTACCCGCCGTGCCCGCCGCCGGCCGCGACCATCGCGTCGAAGTTCTGGTTGGCCTCTTGCAGCAAGGCCTCGCGCTCTTGCACTGCACGCAGCGCGGCGCCGAGCCGCTGGACCGCGTCGAACGTGGCTCGCCGACTCAGACGCGCTTGCCAGATCGTGATGCCGAAGATGTACGGCACCATCGCGATGGCGAAGATGCGAACCGAAAGCGGCATGGCAAGACTGCGCATCAGACCGAGATCCGGCACGACCCCGGCGATGACGAGGACTCCCAAGACGACGTAGATCGCGACCGCGGTCGTCGTTAATCCGAGCGCCCAGTTCCGGTCGTCCCCCTGGCCGAAGAAGAAGATCCCGAGCATGACGATGACGGCGCCCGTAGAGAAAACTCCCGAGTAGTAGAGAGTCATCAGGACCGCGAAGACGCCGAAGACGCCGAAGACGCGGAACATGAAGGGGGTGTAGCGGCCAGGTCGGATTGCCTGGATCCACACCCAGCCCGCAACGACCCCGGCCATCACGACAGTGACCACCATCGCATTCCGCAGCCACGGCTCCGCAGGGAGGAAGGGGACGAAGAGGATCGACGCGACGCAGAGGACGAGGATCGTGCGCCCGAACCCACTGGCGCGGACCGCCTCCTCGGAGCGGAGCGTCTGCACGGTGGTCGCGTGCTCCGACTCGCGACGGCGCGCGAGAGGCTCCGGTTTCCCCTGTTCCGCCCCATTCATCCGACTCCGGTGACTCTATCACGCTCTCCGTGACTTCCTCGGGATGGCGACGGAGAGCGCTGGGGCGCTCGGGCTCCTCCAAGCGCCAGGCCGTGGTCAGCGGTCCGCTACGGACACTTCGCGCTGGAGGGGTCGTGGGTGTACCCCGGGGCGGTGCTCCCCATGCGTGGCACATTGCCGTCCAGGTCGTTATTGCACATGTACACGTCGTAGAACGCAGCGTCGCCCGTCGTGTCGGCGAAGTTGATGCTCTCGCTGCCGTTGAAGACGTTGTCGTAGATCATCCACGTGTTGCCCGGCTGGTGGCTCGCGCCGTTCGCAGGATCGTTGTAGCCGCCTTGATAGAGCGCCGCGCTTGCACCTCCGGCGTTGAAGACGTTGTCGTGCACCCAGTAGGTTCGGTGGGAGTTGGCGGGGTCTTCATTGACGTTCTCGAGCATCATCCCGCCATCGAACGTGCAATTGCGGACGGTGGTGTCGCCGCGACGCATGCTGATCGACCACCCATTGAGGTTCACCCCGAATGTCGCACCGTCGAAGACGTGGCCGTGCCCTCCGGATGCATAGATGCCATGGGCTCCGTAGTCGTAGTGCGCGCAGCTGTGCGCGATGGCCCCAGTGTTCCGGATGGATCCGCCGACATAGCTAAATCGATCGCCAGCGAAGTCCTCGAGCACGACGCCGTCCATGGCCATCGTGTCGATCCGAGTGTTCGTGAAGTTGATGTCCGTGTGGGTCGCTCCGGGCGAGGACATGCCGATATCGACTGCCCTAAATGCGTCGTGGAGGTACATGTTCGTGAAGTTGATGAAACGTACCGAGCCGGTGCCTTTGGTCGACACGAGGACGACCTCCTCGGCGTACGTCGCCGGACAGAAGGCGCCACCCCCCTTCGCTTCGAGGTCGGCGAAGTCGACATAACTGGCGTTCGTCAAGTAGACGCCCTTGATCACGGCGGCGCCATTTGCTCGAAATGTCACGGGCGCGCCCGCCTGGCCATTCTGATTTCGAATGAGGTCGTCGGTCAGCGTGCCATGCAGATGCACGATATCGCCTCCGTTCAAGTGGACCCCGTTCACCTTGCCGATCGATGCCCAAGGGCTCCCAGACGTCGTCCCGGCGTTCGAATCGCTGCCCGACGACGAGACCCAGTAGTCCATCGCTCCGGGCGGCCTCGTGCCGCTGTCGGCCGAGCCCGCGTCGGCGTTGCCAGGCCCCCCCCCGTTCTGCACGTCGACGATGACCGAAGCCGGGTTCGATCGGCCGTTCTTGTCGGTGACGATCGCCTTCAGAGTGTGACTCCCGTTCGTGGCCGTCGTCGTGTCCCACAGGCACGAGTACGGGGCCTCGACCTCGGTATTCAGAGGCGCCGTCGACCCGTCGAGGAAGAACTGAACGTTCCGCACCCCCACGGTGGACGTAACGGTCACGAGACAGTTCGCCGAAAGCTCGTCGAGGATACCGTGAATGATCGCGCCGCCCGCGGGGGTCGCCCACTGGATGGTCGGCCTCTGAATGACAACCGCGTCGGATTGGGCTCGCACGGTGTCGGGCTCCGCACTGCTGCAGGAGACGAGACCCGCGCACATGAGCGACCAAGCATTCGCACGAGTAGAGTTTCGCATGATTTCGGGCTCCTCTTTGTCGCCGACTGAGCGGCGCGAGGTCCCCTCACTGCATGCATGGTGCCTCACGCGTTGCGCGCCGCACGCTCGCCCCTAAGTCCGCGCAAACCGGCGACCATGAAACCGCATTACGCAATAGCTCGCCGCGATCGCTGGAAAGATCGATTCATCTCGATCGAGCGGCCCCATGGCGAGTGATCCGCTCGATCCCTGACCAGGATCCAACGCAGCAATGGGCGCATGTGTGAATGGGGACTCGTAGGAGAACCTCGGCGGGTCTCTCAGGCCCGCTGCGCAGCTTCGTCCTCCTGGGCTTCGAGCCCAAAGAGGTCGCGGACTGTCTTCGAGGCAGAGACGGATCGCGGATCAGGCTCCGTGCCGAGCAGCCCGTCGAGCGCAGGCACGATGAAGCCGAGCCAGTAATTTTCGTTGCGATAGTGGTGCAGGCGGTGATTCTTGCGCACGCGCTTGGCGTACTCGCTCTTCGGCTTGTACCCGGTGTGCACGATGAAGTGCGTCCACTCGTAGACGAGCGCCATCGTCGTATACGCGGCGATCCCCGTCACGGCGTGACGGCGGGGTCCGACGAGCAAGAGCCACGCGGCGACGTTGACCCGTTGCGCCACGTGCACGACCTCGTGGGGGAGGAGCGTGAGGTCGATGTCACGCGGGTTGACGTGGTGCTTGCGGTGCGCCTGCGCGAAGAGCGGATCGAGCTTCTTGCCGAAGATTTCGCGAGGCTCGAGGTGCAGCAAATACTTGTGCGCGAGCCACTCCTGAACGGGCCACGACGCAACGACACCAGCGCAGGCCGTGACGTCCGAAAGGGTCGGCGGCCCGAGGAGCGCGCGCACGCCCCAGGCTATGGCGGCGTCCCGAGCGATGCGGCGCGGGCCAGGGCGGGAGAAGAAAACACGCACGGCGTCGCGGAGTGTCTTGATGTCCTCTCCGTCGGTCACGTCACGCGGCCTTGTGGATTCATTCATGGAATTTTCCTTGCCAGAACTGGGCCCGACGCGACGCGACCGCATCTCCCGGAGAATCGAGATTGGAGCAAGCTCCGAGGCGCGGGGCGTTTCGCGTCGTCGGCCCACGCCCGCACCTGCGGCGAGTGTGCCAGGACATCGGACACACTGAATTGGGCGTGCGAATCGTCTGGCATGCCCAGACCATTGACGTGCTGGATCACATGCGATGAGATCCCCGAGATCACTCCACAGCCCCTGCCCGACGAACATTTCCGCGCCGCTCGCTCGCGCGCCTTCTCCCCCTACTCATGCGGCAAGCCTCTTGGAGCTGCGGCCGGTGTTGGGGCAGATCGAGCGGTGCGATGCGGACCTCGCGCGGCAGATGCGGAGAGCGGCGAGCAGCGTGGCGTTGAACACCGCGGAGGGGATGTACAGCCAGGGGAAGAACCGCGGCGCGCGGTACCACACGGCACTCGGCTCGATGCGCGAGACGCTGTCGTGCATCGAAGTCGGCGTGGCGCTCGGGTATCTGCCGCGCGTCGAAGAAGATCTCGTGGATCGAATCCGCAAGATCATCGGCACGCTCATGCGTGCTCGTCGGGAAGTGAATCAAACGTCGCGAGGCCGAGCACGTGCGCCCGGCCTCGCGACGAATCTCTACGCCGTGAGCTTCGTTCCGCCGAACATCTTTGGGCAGACACCGTGCGAAACAAACGACATGGAACCACCACTGCGCCTGTCTGATCTCGGGCGGCCTGAACTAGTGAGTGCTGGCCCGGCAGGGGTCGTCCCAAAAAAAGTGAATCCCGATTCGCGCGCTCCCCCCTGCACTCGACTACCCGCCGTCAGGCTCCATCCGCGTGGCGATGAGCCCGTCGATCTCAACCCATTCGTAGCGGCCCGTGGACCCGGGAACGAACTTCAGGTTCAGGTCCTGCCCCGCGAGCGTCAGGTCGAAATTCCTGTTCGAGATCGGCTGGAGCGCGGGCGAGTAGGGGACCTGCGCCGCGTCCAGCTGGGGCATCGCGATCGTCAGCGCACCGTTCTGATCGACGATGTCGATCTCGCCGAGCTGCCCGCTCGGATCGAAGTAGCTCCCGGCGTACTGTGGGAACGCGCCGGGCTCGACCTTCGCGCTCGCGGGCGGCGCCGTCGGTGCCGGCAAGCTCCCGAAGCTCTGGAACGCGAGCTCCACGGACGAGTAGAAGTACGCGTTGTCGGCGTTCGCGAACGTCACGATTCCGAACCCCGTCTCCGGCAGCAGGTAGAAGTTGCTGCTGAACCCCGAGATGGATCCGCCGTGAGTGACGGTCTTGGTGTGGTAGTAGCCCGATGGCTGCCCGATCCCGCTCTGCACGAAGAGGCCGTATCCGTACGAGTAGGTGTCCCCATAGAGGAACGTATCGACCTGCGCGGTCTGCATCGCCAGGCGGTTCCTGTCCGAGAGCACGCGCGGATCGCCGGCGTAGAGAAACCGCATGAACTTCGCGTAGTCCTCGACGCTCGAGAACGCATACCCGGCAGGCCGCAGCCACGCGCAGTCGTAGCTCCCGGGCGCGACGTCCCACGGGCTTCCGTCGGGGTTCGTCGACAGGCCGTCTGCGAAGTCGCCGTCCGCCACCACCTGGCTGGCCAGGAAGAACGTGCGGTTCATCCCCAGCGGCCGGAAGAGACGCTCCATCGCGTCGACGTACGGCACTCCGCTCACGCGCTCGATGGCCGCCCCGGTGAGGACGTAGTTCGGATTCGAGTAGCCGAAGAGCGCGCCGGGCGGGGCCGCGAAGAACTCGTCCTTGCCGAACTCCGTCCCTGTGATGAAGCTCTGGAGCGCGCCCGGATCGGTCGGACAGGACTCGCTCGTCACCGCCGGATCCGTGCCGAAGTTGCTGTAGTCGAACAGGCCGGACTGCTGCGACAGAAGGTCCTTCATTCGGAGTTTCGGCACGTCGGGACCGCTGAGCGCGACGCTCGGCTCAAAGTCGGTGAGGCGCTCTTGAGTGCTCACCTTGCCTTCGTCCTCCAGCCGGAGAAACGCCGCCGCGGTCAGCGACTTCGTCATCGACCCGATCCGAAAGAGCGTCCGTGCGTCGACCGCGGCGGTGCTGTTTGGCCCCTTCGTGCCGAAGCCGCGCGCGAACGTGAGCTCGCCGTGCTCGAGGATCGCGACCGCAGCGCCCGGTGCACCGAGCGACTGGCGCTCTGCATCGAACGCCGCAGCGAACGCGCGATACTTCAACGGGATCGGCGGACCTACGTCGGGAAGCGCGAGGTCCGTGTGCGCGATGCCCGAGGCGTGCGGTGCGTCGACCGCATCGAGCCGTGTGGCTCCGGGAGCATGCGCCGCGAGAACGGCGCGACGTGAGAGGAGGCTCGATCGAGTGTCGCCGGCGTGAGGCGTGATCGTCTTCGCGTCGTCTGTTCCTTCACAGCCGATCGCGATCGTCGCGAGCAGCGTGGCGAGGATGGAGGTTGCCCCTATCGTCCGTTTCTTCACGGTCGGTTCCTTTCGTTGGCGTTCCTCTCCGCACGGAGGGTGCAGAGGTCGCACGCGACGCTAAGCAACCGCGGTGCCACGCGACGACACGGCCCATTCCACGCCGGCTGGCGAGCGAAGCGGTGGCGACCGTTAGCTTTCCGCATGCCTTCAGGATCGCGCGACCGTTACCTTTTGGCGCAACGACCTCGCGCTCGAGGGCGCGAGGGAGAGATTGCGGCCCTCTCGAAGAATCCACTGAGTCGGCGATTCCAGCCACGGCGCGCCGCTTCTCCGTGCTGCAGCGCCGCGTCTTGGCCCGCAGATCGTTCACTTCAAAGGACGACCTCGCCGAGAAGATCATTCGTTACATGCTCTGGGGCAACGACCACGCAGTCCCCTTTCACTGGTCCTACCGGCCGAACTACTGGGCGACGAATCCGCCCGCACTTCGAGCGGCCTGAACTAGGTCGTGAGGCAACCCGAGGTCGTGGAGCTACCCGTGGGGGAGGCACTCGACACGCCACGAAGCGGACCACACCGCTCCCGCGAGCACTCCCCACACCGCCACGATCACGTTCCCCGGTCCCCGCGCATTGCGCCCCCGGCGCGAGAGATCGTTTCCCCACGTCGACGAGCTCCGTTCCCCTGGCGCGGCTGATCGCGTCCCCAGGTCGTGGACGTCCTCGCCCCTCGAACGGGTGATCGCCTCCCCACGTCGTCCTCTCCGGCTCCCCTCCCCGATCGCATCTCGACCCCTGCCGCGTGCACTCGTCGCCCATGGTCCTGGAGCTCGTGTTCCCCAAGCGGTGCGACCGTTCTGAGCGACCGGGCTCTCCCTTGACGATTTGGACCGGCGGTGAGCGTCAAGGCAGTTGTCGCTTCGCGCCTCACGCGGCGTGCGTGTTGATGTTTCGTCCCGGATTGAGCACGACGGTCTCGACGGGCTTCCAGTTACGCGTGGTTCGCGACCAACGCTCGGGCTTCGTTCGTCGCGCGCGCTCGTAGAGTGCCTCGCGTCGAGCCAGGACGGCGTTCTCCCGGCCGAAGTGCCGTTCGTCTGGGGTGACGAAGCGGATCGCGCTGTGACGATGCTCTCCGTTGTACCAAGCGACGAAGCGAGCAACCCAGAGTTGCGCCGCGTCGGTGCTCGCGAAAGGAAGTCGCGGGTAGGCAGGAGCGTGCTTCAGCGTTCGAAAGAGCGCCTCCGAGTAAGGGTTGTCATCGGAGACGTGCGGACGGCTGAAGGAAGGCACGATACCGAGCCACTGCAGCGTGGCGACCATCGTGCTGCCGCGCATGGCCTTACCGTTGTCGGAATGGAGAACGAGGCCCTGTGGGTCGATGCCGGCCTCGTCGCAGATGTGCTGGATCATGTCGGCCGCTAGATCAGGACTCTCGCGCTCGTGGACCTTCCAACCGACGATGCGTCGACTCCAGACGTCAAGCACCAGGTACAGATGCAGAAATTGCCCGCGCACGGTGGTCGGCAAGAGCGTGATGTCCCAGCTCCAGACCCTGTTTGCTGCGGTCGCGCGGTGGACCATCGTCGCACGGGTGACATGACTGCACGCGGTCGCGCGACTTGGAGCGCGAAGACCGAAGCGACGCCGGAGCCGGTACATCGTCGATTCCGACGCGAGATAAATGCCGTCGTCGGCGAGCTGCGGAACGAGCTGCCTCGGCGAGAGCTGTCGGTAGGGGGCGCTCGTCATGACGGCGACGACACGGGCCTGCTCGAAAGACGAGAGTGCGTTCCCAGGACGCCGCTGCGGTCCCTGGCGACGGTCCTGGACATCCGGATTTTCGCGCCAGCGCTCGATGGTTCGTTCCGAGATTCCGACCACCTTGCATGCTTCGTGGAGCCGCGCACCCGCGGCCTGGGCTTCCCCGAGGATCGCGAGGATCATTTCGCGCTCTCGTCTTCCGTGTCGTCGTCCTCGCCCTCCCACAGGTGACCCACTTTTTTTTGAGCACGAGCAACGCTGCAGCCTCGGCGAGCGCCTTCTCCTTCCGAGCGAGCTCCCGCTCGAGACTGCGGATACGCTTGGTCGTCGCGACCGAAGCCTTGGCATCTTCGCCGAGCGCGAGACGCCACTGCTCCACCTCGGCAAGCAGGAGACCCTCGCTCTCGAGCATCTTGGCGAGCTGGGCCCCATCTACCCTCGAGGCCTCTGCGAGCACGCGGATCTTCTCATCGATCGTCCACGTCTTGGCTTGTCGCTTCTTGCTCGGCACCTCCGGAAGGCTACGAGCCTCACGAAGCCAGAGGGAGAGCGTCTGCTGCGAAACGCCCGTCTCCATCGCGAGCTGCCGAGCGCTCGTGGCGCTGGCGCCGGTGAGGCGTTCGAGCATCTTTTGTTTGTATGGAAGTGAGAACGGCTTGGTCACCCGGCGATCGCTGTTCTGCCCCACTCGATGATTTTTGAGAGAGGCGACAACTACCCTGACGCTGGGGGCCGGGTGCTTGGTTGACGGATCCAATTGCTGACAAACCACGATCCCGCGTCGGGTGCCACGCAATCCGGGTGCTTGGCTGACGCAGACCGGTCGTTGGCGTCAGAGTCCGACGAGGGAGCGACGCGGACCAGGCGCGCCGCGTCGCTGTCCGAGTCGGACGTTGTCGCGGACTTCTCAGACGATGGGCTCAATCCGGCAGATACCTCCGCGCTTCAGCACGTACCCGACGAGCAGCGGGCCGTAGTGCACCTCCCATTCATCGTCGTCCGTTTGGCGGAGCCCGAGAGACTGCGCTCGCAGCCATCCAAGTCATCTTCTGCGCGTCGTCGTCCCACACGCGCATCTGCCCGGGGCTCTCCGATCCGCGCTCGGTCCGTTCTCGCTGCGATCCATGCGGGAAGACGATCTCCTCCCAGGCGGGCGCTGACTCGGGCGGGAACAGCTCCGCGAGCAGTCCGGCGACCGCGTTCGCGCTGCAGCCGCCGGCCCCCTCGACGAACGCGTCGAGCTCTCGCGCCAGCTCGTTGGCGCTCGCGAAGCGGGTCATCGGATCCGGATCCAGCGCGCGACGGAGCACCGCTGCGAGCGCGGGTGGGTAGTCGGGCACGAGCGTCGTCGGATCCGGCACATCGGCCGCGAGCACGCGTCGCACCGTCGCGACGTCGCTGTCCTCGCGGAACAGGCGCCGCCCCACCGTGATCTCCCAGAGTGTGATGCCGAGAGAGAAGATGTCCGATCGCCGGTCGACGGGCTTCCCTGCGACCTGCTCGGGGGACAAGTACGCCAGCTTCCCCTTCACGACGCCGATGGCGGTGCCGCCGATGCGATCGCGCGCCTTCGCGAGCCCGAAGTCGATCACCTTCGGCTCGCCCGATACGCAGAGGAAGATGTTGCTCGGGTTCACGTCTCGATGCACGACCAGCGCCGGCGAACCTGTTTCGTCGCGCAGCTCGTGCGCGTGGTGCAGGGCGTCGGCGACGCGCGCACCGATCCACGCCGCGAGCGCGAACGGGAGCTTCTGGCGGCGCGCCTCCGCCGCCGCGCACGTCTCCTGGAGCGTGCGACCGCGCAGGAGCTCCATCGCCAGGTAGTGGCGCCCGGCATGGTGCCCGAGCCCGTAGATGCCACGATGTTCGGATGTGAGAGGCGCGAAGCGATCCGCGCCTCGTCGATGAACATGGCCACGAACCCCGGCTCGCGGGCGAGCTCGGGGCGGATCACCTTGAGCGCGACGAGCCTGTCAGGCTGGAGGCGCAGCCGAGCCGCGAGCACGTCGGCCATTCCGCCTCGGCCGATCGGCGCGACCACGTCGTAGTCGCCGAGCGCAAGGGGCGCGGAGGTCGCTGGGCTGGTCACGACGCTCGATGGTACCCCGTTCGGTACGGGAGCCATCGGTTCTGCCACGGTCGCGCTACTCCGCGGCCTCGTCCGCCGTCCCTCGGTCCTCATCCCGCAACTGATCGAGAAGCTGCTGCATCGCCGCGCGCACTTTCGCGTCGTACGCCACCACGCGCTCGGTCGTCGGCTCTTCCCCTGGCTCGTCGAAGCCGCCGTCGGGAATCACCGCCGGCCCTATCCGGTAACGCAAGCGCGTCGGCGGCGGGATGTGAGGCCACGGCCCGATCGTGAGCCCCCACGGAAACGAGAGCGAGATGGGGAAAATGTTCGCGCGAAAGAGCTTCGGAAAACGGAGCAAGCGCGCGAGCGGCGCCCCGTCGGTGAGCACGCGCAACGTCTCGTGCGCCCCCGCGTTGGCCACGGGCACGATCGGCACGCGCGCCTTCAGCGCGAGACGCGCGTAGCCCATTCGACCCGCGAACTTCACCTTGTAGCGCTCGCGGTAAGGGCGCCAGACGTCGACGTCCCCGCCCGGCATGACCAGAAGATCGCGCCGCCACTCTTTGAGAACGCGCATCCCCAGATCGGGCTGCGCACGCAGCACGCCGGCCCGCGCGAAGACCCGTCCGACCGCCTGGATCGAGAACACGAGCTCGTGCGCCATCACGTGAAGCGGGCGCTTCATCCCAAAGTGCGTGTGCCAGGCGAAGCCCAGCCCCCAGGCGTCGGGGATCGATGTCCCCCCGGAGTGATTGGACACCACCATCACCGGCGGGGGAGGCACGTTCTCCCAGCCGACGACGTTCACGCGGAAGTACCGGTTCTTCTCCCCGAAGAGGAGCTTCATCCTCTCGATGACGCTCCCCACGTAGTCGGCATCGAAGTCGCTCGGATTGAGACCCAGGCGCTCCTCGTTGTTGTGCGCCTCCATCCAGCGGACGACCTTCCCCTCGTGGGGTCTCGGCTTCGGCGAAGAGATCGGAGACTCCACGGCGGTCACGACGCCCTCTTCGATCGCGCCTCGGCGCACTTGGCGACGACGCCGCCCATTCTCACCATGCGCATGTCGCCGAAGGGCGTTCCGGCGACGCGGTTGAGGGTCATGGCCAGGGAGAGGTTTCGATCGGGATCGGCCCACGCCCCGGATCCGCCGTACCCGAAGTGACCAAACGCGTGCGGCAGAATTCCGCGGCTCGTTCCGACGAGGTGGTAGCCGAGACGCCAGCGCATCGGAAAGCCGACGACGGCATCGAGCCTCCGGCTCTGCACCTGCGTGGCGCGGTGAAGCGTCGCCTCGGAGATGAACCTCTTCCCCTCGAGCACCCCTCCCCCGGCGAGCATCGCGTACATGCGAGCGAGCGAACGCGCGGTGAAGACGCCGTTCATCGCCGGGACTTCGGCCCCGAGCATCCCCTCCGAGAAGAACGTCTCGCGACAACCACGCGGCAGCAGCGCTTCTTTGGCCACCGTGGGATCGAGCCCGAGCACCTTGCAGACCACGAGCAGGGCCCACCCGGCCACGCGCGTCCAGATCGTCGGGGGCTTGAACGTCGGCTTGATGAGCGCGGCCAGTCGCCCGCGCGCTTCGTCGGGAGCGCCCAGGAATACGCCGTCGAGCGCGAGCGGCTCGATGAGGAGCGTCTGCATCGCCTCCTTGAGGCTCGTCTTCGTGACCCTGCGAATCAGCTCGCCGACCAGCCACCCGTACGTGATGCCGTGATAGCCGGGCTTCCCGGGCTCGCAGGTCGGAGTCGCCGCCGCGAGCACGTTCGTCATGTAGTCCCAGTCGAGCATCCGATCGGCGTGATCGATGAGACTGCGAATGGGGTAGAGCCCGGCCTGGTGGCTGAGGATCTGCCGCACGGTGATGGAGCCTTTGCCCCCCTGCGCGAACTCGGGCCAGTACTTGGCGACGGGGTCGTCGTAGTCGAGGAGACCGCGGTCGACGAGGGCATGGACCATCGTGGCCATCACCCCTTTGGTCGTGGAGAACGACAGGACGACGGTGTCCGATTCCCAATCGACGCTCGGACTCCGCGACCCCGCCCAGATGTCCACGACGCGCTCGCCGCGGTGGTAGACGCACACCGCAGCTCCCCCTGCGCCGGCCGCGCGGAGCTGCTTCTCGAGCAGCGCCGCGACGGGGAGGAAGTCCTTCTGTACGAAGCCTTGAATCACGGTCTGCATGGAGTGCACGCGCGGAGCGTAGCGCGCGGTCTTGAAAATGAAACGTGTTCTACTCGAACTTGTAGTTGAGTCCGACGCCGAAGAGATCCGCCGTCGACGTGTACCTTCCCCCGTTCACCGGCTCGAAGCTCGGGTTGCCGGCGATCGGGTTGATCCGAGGGATCTTCGCCGTGCTGGGATCGACGTACGTCGTCGAGGCAAAGACGTGCGCGTACACGGCGTCGAACCTCCAGTGCGACGCCACGTACAGACTCGCGCCGACCGTTGGCGTCCACTTGTCGAAATCGAGCGAGCTGATGGACACGTAGTCCGTCGGCACCGCGCTGGTGTCGTGGCTGATGCCGGCGCGTACGTCGAACGGGTAGTCGCCGGCCTGGTTGTGGTACTCCGCGCCGAGCCGGTAGGAGCTCGAGTCCTGGAAGCCTCGCGGGAAGGCGATGTTCGGGATCGGAACGTTCGACGGCAAGGCGCCGCCGCCGACGTTCTGAAGACTGATGTTCTTGATGGTGACGTCGATCGATTGCTGCGACGCCCAGAACTCCCGCACGTAGGCCGCCTCGATCCGTAGACCGCGCACGGGGCGCACCTCGATGCCGCCGCGGAAGATGGCCGGCAGGACGAAATGGATGTGCGCGTCCGTTCCGTTCTGCGACGCCCCCTCGAAGATGGCGGCCGACGGGAGGTGCATCTGGAGCTGCGCGGGCGCGTCCACCACCATCGGCCCCTGGCCGCTGATGCCGAAGCGGATCGCTTCGACGGGGACGAGCGTGATTCCGGCGTTTGCCGTCGGCGCGAATATGGGCCCGGCGCTGAGCTTCGCCGCCGCGTCATACTGCGGATCTTCCGGCGGTCCGAGGAGCCGATTCGGTGGGCTGGCGTTGAACGTCACCGTCGTCTGAAAGCTCCCTGCGAGCGCGAGGAACCCGGCGCCGATCCGGAGCTGCGGGATCGGCTTCCACGCGAGCCAGAGGCCGGGGACGGCCATGAGCGATCCGGCGAAGGACCCCATCGCGTAGCGCGCGGGAGACGGCTGTCCGTTCACCGCGTCGGGGAAGCCCGTCAGCGCCACGTACGGTGCGAGGACGCCGGCGGCCAGTGTCCACTCCTTCTTCGCGCCGAAGGCATACGACCCGGCGATCGTCGGCAGCGGGAGGAACGGCGCGCTCCCGTGCACCGTCGGCGAGGTCGGCTTCTGGAGCGTGCCGTCGGGGTTCTGGATCAGAAGCTGGCGCGTGTAGTCGACCGAGAAGTCGAGATACGCGAAGTCGACAAGGACGGATGAGCCGGCATCGGCGAGGCCCGCGGGGTTGTACCAGACGGCGCCGAGGTCATCGGCGCCGGCCACGAACGCTCCGCCGCGCCCCATCGGGCGAACCCCGCGATCGGTGAAGTACAGCCCGCTGGCTCGCACCACCGACGGCGCTCCGCCGAGCGCAAGAAAACACCACGCTGCGGCGAGACGCTTCAGCTTCACTGGACACCTTCTGACACGAGCGCGGGCCACGTCTCGTGACTCAGCGACGTCTCATATGAAACGTGTTCTACCAATCTCGTTGACAGATGTCATTGACACATGACAAGGAAAAGCACGCTCGGAGAGGGGACCGGCATGAAGGCATCGGAGCAGCTCGCGGCGATCGCACCCGATACCGGCGCCACGGAGACCGTGCGCGACCGGCAGCGCCTGGAGACGCGTCGTCGCGTGCGCGAATGCGCGCTCGCGGTGTTCCGTCGCGACGGCCTCGCCGCGGCGCGAATCGACGAGATCGTGCGCGTCGCAGGCGTGAGCCGCGGCAGCTTCTACTTTCATTTTCCAACGAAGGAAGACATCGTCCTCGAGCTCCTCAGCGAAGCCGAGAACCGGATCGCCGCGGCCATCGCCGAGCTCCCCGCCTCGACGCGGATCGAACAGGTGCTCGCGACCACGTGCGAGAAGATCGCCGAGGAGTGGGAGCTGGAGCCCCGCCTCTTTCAGGACGTCGGCGCGGTCGCCGTCCGCCGCGCGGCCGCATCGCTGCGTGAAGGGGAGCGCGACCCCGTCAGCCAGGCGCTGGCGGACGGCTTCCGACGCGCCGTGGCGCGCAAGGAGCTGAGCACGTTCCTTCCGGCCGAAGTCCTCGCGGACTTCTTCCTCGTCAACGCGCTCGCCGCAACTCTCTCGTGGTGCGCGCACCCCAAGACTCCTCTTCGCATCGTGCTGTCGGCCGTCATCGGGATCTTCCTGGACGGCGCGCGCGCTCACGGGCGCGCGCATGGCCCTCGTCGCAACAAACGAGCTTGATTCTCACACCCTCGCTAGTCGGAGTGCCGTGATGGGAATGTCGTCGAAGATCACGTGGGGAGCGCGCAGCGCGCTGGGAGCGGCGACCGTTCTCGGTTTCGCTGCGTGCGCGCCTGACTTCTCGACGGCGCGCGCTGCAGCGCCCACCACCGCGCTCGGGCGCACGCTCTACAGCGTCGTCTGTGATCGCGTGGGCGCGCAGTCACTCCCGACGGACGTCACCGGCGGATCGTTCCGCTCCATCTGTCACCCCGATGCCGCGACAGGCGCCTATGGCACGAAGGTCGACATCTCCCAGCTCCCTCCGCTTCAGAACCCGGCGTACACCGCCAGCGGTGAGCTGATCCCGCTGGCGCAGCAGGAAACGAATCGCGCCTACGAGATCGCGCGGATCGAAGCGCTGGGGCGCGATCGCGAGAGTCTCGTCACCTCGCTCGACGCCGCGCTTCCGGTCGCCAGCATTCCCGTTCTGCCGGCAACCACGCCCGCCCCATGCGACGCGCCCTCTTCGGCGTCGACCGCGTCGACCGCATCGACCGCGTCTTCCGCGTCGACGGGGTCGACCGTCCCCTTCCAGGGCGAGCTCGGCGCCACCATGGGTCGCCTGCTCGATCTCTACGACGACGCGTCCGAAACCCTGCCCAGCGTGACGCGCGCCGTGGGCCGAACGCTCGACGACATCAAGGCCGACCCGGAGGGGCGTGCAGCGCTCGCGCGTCTGGACGCGCGCGAGGGATACCGCCCTCTCCCCATCGCGCTCGGAACCGTCCGCCCCATCCTCTCCTATCCGCGGCTCGTCGAGCTGACCCGCTCGGTCGTGGCTCCGCTCCTCTCGCAGCCCGGGCAAACGGAGGGGCCCGCGGCTCTCGCGTACGACGACCTGATGAGCGCGAGTTACGAGGAGCTCCGTTCGCCCAGCGATCCCGCGCCTGCCCTCGCGCTCACCACGACGAGCGATCCGCTGCTTCCGGGGCGCGCCGTCCTCTCGCGTCCGCGCACGTCGCTCGAAGCGACGCGCAGCATTCTGTCGTTCGTAAGCCCCGACTTCGCGACCGGGACGCCGGACTTCCTCGTTCAAAGGGACTCTCGAGGATATGCCGCGGTGCCGCTCGTGAACGGCGCGGTCCCCTCACCTTTCATCGATCAGACGGGGCCGGCAGGCGCGCCCGACTTGCTGCCGGACGTGGACGCGCTCGGTCAGTTCATCACCTCGAACGGCGTCCCGCCCCCCTCTCCATTCTTCGCGCCCGGCGATCCGGACGGCCCACGCGACACGCTTGGTCGCGCGCTCGGCTCCGCGAGCGGCGGCGCGCTCGAATATGGCTACGTCGACGCCTACCAGACGGCGCTCGCGGCGCTGGCGCGGAGCAGCCAGACGTTCTTCGCGCCCGACGTCGTCGCGACGAAGGAAACGGCGATGAATGCGCTCGCCGCGCTCCCGGTGCTCGCCGGCACGCGTGACGTCCTCCCGACGTCCGCGAAGGTCTATCCGCCGGATCCGTTCGCGGTACATAACTGGAACGTAGGTCACGCCAGCGCTCCTCCGCCCGCCGGGCTCGGCACCACGCCGGTGACGCTCTCCTACCGCGCGTTTCATCCCGAGACGTCTCCGCTGGTCGATCTCGTCTACGCGCTCGGTCAGGTGGCCGCGACGCCCGAGATGGACGATCTCCTCGCTCTCGCGCAGCAGCTCTTCGCCAGCCAGCCGAAGCAGCTCGCGAGCTTGATGGGGCTCGTCCTCGAGATCCGCGCGATCGCCGCCAAGCACCCCGAGGCCACGCTTCCCAACAACGACACGCTCTGGGACGACGTCTTCGTGAAGCTGGCGCCCGTCGCGCACGAGCCGGGGCTCCTCGAAGACATCCTCCGCGCGTTCGCCGATCCGGCCACGCTCCCGATGGAGCAGGTCCTCGAGACGTTCCTCACGATGAGAGACGACATCTCGTACGACACGAACAATCTCAATGGGCCTTCGATCGATCTCACCACGGGTATCGCGCCGCCGGACTTCACGTCGCCGGTCGATCGCACGCAGCCCGACGTCGGAAGCAATCGCAGCGAGATGCAGAAGTTCCTCTCGCTCCTCCACGACACGAACGGGCTCTCGATCTGCACGAAGGACGGCGCCATCGTGCACATCACGGGGCTGCAGAGCGTCCTCCCCATTCCCATCCCGGTCTCGTTCAACTACCCGGCGGACACCTCCGACGCGACGTCGCCGAACCTGATCTCCGCGGCCATGTGCGGAGTCTTCGGATCCTCCGCGCCTGCGCACCTCGATCGCTGCGCGGTGTTCGGCTACCAGAACGTGATGTCGCTCCTGCTCGACGTCTTGCTCGGCAAAGCGCTCCTGCAGGTCAACGACCCGTGTCTCAACACGCTCATGAACTCCTCGCTGGTGAAAGGCCTGGGGGATGGCTCGCAATACGGAGGCGCCAACAAGTTCCTTCAGGCCATCTCCGGCGTGGACGGCTTCTCGCTCCAGCCGGACCTGCGCGGCTTCGCGCGCCTTCTCTATTTCGAGACGCCCTCTCCCGGCCTCCCCTCGGACCCGAACGGCGCCACGACGAACCTGCTCACGAGCAACTTCCTCAAGGACACGATCGATCCCATCCCCTCGATGGTCTGCGATCCGACGCCGTTCACGACGTCGACCGGCCTCGTGTACCCGTTGCGGACGTGCAGCTCCGTGAACGACGTCCTCCGCGCGCGTGATCCGAACGCGCTCTTCCCGGTCGACCAGCTGGGCTTCGTCCCCTCTCTGCAGCCGCTGGCGAAGGCGTTCGACAAGCACAATCAGCCGCTCCTCTTCGCCGATCTGTTCGACGTGCTGCATCTTCACTGGGGATCGAGCGCGCAGCCCGGCACCGTCTGCGACCCGACGCTTCCACGCTCGAACGCGCGCTGGTGCTCGCAGGACGGCCTCGTGACCTACGAGCCGCTCCTCGCGGAGGTCCTGCACAACGGCGTCTTCGCGCGACTGCAGTCGTTCCTCGGCGGGCTCGCGAACATGAGCGTCAACCACTGCACCGCCTTCGATCCGCAGACGCGCCTCTGCAAGACGAGCGTGCAATACGACGGCGTTCACGTCGTCGCTCAGGCGCTGACGCTTCTCCTCGATCCGCAGCGAACGCCGGGCCTCGTGGATCGCACGGGGAGCGCGTTCGCTCAACGGAACGACGGACAGAAGACCGATCCGCTCACGGGGTTGGATCTCCTCGTCCAGGGGTTCAACGCGATGGACCGCTCCTTCGGCACCTACGCCGGTGCTCATCCCGGCGATACGAGCCGGATGGATCTGTGGCGCGCCGCGCGGTCCGAGTTCGTCGACGCATTCTTGGAGGTGAAGGGGCAAGGGCCCTCGGCCAGCTTCGCGAACCCCACCCTGATCGACGTCCTTCCGCAAGCCATCGGCGCGCTCCGCGAGCAGGTGGCCGCGAACTGTCCGCCCGGCGCGCCGTGCGCATGGGCGCAGCAGGGACTCTCGAGCGATCTCTCGGCCACCCTCGGCGGCCCCTCGTTCGCCGCGGCGATCGATCTCCTCGACGCGCTCCGCCAGGACGACGCCGCGCGACCGGAGATCGAGCAGCTCGTCACCTACCTCCTCAGCGCCGCTTCCGGGAGCGACGCGCAGGCCGGCGCGCTCGCCGCCGCCCTGGACCTTCTCCAGGTGCTCCAGGACGACATCAATCTTCCGCCATTCGACCAGGTGCTCGCCCGCACCCTTGCGCCGCCCGTGACCGACGGCGCCGGCAAGGTCGTTCAGCGCAGCCTGGCCGACGCCGGCCTCCGCGCGCTCACCAAGATCTTCGAGCTCGACGTTCGAGGCACCGGCGCGGCCACCTGTTCTTCCCAGCGCGATCCCAACCGCGCCATCGGCGTGCTCCTTCGGAACCTCGTGACTCCGATGGGCGCGGACCAGCAGGCGCCGCTCGAAGTCATCATGAGCGCGATGGCCGACGTGAACCGCGCCGACCCCAGCTCGGCCGCCAAGCTGAATGGCGCCGACTACGGGAACATCGCAAACGAGATGAGCGAGTTCTGCCTCGATTCCACGCGAGGCCTCGAACAATTTTATGCGGTCATCCACCAGATCATCGGTGGCTGACGCACACGGAAGCATTGAGCAGGAGGACACACAGCCATGACCTTTCTCACCCGACACTCGCTCTCGCTCAAGATCATCTTCGTGCTCTCGGCGGCGCTCCTCCTCGTCCCGCCTACCTCCCAGGCCGCCGAAGGGGCGCGCGATGGGTGGGTCACGACGCGAACGGAGAACGGCATCATGGTCTCTCACAAGGACGTCCCCGGAAGCCCGTTCCTCGCCTTCCGCGGCGAAGGAGACGTGGACGAGCCGCTCCTCCTCGTAGGGAGCGTCCTTGTGGACATCACTCGCAGTAACGAGTGGATCGACAGCCTGGTCGAATCCAAGGTGCTGCGTCGCGTGAGCGAGACCGAGTACATCACCTACTCGCATATCGGCACCCCGATCACGATGAGCGACCGTGACTTCGTCACCGACGTGACGCTCGCCGTTCAGCCCGTCGAGAAGCGCCTCGATATCCAGATGCACTCGGTGAGCGATCCCACGGCGCCGAGCACCCACTACGTCCGTGGCGAGCTGAGTAGCGGCTCGTGGACTCTCACGTCGATCGACCACGGGCGGGGCACACACGTGGTCGCCGAGATCCACTGCGACCCGAAGGGGAGCATCGCCGCGTGGCTCGTGAACAAGTTCCAGAACAACTGGGGCTTCAACACGCTCTCGAGCCTCCGCTCCCAGGTGAAGAAGCCCGACATTGCAGTGCACCCGCGCCTGAAGGCGGTGCTCGTGGAGAAGGGTTTCTTCGACTGATTCTCAGTTCGTTCAGAGAGGAGCTCGCTTCATGGAACTCGTAGAGTCGATTCCGCACGACGGCAGGCCTCGCAAGATCCGGATCGCGAGCCCGGCCACCCGGGACGCGATCGGAGAAATCGACGTGGCCACGGCCGCCGAGGTTCGCGACGTGGTCGCCCGTGCGCGCGCCGCTCAGCCGGCGTGGGGAGCACTGAGCTTCGACGAGCGCGCGGCTTACATGCGGCGAGCGCTGAAGATCCTTCTTCGGCGCCAGGAAGAGTTCATGGACGTCATCACGCGCGAGACCGGCCGGTCGCGCGTGGAGACGATCATGATGGAGATGTTCGCGGCGTGCGACTCGCTCGCCTACTACGCCAAGCACGCCGAGCGCGTCCTCGGCGACCGCAAGGTTCCGCTGCATCTTCTCAAGACGAAGAAGATGATCGTCACGTACCGGCCGCTCGGCGTGGTGGGGATCATCACGCCGTGGAACGGCCCCTTCATCCTCTCGTTGAACCCGTCCGTGCAGGCGCTCATGGCCGGCAACACGGTCGTCTTGAAGCCGTCGGAGGTGACGCCGTTCTCCGGCCGCCTCGTCGGTGAGCTCTTTCGAGAAGCGGGCTTTCCGCCCGGCGTCTTCACGGTGATCGAAGGAGACGGCGAGACCGGCGCCGCGCTGGTCGACGCCGGCGTGAACAAGATCTCATTCACCGGAAGCGTCCGCACGGGTCGCAAGGTGGGCGAGGCCTGCGGCCGCAACCTCATTCCGTGCACCCTGGAGCTCGGCGGCAAAGATCCGATGATCGTCTGCGCCGACGCGGACATGGATCGCGCGGTCGGCGGCGCGGTGTTCGGCGCGTTCATGAACACCGGGCAGTACTGCTGCTCCACCGAGCGCGTGTACGTGGTCGAAACCATCGCCGACGAGTTCACTCGCCGCGTCGTCGAAAAGGTTCAGTCGCTCAAGCAGGGCAAAGAGGGAGATTTCGATCTCGGCCCCATGATCTGGCCGAACCAGCTCGAGGTCATCGAGCGTCACGTGGCCGACGCGGTGAAGCGCGGAGCCAAGGTGCGGACGGGCGGTCGCCGGAGCGAGAAGCTCGGGAACATGTTCTACGAAGCGACGGTCCTCACCGACGTCACGCACGACATGCTGGTCATGAAGGAAGAGACCTTCGGCCCCATCCTCCCCATTCTCCGCGTGGCGAACGAGGACGAGGCCGTGCGCATGGCGAACGACTCCACGTACGGCCTGTGCGCCAACGTATGGACGTCCGACGACGCGAAAGGAGTCGCGCTCGCCCGGCGGATCGACGCCGGGTCCATCTGCGTGAACGATTGCGCGGTGACGTATGGAGCCGCCGAGGCGCCGTTCGGCGGGCGCAAGTCGAGCGGTGTCGGCCAGGTGAACGGTGAGGCGGGCCTGCGTGGCTACGCTTACGCGACTCCCATCATCGTCGAGCGCTTCAATCCGAAGGAGGAGCGCATCTGGTACCCGTACACCGCGGACAAGGGGAAGCTCCTCCAGCGCATCATGAAGATCGTCTGGGGAACGCCGCTCGGTCGGTTCCTCTCCTAGGAAGATGCGATGCGTATCCAGGTTGACTACGATCTCTGCGAAGCGAACGCCGTCTGCGTGAAGACGGCGCCGGGCATCTTCGAGGTCGACGACACTGACAAGCTTCACCTCCTCGTCGCCCGCCCCTCGGCCGAGCAGCTCGATCTGGTGAAGTCCGCCGTTCGCCGCTGCCCTCGACGCGCGCTCTCGCTCGTCGAGGAATAGCGGCGGCTACAGCTTGAAGACGCGCACGGCGTTGTCCCGCAGGAACTTCGGCCAGACGCTGTCCTTGAGCGGCACGTCCGGAAGCTCCTTGAAGATGCGCTCCAGCGTCAGCCCCATCGGGAAATACCCGGCGTACATGATCTTGTCGGCGCCGCGCGTGTTCGCGTAGTCGAGGATCTCCTTCGGGTAGTGGCGCGGGGCGAAGGCGCTGGTCGAGTAGTAGAGGTTCGGCCACTTGAGCATCAGCTTCACGGCCAGATCCGTCCACGGCTCACACCCGTGGCGCGTGACCACCTTGAGCTCGGGAAAGAACCAGCAGACCTCGTCGAGCAGCGCGACGTCCTGAACGCCCATCGGCACGCGCGGTCCGGGGACCCCCGCGCAGATGCAGATGGGGATGTCGAGCTCGACGCACTTTGCGTAGAGCGGATAGAACTTCTTGTCGTTGATCGCGACCTGCGGGCAGTAGCCGGCGGGAAACGCCGTCGCCGCCTTGACCCCCCACGTCTCGTACGCGCGAACGAGCTCGCGCACGCCGTCCATTCCGGCGTTGGGGTTCACCTGGCAGCTCCCGAAGAAACGCTTCGGATGCTCGCGGATGGCGCGCTGCGCTTCCTTGTTCCCCGCGTCGACGCCGATCATCGCGCGCTCGATTCCGACCCGATCCATCTCGTCGAGAGCGATGCCCACGTAGTCGCTCGACTTACGCGTCATGGGGACGTTCTTGAACATGTACTCGGCCGGGAACTTGAATTGCTCGCGCGACTCGCGATCGAGGAGGAGCGGCTTCAAGAATTCGTACAACGTGGTCGGGTCGTCGGTCGGGATCTGAAGCATCAGGTCGACGACACCGACTCCAGTGGGCATGGGCATGACGAGGTCCTCCGAGGAGTGCGCGCCGCATCGTAGCGCGCTCTCGAAATCGCTCGACCCGAAAAGTGGAACATGTTCTACTTTCGGTCGTGCGGGCCTGCCGCCGCGTGCCTGCGAGCCGCCAAGACCAAGGAGTGACTGTGGAGAAACTCGCCCCCCGCCCCGGGTCGCTCTCGGCCCCCTACGTGCTCGAGTACACGTATCGCCGGAGCGTCGGTCCCGTGATCGGTCGCTTCCTCGGAGCGCTGCGGGACGGTCGCATCGAAGGGGTGCGAACGGCCGCCGGGAACATCCTCGTGCCCCCGGCCGAGTACGACCCGGAGACGGGCGACTCGGTGGGCGAGCCGGTCGAGGTCGGGCAAGTCGGCGTGGTCGTGACCTGGGCATGGGTAGCGAGCCCGCGACCGGGCCACCCGCTGGCGAAGCCGTTCGCGTGGGCGCTCGTGAAGCTCGACGGCGCCGACACATCGATGCTTCACGCCGTAAGCGGCGTGGGCCGAGCCGAGATGCGCACCGGGATGCGTGTCAAAGCGCACTGGCGCGCCGAGCGGGTCGGCGAGATTCGCGACATCGCCTACTTCGAGCCGGAAGGAGCGACGCCGTGAGCGAGCCCGTTCGCAAGATCAAGTCGCCCGTTCACCTCGAGTACACGGTGACGCCCGGCCTCGTCCTCTCGCGCTTTCTCGCGGGCGTCGTCGAGGGGCGGCTTCTGGGGCGGCGCTGCCCCTCGTGCACGAAGATCTACGTCCCGCCGAAGGGAGCGTGCCCCACCTGCGGCATCCCGTGCGTCGAAGAGGTCGCCGTGTCCGATGGCGGAACGTTGACGACGTTCTGCATCGTCAACGTCCCCTTCGAAGGTCAGACGATGAAGCTCCCCTACGTCTACGGGAGCATTCTCCTCGATCGCGCAGACCTCCCGCTCCTTCATCTCATCCAGGCTCCTGCCGACGAAGTCCGCATGGGAATGCGCGTTCGCGCGGAGTGGCTCCCTCCCGCCGAGCGCAAGCCGACGCTCGAGGCGATTCGCTGGTTCGTCCCCACGGGCGAGCCCGACGCTCCCTACGACTCCTACAAGGATCACCTGTGATGCGCGATGTCGCCATCGTGTCGTTCGCGCAGCTCTCTGTGGCGCGAACCGATCAAGACGACGTGGAGATGCTCGTCCCCTTGATTGCCGAAGCCATCGGCAAGTCGGGAATCCCGAAGAAAGAGATCGGCTTCACCGTCTCCGGAAGCTGCGACTACCTCGGCGGGAGACCCTTCTCGTTCGTCATGGCGCTCGACGCGCTGGGCGCGTGGCCTCCGATCGCGGAGTCGCACGTCGAGATGGATGGCGCGTGGGCCCTCTATGAAGCGTGGGTCCGCCTCCAGCACGGGGACATCGACTCGGCGCTCGTGTACGCCTTCGGGCGTTCGTCGCAGGGCGACCTCGGCGAGGTGATGAGCGCGCAGCTCGATCCCTATGTCGTGGCGCCGCTCGGCCCGGACTGGGTGAGCCTCGCCGCGCTCCAGGCGCGCGCGCTCCTCGACGCGAAGCGGTGCACCGAGCGAGAGCTGGCGGAGATCGCGGCGCGTAGTCGTCGCACGGAGACTTCGGCCGAAGACCTGCTGCGCGCGAGCTATGTGGTCGAGCCGCTCCGCGAGCATGACTGCCCGACCTCGTACGACGGCGCCGCGGTCGCCGTGCTCGTCGCCGGAGATCTGGCGAAGAAGGTCTGCGAGCGGCCGGCGTGGATTCGCGGGATCGACCATCGCATCGAAGCGCACTCGCTCGGCGCGCGCGATCTGACGCGGTCGCCTTCGACGAGGCTCGCCGCCGAGAAGGCCGGCGCGATCGGGCGCCGGTTCGACGTCGCCGAGCTGCATGCTCCGTTCTCTCATCAGGAGGTCATCGTGCGCGACGCGCTGGGCCTCGGCCCCGAGGTCCCCGTGAACCCGTCGGGAGGCGCGCTCGCCAGGCACTCGTTCATCGTGAGCGGTCTGAACGCCATCGGTCAGGCCGCGAACGAGATCATCGAAGGACGCGCACGGAGCACCGTGGCGCACGCGACCTCCGGCCCGTGCCTTCAACAGAATCTGGTCTGCGTTCTCGAGGGGTCGCCATGAGGAACCACTGCGCGGTCATCGGCATCGGCCAGACGAAGCACGCGGCCAAGCGGGACGATCTCTCCATCGCGGGTCTCGTGCGCGAAGCGGCGCTCCGTGCGCTCGAAGACGCGGGCCTCACCTGGAAGGACATCGACGCCGTCGTCATCGGCAAGGCGCCGGACATGTTCGAAGGCGTCATGATGCCCGAGCTGTACCTGGCCGACGCTCTCGGCGCCGTCGGCAAGCCGATGATGCGCGTGCACACGGCAGGGAGCGTGGGTGGCTCGACGGCGATCGTCGCGGCGCATCTCGTCGAAGCCGGCGTCCACGAGCGGGTGCTCACCGTTGCCTTCGAGAAGCAATCGGAGAGCGACGCGATGTGGGCTCTGTCGCCGAAGTATCCGTTCGTCCCGCCGCTCGTCGCCGGGGCCGGCGGGTTCTTCGCGCCGATCGTCCGCAGCTACATTCGTCGCTCGGGCGCTCCGAGCGACGTGGGCGCCGTCGTCGCCGTGAAGGATCGGAAGAACGCGCTCGCGAATCCATTCGCGCACCTCCACATGGATGACGTCTCGCTGGAGAAGGTCACCGCGTCGCCCATGCTATGGGACCCGATTCGCTACCTGGAGACTTGCCCGTCGTCCGACGGCGCGTGCGCCATGGTGCTCGGCAGCGAGAAGGCGGCCGCGCGCGCTCCGAAGAAGCCGGCCTGGGTGCGAGGGACTTCCGTTCGCAGTGAGCCGGCGCAGTTCTCGGGGCGCGACCAGGTGAATCCGCGCGCCGGCATCGACTGCGCGATCGACGTCTACAAGCAGGCGGGCATCACCGACCCGCGCCGCCAGATCGACGTCGCCGAGATCTACGTCCCCTTCTCGTGGTTCGAGCCGATGTGGCTCGAGAACCTCGGCTTCGCACCGTTGAACGAAGGGTGGCGCCTCACCATGGATGGAACGACGGCCATGAGCGGTGACCTCCCGGTCAACCCCTCGGGCGGAGTTCTCTCCACGAACCCCATCGGCGCGTCGGGGATGCTCCGCTTCGCCGAAGCGGCCATGCAGGTGCGCGGCGACGCCGGGGCGCATCAGATCGACGGTGCACGTCTCGCGCTCGGGCACGCCTACGGAGGCGCGTCGCAGTTCTTCGCCATGTGGGTCGTCGGCAGTGAACGGTCATGAGGGGAGCGCCGTCCGATGCAATTCAACATCGCTGATCTATTCGAGAGCATCGTGGACGCCGTCCCCGATCGGACGGCCGTGGTGTGCGGCAACCAGCGGCTCACGTTCGCCGAGCTCGACGCGCGCGCGAACCGATGCGCCCACGCCCTCGAGGCGCAGGGGGTGAAGCCGGGAGACCACGTCGGCCTCTACCTCTACAACTCGATCGAATTTCTCGAGGCCATGCTCGGCGCGTTCAAGCTGCGCGCCGTCCCCATCAACATCAACTACCGCTACGTGGAGGACGAGCTCTTCTTCCTCTTCGACAACGCGGACCTCGTCGCGCTCATCTACCCGCGGGAGCTCGGCGCGCGCGTCGCCGCCGTTGCCTCGCGCGTCCCCAAACTCCGCGCCCTGCTCGCCATCGAGGACGGCTCCGCCATCGAGCGCGGGCGCGCCAGCGACTACGAGACGCTCCTCGTCGCTGCATCGCCCGAGCGAGGCTTCCCGGCTCGGACGGCGGACGATCACTACGTCATCTACACGGGCGGCACGACCGGTATGCCCCGCGGGGTCATGTGGCGTCACGAGGACGTCTTCTTCGCCGGCTTGCAAGGGGGCAACCCCGGCGGAACGGCCATCGAGCGCCCGCAGGAGCTCGCGTCCATCGCTCTCGAAAACACCGATCCCCTGACGTTCCTCCCGGCCGCTCCGTTCATCCACGGCGCCGCGCAATGGGCCGCGCTCATCGGGCTCTTCGGCGGCGGCAAGCTCGTTCTGGTTCCCGGTCGGAGCTTCGATGCAGCCGTCGCTGCCCGGCTCATCGAGTCGGAGCGCGTGAACACGATGATCATGGTCGGCGACGCGATGGCTCGCCCGCTCGCGCAGGCGCTTGAAGCGGCGAGAGACCCGATCGACACGTCGTCGCTCGTCGTCATCGCCTCCGCCGGCGCCGTGCTCTCGGACACCGTGAAAGATGCGCTCGCGCGGGTCCTTCCCGAGACGATGATCCTCAACAACTTCGGCGCGACGGAGACCGGCCACCAGGGGACGATGTATCCGGGCGCCGAGGCCAAGGGGCTCCTCTCCTTCGGCAGCGACGGCACGACGACGGTCCTCGGCGAGGACAATCGTCCGATTGCGCCCGGGAGCGGCGTCGTCGGCAAGCTCGCGAGGCGTGGCCGGATCCCTCTCGGCTACTACAAGGATCCGGAGAAGACCGCGGCCACGTTCGTCACCGTCGGCGACGACCGCTGGGTGATTCCCGGAGACCTGGCGACGATCGAGGCCGACGGACGGATCACCGTCTTCGGCCGCGGCTCGGTCTGCATCAATAGCGGTGGTGAGAAGATCTTCCCCGAGGAGGTCGAGGCGGCCATCAAGGCTCACCCCGACGTCATGGATGCGGTCGTCGTCGGCGTGCCGGACGATCGCTGGGGCCAGCGCGTCGCGGCGATCGTGCAGACGCGCCCGGGGCGCGACGTGACGCTGGCCATGATCGACGAGCACTGCCGCGCGAAGATCGCCGGCTACAAGGTGCCGCGCCAGCTGCGCGTAGTGGACCAGATCACGAGGCATCCCAGCGGAAAGCCCGACTACCGGTGGGCCGCCGCGACGGCGCGCGCACCCATCCCCGCATCCGCAGGCGCGACTCGTTCCTCCAAGGCGACAGAGGAGACGCTCGGCTGATGCTCATCGACTACACGCCTCGCGAACAACGTCTACGCACCGAGCTTCGCGCCTACTTCGCGCGGATCGTGACGACCGACGTCCTCGCCGAGGTCGCCGGGTCCGAAGGCGGAGGCCCGCTCTACCGAGAAGCGCTGGAGCGGATGGGGGCCGACGGATGGCTCGGCATCGGATGGCCGAAGGAGTTCGGCGGGCAGGCGCGCTCGACGATCGACCAGTACGTCTTCTTCGACGAGGTGCAGCGCGCGGGCTTTCCGATCCCGTTCCTCACCCTCTGCACCGTCGGCCCCACGCTGATGAAGTTCGGCACCGACGAGCAGAAGGCGATGCTCCTGCCCGACATCTTGCGCGGCAAGTGCCACTTCGCCATCGGGTACTCGGAGCCCAGCGCCGGGACCGACCTCGCCGCCCTCCGAACGCGCGCCGTGCGCGACGGCGACGACTTCGTGGTGAGCGGACAGAAGGTCTTCACCAGCCTCGCCGAATACGCCGACTACATCTGGCTCGCGGTGCGGACCGATCCGGACGCGCCGCGCCACAAGGGGATCTCGATCCTCATGGTCTCCACCAAGGCCGCGGGCTTCTCCCTCTCGCCCATCTTCACGCTCGGCGGCAATCGCACCAACGCGACCTACTACGACAACGTCCGTGTCCCCGTCTCGATGCTCGTCGGGCGTGAGAACGACGGCTGGAAACTGATCACCAACCAGCTCAATCACGAGCGGGTCGCGCTGATGTCGCCCGGCCCCGTGGCGCGGTTCATCGACGAGACCACCGCGTGGGCGCGCGAGACGAAGACGCCCGATGGACGCCGGGTGATCGATCTCGCCTGGGTGCAAGCAAACCTCGCCCGGGCGCTGGCGCGCGTCGAAGTGCTGCGGCTCCTCACGTGGCGACAGGCGGCGAGCATCGAACAAGGAAGGCTCGATCCCGCGGAGTCCTCCACGGTGAAGGTCTTCGGGAGCGAATCGTTCATCGAGATCTACAGGTTGCTCCTCGAAGTCCTGGGACCCGAGGGGCTCGTGAAGAGCGGCTCCCCGGGAGCGATCCTTCATGGGCGCATCGAGCAGTATTACCGAACGGCCCCCGTGCTCACGTTCGGGGGCGGAACGAACGAAGTGCAGCGCGACATCATCGCGCAGGTCGGGCTGAGAATGCCGCGGGCGCCTCGCTGAGGCGGAAGGAACAGGACAATGGACTTCTCGCTGGGCGAAGTGGAACGAGCGGTGGGTGAGCTCGCGCGCAAAATATTTCGCGAGCGCGTGACGCCCGCGTCTCTGACGCTCACGGAAGCGGATCCCGATCGCTTCGACCGCGGTCTATGGAAGGACCTCGCCACAGCGGACCTGCTGGGGACGGCGCTTCCGGAGAGCGCGGGGGGATCCGATCAAGGATTTCTGGCGACGTGCGCGCTTCTCGTCGAGGCCGGTGCCGCGGTCGCGCCGGTGCCGCTGTGGTCGACGATCGTTCTCGGGGCCATGCCGATCGCGCGCTTCGGCACGAACGATCAGCAGCGCCGATGGCTCGCCGGCGTCGTCACCGGAGAGACGATCCTCACCGCGGCGCTCGCAGAGACGGGGCTCGAGGACGCTTCCGAACCGGGCACTCGCGCCCGGCAAGAAGGAGACGCTTGGGTCCTCGACGGGATCAAGATCTCCGTTCCGGCGGCGCACCTCGCGAAGCGAATGCTCGTCACCGCGCGAACCGAGAAGGGCGAGCTCGGTGTCTTCGTCGTCGAGCCGAGCGCGCGAGGAGTGCATCTCGAGCGCCAGCTCGCGACTACAGGAGAGCCGTGGTTTCGCGTGACGCTCGACGGCGTGCGCGTCGCTCCCGGTGACGTCCTCGGCGAGGTCGGTCGCGGCGGGGAGATCGTGGAGTGGCTGGTCGCGCGCGCGGTCGTCGGGCTGTGCGCTCTGGAGCTCGGCATCTCGGAGCGCGCGCTCCAGATGACCGCCGAGTACACGACGTCGCGCCAGCAGTTCGAGCGACCGATCGCCACCTTCCAGGCCGTCGCCCAGCGAGCGGCCGACGCGTACATCAACGTGGAAGCGATCCGTGTCTCCATGTGGCAGGCGGCGTGGCGACTCGCCAGCGATCTGCCGGCGTCGCGCGAGATCGCCATCGCCAAGTACTGGGCCTGCGAAGGGGGTCACCACGTGACCTACGCCGCGCAGCACCTCCACGGCGGCATGGGCTTCGACCTCGATTACCCGCTTCACCGTTATTACACGTCGTCGAAACAGATCGAGCTCACGCTCGGCGCAGCCTCGGCGCACATCGCGCGCCTCGGCGCGGAGCTCGCTCGCGACACCGGCGCTCCCCGCGCCGCTGGGAGTTGAACGTGCACACGCGCCTCTGCGAGATGTTCGGCGTCGAGTTCCCCATCTTCGCCTTCAGCCACTGCCGTGACGTCGTCGTCGCCGTCAGCCGAGCCGGCGGCTTCGGCGTGCTCGGGGCGCTGGCGTTCACCAGCGAGCAGCTCGAGGTCGAGCTCAAATGGATCGACGCGCACGTCGACGGAAAGCCGTACGGCGTCGACGTCGTGATGCCCGCCAAGTACGAGGGAAAGGGCGGCGAGATCGACGGCAGCAAGGAAGCCCTCGAGCGGATGATCCCCGCGGCTCATCGCGAGTTCGTGGCCAATCTGCTCGCCGCCTACGAGGTGCCTCCCCTTCCCGACGGAGAGAGCACGGAGTCGCTCCTGGGGTGGACGCAAGGAGGCGGCCGCTCTCACGTGGACGTCGCGCTCAAGCACCCCATCAAGCTCCTCGTGAACGCGCTCGGGCCTCCACCGAAGGACGTCGTCGACAAGGCGCACGCGCTCGGCGTGAAGGTGGCGGCGCTGGTGGGGACGGCCGCGCAGGCGGTGAAGCAGGTCGAGGCCGGCGTCGATATCATCGTGGCGCAGGGCACCGAAGCCGGCGGGCACACGGGTGAGGTCTCCACGATGGTGCTCGTCCCCGACGTCGTCGACGCGGTCCATCCGACGCCCGTGCTCGCCGCGGGGGGCATCGGCAGCGGCAGGCAGGCCGCGGCCGCTCTCGCGCTGGGCGCGGACGGCGTCTGGACAGGATCGATCTGGCTCGCGGTCAAGGAGAGCGACACTCCGCCGGCGCTCATCGAGAAGGTGCTCGCCGCCAAGTCGACCGATACGGTCCGTTCGCGCGCGATCAGCGGCAAGCCCGCTCGCCAGCTCCGAACGGCGTGGACCGAGGCGTGGGACAAGCCCGTCCCCGGCGCGCTCCCGATGCCGCTTCAATTCATGCTCACCGCCGACGCCACGGCGCGCATCCACCGCTCCGCAGACCGACCCGGCACGCGCGCGAAGGAGCTGCTGGGAACGGCGATCGGTCAGATCGTCGGCCGAATGAGCTCGGTGCGCTCCTCGCGCGAGGTCATCTACGGGATGGTCGAAGAGTTCATCGAGACGGTGGAGCGGGTCGGAGACCTGCTCCCCAAGTCGTCCGAGTAATTCCGAAGGTGAAGGAAGGTCCGTCATGAGTCGATTCCCGTTCCCCCGCTATCCCAACGGCTGGTTCCAGGTGGCCTACTCGGACGAGCTCCCGAAGGGGGGCGTGCTTCCGCTGAAGTACTTCGGGCGCGAGCTGGTCCTCTTCCGCGGCGAGGACGGCGCCGCGAGCCTTCTCGACGCCCACTGCCCGCACCTCGGCGCGCACCTCGGCTACGGCGGCAAGGTGGAGGGAAACTGCATTCGCTGTCCCTTCCACTCCTGGGAGTTCGACGGCAAGGGGGCTTGCGCCAAGATTCCCTATTCCGAGAAAGCGCCGCCGGCGCGCGCGAAGATTCGCCCGTGGCACGTGCGCGAAGTGAACGGCCTTATCCTGGCCTGGCACCACCTGCAGGGTGAGGCGCCGTCCTGGGACATCGGTCCGATCCCCGAGTTCGGACACAGCGAGTGGACGTCGTACGAGAAGCGGCACTGGAAGATCCGGACGCACAACCAGGAGATGGCGGAGAACGCCGTGGACTCGGCCCATTTCCACTACGTGCACGGAACGCTCGAGCGGCCGACCAGCCATGCCACGGTCGACGGACACATCCTCCGCGTGGTCTCCGAGACGAAGATGCGGACGCCGATGGGGAAGGTCACCGGCCAGGTGGAGAGCATCAGCCACGGGTTCGGCTACGCGCTCACGCGCTTCACCGGAATCGTGGAGACGCTTCTCGTCGCCGGCATCACGCCCATCGACGACGAGGACGTCGACGTTCGCTTCTCGTTCATGGTGAAAAAGGGAGTCGACTCGGACGTGACCAGCACCGTGGGCGCGGCGTTCATGCGCGAGATCGAGCGACAGCTCGGTCAGGACATTCCAATCTGGGAGCACAAGGTCTACGTGAGCCCACCGCTCGTCGTGGACGGCGACGGGCCCATCGGGGTCTTCCGCCGCTGGGTGAAGCAGTTCTATTCCGAGAGTCGAGTCGAAGGCGCGACGACCGAGCTCACGGCATCGGCCGAGTAGACGCTACGCCTTCATGCCCATGCCGCGACTGATGATCGCGGCCGAATCCTTGATCTGCTCGATGACGTCGTTCTGGCCGACCAGGCCGGCGGACCACCCGACCAGCGACGCGTACCAGAGCTGCTGAAGGAGGATGGCCAGCTTCACCTCCTTGTCCGTCACCGGATTCTCGCTCGCGTCCGTGAACGAGAGGCGCCCCACGCCGCGCATGGAGGCGATGATGAGTCCGGTGATTCGCCCCTGGTAGGAAGCCACCGTCGCCGCCACCCCTTCTTCACCCGACGCCATGGCGCGCAGAACGGCGCGCGCGAACTTGGGCTTCCGCAGCATGCCGCGCGTCATGGCCTCGAAGAAGGAGCCGACGCGCTCGACAGGCGTCTTGCCGACGGCCGGCTTCAGCTCCACTCGTCGCTCGAGCAGCCCGGCCTCGCGCTCGAGCGCGGCACACAGGATTTCTTCCTTGCTGCGGAAACGCTTGTACAGTGTACCTAGGGCAACGCCGGCGCTGGCCGCAACGTCCCGCTGGCGGACGTTCTCGAACCCCCCCTCTTCGGCGAGGGCGATAGCCACATCGAGGATCTTGTCCCTTCTGTCCTTCATGGACGGAAAGTGAAACATGTTTCATTTTCCTCTGTCAACCAGGACGAATCATGTGTTTGATCGCCTGCGTGGCGGTGACGAGCGCTCTCGATGCCTTTCGCTCCGAGGTCCGCGCGTGGCTCGACGCGGCGTGCCCGGCCTCCATGCGGACGCCGATCCCCTCGCCGGACGAAGACGTCTGGGGCGGACGCCGAGCGGTTTTTCCGTGCGACGACGCGCGCGCGTGGTTCACGCGGATGGTCGAGCGCGGCTGGACGGCGCCTACGTGGCCGCACGAATACGGCGGCGCCGGGCTCGCGCGCAACGAAGCCGCGGTCCTGGGTGAGGAGCTGCGGCGGATCGGCGCGCGTCCGCCGCTGAAGAGCCTCGGTCTATGGATGCTCGGGCCGCTTCTCCTCGAAGTCGGCACGGAGGAACAGAAGCGCGAGCACCTTCCGAGGATCGCCCGGGGCGAGATTCGCTGGTGTCAGGGCTTCAGCGAGCCGGGCGCAGGAAGCGACCTGGCGAGCCTCCAGACGCGCGCCGTGAGGGACGACGCGGGATGGACGGTCGACGGTCAGAAGGTGTGGACGTCGCAGGCGGACAAGGCCGACTGGATCTTCTGTCTCGTGCGGACCGACACCGCGGCCAAGAAGCACGAAGGGATCTCCTTCCTTCTGATCGACATGACGACGCCTGGAGTGCGAACGCGCCCGATCTCGCTCATCAGCGGCGCGTCTCCTTTCTGCGAAACCTTTTTCGAGGGGGTGCGCGTTCCGGAGCGCAACCTCGTCGGCGCACCGGGTGAAGGGTGGACGCTGGCCAAGCGCCTGCTCGAGCACGAACGCGACGCCATCTCACGGATGCGTGATGCGCAGTCGCAAGAAGAGGAGCCGCTCGAGGCGATCGCCAAGCGCTGCCTGGGGACGAACGAGGACGGCGCGCTCTCCGATCCGATCCTTCGCGACGAGCTCACGCAGACGAACCTCGATTTCTTGTGCAACCAGCTCACGCTTCGGCGCTCGCAAGAGACGATCGCCGCGGGGCGCCCGCCGGGACCCGAGATCTCGATGCTGAAGCTCTATGGCACGGAGCTGAACCAGCGGCGGCGCGAGCTCCTCGTCCGGATGGCCGGATTCCAGGGGCTGGGGTGGGAAGGCGACGCCTTCACCAAGACGGACCTTCAACGCACCCGTGACTGGCTTCGCTCGCGGGCGAACTCGATCGAAGGGGGCTCGTCGGAGATCCAGCTCAACATCATTGCAAAGCGCGTCCTCGGTCTCCCCGATTGAACGCCCCCGCTTGAACGATTGAGGAGGAGCACCTCGTGACACTCGTCTTGACCGAAGAGCAGGAGTCGCTGAAACGGGCCGCGCGCGCCTTCGTGCAGGCGAAGCTCCCCCCGTCGCATCTCCGTGACCTGCGCGACCGGCGTGATCCCGTCGGTCTCTCGCGCGACGTCTGGCGCGAGATGGCGGAGCTCGGCCTGGCGGGGGTCATCGTTCCCGAGGCCTTCGGAGGGAGCGGTCTGGGGTTCGCCGAGCTCGGGATCCTGCTCGAGGAGTGCGGTCGCACACTTGCGCCCACGCCGCTCGTGTCGTCGGTCGTTCTTGGAGCGAGCGCGCTCGTGCTGGCGGGGACCGACGCGCAGCGAGCCGCGCACCTGCCGGCGCTGGTGCGCGGAGAACGAATCCTGGCGCTCGCGCACGAGGAAGGCACGAGGCACGCGCGGTACGCGATCGAAACGCGCGCGGAGCGGATCGGAGAGGCGTGGCGCATCACGGGCGCGAAGACGATGGTGCTCGACGGGCACATCGCCGATCTCTTTCTCGTCATCGCGCGCATGGGCGGAGAGCCGGGCAGCCGCGATGGCCTGGCGCTCTTCGCCGTTCCCAAGGAGTCGCCCGGTCTCACGATCACGCGACTCTCGCTCGTCGACACCCGGAATGCCGCGCGCTGCCGACTCGACGGCGTGACGGCGCGGGACGAGGACGTCGTTGGTGAGCTCGGCAAGGGGGCCGACGTGCTGGACGCTCTGCTCGATC
The DNA here is from genome assembly GCA_003151595.1 of Myxococcales bacterium. Next base: position 61,495 of record PLXW01000152.1, read on the forward strand.
GCGGAGCGATCGCGCTCGGCGCGGAGATGCTCGGCGGCGCGTGCGAAGCGTTCGAGCGGACGCTCGCCTACCTGAAGACACGCAAGCAGTTCGGTGCACCCATCGGATCGTTTCAGGCTCTCAAGCATCGCGCGGCGCACATGTTCTGCGAGATCGAGCTCACACGATCGATCGTGCGGGAGGCCCTCCGCGCAGTCGACGACCGTCTCCCGGATCTATCGAGGCTCGCTTCGGCCGCAAAGGCCCGCGCCAGCGACACGTTCCTCCTCGTGGCCAACGAGGCGATCCAGATGCACGGCGGGATCGGCGTGACCGACGAGCTGGAGATCGGCTTCTTCTTGAAGCGCGCGCGCGTCGCCGAGATGACCTTCGGCGACGCCGCTTACCATCGCGATCGCTACGCCCGCTTCATGGGCTACTGACCCCTGCTTGTGCGACGACGGCGCCGCGCGCGCGCGCCAGATCGAGCGCGACGTCTTCGATCATGTCTTCTTGCCCGCCGACGGTCTTTCGCCGGGCCATCTCCATCAGGATGTCGCGCGAAGAGACGCCGTACTTCTCCGCGGCGCGCTTGGCGAAAAGGAGAAAGGACGAGTACGCCCCCGCGTAACCGAGGATGAGCGCATCGCGATCGATCCGCACGGGCGTGTCCATCATCGGCACCACCAGGTCCTCGGCGACGTCCATGATCGCGTAGAGATCGACCCCGTGCTCGACGCCCATGCGATCGAGCACGGCGACGAGCACCTCCATCGGCGTGTTCCCTGCCCCTGCGCCGAGCCCCGCCGCCGAGGCGTCGATCCGTGACGCGCCCGCGGCGATGGCCGCCAGCGAGTTCGCGATGCCCATCGCCATGTTGTGATGCCCGTGAAACCCGAGCTCCGTCTCGGGGCGCAGGGCTTCGCGAAGCGCGCCGATGCGCGCGGTGACGTCGTCCGGGAGCATGTAGCCGGCCGAGTCCGTGCAGTAGATGCAGTTGGCGCCATAGCTCTCCATCAGCTTGGCCTGGGTCACGAGCTGCGAAGGCTCGGACATGTGCGCCATCATGAGGAAGCCGACCGTGTCGAGCCCGAGCTTTCGCGAGAGGGCGAGGTGCTGCTGGGAGACGTCGGCCTCCGTGCAGTGCGTGGCCACGCGAATCGTGCGCACGCCGCACGACTCGGCCATCCGCAGATGCTCTACGGTGCCGATTCCCGGCAGCAGCAGCGCGGACACACGCGCGCGCTTCATTCGCGGGATGACCGCCCGCAGGTACTCCTCGTCCGTGTGCGAGGGGAACCCGTAGTTGATCGACGCGCCGCCGAGACCGTCGCCGTGCGTCACTTCGACGAGAGGAATGCCGGCCCGGTCGAGCGCCGTCGCCACGGCCACCATTTGGTCGATCGAGATACGGTGCCTCTTCGGGTGCATCCCGTCGCGGAGGCTCATGTCGTGGAGCGTGACTTTCTTCCCGCGGAGTTCCATCGCGCTCACCCTCTCCGCTGCAGCGTCAGGCGACCGGCCTGAATCTCTTGGGCGAGCATCTCCGCGGTTCGCAGAGCCGCCGCCGTCATGATGTCGAGGTTGCCGGCG
>PLXW01000135.1 GCA_003151595.1 Myxococcales bacterium
GCGATCGGCCGCATCGCCGCGCGCATCAAGGACGCCGCCGCAGCCCGCCCGCTCTGCGACGCCGCGCGCGCGCCGCACTCGTACGTTCGCGCCAGCGCCTTCGCCGCGCTCGCCGTGGCCCACGCCCGATGCGACGACGGCGCGCTCGAACGCCACGCGCTCGAGAGCGACCCCAGCGACGCCGTACGCTCCGCCGCCGCCCTGGCCATCGTCGCTTCGCCGCGCGGCGACGCCGACACGCGCGCGCGCGTCAGGTGCGCGGCCGAAGATCGCTCGGGCGCCGTCGCCACGCGATGCCGCACGCCCGTCGTCGCCCCGTCGCGCACGCACGCCGTCGCCGTCTACGTGATCCCGGATCTGGCCAGCGCGCCCGTCCCGAACGGGCCGTACGTCCTGCTCCTCGAAGACGGCTCGCTCCACGCCGGCACCAGCGATCGCCGCGGCGCGGTCTTCGATCCCGTCGCTCCCCAGGGCGACCTCACGTTGCTTCGCGCGAACGAGAAATAGAGTGCCCGTCTCGCGCGCCTGCACGCCCGCGCATGGCGTGGCGCGGCCCGCGGCTGCTACGTTCTGTCGCATGGCGCGCATGGCGAAGCGGCGACGTCGGCCCAGGCTCGGTTCGCCCGAGGGGCTCGGTCACGTGCTCGCGCGCGCCGGCGAAGATCGCTTCGCGCGCGGTGAAGCGCCGATAGCGCCGCACGTCTGGGCCGCGGCGGTGGGCATGCGCATCGCCGAGCGAACGCGCCCCATGGCGCTCGAGAACGGCGTGCTCGTCGTGCGCGCGGCGACGAGCGTGTGGGCCAACGAGCTCTCTCTCCTCTCCGAGACGCTCATAGCTCGCCTGCGCGCGGCCGGCGTCTCGCTCCGCTCGATGCGCTTTCGCGTGGGCCCCATCGATCCCCCCGACCGCGCCACCGAAGTGCGTCGCGCGAAGGTCCCTCGTCCGAGACCGCTCGAAGCCGATCTCGTCCGCGCCATCGCGCGCGTCCCCGACGAAGAGCTGCGCATTGCCATCGCCGAAGCCGCGAAGAAGAACCTCGCCTGGCAGACGATGACCGAGCCCGCCGTCCCTAGCGGAGAGCCGCGAGCCGCTCGAGCCCCTCGAGACGCTGAAACAGAAAGCGGTCGGCCGGCCCGAGGGAGCTCAGCTTCGCCCGCAACATCGCGAGGTACTCGCGGAGGCGATTGACGTCGACCGTCGCGACCTTCCGCATCGCGATGTAGAGCTCGTCGATCACGATCGCCGGACACGGTCGCCCCTGCGCCGCGTACAGCTCGATCACGTAATCGGCCCACGCCCCCTTGCCGGTCGACGTCGCCAGCTTCGACGAGAACTTCGCCGCTTGATCGACCAGCTGACTCGGCAGCTTCCGCCCCGCGCGGCTCGCTTCGATGACGTCGGCCAGCGGAGACGCGAGCAACCGCTCCGCCTCCACCGCGCGCCCCAGCGCGAGCGCCTTCTCCGCCACGCCGCCCAGCAGTTTGAAGGCGTCGGCGCGCCTCACCATGCTCACGTCGATGTCCGAGCCGCTCCCATCGGGCGGCGCAGGCACCGACGACGCCGGCCCCGCCCCGGCGAGATCGCTCGGCATGCGGAGCGACGCTTCCATCTTCGGGAGCGTCATCTTCGCCTGATGCCCCGTCGTCTGATGATCGCGGCTCGTCACCGCGCGCCCTTGCAGCAGCGTGAGCTCCTGCGCGCCGATGAGGATGCGATCGCCGACCTGCAGCGGCACCCGCTCGGAGATCTTCTTCCCGTTCACGAGCACGCCGTTGCGGCTCTGAAGGTCCTCGATCGTGACCCCTTCGTCGTTCACCGCCAGCAGCGCATGCCGGCGCGACACCAGCGGATCGTCCAGCGACAGCTGGCACGTCGCGTTGCGCCCGACAGCGAACTGCCCCTCGCTCAGCTCGAGATCGTGCTGGAGGTAGCGTAGTCGCCAGCGCATTCGGTACTACCGACTCTTACCTTTCCGCGCGCTCGAGCGGCAAGAGTTCGCTCTCTCTGGAGCAAGAGTCAGGACAGCTGACTACCGCTTCGGTAAGAGCTAGCCCCCGCGCGAAGCTGTTCGAGGCGGGCGAGGCTGCGCGCGTCTTCTTCGCTCAGGTGCGTGACCGAGACGCGGCAATGCGTGGCGAGATCGCCGATGGATGCGCCTATTTCCTCGGGGAACCGCTCGATGAGCCCGGCCAGCGAATCGATGACCGGCCCCGCGGGAACGGTGGACATGCGCCGATGAATCTGCGCGATCCACGAGCCCCACGTGGCGTCGCCGAGGTCGAGGCTCATCTTCGCCGCCGCCATAGACAGCGACATGAGCTGCTTGGCATCGACCCGCTCGCCCCCCAGCAAGCGCTCTTCGACCTGCGCGGTCGCGCGGCGAAGAATGCGCTCGGCGTCCGCGGTGCGCCCCATCGTGAGCGCTTTCTCCAGGACCTCGACCAGGAGCTGAACGCTCCACGCCCCCTGCGACGTCGCGCCGAACTGTCCGCTCAGCGTCTCTTCTTCGCTCGCTTGCTCGCTGGCGCCGCAGTTCGGGCACGCCACCATCTCGCGCGGGTACGGCAGACGGCACGCGGTGCAATGGCGCAAGAAGCCCGTCGTCTTCGCGTTCTGCGAAGCGGCCGGCTCGACGCGGCAGAACACCAGCTCCTGGGTTCCGATGCGGAGCCTGTCGCCGTCTTTCAGCGGCGTGGCTTTCTTGATCGGAGCGCCGTTCAGCTTCACGCCGTTGCGACTCCCGAGATCCTCGAGGAGCGCGTCGTCCCCCTCTAGCGTGATCCGCGCATGCTGCCGCGAGACCAACGGATCTTCGATCGTGACCTGACACTCCGAGCTGCGTCCGATCAACGTCGCCCCCCGCGACAGATCGAACTCTTGCAGCAAGAAACGGAGACGGTACCTCGCCACCTTCGAACCTCCTCGCGCGCTGGTGCAACCAACTCGCTGACAGCACACCCACGGGGGCGCGCGGGAAAGACGACCCGCGCGATCAACAACTATACGGTGAACTCCCGTCTTCGGCGTGGCTCATCCACAAATTTCGAAGCGTCATGGCGATTTAGGGGAATCGACGACGATACATACGTGCGCGCAGATCGAGGACGGCTGTGTGCGTGAGAGGCGTGGGCGGCGTCCGCGCGAAGGCGCTTCGAACTCGCCTTCACGGGACCGCGGGCGCGTATGCTAGCGTCGTCACTTCGATCTCCGACTCGATCTCGACCCCAGATGGACGCCGGCCCGAAAGAGCAAATCCTCAAGATGTGCCGCGAGATCCTCGCGCCGCTCGTCGAGGCCGACGGCGGCGTGATGTACCTCGTGGCCGTCGGAGCCGACGAAGTGCACGTTCACCTGGCTGGAACATGCGCGGGTTGCCCCGGCGCGTCACTCACCCGTGACCGCGTGCTGGAGCCCGCATTTGCCGGGATCGCACCGAAGCTGACCCTCAAGGTCACCACCGGCTGGATAGTGCCGGACGGCGCCGAGAAAGTCTGAGCGCTTGGTCTCGTGGGTCGCCGGGTCCCGAACCCGGCTCCGTTTGACCTGCGACGCCGCGGACGATCGGCGATCGCGGGTGACTACTTCTTCTTGGGGGCGGGCTTCGCGCTCGCGGCCGGGGGCGCGTTGTGACTCGGATCGCTGATGTCCGATCGGGTGGCCGCGGCGATCGAGGGATCGATCGCCATCAGGTCCTCGGACTTGTTCGCGCGGAGCTGCGGGAGCGCGTTGAGCGTGGCGCGCTCTTCGAGCACGACGCCGACGATCTTGTTCTTCGATCGATCGACGACGCGCGCGTGCGTGCTGCCGTCTTGCCAATCGACGGTGGTGAAATCGAGACCGCTGTTCGGATCGGCCGCGCGCGCGCGACCGGCGACGCCGATGACCGCCTGGATGCGATTGACCGCGTCGGCGAACGTCGCGCCCAGCGGGCCGTTCGCGGTCAGCGGGATCTCGTCGTAGATCTTCCAGAGGCGCTCGCCCGGCTCGGTCCCCATGAAGAAGAAGTAACGCTTCTTCCCCTGCCGCTCGACCTGGAGGACCGCCTCGTTGTTCTTGTACGAGTACTCGCTCCGTAGCCCCGTGGCGTCGTAGCCGGTGGGCGTCACGAAGCGGGTCCAGCTCCGATCGATCGCCGCCTTCTTGTTGTCGCGATCGGCTTCGAGCGCCTGCTGCTGGATGCCCGGCTGCGCCTTGCGAAGGAGCGGGTCGTAGTCCTGATCGAAGATGCCGCCCTGCTTATTGAAGGCGTTCACCACGTCGGCGTGGGTGATGCCCCACTTGAAGCCGTCGCGCATCGACGCCAGCGACCCGACCGTCGGCGGATCGGACACGGCGGACACGCCCGAGGGTGGGTTCCCCGCGCGCGCGCTCAACGGAGGGACTGCGATGGCGACACCGGCGGTCGCGGCCAAGGTCAATGCCAGCAAACCTCGCGTACGCATGACGCTCGTTCTAACACACGCTGTGGCGCGCCGCGGCTACGTCGGGTACAGCATCGGTCGAATGCCCCAATCAGTCCCTGGCCTCCGCGGCTCATTCTCGGGCCTCCGCGGCCGCTCTTACCGCCTCTGCGGCGCCCTGGTTGCCGGCCTCGGCCTTTTCGCCTGCACTCCAATTCAGGCTGGTGGCGCCGGAGCGGTCGATCCCCACGCCGCGGTCTACAAGGGCGACCTCGCCGACCAGTTCGACGACGCCATCGAATCGCACGCCCTCGGGCTCGAGCTCGATACGTACCTCGATCCGAAGATCGACCCGAAGCTCCACGCGCGCGCCCAGGCCGCGGACATCGTCGCCCGCGTCCGCGTCACGACCGTGACCGGCGAGATGGAGTCGGGCGTTCGCCTCTACCAGGTGAGCTTTCACATCGTGGAGCGGCTGGCGGGCAAGCACCCCGTGGGCGACGACTTCACCGTGCGCCTCGACAAGAACAGCCCGTCGCTCGGCATCGTGAAGAGCCTGGAAGGGCAGCTGGTCGGCAAGCCGCTCGACGTCTTCGTGAAGTCGTTCCCGCGCGGCGACGGCGAGCACGATCTCCACTTCCACGCCACCATCGACTCGCCCGAGGCGGCCGCCGCGATTCGCGACGCCGTGATCCTCGACGAAGTGAAGTGACTGCTAAACTGGACGAACCATGTCGGTCGAAATCAAGAGTCCTCGCGAGATAGAGGGGCTGCGCGTCGCCTGCCAGATGGCCGCCGAGACGCTGGTGCTCGTCGGTGAGCGCATTCGCGCGGGGATGACGACCGAGGACATCAACACGCTCGTCCACGAAGACACGATCCGCCGCGACGCCTACCCGGCGCCGCTGAACTACCACGGGTTTCCGAAGAGCGTTTGCACGTCGGTGAACGACGTCGTGTGCCACGGCATCCCCGGCGCGCGCGTGCTGAAGGACGGCGACATCATCAACGTCGACGTGACCACGATGTACAAGGGCTTCTACGGCGACACGTCCGCCACCTTCTACATCGGCACTCCGACCGCCGAAGCGCGCCACGTCGTGGAGACGGCCCGCAAGTCGCTCGACCTCGGGATCGCGGAGGTCCGCGAAGGCGCGCGCCTCGGCGACATCGGCGCGGCCATTCAGGAGTACGTCGAGGCCGAGGGGTGCAGCGTCGTGCGCGACTTCGTGGGGCACGGCATCGGGCGCAAGTTCCACGAGCCGCCGCAGGTGAAGCACTACGGCAAGCGCGGCACCGGCGAGCGCTTGAAGGCCGGGATGGTCTTCACGATCGAGCCGATGGTGAACGTCGGGAAGTTCGAGGTCGAAGTAGACCCGTCGGACAAGTGGACCGTCACCACGGCCGACGGCTCGCTGTCGGCGCAGTTCGAGCACACCGTCGTCGTCACGCGGAACGGGTGCGAGGTGCTGACCAAGCGCGGCAAGCCGCTGCGCATGAGCGAGAACGTGGCGAGCGTGTTCGCGCTGTAGGACGTGCGCGCAAGCAGGAACGTTCTGTGTCCACGCAGAACGTTCTGTGTCCACGCAGAACCTTTCATGAGCCACGCAGAACGTTCTGTGTGCACGTGAAAGCGAACCGCGTGCACGTGCTTCGTTCTGCGTGCACGTGAAAGCGAACTGCGTGCGCGTGCTTCGTTCTGCGTGCACGTGAAAGCGAACTGCGTGCTCGTGCTTCGAACTACGTGCACGTGCTTCGAACTACGACCGCCGCCGAAATGTGATGCGGTAACGCCAGGTTGTACCCCAACCTTCAGCCGGCCTGGTTCCGCGCGCGGATCATCTCTTCGGCCGCGCGCTTGGCGGCGTCGCCGACCTTCACGCCGCCGATCATGCGCGCCACCTCTTCGATGCGCTCGTCGTCGCGGAGCTTGCGGACGGTGCTGTTCGTGCGCCCCTTGGTCTCGGTCTTGTCGACCACGAAGTGCACGTCGGCGAGCGCGGCGATCTGCGGAAGGTGCGTGATGCACAGGACCTGGCGATGGCGCGCGATGTCGGCCATGGCCCGCCCGATCACTTCGGCGACCGCGCCGCCCACGCCGGCGTCGACCTCGTCGAACACGTAGAGCCCGGCCGGCCCGCGATCGGCGAGCACGCGCTTCAAGGCGAGGAGCGCGCGCGAGAGCTCGCCGCCGCTGGCGATGCGACGGAGCGGGCGAGGGTCTTCGCCTTTGTTCGGCGCGATGAGGAACTCGACGCGATCGATCCCGCTTCGCCCCAGGCGCGCGCCGTCGACGCTGAGCGAGTCGCCGGAGAGCTGCGACGGCGCCACGTCGACCACCACGCGCGCGCGCCCCATTCCGAGCGCGGCGAGCTCGCGGCCGATGGCGTCGGCCAGCTTGTCGGCGGCGTCGCGGCGCTTCTTCGAGAGCGTGCGCGCGTCGACGCCGACCCGCGCCAGCTTCGCGTCACGCTTCGCTTCGAGCTCGGCGGCGCGATCGGAGGCCGAGGTGAGCGCCGCGAGATCGCGCGCGAGCGAATCGCGGTGCGCGAGCAGCTCGGTCGTCGTCGGGCCGTGCTTCCGCAACAGCTTCTGCAAGCGGAACATCCGCTCTTCCACTTCCGCCAGGCGGGTCGGGTTCGACTCGACCCCTTCGGCGTACCGCGAGAGCGCGCGCGCGGCGTCGGCCAGCTCCGAGCGCGACGACTCCAGCGTGCGCGCGATCGGCCCCAGCGAGGCGTCGAACTGCGTGACGGCGTCGAGGTCCGATCCGAGGCGCGCAAGCTCGTCGCAGATCGCGCTCTCGCCTTCGTACAGCCGCTCGGCCGCGCGCCGCGTCGCCTCCGACAGCTTCGAGGCGTGACGGAGTCGACCGCGCTCGTTCTCCAGCTCCAGCTCTTCGCCCGGCTGCGGATCGAGCTCGGTGATCTCGCGCAGCTGGTACGCGAGGAAGTCTTCCCGCTCGGCGCGCCCGCGCTCGGCCGCGCGCACCGCTTCGAGCTCCTTCGCGATCGCCCCCAGCGCGTCCACTTCCTCGGCGAGCGAGTCGCGCGCCGCGCTCAGCTTGCCGAACGCATCGAGGTACTCGATGTGCGTCGCCGGATCGGTGAGGCTCACGCTCTCGTGCTGCGACGACACGTCGCAGAGATCCGCCGCCAGCTCCGCCAGCTGAGCCGCCGTACACAGGCGCCCATTCACGAACGCGCGGCTGCGACCGTCGCCCTTCTTGTTATCGGCCTTGTCGCTCTTGTCGCTGCCCGCCTTCTCGCTCGAGGACTGCACGACCCTCCGCACGACCAGCTCGCGCTCGAACGGCAACCCCGACGCCTCGAGCTTCGCCGCCACGCGCGACCCCGGCTCCACCTCGAACAGCGCCTCCACCTCGGCCTCGCGCTCCCCCGCCCGGACGATGTCGGGGCGCGCCCGGCCACCGAGCACGAGGGCGAAGGCGTCGAGGATCATCGATTTGCCGGCTCCAGTCTCCCCCGTGAGGACGTTGAAGCCGGGTTGCAGGTCGAGCGTGAGGCGCTCGAAGAGGACGATGTTCCGGGCGGTAAGCTGGACGAGCATGGGCGGTGTCTGCGCTTAGCGCGCCTCGACCGAGAACGGAACAAGCGCCTGCTCCCAGGCACCCACGCTTCACCACGCTTGACGTTTATTGCTCGCGCCAACTAGGTTTAGGCTGCCTGGAGAGGGGGACCTCTCGCTCGTTTCGACCGATAGACCAGCGCGAGAGCTCCTGCTCGATGCCCTCCAAGACGTCTCCGAAGACTGCGAAAAAGCAGAAGAAACCGCTGAAGAAGCTCGCCGCTCCGCCGCCTGCAAAGCCGCGTCCGCCGCCCGAGCCTCCGAAGCCGGTTCTCACGATGGAGGAGCGCACGTCGCTCCTCGAGTCGCGTCTATTGAAGACCGACGCGGCGTTTCAGGAGCAATATCGAGAGAATCTCGACATGTCGTGGATCTACCACGACAGCGCGATCGAGGGCTCGGTCTACACGTTCCAGGAGCTGCGGACGGCCGTGGACCCGAGCGCGCAGGTCGTGGCCGACTCGGGGCTTCAGCCCGCCTGTGAAGAGATTCGCCGGCATCGCGAGGCGCTGAACTTCATTCGCGACTACGCGCCGAAGAAGCGCCTGCCGATCACGGTCGATCTCGTGAAGAAGATCTACCTCATCCTCCATCCGGAAGAGGGTGACCTGAAGACGGTGCGGTATCGCAAGGATATCCCGCAACACCGCCTGTACTTTCACGAGTACGCGCCGCCCGACAAGATCACCTACAAGGTCCGCGCGATCATCGAGTGGGTGAACGACCCCGAGACCCGCCGCACGCGGAGCCCGATCCGGCTCGCGGCCCGGGCGCACTACGACTTCCTGCGCGTGTTCCCCTTCCCGGAAGACAGCGGGAAGGTCGCTCGCCTGTTCATGAACCTGCTGCTCCTTCGCGCCGGGTACCCGCCGGCCATCGTCCACTCCACGGAGCGGCAGCGGTATTACGACGCGCTCAAGGGGTCGAGCACGGCGATGAACCAGATCGTTCAAGAGGCGATCGAGAACAACCTCGGCTCGGTCGAGAAGCTGATCGAGAACTACGAAGAGAAGCTCGCCAAGGCGAACGCGCCGCCGCCCGAAGACTAGAGCGAGGCTAGAAGCGGCTCGAAGCAAACCGGGGCTTCGGACACGGTTAAGTTTACGCAAGCGCGCGCGGCGGGTTACATCGAGTCGCGATGCTCGCGAAGCGCGTGATCCCGTGCCTCGACGTGAAGGACGGGCGCGTCGTGAAGGGGGTGAGCTTCGTGTCGCTCCGCGACGCGGGCGATCCGGTGGAGTGCGCGCAACGCTACGACGAGGCGGGGGCCGATGAGATCACGCTGCTCGACATCACCGCCTCGCATGAGAAGCGTTCGGCGATGCTCGACGTGATCGCGCGGACAGCCGACGCGACGTTCACGCCGCTCACGGTGGGGGGCGGCGTGCGGAGCGAAGACGACGTGCGCGCGCTGCTCGCAGCCGGCGCGGACAAGGTGAGCATCAACACGAGCGCGGTGACGGAGCCGGAGCTGGTGCGCCGGTGCGCGGAGGCGTGGGGGGCGCAGGCGATCGTGGTGGCGATCGATGCGCGGCGTCGCGCGGACGGCGCGTCGTGGGAAGTGTTCATCCACGGCGGGCGAACGGCGACGGGGCTCGATGTCGTGGCGTGGGCCGTGAAGATGGCGCAGATGGGCGCCGGCGAGATCCTGCTGACGAGCATGGACTGCGACGGGACGAAGGACGGCTACGACCTGGCGCTGACGCGCGCCGTGTCCGATGCGGTGCCGATCCCGGTGATCGCGAGCGGCGGCGCGGGGACGCTGGAGCACTTGCGCGCCGGGCTGGTCGAAGGGAACGCCAGCGCGGTCCTGGCGGCGTCGATCTTTCACGACGGGACGTACACGATCGGCGAAGCGAAGCGCTTCCTCGCGAAGGCCGGCGTGGTCGTCCGCGTGGCGGAGAGCGCGGCGTGAGCGGGTCGTTCGAGTCGTCGGTGACGCTCGACGACGTGTTCGTCGTGGTGGGCGCGAAGCGCGTGCCACTGGCGCCGGAGCTCGCGGGGTATCTCGCGCTCGAGATCGCCGAAGGGGCGGCGCAGGCCGCGGGCGACGTCGATCCGCGGAGCGTGTACATCGGCGAAGAAGGGAGCGTGGCGCTCGTCGTGCGACCGCGCCGCGACGCGCCGACGAACGGCGACGCCGAGGCGAGCGTCCGCGCGATCCTGGCGAAGCTGCTCGACGCGAGCGGATCGCAGACGCCGGCGCTCGGCGGAGTGGCGCGGAGGCGAGGCGCGGCCGGTGGGCTGCCGGGGCTCGTCGAGGAGCTGGAAGCGGCGCTCATTCCGGTGAACCGCGCGGCGGGTCGGCGCGCGCTGGCGCGGCTCGCGCGTGAAGTGAAGCGCGTGACGCTGGGGGTCGGGAGGAACGCATCGCTCTCGCCGAGCGAGCCTGCGCCGCGTCGCCCGTCGTCGTCGTCGTCGTCGTACACAGCGGTTCGTGAGCCGGCGCCGCCGGTGCGCGTGCAAGAGGCGCCGCAGCCGGCTCGCGTGCAAGAGCCTCCGCCGCCCGTCCGTGTGCAGGAGCCTCCGCAGGTCGCGCCGGAGCCGCCGCCCGCGCCACGCGCACCGGACGTCGCGCCGCGCCTTCAGTCTCAGGAGCAAACCAAGCCGCTGCCGCTTGCGCAGACGCGGCTCGGAGTCGAAGGCGCGCCGAAGACGGTGTCAGCGCCCGATGCCTCGGAGCTCCCCACGATCGAAGTGCGGAAGGAGCAGCTCGCTGCGGCGTTCGCGCCGCGGGCCAACCCGCCGCCGCCCGTCGCCGAAGCGCGCGCCGAGCCTCGCAAGCCTTCGAACGTCGACGAGGTCGATCACCTGCTCGCGTCGTTCGCCGTGTCGCAGGAGGGCGATCAAGCCGCGCGCAATCAGCTGAAGGCGCTCGTCGGCCTCGAGCCCACGCCGCCGCCGCCGGGCTCCGAGCACGGCTATGACGAGCCTGCGCACGAGCCGGCGCACAGCCCGCACGCGTCGGACATCGAGTCGCTGCTCAACCTGAGCGACGGCGGGCCCCCCGTGGCGAGCAACGCCGAGTCCGCGCCGATGTCGCCGCCGCAGCGCCCGCTCGCGTCGCCGCCGACGGCGATCTCGCCGCAGCTCGCGAACGAGCCGTACGCGGGCGACGTGGCGACCGTCGCGTCGGCGCAGCATCCGCCGGCGAGCCTGCGCGAGCCGCGCCCTTCGCGCGAGTCGTTCAGCGACGGGCCGCGCGCCGTGCCGACCGCGCCGTCGGCGCGAAAGCTCGCCGACCTGTCGTCGTTCCGTCCGCCGCGCGCGCCGGGGACCGATCGCACGCTGAGCGTGTTCGCGCTAGCCGTGCTCGGCGCGGGCGCGGCGGCGATCTACGTGTTGAAGCCGGCATTCTTCAGCGGCCGCACGACGCCCCCTCCCCCGCCGACATCGACGGTGTCCGCGGCGTCGGCTTCTGCGGCGACGGCGCAAGCGGCGCGGTGTCATGCGTCGATCGTCGTGACCGGCGCTCCGGACGGCGCCGAGGTGCTCCTTCGCGTCGGGCAAGCTCCGGTCGACGTCGAGCACATGCCGGTGGGTGCACCGCTCGAGTTCGTGGCCACGGCCGAAGGGTTCGCACCGAAGCGCGTCGTCATCCCTGCCGGCGCGACGTGGGACACGGGGACCGACGGCAAGCCGCGCTACGAGGCCGCGGTGCAGCTCGATCGCTCGCGCGCGCGCACGGGATCGGTCGACAGCTGGCCGCCCGCCGAGGCGGGGAGCGAAGCGGGCGGCAAGGGCTCGCCCGGAACCGTGCACCTCGTGGCGACGCCGCGCGGCGCCGAGATGTGGATGCTCATCGGGCTCGGGTCCGACGCGCGAGTCGATCAGCTCAAGTGCGGCGGCGACGTCGACATGCTCATCGCAGGACCGACCACGCTCCGGAAGCGCTTGCACGTCGCCGAGAGCAGCTTCGTCGCGCTCGACGGCGGCACGGACATGCAAGCGACCGTCAGCGCGAAGTGACGGCGCGTCTGGGTTGACGCCCTCGCCCGAGCGCGCGCATCCTCATGGAATGCACGAGCAAGACATCGCGATCGTGAAGGCGCTCGTTCCGATGGCGTGGGCCGACGGAGAGTTCGCCGAACAGGAGATGGAGACGATCGAAGCGCTCCTCGACGCGTTCAACGCGACCGACGCGGAGAAGGCGTCGATCAAGGAGTACGCGAAGTCGAAGCGAACGCTCGACGACATCGATCTCCAGGAGCTCTCGGCCGACGACCGCCGCATGCTCCTCCAGCACGCCGTGCTCATGTCCTTCGCCGACGGCAAACAGACGCCGAGCGAGCTCGAGTTCCTCGGCATGCTCGCCGCGAAGCTGAAGATCCCCGAAGACGTCGCGAAGGCCACGATGGACGCGGCGGCCGAACGCGCGAAGAAGTTCCTGCATCTTTTGTGATGGGGCCCGCGTAACCCTGAGCCTCACTCCGCCCTTCGGGCTCCGTTCCGGCAACAGCGGGACGCACGTCGGGCATGGGGGGAGCGCGGCCGCTCCTCCCCAACCCCCCCAGCCAAACGCGTTTAGAGAATCCCGGGCGTCGAGCGTTGCTTGACGCGGAGGGACTCGATTTCTTTGAGCAGCGCGATCGGGCTGAAGGGCTTCGTGTAGTAGGCCGTGCAGCCCGCGTCGGTGGCCTTCTTCTTCGACTCGTCGTCGCTCAAGGCGCTGATGACGATGACGGGGAGAGACTTGGTGAGCGGGTTCGCTCGAACGCGCGCGCAGACCTCGAAACCGTCGTAGCTGCCGCCCAAGTTGAGGTCGAGCAGGATGACGTCCGGGATCTTCTCGAACGCGACCTCGAGCCCCTTGGCGCCGTTCGACACGGCGTCGACCTCGTACCCGCGTGCCGAGACGAGCGCCTCGATCATGCGGCGAATGGAGTCGGAGTCTTCGATGATCAGGATGCGCATGTTGGTTTAGACCGCGCCGCGCGAAGCGCCCGCGCGCCGTCCGAAGCGCAGCCAGGATCGCACAGACGCCTCAGCGCGGGAAGGTGACAGTGACCCGCAGGCCGCCGCCCGCGCCGTTCTCGATCGGCGCGTCGCCCAGCTCGAGCATGCCCCCCTGCCACGAGGCGATTTCCGCCGCGACGTAGAGCGGAACGGCGGTCGGCCGCCCGAACGTCCCTGGGTCGAGCTCGAGCCCCAGGAGGGCGCGGCGCGCGGACGCGGGGAGCGCGGGGCCGGCGTCGTCGACCACGACGCGAAGGCCGAGTGTGGCTGACGGAGGCGTGATCGTGACCTTGACGCGGCCGTCGCGCGACGTCGCGGCGATGGCCTGCGAGATGATCTCGCGAAGGAGCACGGCGACCCCGCGCGGAGCCGCGCGCGTCGTCGCCTCGGTGCCCGGCGTCTGGATGTCCACGTCGACGCCGTAGCGTTCGACGCGCGCGCCGAGCCCGCGCACGGCGGTCCGCGCGAGATCGACCACGTCGAGCTCGATGGTCGGCTCGTTGGGGTCGAGCTCTCCCACGGCGGCGAGTCCGGAGAGAAAGTCTTGAACCGACACGAGCCGACGGCGCATCGACTCGATGCGATCTTCCCCTTCCGGCGGCGACGACGCCGTCGGCGGAGGCGGGCGCGAGCTCATTCCGGGGCCCGAGGGCTGGAGCGATTTCAGCGATTGAATCTCGCGACCGAGCGGCGAGAGGAGCGCACGAAGCTCGGCGGCGACGCCGCCGGCGAAGCGGCTCACGATGGCGAAGCGCTCCGCACCGGGCGCGGCCGAGGCGGGCGGGAAGCTCGATTGCGATGTCGCGGCGTGCTCTTCGCCTTGCGCGAACACGGCGGCGAGCTCGCGGGCGTACGCCTCGCCTTGCTTGCGCGCTTCGTCGAGCTCCTTGCGGAGCGCGTTGCGCTCGTCGCGCGCGCTAACGTCTTCGGCCGGAAGCGAGAGTGTCTCGGCGCCCCCCTCGAGCTCGTACCGGCCGCCGTAACGAACCGCCATGCGCGAGAGCCACGCGCGCTCCGTCTCCGCCGTCGCCGACGAATCGGGGCCGAGCACGACCGAGACGCGAACCTCGTCTCCTTCGCGCTTGATCATCACGGACGAGCCGAGCCCGCTGCCGTGCCCCACGAGCACGTGGAGCATGCGTCGGATCTCGCCTTCGTCGCAGAACACTTCGGTCCCGCTTCCCGGCTCGATCGACACGCGCGCTTCGGGCGCGACCTCCCACAGGAGCGACGCCACGTCGATCCGCCCGCGCCGCCCGCGCCCTGCGGCGGGCTTGGCGTGGAGCGACGAGAGCATGAGCATCACGTCGTCGAGCGCGGCGAGCGACGCTTCGACGCCGATGCCCGCACCGCTCGGCGGCGAGGAGCTGTCGTCGCTGTCGTTGATGGTGATCGACGGGGCCGGAAGTGGCGCAGGCGGCGGCTTCGACTTGAGAACCTGCACGCCCCGGCGCAGACGCTCGGCCGCGCCCTGCGCTTCCTGCGTGAGGAGCCAGCCGAGCTCCTGCCGCGTGAGCCTTCCCTTCGACACGCGATGAATGATGCCAGAGTCCCCGAAACCGCGTCACGCGAATCGCGTATGCTCGCCAGCGCGTGCTCAACGAACGCCGGGCGACTGCGATTTTCTACGACTCCACGTTGGACGTGGCGCGCGTCGCGGTGTCGAACGCGCCGGGAACGGTCCGCACGCACACCGTCCCCGCGATGCTGCTCCTCGACTCTGCCGGGTTCCTGGTGGGGGTCGACGTCGAGCCGGACGCGCCCGCACGCACGGTGGTGATGCTCGGATCGCACGAGAAGGTCGCGCGCACGCTCGCGGCGCGCGTCGGCGTCTGCACCGACCACAGCAACGAGGTCTTCGAGGTTCGAATCGCGGGCGCGCGCTCGGCGATGCGCGGGAACGAAAAGAACCCGTACGTCTGATTCGCCGGAGCGCCGCTCCAGCTAGCGGCGCGCGGGCTTGGCCGTATCGCGCGGAGCGGCGGTGCCGGCGACGGCCCATGCGCGCTCGACGCCGAGCGCGAGCCACGTGAGCGGGAGCTTCGCGCCGCCGACCATGATCGACGTCGTCTCGCGCTCGCCCCACTCGTTCGGTGCGGGGAGCACGATCGATTTGCCCGGCTTCCCTTCGCGGAGCGCCTTCGCGGCCGCAGCCTCGATCTCGATCGCCACCACGCCCAGCCCGCTGAGCAACGCGACGACGCCGCTCGGAATGAACGGCGCGATCACAGCGCCCACGCCGGCGTGCGTCGCGTCGTGCGTCACGCGCGAGACCACGGTGCGGACTTCATCCAGCGTCGCGCACACGACGGCGACGCGCGCGCGCGGCTTTCCGTTCGCCGCGCCGTTCGTGGCGGTCGCCGTCAGGAACGCCGTCGCGTCGATCACGTCGAGCGTGCTCGCCCCCTTCCACGGCGTCGGCGGCGAAGGTGCGGCCGCCGGCGCAGGCGCGGGGGTCCCCTTCTTCGCGCCGGCATCGGCCGCGCGTCGCTCGCGCACCACGAGCACGTCGTCGGTCGGCAGCGATCGCGGCACGGTCACGCGCACCGGGCGCTTGAACGATCGCGGGTCGCCGATCTCGCCCGTCGCCACCGCGTACGAGAGCGTCTCGGCCGACGCCACCACGAACGGCGTCGGCTGCACGCCGTTCACGCGCGGCTCGGGATCGCACGTGCGCGCACTGAGCCCGTCGCCGCCGATCGCGCGCGGCGGCGGATACAGGAGCCCTTCCATCATGCGCGCGTCGGGCTCGACGAGACGTGCGCCTGTCGCCAGCAGATCGGTGAGCGCGCCGGCCGACGAGAGCGTCTCCAGCATCTGCCGCGACGGGATCGCGAGGAGCAGATCGAGCCGGGGCGGGACGCGCTTCGACTTCAAGAGCGTCGCCGCCGCGAAGAGATCGCGCAGCGTGACGCCGTTGTCGCCGCCGAGGACGACCTGCGTGACGGGCTTGCCCGCGAGATCGCGCACCGCGCGCACCTGGCCGGTCTCGTCCTGAAGGAGCGGATCGACCGCGCCGAGATCGAGGTTCACGACTTCGTCGCACGGCGCGCCGGCGTCGGGGACGAGCGCGCGATGCGCCTTCGAGCGGCGTTGATCCCGCAGGAACACTTCGGTGCGCTCGTCGCTGGTGAACACCGCGGCCACGGCGCCGACCTGCGGCGCGAGACCGGCGAGCACCGATCGTTCGCCCACCGACAAGAGTCGCGCGCTCGGTCCCGCGAACTCGAGGACCACCGGCCCGCGGCTCTGCGCTTCGACGCGACGAACGACATCGCCGAGCCCGCGTCGCATGAGCTCCAGCGCCACGTCGCGCGCGCACACGAACGGACGAACGCGCCCCGACAACAGGACCTGCACGCTGCGCGGCGGCCGCAGCCACACTGTCCCGTGCGCGAGCGCCTGTCCGAGCTGCCCGGGCGGCATCACGATCGACAGCATGCCTGCGCCGCCCACGCCGGCGAGGCGCGGCTCGTCGGTCACGCACAGACGCGCGGGGCTCGCGAAGCGCTCGAGGTGCACCGCGCCCGCGAACCCGACGCCGGGCCGCGCGACGAGCACGCCGTGCGCGAGCGTCTCGCCCATGTCGACGAGCGGCGCGCTCGATCCGAACGACGGATCGGTCACGCACCGCGTGTCGTAGGCGATCGCCGTCTCGACGTTCGTCTTCTTCAACCCGGCGGCGACGGCCTCGGCCAGAGCACGCCCCGGCGCGCGCGCCAGCACGACCTGATCGACCTTCACCAGCACGAGGTCGCCCGAGAGGCTCGGATCTGTGCACCGCCCGGCCAGAATCTTCTGGGCCATGGTGCGGGGCGGATCACCGGCTCTTGCGCGCATTCGGGCGGGGAACGTAGACGTCCGCGCGTCACACGGTCAAGGCGAGCCCTCCAGGGTCGTGTCGCGCAGGTCCGCGACAAGGCGATCCGCCCGAGATCACGATAGGCGTACATCGGACACAACACCTTTGAAGCGACCCGGACGTTGCCAGGACGTTGACGGCGTGAGCGCACACCCTCTACCTTTTCCACATGTTCAAGGAAGCCCTTCGCGACATCGTGGATCGGACGGACGGGGGAATCGCCGGTCTCTTGATGGACTCGAGCGGCATCGCCATCGAGAGCTACGCGCGCGACGACGCGCCGTTCGACATCACGACGATCGGCGTCGAGTACGGGGTGCTCCTCGGCTCGATCAAGAAGGCGTCGGAGATGCTCGAAGCGGGTACGGCCAACGAGGTCGCCATCTCGACCGACAAGATGATCACGATCATCCGCACGCTCGGCGCCGAGTACTTCTTGGCGCTCGCGCTCACGCCCGAAGGGAACTTCGGCAAGGGGCGCTACTTGATGCGCGTGGCCACGCCGAAGATTCTCGCCGAGCTCTGATCCGGGAAATGCGAATGGGCGCGCGCAAGCGAGGCGCGAAGAGCGTGCTCGTGCTGTCCGGACCGAATCTTCAGATGCTCGGCACACGCGAGCCGAAGATCTACGGGAAGGAGACGCTCGCCAAGCTTCACGCGCGGATCGCGGCGCGTGCGACCGAGCTCGGAGTCACGGTCGACTGCCGGCAGACGAACCACGAAGGGACGCTGTGCGATTGGATCGCGGAGGCGCGCGGGAAGTTCGACGCCATCCTGATCAACGCGGCCGCGCTCACGCACACGTCGCTCGCGATCTTCGACGCCATCAAGTCGGTCGCGATCCCGTGCGTCGAGGTGCATCTGTCGAACCCCGAAGCGCGTGAGGAGTACCGCCACGTGTCGCGCATCGCCCCGGCGTGCTTGGCGAAGGTGAGCGGCTTCGGCGGCGACAGCTATTTGCTCGCGCTCGAAGGGATCGTGGCGAAGCTCTCCGCTTGAGACCGCGAACCTCTTTTCGCGCCGGAACGCGCTTCCGCGCGCGCGATCCGCGAAGTAGTCTCCGCCACCCATGACAGTCGACATCGAGAAGCTCCGAGCGCTGCTCGACGTGCTGACGGAGAAGGACATCGCCGAGTTCGAGCACGAGGACGACGTGACGCGTATTCGCGTCGTCCGCGGGGCGAAGCCGGTGATCACTCACTTCGCGCACGCTCCTGCCGTCGCCGCGCGAACCGAGGCTCCCCCGGCGGCCCCCACGTCGACCGAGCCCGCGGCCGATTCGGCGGACGTGACGAGCCCCTTCGTCGGAACGTTCTACCGCGCCGCCAGCCCCGACACTCCGTCGTTCGTGGAGATCGGCTCGGTCGTTCGCACAGGGCAGACCCTCTGCATCATCGAAGCGATGAAGCTGATGAACGAGATCGAAGCAGAATGCTCCGGCACGATCACCGACGTGTTCGCGCAGAACGGCAAGGCCGTCGAGTTCGGGCAGAAGCTGTTTCGCATCAAGAAGACGTGATCGCGTCATCTGCGCTCTCACGTTCAGCGCGCAGCGAAGGACCGTAGATGTTCAAGAAGATCCTCATAGCGAACCGCGGTGAGATCGCGCTGCGCATCATCCGCGCGTGCCGCGAGCTGGGGATCAAGACGGTCGCCGTCCACTCCGAGGCCGACACGCGCGCGCTCCACGTTCGGTTCGCCGACGAAGCGGTGTGCATCGGGCCGGCGGCGGCGTCGAAGAGCTACCTCAACATCCCGGCCATCATCAGCGCCGCCGAGATCACCGCGGCCGACGCCATTCACCCCGGTTACGGCTTCCTCTCCGAGAACGCCGAGTTCGCGCGCCTGTGCGCGAAGTGCAAGGTGACGTTCATCGGTCCGACGCCGGAAGCGATGCGCGCGTGGGGCGACAAGGTCACGGCGCGCGAGAACGCGAAGAAGTTCGGCTTGCCGTTGCTCGTGGGGAGCCCCGTGCTGCGCGACGCGGCGCACGCCATCGAAGAGGCGAAGCGGATCGGGTTCCCGGTCATCTTGAAGGCATCGGGCGGCGGCGGCGGGCGCGGCATGCGGGTCGTTCGCGCCGAGTCGGAAGTGGCCGATGCGTTCGGGAGCGCGACGCGCGAAGCCGAAGCGGGCTTCAAGAACCCGGACGTCTACGCCGAGAAGTACGTCGAGAAGCCGCGCCACATCGAGTTCCAGGTCTTCGCCGACAACCACGGCGGCATCTGGACGTTCGGCGAGCGCGAGTGCTCGCTGCAGCGCCGGCATCAGAAGGTGATGGAAGAAGCGCCGAGCCCGGCGATGTCGCCCGAGAAGCGGCAGGAGATGGGCGAGGTCATTCGCAAGGCGATCAAGGAGACGGGCTACACGTCGCTCGGCACGCTCGAGTTCCTGATGGACGAACAGAAGAACCTGTTCTTCCTGGAGATGAACACGCGGGTGCAGGTCGAGCATCCGGTGACCGAGATGGTCACGGGGCTCGACGTGGTGAAGCTTCAGATCGGGGCGGCGGCGGGCGAGAAGATCGAGCTGCCCGATACGCGGCCGTGGAGCTTCCGCGGACATGCCATCGAGTGCCGGATCAACGCGGAGGACCCGGTGACGTTCGCGCCGTGGCCGGGGCTGATCACGGAGTACTCGCCGCCGGGGGGCGCGGGGGTGCGGGTGGACAGCGGGGTGTACGGGGGATGGCGGGTGCCGTCGGATTACGATTCGCTGCTGGCGAAGGTGATCGTGCACGCGCCGACGCGGGCGGAGGCGATCGTGAGGATGCGGCGGGCGCTCGACGAGTTCATCGTCGGAGGGATCCGGACGAATATCGCGCTGCATAAGAGGCTGCTGCTCGACGACGAAGTGATTCGCGGCGAGATGACGACGCGGACGATCGAGCGGTTGTTGGCGACGCGTTAGGGGCGAACGCGAACGCGAGCGCGAAACGTCAACGCGACCTCACTCCCGCACGCCCCCCAACGATGTCCGATCGACTGGTACCAGCTCTCGGAGCTGCTCCACGAGACCGCCGGTCCTGTAGTACGAGACCTCCGGTCCTGTGGCACGAGACCGCGCATCTCGTAGGACGGGATCGCCGATCCTGTGGCACGAGACATCGGAGCTGCTCCACGAGACCGCGGGTCTCGTAGTGCGAGATCGCGGGTCCTGTGGCACGGCGCACCAGGGGCGACCTCTCGGATCTCGCGGGCTTGTCCTCGCCCCTCCGCCTCCCTTAGCCTCGAAACTGGGCACAACGCCCTCTCTGGGGGAAGAACACGATGCGCAACGCGTCCCGATTCGCGCTGGTCCTCTCGTCCGCGCTCGTCGCCGCATGCACGACCGACGACTCGGGCCCGCCCGCCGCGGACGAACCGGATTCTGCGGTCGCGGGCGATGACGCGACCGTCGACCTCGGGAGCGACGCGGGTACGGACGCGAGCGCCGACGCCACAGTGGACTCGAGCGTGGACACGGGCTCGGACGCCGGGCTCGTGGACACCGGCGTCGACTCACCGACTGACGCGAGCTTCGACGCGCCCAACGATTCCGCCCTCGACGCCCCCACGGACACAGGCACCGACGCCCCCGTCGACGCGGGCACCGACGCTCCCGCCGACGCCGGAAACCCGATCATCGCGATCGCCACAGGCCTCACGTTCCCCGACCAGCTCATCGTCTCCGGCGGGTACGCCTTCTGGATCGACGGCAACGCGATTCAGCAGTGCGCCGTCACCGGTTGCGGGAGCACGCCGCTGACGCTCACGGTCGACACCGACGTCCCCAACAACCTCAGCGCCGACGCGCAGAACGTCTACTTCACGACGAACACCACCGTGAAGGTGGTCCCCATCGGATCGGACGGCGGCGCGGCGACGCTGCTCAGCAACGAGCCCGACAACCCCTTCGCGATCACGGGCGGCGCAGCCGGCGTGTACTGGAGCTCGGGGTACATGGGCGACAGCAACTTCAACGGCGCCGTCGTCACGTGCGACCCCGCCAACTGCGTCGCCACGCGCACCGTCATGGCGACGTCGCAAGTCGGAGTGAACAGCATGCAGCTCACGCCGACGGACGTGATCTGGGGCGGCCGTGGAAACCCGGGGAGCCAGAGCTTCGTTCGCACGTGCCCGCAAGGCGGATGCGACGGCGGCCCGACGACGCTGCTCTATCCGGACCAGAACCTCACGAGCCTTCAGATCGACACCAGCCGCTTCTACTTCGTCGACTTCAGCCTCGCGAACAACTCGTTCCACCCGCGCTCGTGCCCACTCGCGGGATGCCCGGCCGATGGCGGGTTGCTGCTCTCGACGACCGCCAGCGAAGGGAGCGAGCTCGCCGTGGACGGAACGAACGTCTACTGGTTCACCTACGGCAACGTCCTCGTGTCGTGCCCCATGACGGGATGCGCGGGCGCAGCTCACGCGATCACCACCCTCACCGGAAGCACGAACGTCGCGACGTTTGCGGTCGACGCGACGAACGTCTACTTCACGTCGCCCGGCGACGGATCGGTCTATCGCGTCGCGAAGTGAGCCGGCGCACGAGCGCTAGTTGCCTTCCCACCGAAGCGACTCGCCGGTCACGCTGGCAATCTTGTTCTGGTTCATCCCGTCGCCGTTCGACGTGAACAACCCGCCGCGCGTCGAGAACCACGCCACGGTCCGCCCGTCCGGCGAGCACGCCGGGTACGTGTTCGACCCCTGGTCTTGCGTCAGCCGCTTCATGCTCCCCGCGCTGCCGCCGGGGTCCACGCTGAACACGTCCCACGTCGCGCCGTCGCGGCCCATGAAGAGGATCTTCGTCCCCTCCGGGTCGTTGCACCACGCGGGGGCCATGTTGTACGTGCCGCGCCAGCTGACGCGCTTCCCCTCGACGTAGATCTGCGGGTTGCCCCCTTGGTTCGAGACGTACGCGAGCTGCCCGGCGGGGCCGAACGCGGGGTGCGTGTTGAGGCCGCCGTTCGTGACCGCCTTCAAGCCCGAGCCGTCGGGCGCGCCGACGAAGATGTCGCTCTGCCCGTTGCTCGAGACGACGAGCGCCATCTTCCCGCCGCCGAACGCCACGCCGAACACGAGCCCCGCGGCGTGCATCACCGGAACGGGCGAGCCGACGCGGAAGAGGCCGTAGCTGCCGTCGGCGAGACCGCCGGCGTAGTACACGCTCCCGCCGGGGCCGATCGCAGGCGCGAGCGCGACGTTCGTCGTCGCCGGAAGACGCCCGAGACCCTGGCCGTCGCTCTCGATCGAGTAGATCCCTTTTTGCCCGCGGCCGACCGTCGCGCTGAAGACGAGCCGCGTGCCGAAGCTGCCGGGCGTGCCGGTGAACCATTTGACGACTTCGTTGTCGAACTGGTGCACCGCGCTCCGCAGCGCGCCGGGCGCCACGTCGTACGACTTCGTCAGCACCGCTTCGGCGCCGCGCGACACGACGTACAGGCGCAGCTCGACGTGGAGCTGGCTCCCGCGCATCGCGCCGTTCCCCTTGACCACCCCTTCGGCGCCGACGTTCCGCCACGACGCGGGATCGATCGAGGTCCCCTCGGCCGCGAGGTTCGCGGTGAACGACTGCGGGTCGAGCACCTGAAAGAGCGACGACAGCGTGAAGTCGCGCGTCTCGGTCTCGACGATCGACTTCGCCGAATCGGCGTCCCCGCTCAGCGAGACCGGCGCGCACGCGATCTTGAACAGCGCGCGCGTGCCGCTCGGCACGGTGATCGACGTGACCGTCCCGCCCGTCGGCGCGCTCGCGGTGGGGAGAGGCGCCGAGGAGCCCGCCGGCGATTGCGCGATCGCCGGGAAGGCAGCCGCCACCAGGGCCGATGCGGAGAGCACCGCAAATCCCACGCTGAGTCTCATCGACATCCTTTTCCGAGCTTCAACTGAATTCGCTGCGAACGAAACTGCTCGCCGATCTCCGGAGGAGGATCGGGCAATGCGGTGTGATCGTCCACGAGCTTTTGGAGCATGGAGCGCGCCGAGTCGTCAAAGAGATCGTTACCGCTCGGTTTGTCCGGCGACTGCTTGACGAACCACACGCGCATCCGGGGGTCGACCGCGACCGTCTGGTAGACGCACAGCCGCGATTCGTCGCCCACCGAGATGACCGTCGGGATCTGCCAGCGATCCTGAAAGAATTTCTGCAGCATGGCCGCGTACTGATCGCCCGCGTGTACCCGGCTGGGATCCGTCTCGGTGCCGGCATCGCTCCCGTTCGCGAACCCCTCGACGGGGCGTTCCTTCCCGGCGTCCTCGGCGAACGGATCGCTCTTCGCGATCAGCTTCTGGATGTCGGAGTCCTTCGCGTCGGGCGGCGGAGGGGGGCCGGCGTCGGGCTTCTCGTTCTTGTGGACCGGGTCTTCCTGCGACGCCTTTATCTCCGGATGAGGCGCGGTGCTCTGCTTGGGAACGAGCCGGTCCGGGAGCTTCTTCGGATCCATGGGCTTGCCGAGCTTGAGCAGCGTCGCGCCGATGACCGGCTGCGAGACGAGCGGCTGCTCCTCGACGTCGGGCGTCGGGAAGTAGACGCGAAGCAGAATGATCGCGACCGGGATGGCATGGAGCGCGAACGCGAGCGCGAAGCCGAGCGCGACCTCGTCCCCTTCGTACCCCGTCTTCCATGCGAGTCGCGCTGCCATCGGGTTTCCTGGGACCGGGCCTCCGGCTACTGAGTCTTGACCACCAACGGGTCCGTTATCATCCCGAGTTTGTCGACCCCGGCCGTTCGCGCGGCCGCCATCACGCGGAGGACCGTCCCGTATTTCACGTTCTCGTCGGCCTGAACGTAGAGCTCGTGGTCCTCTTGCAGGCGCGCGTTCGTCTTCATCTTGGTCTCGACGTCGCCGGTGATCTCGTCCTTGCCGAGGTACACGTGATCGTCGGCCGTGATGATGACGAGGAGCTTGGTGTCATCGGCCTGCATCGGCGCGCTCTTCACCTTCGGAAGATCGACGTGCACGCCGGTGGTCATGAGCGGAGCGGTCACCATGAAGATGACGAGGAGCACCAGCATGACGTCGATGAGCGGCGTCACGTTGATGTCGTTCAGCCCTCCGAGGCGACGACGGCTTCCGCCACGGCCGGCGGCGGCTCCTCCCATCGACATTCGCTAGATCCCTCCCAGGCGCGCGCGCGCGGCGACGTCGGCCGCGAACCCTTCCATGATGTCGGCGATCTGCCCGACGCGGCGGGCGAAGTAATTGTAGGCCATGACGGCCGGAATGGCGGCGACGAGGCCGATCGCGGTGGCGATCAGCGCCTCGGCGATCTTCGGCGCGACGACCGGGAGGTTCGCGTTCTGCTGGTTCCCGATGGAGAGGAACGCATCCATGATCCCGTAGACCGTGCCGAAGAGGCCGATGAACGGCGACGTCGCGCCGATCGTTCCGAGCAGCGCCATCCACGACTCGAGGTGCGTCACCTCTTGAGCGGCCGCGCGGCGCGTCGCCGACTCGACGTGCATCCCCTGCGCGTCGCTGAGCTGGACGCGCTCGCCCTTGGTGACGCGGTTCATCTCGTCGTACCCGACCGCGAAGATGCGCGCGAACGGCGAGCCGCGGAACTCGGCGAGCCCTTGCGCGAGATCGTCGAAGCTCTTCGCGAGGTCGAACGCCTTCACGAACTTCTTCGACTCCGCGCGCGCCCGTGCCACGTGCAGCGCCTTCGCGCCGATGACTAGCCAGCAGGCGATCGAGAAGAGCACCAGGATCACGAGCACGGCCTTCACCGGCACCGAGGCGTGCAAGACGAGCTGCACCGGGTCTAGCTTCAGCGGCGCATCGGGAGCGCCCGCGGGGGCCGGGCTCGCCGGCTGCAGCGCCGCGGAGAGAGAGGCGGAGGCCGAGGTCAGCGTCGCAAGGAGGAACGGTTGCATTCGCGTTTTCTCTCGTGTGGACCGCGCCGAGCTTTCGCCCGGACGCGCTGTCCGCTTATGCCCACCCCCCGGATCGATGTCAAAGGATGCTCGGAGTGCCGTCCCGCGCGAATCCCGGCGCAATCTGTTTGCGTGAGACCATGCGCGATGTAACGTCCGCGCCGCCGTGCGTCGTCCCCTCACCTTTCGCTCGATCGCGTCCGCCGCTTCGCTCGCTTCTCTCGCGGCCTTCGCCGGGTATTGCGCGCTCGACACCACCGCCGCCTCCGTGGCCGCCGTCGCGCTCCCCGCGTGCACAGTCGACGACGCAGGGGGCATCACGCCGATCACGGGCATCGTGGTGCGCGCCCAGTCGCTCGTCGCCGGCCACGGTTGCGGTACCGGGCCCGATCAGATCTACAAGTACTCGGTCGTGGTCTCGGCGTTCGACGAGGCGGGGGCCACCGAGGTCTTCATCGCGGGCGGGACATACGACTGCTTCGCCGACGCGACGTTCGTGAACCTGTGCTCGTCGAGCAGCGGGAACTACGTGTTCAACGTGAACGTGTATGCCTTCACTCAGGCGGCCTGGAACAGCGACGGCGGCCTCCCCGAGACGCAGGTGCAGACGCTTCTGGCGACGCACCCCTCGTACTGCACGAACGACGCCGGCCACGTCTCGCCGCTGCAGAGCGACCAGACGGTGAGGCCCGACAACGACGGCGGCCTCGACCAGCAGCTCCAGTCGAAGGCCTCGTTCACGACGACGTGCACCGCGACGCAAGAGTCGAGCGCCGAGGTCGTGGCCGTCTGCGCGCCGGTCACCAGCGCCCCCTGACCGACTCGATGACCAAAACGGGTCGCGAGTCGTAGCCGCCACGCCTTGCGACGTCGATCCGCGAGCCCTACGCTTGAAGGACGATGAACGGGCGAGGTCAGGGCCAGCTCTCGTTCGCTTTCCCGAAGCCGGGACGCGGGCTCAAAGGCGTGCTTCTCGCGCTGTTCGTCGTGGGGGGCGTGCAGTCGCTGGCGATCCCGTCGCTGGCGCCGGTGTTCGCGTGGCTCACGTGCGACGCCGACAAGGTGATGCACGGGCAGGTGTGGCGGCTGCTGACCGCAGGGCTGCTCACCGAGCCGCAGCGGATAGCTCCGCTGCTCTTCACGCTCGTCGGGATCTATTTCTTCTCGGCCGATCTCGAGACGCGCTGGGGGACGCCGCGCTTTCTGCGCTTCGTCGCCGCCAGCGTCGGGATCGGGTTCGCGGCCGCGGTGATCGTCGATCGGCTGGCGCCCGAGTCGATGCTCTCGCTTCACTTCGGCGAGATCTACGGCGCGACGGCGGTGATCACGGCGTCGTCGGTGGCGTGGGCGCGGGCCAACGCGAAGGCGCAGGTGCGGCTCTTCTTCGTCCTGCCGATCACAGGGCGCGCCTTCTTCTGGCTCACGATCGGGTACTGCGTCGTAAACGTGATCTGGCCGGGTCTCTCCGAGGGGGCCGTGGCGCCGTTCGGTGGCGTCGCCGCAGGAATGCTCCTCGCGGGCGACCCTTCGCCGCTCCGCCGCGCCTACCTGAAGACGAAGCTCGCCTACCTCCGTCGCAACGCGCGCGCGACGCCGACGGCGCACGAGATCGCGTTCGGCAAACCGGCGCCGAAGAAGAAGCCGCGACGCGCCGACGGCCCGGTCCTCCGCGTGCTTCCGGGCGGGCTCGACGAAGACCTCGCGAAGCGCGAGCCGCCGAAGGACAAGCGCTACCTCAATTAGCCGAGCAGTCGTGCTACACAGGTGGCGCCGATGTGGACGCATCGCCATCTTCTTGGGATCGAGGGGCTCTCGCCGGAGGACGTGGCGCATCTCCTCGATGCGGCCGACGGATACCTCGCGCGGATGCGTGAGCCGGGCGGGTTCAAGGGGACGGCGCTCCGCGGGCGCACGATCATCAACCTGTTCTTCGAGTCGTCCACGCGCACGCGCACGTCGTTCGAGCTGGCGGGCAAGCGCCTCGGCGCCGACGTGGTGAACGTGAGCCCGGCGCAGTCGAGCGTGACCAAGGGCGAGACGCTGCTCGACACGGTGAAGAACATCGAGGCGATGCACGCCGACGCGATCGTGATCCGTCACGCGGCGTCGGGCGCGCCGCACTTCGTCGCCGCGCGAACCAGGTCCGCCATCGTCAACGCCGGCGACGGCGCGCACGAGCACCCGACGCAGGCGCTGCTCGACGTGCTCACGATGCGCGCGCACGGCAAGACCATCCAGGGGCTCGAGGTCGCGATCGTCGGCGACATCCTCCACTCGCGCGTCGCTCGATCGAACGCGCTGCTCCTCGGAATGCTCGGCGCCAACGTGCGCCTCTGCGCGCCGAAGACGATGACGCCGCCGTCGCCGGAGACGCTCGGCAAGTCGGTCCGCTTTGCGCCGCGGATCGACGAAGCGGTCGAAGGGGCCGACGTGGTGATGATGCTTCGCATCCAGAACGAGCGACTCCTCGGCGACGCGCTGATGGCGACGGCGCGCGAGTACAGCCGCACGTTCGGCCTGAACGCGCGCGTGCTCGATCGCGCGAAGAAGGACGCCATCGTGATGCACCCCGGCCCGATCAACCGCGGCGTGGAGCTCGACCCCGCGCTGGCCGACGGACCGCGCAGCGTGATCCTCGATCAAGTGGAGGCGGGCGTCGCCGTGCGGATGGCCGTTCTGGAAGCGGTCACCGGCGTCGCGCGTTCCTGATCCCCGTGGGCAATCGCGCACCGCTCGGCGTGTTCGACTCGGGGCTGGGCGGGCTCACGGTCGTGCGCGCGCTTCGCGAAGCGCTCCCCGACGAAGACATCGTCTACCTCGGCGACACGGCGCGCGTGCCTTACGGAACCAAGGGAGCGCCGACGGTCATCAAGTACGCGCTCGGCTGCGCGCGGCACCTCGTCGGGCGCGGCGTGAAGGCCATCGTGATCGCCTGCAACACGGTGAGCGCGGTCGCGCCCGACCGCATGCGGATCGAGCTGGATTTGCCGGTGCTTGGCGTCATCGAGCCGGGCGCGCGCGCAGCCGTCGAAGCGACGAGGAGCGGGCGCATCGGCGTCCTGGCGACGGCGGCGACGATCGCATCGGGGGCCTACCCGCGCGCGGTGAGCGCTGTGTCGACGCGGGCCGAGACCGTCGGACAAGCCGCGCCGCTGCTCGTCCCGCTGGCGGAAGAAGGGTGGATCGAAGGGGACGTGCCGCGCCTCGCCGTCCGCCGTTACCTGGAGCCGCTGGCGAAGGCGAACGTGGACGTCGTCGTGCTGGGGTGCACGCACTATCCGCTCCTGCGCGAGGTGATCGAGCGCGAGGCGCGCGCGCTCATCGGGCCCGAGGTTCGTGTGGTCGACAGCGCGCGGGCCACGGCCGAAGACGTGCGCGCGTTCCTCGAAGCGCGCGGCCTCGCGCACGGAGCGCGCACGACGAAATCGCGCGTCGATCTCCTGGTCACCGACCTGCCGAAGACGTTCGCCGACACCGCGTCGCGCTTCCTCGGCGGCGACGCCGAGAGCGTCGAGCAGATCGACCTCTAGCGGCGCCGAAGGCGTCCGCGTCTCATGACTAGGACGCGACGCGAATCACGCGCGTCTTCGCCGCCACGTAGTCGTGGCTCGCGATCTGCGCGAGCGCGCTCTTCATCGCGCGCTCGGTCGCTTCGTGCGTGAGCATCACGACCTGCACGGCCGCTCCGCTCGAGTCCCCTCCCCCTTGCTGCACCATCTGCTCGATCGACACGCGCGCATCTCCGAGCGCGCCCGTGATCCGCGCGAGCACGCCGGGGCGATCGAACACCTGGAACCGCAGGTAGTACCGGGACTCGACGTCATCCATCGGCGCCAGCGGGCGCGCCTCGAGCTGGATCGATCGCGTCGCCAACCCGGGCACACCGCTCCGGATCGCGCGCGCCACGTCGAGCACGTCGGCCACGACGCTCACCGCCGTGGGCATGTCGCCTGCGCCGCGCCCCGACAGGAGGCACGGCCCCAGCGCGCGCCCTTCGAGCGAGATGGCGTTCAGCACACCGCCGACGTGCGCGATCGTGCTCGTGCGCGGGACGAGCGCAGGGTGGACGCGTAGCTCGACGGAGCTCTCACGATCGCGACCGATCGCCAGGTGCTTGATCGCGTACCCGAAGCGATCGGCGAAATCGTGATCGATGGGATCGATCCCGCGAATCCCTTCGGTCGGCACCTGCGCGTGATCGACCCGCGCTCCAAACGCGA
Source organism: Myxococcales bacterium (assembly GCA_003151595.1). The sequence continues at coordinate 28,888 of PLXW01000135.1, forward strand.
GCATCGCAAGGACGACGAGCTTGTGCGCCGCATCGTGACCGTCGACGTCGAGTGACGGCTCGGCCTCGGCGTACCCCTTCTCCTGCGCTTCCTTCAGCGCAGCGTCGAAGGAGAGCCCGTTCTCGCGCATGCGCGTGAGCACGTAGTTGCACGTGCCGTTGACGATCCCCACGAGCGACGTGACCCAGTCGCTGGCGAACGCTTCGCGCAGGACGCGAACGACCGGGATGCCTCCGCCGACCGAGCCTTCGAACGCGAGGTCCACGCCGCGCGCGACGGCGCGATCGACGAGCGACGGACCGTGGAGCGCAAGCAGCATCTTGTTGGCGGTGACGACCCCCTTGCCCGCGTCGATCGCCCGCTCGACGTACCCCTTCGCGGGATCGACGCCCCCCATCACCTCGACGAAGACGTCGATCGACGCGTCGCCCAGCACGGCATTCGCATCGGTCGTGACGCGCGCGCGATCGAGCTGAGGCACGCGCTCCTTCTCGAGATCGCGCACGAGCACGCGCACGACCTCGAGCTTCGCGCCGACGCGCGACGCGAGGTACTCGGCGTTGGCGTCGAGCAGTTGAACGACTCCGCCGCCGACCGTTCCGCAGCCGAGGAGAGCGATTCTGACGGGGCGAGTGGCGGCGACGCGATCGGCGTTGGAGACCATGCGAGCGACCTTACGCGATCCGCTACTTGATGAAATACCCTGCCACGCGCCACTTCCCGTCCTTGTCTTTCATCGGCGTGACCGTCTCTGCCGCCGCGCCCTTGTTCTCGAACGACGTCGCGTAGGTGAAGACGACGTACTCGCCGTCTGGCGCGCCGGGGACAGACGTCGCCGGCGTCGCCGATTGAAGCTTGCGCGATTTGACCGCGCCCAGCGGCGCACGAACGGCGGTCACCGCCTGCTCCCAGCGCGGTGAATCGATCGTGGTCTTGAAGTACGAGGCGGCCTCGGTCCAGCTCTGAGCGATCTGCCCGCCGTCGACGAGCGCGAGCCACGCTTCGGTCGCCCGCTGCTGCTCGGCGGTGGCGGGTGACGAGAAGGCGGGAGCCAGGCTCGTGTCGTCCGTCTTGTCTTTGCCTTTGCATGCGGCGAGCGAGGAGAGCGATGCGAGGAGACCGAAGGTCACGGCGAGCGTTCGCGGAGCCAGCATGATGCGCACCTTACCGCCAGATGAACTCGGCGGTCGCGCGCGATGTGGCGCGTGGCATCATCCGCCGCACGATGCGCTGGGACCCCTCGTTCTTCCGCAAGGACCCGCTCTTCTGGCCGATCGCCCGCGCTGCGCAGGCGCTCGAGCGCTTCCCGGAGTGGCCCGAGCCGGGAGACCTCACGTGCGCGTTCGAGGTCGAGCCCCCCGTGCGCTTCGAGCGCCCCGCCTCCAAGCCGCGACGCAGCCGCGCGCCGGCGAACGCGCGCTACGACGCGCGCATCGCGATCGACCGCGTGGTCCCGACGCGCCCGCGGTCGTGGCACGATCTGTTGAGCGCGCTCGTATGGGCGAGCTTCCCGCGGGCGAAGCTCGCGTTGCACGCGCGCCAGCACCGGATGATCGCCGCGCGCCTCGGCGCTGACCTGCGGCTTCCGGGCGCGCGCACGAAAGAGCAGGACGCCGTGGCCATGCTGGACGAAGGGGGCGTCGTGCTCCTGCGCGCGGGCGCGTCGTCGTGCGCGGTCATCTTCGGACACGCGATCTACGAAGGCCTGGCGTGCGGTGGACCGCCGAACGTGCGCGCGGCGGCCTACGTCGTGGCGATCGATTCGCTGCCGTCCGACGCGCACCAGCGTGTCGACTTCGCCGACGCCTCGCTCGCCGCCCTCCTCTCCCGCGAAACCCCCATCCAGCGCGAAGAGTTCGAGACGCTCGTGATCGACGCGCGACTCGCCCCGAACGCGACCCCTCCCCCACCCCGGACCTGACCCCCATGCCCGCCGCCACCAACCTCTCCCTCGCCCGCGCCTGGCTCCACGCCTTCAACGCCCACGACGTCCCCGCCCTCGTCGCCCTCTACGACGACGCGGCAACTCACACCTCCCCGAAGATCCGCGCGCTCCACCCCGACACCGGCGGAAAGCTCGTCGGAAAAGCGGCGCTCACCGCCTGGTGGCAAGACGCGATCACGCGCCTCCCGACCCTCCGCTACGAAGAGACCGCGCTCACGGCGAGCGACGAGCGCGTGTTCCTCGAGTACGTGCGCCACGTCGCCGGCGAGCCGCCGATGTTCGTGGCCGAGGTGTTCGACGTCGCGCACGGGAAGATCGTCGCGTCGCGCGTCTACCACGGCTGATCGCGCTCGCGATCAGAAGCCCGGATCGCGCATCACGCCTGACTTCGCGGGAGGAGGCGCCGTCGGCGCGGGCTTCGGTGCGTGCGAAGCTCCGTGAACGGGAACGGGCGCCGGCGGGTGCGGATGAAGCGCGACCGGTACCGCCGACGCGGTCGCGATCGGCGCAGTGGTCACGATCGCAGGCGCGGGATCCGACGCTTCGCTCGCCTTCGCGCTCGCGGCGGTCGCGGGAGGCGAGACCGGCGCGAACGACGGCGCGGGCATCGCGAGCGCAGGGTCGCCGCCCGCCGACGAGCGCGACACGCGCGTGTACAAACCCGCGACGACGAGGAACGCCGTCACCATCACGCTCCCGAAGATCGCCGCGCGGATCCGCGCGCGACGCTTGGCGTGCACGAACAGCGACGGGATCGTGATCTCGGGCTCGCGGAACGGCGCGGGCGGCACCGACCGGTCTCCCACGGACACGCGCGGCGCGGGATACCCGCCCGACTCGTCCGGCGCCTTCACCCCATCGCTTTGCGCCGCCTTCCGGAGGGCGGTTCCGAGCTCGGCGGCGTCTGCGTACCGCAGCGGCGCCGGCTTCTCGAGCGCGCGCTTGATCACGCGCCACACCTCGGGCGACACGTTCGTCAGCGGCTCCGGCTCGCGCTCCAGGATCGCCGCCACCACCGAGTGGTAGCTCCCGTGCGCGAACGGATTCACGCCCGACAGCATCTCGTAGAGGAGAATCCCCACGGCGAACACGTCGCTCCGCGCGTCGATGTCGATCTGCCCGCGCGCCTGCTCCGGCGACATGTAATTCGGAGTGCCGAGCATCGCGCCGTCGGTAGTGATGCGCGGCACGGTGGGCTGCGTGAGCTTCGAGATCCCGAAGTCGAGGATCTTTGGGATCACGTGGCCGTCGGGATCGACGACGAGGAACACGTTCTCCGGCTTGAGATCGCGATGCACGATCCCCTGCGCGTGGGCGTGGGCCAGCGCCGAGAGCAACGGCACGGCGATCGCCGCGGTCTCCTGGAGCGTGAACCGCCGCTTCACGTCGATGTGCGAGGCGAGCGTCTCGCCGCGTAGCAGCTCCATGACGAGGATGAGCGCTTCCTCGCCCGGCGTCGTGAGCTCCACCAGATCGAAGATGCGGACGATGCCGCGGTGGTAGAGCTGCGCCGCAGCGTGCGCTTCGCGACGGAAGCGGAGGATGTGCTCCTCGTCGACGATCACGCTCGTCTTACCGCTGGTGATGAGGATCTTCACCGCGACCTCGGCGTCGGTCGCTTCGTTGCGGGCGACCCACACCGCGCCCATCCCGCCGAACCCTGCCGGGCGCGCCAGACGATACTTACCGGCGACGAGCATCCCCGCTTCGAACGACGGCTCGCGCGAGCCGCCGATCGATGAAGCTAGAGACGCGGTCGATGAAGCGAGAGGATCGTTTGTCACCCGCGAAAGCCCTTCGACTATCGTCCTGGATCGTGAACGGTTTGCGACGAGGCGTCCAGCACGGCACGGCGGGCCTATTTTTGGGCCTCGCCGTGACGGCTGCGGCGGTATGCGCACATGCCGACGACGCCGGAACCCCCGGCGCGAACGGCACCAGCTCCCCCGAGATCGTCGCCGCGCGCGAGCTGTTCCGGCAGGGGACCGAGGACGTCGACGCCGGACGGTACGCGCCGGCGCTCGAGAAATTCCGCCGCGTCGCGGCGGTGAAGGAGACGGCCAACGTCCGCTTCAACATCGCGCGGTGCGAAGAGTCGCTCGGAAAGACGGGCGCGGCGCTCGCCGACTTCGAGACCGCGGAGCGCGAAGCGAACGCCGGCGGCGCCAGCGCGAACGCAGCGAGAGGCGACGCCATCGCCAAGCTCGCGCACGATCGCGCCGACGCGCTCCGTCCGCGCGTGCCGAGGCTCGGCGTCGCGGCGCCCACGCCGGCGCCCCCCGGGCTCACGGTGACGCTCGATGGGTCGAAGCTCGCGCTTACGACGCTCGGCGTTCCGCTTCCGGTCGATCCCGGCCCGCACGTCATCGACGCCACGGCGTCGGGGCGCGACCCCTTTCACGCCGACGTGACGCTCGCCGAGAGCGAGTCGAAGACCGTCACCGTCACGATGGCGCTCGCCACCGCCCCTGTCGCGCACACGACGCTTTCGCCGGCGCCCACGTCCGCGACGCCGGTCGACGCGACCTCTCCGTCATCGTCCCCGTCGTCCTCCCGCACGACCTGGGGCATCGTCGCGCTCTCCGCCGGCGGCGCGCTCGCAGTGGGCTCGGTGGTCTTCCTCCTGGTCCACAACGGGCAGGTCTCGTCCGTCAAAGGCGACTGCCCCGACGGCCGCTGCCCCATCGCGCGTGAGTCCGACGTGACGAGCTTGCAGTCGAGCGCGCACACCAGCGAAGCGCTCTCCATCGGCTTCGCCGCAGGCGCCGCAGTCGCCGCGGGCCTCGGCGCGTACCTCGTGCTCAGCGCCCCGTCAGCGCAAACGGCGCCAAGCGCGATGATCGCACCTGGCGCCGCTGGAGCCCCCGCAGGGCTGTCGCTCGTCGGTCGGTTCTAGTTGGACGGGGTCGGCGTCGGAGGCGTCTGCTCTTTCTCCGCCACCTTCGGCGTGAGCTTCTCTTCGAGCGCGGCCTCGAGCACCTGATCCATCTTCGCCACGAAGACGAACTCGAGATCGTTCTTCACTTCGTTCGGCACTTCATCGAGGTCCGGCTTGTTTCGCTCCGGCACGATGACTCGCTTGATCCCCGCGCGGTGCGCCGCGAGGACCTTCTCCTTCAATCCGCCGATCGGGAGCACGCGCCCGCGCAGCGTGATCTCTCCGGTCATCGCCACGTCGTGCCGCACGCGCACGCCGGTGAGCATCGACACGAGCGCCGTGAACATCGTGACGCCCGCGCTCGGGCCGTCCTTCGGCATGCCGCCCGCGGGGATGTGGATGTGGATGTCGCTCTTCTCGAGGAAGTCCTTCGGAATGCCGTACTTCTCGGCGTTCGTCCGGACGTACGAGAGGGCCGCTTGCGCGCTCTCCTTCATGACGTCGCNNACGTCGCCGAGCTGGCCGGTGAGCTGGAGCTTCCCGGTGCCGTACATGCGCGTCGCTTCGATGAAGAGGATCTCGCCGCCGACGCTCGTCCACGCGAGCCCCGTGGCGACGCCTGCTTCCTCCGTCCGCTCCGCGACCTCGCTCGTGTACCGCTGCGGCCCGAGGAACTCTCGAACCTGCTCTTCGTTCTCGATCTTCCGCGGCGTGAGATCGCCCTCGGCGATCTTCACGGCCACGCCACGAATGACGCTGGCGATCTGCCGCTCGAGCGTACGAACGCCCGCTTCGCGCGTGTAGAAGTCGATGATCAAGTCGACCGCCGGATCGGTGATCTCGAGCTGCTGGGCAGTGATGCCGTGCTCTTCGATCTGCTTGGGGATCAAGTGCTGCCGCGCGATCGCCATCTTCTCGCGCCGCGTGTAGCCGGGGATCTCGAGGATCTCCATGCGGTCGCGGAGCGGAGCCGGGATCGGATCGGCCACGTTCGCCGTGGCGACGAACATGACGTTCGACAGGTCGTACGGGATCTCGAGGTAGTGATCCGCGAACGTGTTGTTCTGCTCCGGGTCGAGCACTTCGAGCAGCGCCGCCGCCGGGTCGCCGCGGAAGTCGTGACCGATCTTGTCGATCTCATCCATCATGAAGACGGGGTTGATCGTCGTGGCCTTCTTCATCCCCTGGATGATCTGGCCGGGGAGCGCGCCGACGTACGTGCGCCGGTGCCCGCGAATCGCCGCTTCGTCGTGCACGCCGCCGAGCGAGATGCGGTGGAACTTGCGACCGAGCGATCGCGCGATGCTGCGACCGAGCGACGTCTTGCCAACGCCGGGCGGACCGATGAGGCAGAGGATCGGCCCCTTCTTGTCCTTCTTCAGCTTGCGGACCGCGAGGTACTCGAGGATGCGCTTCTTCACCTTCTCGAGCCCGTAGTGATCCTCGTCGAGGACCTTGCGGACCGTCGCGATGTCCATGTTGTCGGGCGTCTGGTTGTGCCACGGCAAGTCGAGGATCCAGTCGAGGTACGTCCGCACGACGGTGTACTCGGCCGAGCCCACCTGCATGTTGCGGAGCCGCTTCACTTGCTTCTTCGCGACCTGCTCGGCCTCCGTGGGGAGGTTCGCCTTCGCGATGCGATCTTCGAGCGCGTCGAGATCGCTCTGGTCGCCGTCGTCTTCGCCCAGCTCCTCTTTGATCGCCTTCAGCTGCTGGCGAAGGACGTACTCGCGCTGGTTCTTCCCCATCTCCTCTTTGATCTGGGAGTTGATGCGCTCGCGCATCTTGAGGATCTCGAGCTGGCGCGTGAGGAGGCGGAGCACCTTGCGGATGCGCTCCTTCACTTCGACCGTCTCGAGCAGCGCGGCCTTCTCTTCCACCGGCGCGTCGAGGTTCGCGGCCACGAGATCGGCCAGCGCGCCCGGCGCTTGAATCGAATCGATGAGCGAGCCCGCTTCGCGCGGGAGCTCGGGCATCAACTGAATGACCTGCTTGGCGATGTCGCGGAGGCTCATCGAGAGCGCGTCGGCCTCGTCGTCCTCGAGACCCGCTTCTTCGAGGCGCTTCACCTTCGCCTTCAAGTACGGGCCGGTCTGCGTGACCGTATCGAGCTTGATGCGCGTGAGCCCCTGCAAGATGAGCGAGTAGTTTCCGCTCGAGTGCTTGAGCGCCTTCAGCACGCGCGCCGCGCAGCCGACGTTGTGCAGATCCTCGGCGCCCGGATCGTCCGTCGCCGGATCCTTCTGCGCGAAGATGGCGATGACGGGGCTCGTCAGGTTGTCGACGTCCTCGACGAGGGCGACGCTCTTCTCGCGCCCCACGTCGAAGGGCGCCACCGCGCCTGGAAAGAGCACTGCGTTCCGAATCGGAAGAACCGGTAGCTCGTCGCCGAACTGGACGGCCTCGTCATCGGGCTTCGGCGGGACGGGGGGCGGACCCTTCTTCTCTGACATTCTGACCTCTCGCTCTCGTGGGCGGCGACGCTTGAAAGAGTGCTCATACAACGCGCGCCAGGCCAATGGCTAGACGCACGCCGCTTCACTTTCGAACCTAGACACCCACGACGAACAACGCCAGCGCAGTCTTCATTTCGTCGTCGTCGCGACGCGACGCGATGGCTCCAGTGTGTGGATGGCGAGGCCGGTCAGGACCTTCGGATAGAAGAAGGTGCTCTTCTGCGGCATGACATGTCCGGCTTCGGCGACGAGGCGAACATCACGCACCGGCGTTGCGTTCATGAGTAGCAACAGATCGCCGGTCTCTTCGTTCGTGTGTTGGTTTGGGTCCCGGCCCAAACCAGCGCTATTTGTGCCGTTTCCTCGAAGCTTCGCGAGCGCGGCAGCGGCGTCTTGCGGGTACCAGAGGTTCGTTTTGGCAGCCTGAGCTTCGGGCGTGATGCCGAGGACGTCTTCCAGGAGACCCGCGTGGAGGAGCGCGACGTCGGTACGGCGGAGCACGTCGGGGAGTGGGCCGAGCGTCGGGTGAGAGGCGAGCGCGGCGCTCGCCCGGAGCGTCAGGAGCGTCACCTCACCCGTGGGCGAGCAGGCGGCGACCGACGGCCCCTCGAGACCGGCCTTCGCCAGAGCCTCGAGGATCGACGCCGCGTCCGCGCCGTTCGGGAGCGCGCGCGACGTGAAGAGCGACTCGGCGCGCGTGATCATCGCCCGGTAGTCGAACTTCGCGAGGTCGTGCACGTGGCGATGCGTCGGGAAGACGACGAGCTCGGGGTCGTCGCCGTTGGCGAGGAACACCATGAACCATTTGTGCTCGGCCGACTCGGGCGCCCCCGGATTCGCGGCGTCGATCTCGCCGGCGTACCGCAGCGCGGTCTCGTAACGATGGTGGCCGTCGGCGATGAGGAGCGACGAGCGAGCGATGCCTTCGGTGATCGCGCGGACCGCGTCGGTCGCGCCGATCTTGGCCAGCGCGTGCTCGACGCCGTCGGGCGTGCTCAGCTCGGCGATCGTCTCGGCCTGCGCCAGCGCCGAATCGAGCGCGCGCTGCGGGTCGCTGTACAGCATGAAGCCGGGGCTCAGGTTCGTGCGCGTCGCGCGAAAGAGCTTCAGGCGATCTTCCTTCGGCCCCGACAGCGTGCGCTCGTGCGGCAAGACGACGCGCGCCGAAAACGGGACGAGCTTCACCAGCGCCAGGAACCCGCGACGCGTCCGCGCGGTGCCTCCGCCCGGCGGCGTGAAGCGCTGGTCGTATCGGTAGAAAGCGGGAGCTTCGTCGCGCGTGAGGACGCCGTCGGCGCGCCACGCCTCGAGGAGCTTCGCCGCATTCGCGTACTTCGCGTCTCCTTCCCCTTCCGGGAGGATCAGGCGAACGACGTTGTGCGGATCGCGCGCCGCGAGCTCTTCGCGGCCGACGGCGTCGATGACGTCGTACGGCGGCGCGACGACGCGCGCGAGCGGGGCCTTGAAAGGGGCGTAACGAAGAGGCGTGAGCGGTGCGATGTCGGCCATGGGTCTCTCCCGGGTTCTACTCAGACTCGCGTGCGCGCGCGATGACCGATGTCGCGCCGATGATGCTCGCCGCGCCACCGGATGGCGTCGACCGCGCGGTACGCCTTGGCCGCCGCCTCGTCGAGCGTCTGCGCCCGCGCCCCCACTGTGAGGACGCGCCCGCCGGCCGTGACGACTGCACCGTCGCGAAGCGCCGTCCCGGCGTGGAAGACGTACGCGGCGTCATCGAGTGGAGCATCGAGCCCTGCGATCGCGTCGCCGGTGCGCGGCGTCGCCGGGTAGCTCTCGGCCGCCATCACCACGCACAGCGCCGACTCTCCGTGCGACGGGTGCGCCGCGAGATCCGCGATCGACGGGCGCAGGTCGCCGAGCGCGGCGCCGTTCAAGAGATCGAAGAGGCGCGTTCGCGCCGCGAGCAACGGGACGATCACGCTCGTCTCCGGATCGCCGAACCTCACGTTGTATTCGAGCACGCGCGGCTCGCCGGCGTCGATCATGAGCCCCACGAAGAGGACGCCGCGAAACGGCGTGCCGTCCTTCTCCATCCCGGCCAGCGTCGGCGTGACGATCGTGCTCAGCACCTTTTCACGCACTTCAGACGTCACGATCGGCGCCGGCGCATAGGCCCCCATCCCGCCCGTGTTGGGGCCGCGATCGCCGTCGAAGACGCGCTTGTGATCTTGCGCCGCTTCGAGCGCCACGAAGCGCGTGCCGTCGCACACGACGTGGAAGCTCGCCTCTTCGCCGGCGAGGATCTCTTCGATCACGATCGTCTTGCCGGCGTCGCCCAGCTCCCGCTTCCTCATGAAGCGATCGACCGCCGCGCATGCTTCGTCCGAATCCCCCGCGACCACGACCCCTTTGCCCGCGGCCAGGCCGTCGGCCTTCACCACGAGCGGTCGGTTCGCCGCGCGGACGTAGGCTTCGGCCGCGTCGGCGTCGTCGAACACTTCGTACGCCGCGGTCGGGATCCCGTGGCGCGTGCAGAAGCGCTTCATGTGCGCCTTCGACCCTTCGAGCTGCGCCGCATCGCGCGAGGGACCGAACGCCGCGATCCGCTTGGCGAGGAGCGCGTCGATCACGCCGAGCGTCAGCGGGAGCTCGGGCCCGACGACCACGAGGCTCACGCGCTCGCGCGACGCGAGCGCGACGATCGCATCGACGTCGTCCACCCGCACGGCCGCGTTCCGCGCCACCGCGCTCGTCCCGGCGTTGCCCGGCGCGACGATCACCTCGCACCCTTCACGCCCGAGCTGCCACGCGATCGCGTGCTCGCGCGCCCCGCCGCCGACGACGAGGACACGCGCTCGATTCGCCCGGCCCGACGCGTCGTTCATCCGCGCGCGGTTACCATGCTCGGGAGTCGGGCGATAGCGTATGCTCCCTCGCGTGGCAGACGAGCAGAAGTCGCCCGTCGCGATCCGCATCACCCGCCCGTACGCGACGGAGCAGGAATACCTGGAGCGCGAGTTCGACACGCTCACCCGCACGAGCGTGATCCTTCTCGGGGCGCAGTCGCGCCCTCAAGGCGTCGTGTTGCGCTTCGAGATCGTGCTGAAGAACGGCGACTCGATGCTCCGCGGCGAAGGGCGCGTGGTGGGGTTCAAGGAGAAGGCGTACGCCGGAGAAGCGGGGCTCTCGCTCAGGTTCACGCGGCTCGACGCGCGGTCGAAGTCGCTGGTCGACAAGGCGGCGTCGCTCCGCGATGCGCGCGTGCGTGCGTCGACGTCGTTGATGGGAATGCCCGCGGTCGTCGTCCCGGTCCCCTCGCCGAGCGTGCCGGAGGTCGCCGAGTCGTCGCCGGCCCCGTCGTCGTCCTCGGTCGAGACCTCGCGGAAGCCCCCGCCGTCGCCGATTCCTTCCGTACCGCCCCCCCCGTCGTCGCGCCGCGCTCCGCCGCCGCTGCCGGAGTGGGCGCGGTCGCAGATCCCGCCGGCGCCTCCGTCGTCGAGCGCCGAAGACATCGAGATCGAGTCGACCCAGGTCGACGCTTCGTTCAACCGCGCCGAGCCGCCGTCGATCCGGTTCGACGAGTCGCCCGTTCCGCCGGCGCTCCCCCCTCCGCTGCCGGCCGCCGCGTCGCGCCCTTCGTCGATGAGACCGCCGCCGCGTCCGCCGACGCCGCCGCGCGCGTTCGTCCCGCTGGCCGCGCGCCCGGTGTCCTCACGGCCGCCGCCTCCTGCGCCGGCCGCGCCCCGGCCTCCCGCGGCTGCGCGCAAGGAAGGGGCCGAAGCGCGCACCGTGGCTCCTCCTCCCGATCGCGACGCGCTCCTCGTCCGCCTTCGCGCCCGGGCCCGTTCGCTTCCGGAGGCCCGCGTGAGCGAGATCCTCACGAAGCGCGGCTCCCGGACGTGAGACCCCCGCGCCGGTTCACGACCTTGCGCTGGAACAAATCCCGGTCCCATTTCTGGGAGCGCCGGTTCGCCCTCCGCGCGCCGCTTGCGACGCTCCTCGTCCCCCTCGCCGCCGCCAGCGTCCACTGCTCGCCCACCGTCCAACCGGCCCCCGCCCCCGAGGCGGGCGCGAGTTGCGCGGCCGATCCATTGGCCTGCCCCGCCGGCCAGACGTGCTGGCCGGTCGACTCCACGCCGACGCTCGCGTGCATCACCGCGCGCGTATCCGGAGGGGGATTTCAAGCCAGTTGCGACGATTCGATCGGCATCGCGACGTGCGGTTCGGGGATGGCGTGCGACGCCGTCCCGCCGAGCGTCGCCGGTGCTTGCACCAACTACTGTGACCGCGCGCATGCCTGTCCGACAGGAACCTCCTGTGTCCAGACGCGCGTGGGTGGTCAGTCGGGGCCCGTCATCTCCGTCTGCCGGGTGGAGTGACCGGTTCCGAAAAAACCTTCACCTGGCGCTTGTCCCTGCGCATGGGTGTGCGCGGAATTCGTTGCTTGGGTGTAACCCCTAGCGGTAGAAGGTCCACCGGTGACGCTTGGCTGCGGTGCAGCGCCACGGGAGATCGGGCGCGCTTCGCCCGCCGATTCGAGGAGAGATGATGCGCACGACGGCGGCTTTCGGATTTGCAGCGGCTTTGGTGCTGGCCTCGACCAGCGCGTTTGCGGCTGAGGGCAAGACGGAGAAGGGGGAGTCGGGCGGCAAAGGCGGCCTCGGCCCCGGCGCGCCTCCTCAGACCACGACGGGCGTCGGCGACATCGTGCCGCTCGGCAACGCCTCGCAGGGCAACACCGCGGTGAACCCGGACGAGGCCTCGCGCGCGAAAGAGAAGAAGAAGTCGTGGGAAGTCGGCGCGACGTTCGAAACGCACCGAATGATTCGCCAGGACGACCTCGAAGGCGCCGGCGCGAGCAAGGTCTTCAACGACTTCGGCGTCTACGCGACGTACAGCCTCACCGAGCACGACCGCATCGGTCTCCGTGACTACTTCTACGAGCGTTTCCTCGCCGACCAGGGCGAGAGCGGCATCCGCAGCGACGACGTGACGGCAACGTACACGCGCACGCAGAAGCTGCCGAAGGACTTCTCGTTCGCCGGGACCTTCGCGCTCAACGCGCCGACGTCGTTCTCGAGCCAGAAGATGGGCCTCATCACGGCCCCGGGCTTGGTCCTCCAGCTCGACAAGCGCATCGGCCGTTACGTCGGCCTCAGCGCCCGCGCATCGACGGGCTTCTTCATCGTGAAGTACCGCGAAGCGGAAGGCGGCCTGCAGAACCCCGAGTTCCGCCTCGGCTTCTCGCTCGAAGCCGAAGTCATCATGCCGTTCCACGAGCCGCTCTCGATCGGCATCTCGGCCCAGACCAGCTATATCTGGTTCTACAACGTGGCCAGCGGCGACCCGAACGTCGTGTCGCCCGGCGTCGTTCAGGACAACCAGTTCGCCAACCAGCCGATCTCGCAGTCGTACGGCGGTGAAATCTTCGCCCGCTACAACCTGCCGACGCTCGCCGGCGTGAAGAGCGACTTCACCCTCGCGCTCGCGCAGGGCGATCCCTCGCTCGGCTACGCCAGCGTGCTCCACGACGGCGTCGGGTACACGTACCTGTTCTTCCGCCAGACGAGCGAAGTGTACGCGTCGTTCACCGTCCGGTACTGACCGACCGGTCTTGATGAACGATTAGGACGCGCTCATCTCCACGATGAGCGCGTCCTAATCGTTTTGTCGCGCGTAGTGAACGTTTAGGACTGCGCTCATCGTCGCGATGAACGCGTTCATCACCGCGATGAGCGTCTTCCTGATTGTTCTGTCGCGCGTCCTAAACGTTTAGGACGGCGCTCATCTCGCGATGAAGGCGTTCATCGTCGCGATGAAGACGCTGATCGTCGCTCCCGATGGCGTGCTCTTAGCTCTCCGCTCCGGCTGGGGGGTTCGGGGAGGAGCGGCCGCGCTCCCCCCGGGGGTAACGTGCGTCCCGCTGTTGCCGTAACGGAGCCCGCGAAGCGGGCGGAGTGAGGCTCAATGTTCGCGGGTCACACACTAAAACTAGACCGGAACGCCCGCGCGAACTCACTCGCGCGCTTCGGATCAATCGGCCCACCCGCGACCCCATCCGCGCGCAGCGCGCTCCCCACGATGACCCCTTCGCTCCGGCGTGCGAGCGCGGGAAGCGTCCCGATGGTCGCTCCGCTCGCGACCAGCACCGGCACGCGCGCGCGAACCGCGCGGTGGACGTCTTCGAGCTTCGCGCCATCGACCGAGCGCCCCGTCCCCTCGCCCGTCACGAGCACCGCGCCCGCGAGCGCGCGTGAGACTAGGTCGCTGACCTCGTCGGCCAGCGGGCGAGCGGCGAGCGGAGCGGAGTGCTTCACGTCGACGTCGGCCCACACTTCGATCCCCTCGGCGCCGAGCGCGCGGCGCGTGCGGAAGAGCGACGCAGCGTCCCCTTGGATGACCCCTTGATCGGTCACGCGCGCGCCGGTGAGCACGTTCACGCGGATGCACGCCGCGCCGACCGCGAGCGCGATCGCCAGCGCCGAGTCGCCGTCGTTCCGCAGCACGTTGATCCCGAGCGGCATCGACGGCGCGGCCGCGCGCGCGGCGAGCGCACACGCGGTCATCATCGCCACCGTCACGGCCGGCACGCGCCCGGCGAAGAACGGCGCGTCACCGAAGTTCTCGATCATCACGAGATCGAACCCCGCCTCGGCGAGGATCTTCGTGTCCTCGGCGGCGCGCACTTCGGCCTCGCGTACGTCAGCCGTCGCGCGCGGGCTCCCGGCGAGCGGCGGGAGGTGAATCACTCCGACGAGACGTGCGCGGTTCATCGGAGCGATCCTCCGCCAGGACTCGGCATCGGCGGCGTGCCGGGCGCGTTCGTGGCCGACGTCCCCGCGAACGGCGCGGGATCGAACGAGGGTCTGTTGAGCGGGCCGTGCATGTGGAAGCCGTAGAAGCCGTCGGCGCGCTTCGATTGCTTCACTTGCGGGACGAGCATCTCGGCGTCGCCCCCCTTCGGCGAGCCGGGCGCGCCGAAGAGGTTCTTCGTCGTCTCGCTCTTGCCGCGGTACGCGTCGTTGATCTTCACGCGGAGGTTCATATCGGTGAGCGAGTCGGTGAGCTGCTCGCGCAGCTGCACGCGCCCGTCGCCTTGCAGTTCGAGGTCCTTGCCGCCGGCGGCGATCTTCGAGAACTTCAGCACGCCGTCCTTCGCCTCGCCGGCGATCGTGACCGCGCCCACGACCACCTTCGGCAGCGCGAGGTAGCCCATCATCTTCGCCTTGCCGTCGCCCACGGTCACGTTCGCCATGTCGAGCGACACGTTGCCCGACGCCTTCGACGCCTTTTGATCGGGCATCGTCAGCTTCACCGTCCCGTCGATCGACCCTTCGACTGGGACGTTGAGCGCCTGGGTGATCTGAGGGATCTGGCCGAGGTCGACCCCCTCGAGGGTGAGTTCGATCGCGCGCTCCTTCGCCCCGTCGTCGAGGCTCCCTTTGATCGTCCCGCCGAACGCGCTCGCGTGGAACGAGACGTCGTGGTTGCCGAACATCAGGCCGAAGAGCGAGATGTTCGCGCTCCCGTCGTCGACCCTCATTTCGCTCGGCGCCTTGCCCGGCTCCGACGGCGGGCTGAGCAGACGAAAGCCCTTGAACGAGACGCCGTTGAGCCACGACGGCCCCAGCTCGTCGAGCTTGAGCTCCTGCTGTCCGCCGGTCTCGCGCTGCTGCGCGTTGAACCCCAGGACGATGCGATCGCGGACCTTGTCCCACGGGAACGTCCAGCGCGCGAAGAGCACGAGGCAGAACAGATAGAAGAGCGGAAAGCCGACCTTCGGCGCTATCGCCTTCAATCGCTCCTTCATTGCGTGCTCCCGCTGCTGCCGGACGACGACGACGCGGTCGGCGCGGGCGCCGTGCTCTCGACGCGATCGTACGCCGAGATCGTGGTCTCCACGTCGTACGAGTCGGGCTCGCCCGCGCGCTTCCGAAGATCGATCTGCGAGACCATGACGGGGTACCCGCTCTGCTCGACGCTCTCCAAGAATTTCGAGATGGGGAGCATGCCCGCTTTCTTCAGGTGAATGGTCGTGAGGCGCTCGGTGAACTTTTTCCCGTGCGGCTGATCGGGGCGGTCGACCGAGTCGACGACCTCGAGCTTCTGCGCGGTGGCGAGCTGCTCGAGGAGACCAGCCAGCGCCGGCGCGCGCTTCTGGTAGCGCATCGTGATGGCGGCCTTCTTGGTCTGGCGATCGTGAATCTGGCCACGTGCCGACTGCACGGCGTCGAGCGCCGCGCGGAGATCGTCGACGTCCGAGAGGCGCGAATGAACCGCGGCCTCGAGGCCCACGGGGAGCACGATGACGACGAGGAACAAGACGACGCCGCCCAGGATGGTCACCATCCGGCGCTCGCGCGCGCTTCGCTGCGAGAAGCGATCGACGATCGAGGAGAAGTTGAGGTTGAACCGCGCCATCACTCGTTCCCTCCACTCCCGCCGCTCGACGACGACGGTTTCTTCGGCTTCTTGCCGCCGACGTCGTCGTCGCAATGGAGGTCGATGTCCAGCACGTACTTCTGCCGCTCGCCGCCGACCACTTTGTTGAAGCGCGAGACCGTCACGTCCTTGAAGCAACGCTCGTTCTTGAGCGACGCCTCGATCGACTGCGCTTCCGGGATCGTGCCCACGATGCCGTGGACGGTGGCGTGCTGCTTCGCCACGTCGAGCTCATCGACGTCGTGAACGGTCGACGTCGAGATGTCTTCCGAGAGCTTGACCATCACGTCGAAGGCATCGACGTGCGGCATGGGATCGTCACCCGCGCCGCCGCTCTGCTGCGAGACGAGCTCCTGGGCACGCGCCGCGCTGGTGGTCTCTTCGCCGAGCACTTCGCCGGTGACGGCGCCGAGCGCCGCTTCGAGCGCGGTCTGATCCTTGTTCGCGGCGTAGAGCTGCGCGTACGCGGAGAAGAGAAAGCTCACCACGATCACCGCGGCCAGCCCGGCGAGCACCGGGATCTTCTCCCGCACCCACGCGAACCCGCGCTCGAACGAGAGCGCGCCGCGACGCAAATCGAGCCCGTGCGTGCGACCGGTGAGGCCGAGCGCGAGGCCGATGGCCATGGCGTACAGCGGGATCTCGGGCTCGCGTCCGGCGAGCATCGTGAGGTCGACGGCGATCGGCGGGAGCGGCTCCACAGGGAGTCCCAGCTCACCGGCGAAGAACGTCTCCGCGCCCGAAGCCGACGTGCCGCACAGGAACAAGCGCGTCGGCGCGTCGCCCCCCGCCGCGCGAAACGCGCCGATGGTCAGTCGCAGCTCGCGCGCGAGCCTCGGCGCGGTGCCCGGCAATCCCTTCGTCCCCCACGACAGCGTGCGCGCCAACCGCGGCTCGCCGTCGGCGACCACGAGCACCTCGGTCGACTCGATCCCCAGGTCCACGATCACCGACGTCCCCGCTTCGGCCAGCGCCGGCGTGCTCGCGATGAGGCTCGCCAGCGGCATCGCGCCCGCGCCGACGCGCTCCGGCTCTTGCCCGAGCGCCCCTTTCACGAGCTCGATCCGCGCGCGCACGTCTTCCGTTCGCGCCACGAGCGTCAGCACCGCGACCTGCGTCGCCGCGACCGCCGGATCGATCCCGTGCGGCTTCGCGTCGAGCACGCGGTAGTCGAACACCGACTCGCTCATGTCGACCGGGAGCGCGGCCTCGAGCTCGAACGGGAGCACCTCGGCGAGCTGCTTCTGCGCGCTCGCCGGCAAGGCCAGCGTGTGGAGCGACGCCCGCACGCCGTCGATCGACGTCGCGATTCCGTCGGCCGGCTTCCCTGCCGTCACGGCCTGCGCATACGCCGCGCGGATCGCTTCGCTCACCCCGCCTGCCGCGGCAACGTCGGCGCTGACGAGCGCCTCGAGCGTCGTCTTGCGATACTGGACGCGAAGCACGGCGACCCTCACCGCCGACGCGCCGATATCGATACCCACGGAGATGCTCATCTCGTCCTCACCTGATCACTCGATGTGAAAGTACACGACCTGTCCGCCCGTGCTCGGTTGCATCGTCGCGGCGAGCGCGCTCGCGTCGGGTGACGCACTGGAGCTCGCGACCGGCTGCACGGGGGGCGCAGCCGAGCCGGCGGGGATCGGCGAAGAGCTGATCGGCGCGGCCGACACGACGGGCGACGTTCGAAAGTCGACCACCTCGTGCACCGAGAGCCGCGTCTCGCGCTTGTACCCTTTGACGACGCCCACCGCGTAGATCGAGAACATCTTGCTCTCGGTGGTGATCGACTTCTTGAAGTCGCTCTCCGACGTGAACGCCACCGGCTGCATGCCGAGCATCGTGAGCATCGGCCCCAGCATCCCCTGCCCCTTCATCGTGGCGATGAAGTCCTCGGGCGATCCGAAGAGCGGCGCGCCCATCGTGATCCCCTTGGCCATCGTGAGCCCCATCGTGAAGAGCGACGTCTGGTTCGGGTCGCTGCAAATAGCGGGGAGGTTCGGGTTCACGCCGGCGGCGGGCGTGGTGTTCGACGTGGCGACGGGCGGCGCGGTGGGCGCCGGAAGCGGCGTCGAGCCCGCGGAACCGGAGGCCGCAGGCGCGACTCCGGGCTTGGCCGCCGAACAGATGAGACCGAGCAGCGTGAGCGGGTTCGCCGTGTTCACGTTCACCGCGCCCTGCCCCCACACCGTGAGCACGCGCTTCTTCGGGTTGCTCGGATCGGGATCGACGAACGTCGTCCAGAAGTCGTCGGTGATCCCGCGCACCATGTGCAGCTCTTCGAGCGAGTCATACGGCGCGTTCTTGCGGAAGTACGCCTTCTGCAGGAGCTGGTAGTAGGCGTCCTCTTTCGCGTTGCCGCTCGGTGCGGTGTTGCTGGAGAGGTCGCACGAGAACAGGTTGTCGTCGGGGTCGGCCCAGTCGATGAGCGCCGAGCAGATGGCGAGACGATCGTTGATGTTCCCGTTCGGGTCGGCCTTCTGGAACATCGGGTCGTAGACCGGCGCGGACATGAGCCCCATCAGCTCCTTGGCCAGGCGGATGTGCGCGATGTCGTTCGACGCGCCGAGGTTGGCGTCGATCTTCGAGTCCTCGTCGACGATGACGAGCTCGAAGTGCCCGCCGGGCATTCCCAGGTTCTTCCCTTGCGTCATGTCGACGCCGACCGAGCCTGCGAAGGTCTGGGCCCCATCGGCGTCGTTGAACGCGCCGAGCAAGCGATCCGAGAACTCCCACACCGGGAGCTGCGGCGGCGCCTTCTTCATCATCATGAACATCGGCGCGATGGCGCCGCGGATGGTCGGCTCGCTGGCGATGAGCAGGCGCGACAAGCTCACCGCGCTCCGCGCCATGTACTCGGCCTGAACGCTGTCGCGATCGGCCATGGCGCTCGCCAGCTCGGCGCTCGTGTCGTCCTGGAACTCGGCGAGCATCACCGTGAGCACGGCGATCGCGCCCAGCACCATGACGAGCGCGATGCCCGCCTCCTTCGCGCGCTTTCGCGCACGACGCTTCCCTCGT
Source organism: Myxococcales bacterium (assembly GCA_003151595.1). The sequence goes on from PLXW01000135.1 coordinate 47,591, forward strand.
GTGGACCGCGCCGCGCTCCGCGCGGACGCGCCGTCGGCGTTCATGCGAGCGGCGAGCGTCATCGCGGGATCCCGAAGGTGAGGGCCTGCTGCATCGGCATCGGGATCTTCGTCTCGAACTTGTAGGGGACGCTCCCCGGGATCCCTTTCATCACCAGCCGGATCGAGATCTCGTACGGCAAGCGCTGCGGCTGCCCGTTCACCTGCGTCGAGTCCCACGAGTCGAGCCACTGCCCGGTGAGCGGCTCCAGGTACTTCAGATCGAACTCGGCGACGTCCTCGGCGACGACGCTGACGATGCCCCCCTTCTTGGGATCGATGTCCATCGGCGTCTGCTCGCGACGCACGAGGTCCAGCTTCCCTTCCACGTCCGGATCGGCCGACACGAAGTAGCCCACCTCGCACTCGTCCGACTCGTGCACGTCGCGCTCGACGCGGCGATGCGCGAACGTGGCGAAGTCGACGCGGTCGTACGTGCCGCCGCTGGTGGCGATGAACGCCGTGGCGCGCGTGATGAGCGCAGTGTTCGCCGGGTTGTGCATGGAGAGGAACGCCGACGACAGCTCGCGCGTGATGCGGAGCACGGCCTCGCGCCCTTCGCGCGAACGATCCGCGCGCATGGCCTCGCCCTTCTTCCCGCGGGCCATCGAGTCGAACGCGCCGTAGATGAGGATGGAGATCATCGCCAGGATGGCGACCGAAACCATGACTTCGAGCAACGTCATGCCGCGGGAGTGTGCGCGCGTCATCGCCCGAACCCTCCGGCAGCAGGCGCACCGGTCAAGCCGGGCGGCACCGGGTTCGACATGCTCCCGCCCGCGGCGGCGCTCGCCGACGGCGCGCCGGCGGTGAACCCGGCTTGCTGCGGGTTCGTGAGGTACTCGGTGAGCGCGAACTCTTTCCAGTTGGGCCCCTCGTGCCATTTGACGGTGACCGTCAGACGGCGAATCGAGGCTTCGAACATCAGCTTCAGCGACGGGTAGACCATCCCCATCACCATCTGCAGGAGCCCTTGCATCCCCTGCCCGGTGGATCCCGCTCCGCCCGCGCCGAGCTGCTGCATCAATCCGGCGCCCATCCCTTGAAGCCCGCCGTCGAAGTCGAGCCCAGGTCCCCCCGCCGCGTTCGCGCCGAGCCCCGGCGCGATGGCTCCGAGCGCGCCCGGGAGCGACGACGGTGAAGCCGCGGCCGACGACAGCGACGCGAGGTTGAGCCCGCCGCCACCGTCGCCGAGCGAGTTGCTGGGCGGGTTCGGGAGCGTGACCTTCTCCACGCGCGTGTCGCACATGAACCCGTTGTCCGTGTTGTCGTTGCAGCACGCGACCTCGGTCTGGAGATCGTCCATGAGCGGATAGCCGAGCTTCACCAGGCGCTCTTCGAGCTCGGTCATCTTGCAGCGACCGACGGTCGCCGCGATCCCCATGTTCGCGGCCATCTTGTTGCTGGCGGCGAGCCCCCCTTGCGCCGAGAGAATGACGGTGAGCGTGAGGCCGAGGATCCCAACGGCGACCATGACCTCGAGAAGCGAGAAGGCGCGAGTGAAAGCGGCGCGCATCACCAGGCACCGTTGTCTTGGCGCTCGGACGCCGACTTGTCGTCGTACGGGATCACGAGCGACACGGCGCCGTTCTTCACGGTGACCTTCCCCGTGAGCGGCGAGACGAGGAGAGAGAGCGCGTCGTTCTCGTCGGTCGAGTCGCCGACGCGAAGCTGGATCGACGAGCGCTCCGTGAGCCCGCCCGGCCAGAAGTAGAGGTACGCGCGCCCTTCGGTCCGCGGCGCGTCGTCGTGGAGCGATTGAACGTTGCGGAACGTGATCCCGCGCGGGAGCGGGAGCGGCCCCTTGCCGCCGGTGGGCTTGCCGTCTTTGGCGGCGGTGACCTGCTCGGCCGTGAGCGAGATGCCGCCGACGGGGTGGAAATGGGCGCGCGCGATCTTCGGCCCTTTGACGATCGTCTCGGCGTCGGCGATCGCCGCCTTCTCGGCGTCGGTCGCGGGATCGGCACCCCCCGCGCCCGTCCGATCCTTCATCGTGACGAGCATCGGCGCGTCGGCCTCTTCCATCCACACCGCGCTCTTCTCGATGTCGAAGACGAGCCGCAGGTGCTTGGACGTCGAGGTCGCGCGCGTGAACGCCACCCGGACCGCACCGGCGATCGCCGTCGCCGCGTGCTTGAGGCGCGCGCCGGACAGCTGGCCGGACCCGCCGACGAGCACGACGCTAATGATCACCGCGATGACGACGACGATGAGGACCTCGACGAGCGTCATCCCCCCGGACATCGCGCGCGCACGTCCCCGTCGCGCGCGAGCGCGCGAATCGAGACGGGGAGTTGGCGCTGCGCGGTGCATCGGTCACTTCTGATCGCCGGATTGGTCGCCTTGCGCCGGCACGATGATGTCGTCGGGGGTCCCTTCCTTCTTGTCGTGCCCGTAGCTGATGACGGTGGTCTCGTCGTCCTGGCACGTGATCTTGAAGGGGCTGTTCCAGGCGTCGGTGAGCTTCGACGCGCTGTCGACCGCCTTGTCTTGCTTCAGCTGCTCGAGCGTCGGGCACTGATCGCTGGCGTGCGAGCCGCGCCACATCTCGGTCGCGCGCCGGAGCTCCATGGCGCTGGTGGTCGTCGTCTTGACCTGCGCCTCGTTGTATTTCGGGAACACGGCCACGGCCACGCCGCCGGCGATGAGCCCGAGGATGACGACGACGATCATGACCTCGATGAGCGTCACGCCCCTGGTGTGGGCCACGCCGCGCAAGGCGCGGACGTGCCGTCTGGTCAGGCCCCGACGTACGAAACGGATCCTCGCCTTCATTGAGCTCTCTCCTGCCGCCTGTCCTGTCGTCATCGTCTGCACTTGAACCATCGAGACCATCGGAACCATCTCCTCAACTTGTTCTTAGAGCGCCGCGCGCGGCGCGACTCATTCGACGCGGTCGAGACCGCCGGGCAATCCATCGGGGCCGTCGCTCGAGACGTCGAACCCTTTCGGGTCGCGGCGGCCGGGGCACGTCACGCGGAGCGGGCGACCCCAGGCGTCGACCGCCAGGTCGTGCGCGTAACCGCCGGCGACGAGCTCGACGTAGTCGCGCGGGCATCCGCCGGAGTGATCCGCGCGGTACGAAGCGACGGCGCGCAACGCGAGGCCGATCGACGCGCGCGTGGCGCGGATCGACGCGAGTCGCTCTTCGCGGCTGCGCACGAGCGCCACGCACACGACGACGACGAGCACCGCGAGCACCAGCCCCACGCGCGTCCGCCCGAGGACACCGAGCGCGCCCGTCTTCCTCTCCCAGGGGAAGAACACGCGGCGTGATTCGGTGCGACGGCGAAGCATGGTGCGATCCTCACTGGACGAAGTCGTTCATCTGCACGAGCGGCATCAGGATCGAGATGGCGATGAACCCCACCGCGCTCCCCATCACGATCATCATGAGCGGCTCGAGCAAGCTGGTGAGCGCCTGCACGCGCGTGTCGATCTGGGTGTCGTACGCGCGAGCGACGTTCTCGAGCATCGTCTCCAGCTGGCCGCTCTTCTCGCCAACGGCGATCATGTGCGTCACGATCGGCGGGAAATCTCCGCTCCGTTTGAGCGGCTGAGCGATCGACTCGCCCTCGCGAATCGAGCTGATGGCCTCTTCGATCACCTTCGAGAGGCGCGCGTTGTCGAGGACGTTCTTCACGATGTCCATCGCCTTCAAGAGCGGCACGCCGCTCTGGAGGAGCGTGGCCAGCGTGCGCGCGAAGCGGGTGACGGCGATCATGCGGAGCAAGTGTCCGAAGATCGGCATCTTGAGGAGCACGGTGTCCTTGCGGAACTGTCCGGCCGGCGTCGCCAGCCACGCGAGGAAGCGGGCGACGAGGTACCCGAAGACGATGCCCAACACGCACCCCACGACGAACGCCAGGAATGACTCGACCATCGTGGCGAAGAGGACGCTGAACCCAGCGCACACCATGGCCACGACGTTCCACGCCAGGCGCTTCTCGGGCGCCGCCGTTCGCGACGCGAGCGAGCGGCGGATCGTGGTCATGGTGGCCGACGCCGAGAGGAACCCGAGCATCTGCGTCGAGCCGAGCGCGCTCGAGACGGCGATGAGGATCTGCGTGTAGATCGGGAGCGCGCGATCGAGCGTGGCGTAGATGCTCGTCACCTTGGGAACGACGACGACCATCATGATGCTGATGAGCACGCCGCCCATGAGCAGCATGATCGCCGGATAGGCCAAGGCCGCGCCGACCTTGCCGCGCAGGCGCGCCTGGTTCTCCATGAAGTCGGAGAGGCGGGAGAGAACCGTCTCGAGCGTGCCCGAGGCTTCGCCCGCGCCGACCATGTTCACGTAGAGCGGCGGGAAGACGTCGGGGTGCGGCTCGAGCGATTTGGCGAGCGACGACCCTTCGTTCAACCGATCGCGCACCTGCGTGAGGACGCGCTTCAACTCCAGCTTGTCGACCTGCTCTGTGAGCGCCGACACCGACTCGACGAGCGGGATCCCGGCGGCGACCAGCGTCGCCAGCTGCCGCGTCATCATCGCCACGTCGGTCACCGACACGCGGCGGAAGAGCGCGCCGAAGTCGAGCTTCTTCCCCTTGTCGGCGTGCGCCTTGGTGTCTTCCTGTGCGCTCGTGAGGAGGATCCCCTCGCGCTTCAACGCCGAGCGGAGCACCTTCGGGTTGTCCGCGTCGCGAACGCCGTGGACCTGTTTGCCACTGGCGACGACCAGACCGCGGTACTCGAAGACGGCCATCGGTTACTCCCCTGGCACCGCGACGGAAGCCGGCGCGTCGGCTTCCACGTCTTCTTGGGTCGCAGCGAGAACCTCTTCGACGCTGGTGAGGCCAGAGAGAACTTTGCGCGCGCCGTCGTCACGCAGGCTGTCCATCCCCTGCTCGATCGCCGTGCGCTTCACGCTCTGCGCGTCGGCGTTCTTCAAGACGAGCGGACCGATCGAGTCGTCCATCAGCAGGAACTCGTAGATCCCGCGGCGCCCCATGAAGCCCGTGTTGGAGCAGCGATCGCACCCCTTGGGCTTGTGGAAGATCGGCTTCACGCCGTGAGTCACGGTCTCCAGGATGTCGCGATCGGCCACCGTTCGCGGGTAGTAGCGCGACGTCGTGAGGAGGCGCCGCTGGTAGCGGTTGTGAATGCGCTCGGCCGTGAGCCCCAGCTCTTCGAGCTCCGAGTCTTCGGCTTCGTACGGGACCTTGCAGTGCGGGCAGAGGACACGCACGAGCCGCTGCGCGAGGATGCCGATGACCGACGAGCGAATGAGGAACGGCTCGACGCCCATGTCGACCATGCGCGTGATGGCGCCGGCGGCGTCGTTGGTGTGAATCGTAGAGAGAACCAAGTGACCGGTGAGCGACGCGTTGATCGCGATGTCCACGGTCTCCTTGTCTCGAATCTCGCCGACCATGACCACGTCCGGATCCTGGCGAAGGAAGGCGCGGAGCGCGCTGGCGAACGTCAGCCCGATCTTCGGCTGCACGTGCACTTGATGGATGCCGCCGATCTCGTACTCGACCGGGTCTTCCGCGGTGAGGATGTTGATGTTCGGCTGGTTGATCCGGTTGAGGCACGCATACAGCGTCGTCGTCTTGCCCGAGCCGGTGGGACCGGTGACGAGGATGATCCCGTCGGGCCGCCGGATCATCGAGTCCATGAGGACGTAGTCGCGCGGCGCGAAGCCGAGGTCGGGCAGATCGAGGAGCACGCTCGACTTGTTGAGGAGACGCATCACGATCCGCTCGTAGCTGCGGCTCGTGGGGATGGTGCTCACGCGGATGTCGAAGCTCTTGCCGGCGATCTTCTTGGTGATGCGTCCGTCTTGCGGGAGCCGCTTCTCGGCGATGTTGAGCGAGCTCTCGATCTTGATGCGCGAGACGATGCTGTTCATGAACGGGCGCGGCGCGCGGCGCGCGATGTAGAGCTCGCCGTCGATGCGGTACCGGACGATGACCTCTTTCTCTTCCGGCTCGATGTGAATGTCGCTCGCGCGCTCCTTCATCGCCTGGAGGAAGAGCGAGTTGACCCAGCGGATGACGGGCGCTTCGTCGTCGGAGTCGAGGATGTCGCTGGCCGCCTCTTCGTCGACGTTCGAGTCGTCGGTCTCGAGCTCGCCGCCGCCCGCTTCGCGCTCGTACACGCGGTTGATGGCGTCGACGATCCGCTCGCCACCGGCCACGCTCACGTCGACCTGCTTTCCGAAGAGCAAGCGCAGGTCGTCGAACGCCGCGGTGTCGAACGGATCGGCGCAGGCGACGTGCACCATCGTCTCGTCTTCGGCCACGACCAGCAGCTTGTGCGTCTTGGCGAAGGCGATCGGCACGCGCGTAGCGAGCGCGGTGGACACCTGATCGAGATCGAGGTGCTCCATGAACGGCAGCTCGGCCTCGGCCGCGAGCGCGCGCCCGATGGCCCCTTCGTCGGCGACGCTCGAGTTCAAGATGAGATCGATGAGATCGATCTCCTTCTCGCGCTGCACGGCGTAGAGCCCCTCGAGGCGATCGGCCGGAACGACCTCACGCCGCGCGAGGATCTCACCGAGGAAGCGCTGCTCGGGCACGTCTACTTCTCGACCTTCTCGACGTTGCGGTTCGGTGCGTTGATGTTCATGTTCGGCGCCACGGGTCTCTCGGGGGGCTCGCTCGTCGACGACGCTGCTCCGTGCGGCATCTCCAGCGGTTGCCCCGGCTCGTGCCCCTTCACTTCCTTGGGCTTGGTCAGCTCTTCGAGCGCCTTCTGCTCTTCCACGCTCAGGTACCCTTGGCGAATGTCTTCGAGCAGGCCGTTGGTCCGCGACCAGTCGTGCGGCGGTGTGTACTGCTGCGCCTCGCTGAAGACGAAGTAGCGATCGAGGAACTCTTGCCGCTCCTGCATCTTGCGCTCGAACACGGCGCGGAGATCGCTCTGCTCGCGAATGATGTACGGCGTGAGCACGAGGATGAGGTTCGACTTCTGGAGATCGTTCTTCGACTGCCGGAAGAGCGCGCCGAGCACCGGGATGTCGCCGAGCAGCGGGATCTTGTCTTCGCTGTGCGAGACGCGGTTCCGCATGAGTCCGCCGATGACGACGGTCTGCTGATCGCGCACGGTGAGCGTCGTCTGCGCGGTGCGCTTCACGAGTGAGATCGTGCCGAGCGCGCCGACGGGCGTGGCCGACGCTTCGCTGATCTCTTCGGTCAGCTCGAGGCGCACCTCGTTCGACTCGTTCAAGTGGGGGACGACCTTGATCTTGGTGCCGACGTCCTGACGAGGCGCGGCGAAGCCTCCGCCGAAGCCGAGCGCCCCGAGCCCGCCGAGCGCGCCAGCCGCACCTGCGCCACCCGCGGGGAGCGAGCCGATGCCGGCGCCTGCGTTCGTCTGGAGCGGGATGTTCTGACCGACGTTGATTTCCGCGGCGACGTTGTCGGTCGCGAGGATGTGCGGCGTGGAGAGGACGTCGGTGTCCTCCGAGTGCGCGAGCGCGTTGATGAGAACGCCGAACGCCGGGATGGTGATGCCGGTGCCGAGCAGCGTTTCCGATCCCGGAATGCCGGGGCCGCGAACGCCGAGCGCCATGCCCTGAAGCGACGTGGGATCGGGGAGGCCGATCGTCTTCAACGGGTTCAAGCCGCCGTAGACGAGCCCCTGCCCGGTCGCCGAGTTGATCGTGTCGCCCAAGTGGAAGTTCGACCCCCACTGGTTCGAGCGGGCGATCGTGAGGTCCATGATGACCGCTTCGATGAACACCTGGCGTCGCGCCATGTCGAGGCGATCGACGACGCCGTGGAGCTCCGCGTAATCGCGCGGCGACGACGTGACGACGAGCGAGTTCGTCGCCTTGTCGGCGCTCACCTTGATGCGACCTTCGAAGATCCCGGCCGGCGGCGCGCCCTTGCCGCCCGAGGCGCTCGTCGCCGGCGTCCCCGCCGTCGCGGCCGCGGTGATGATCTCGGTGAGCGTCTTGGTGAGCTCGATCGCGTCGGCATGCTGCAGCGGCAGGACGTGGATCTCTCCTTCGCCCGACTGCGGCATGTCGAGCCGCTTCACGAGCTCGAGGATGTTGAGGTACGCGCGCTCGCTGGCGACGATGATGAGCGAGTTGGTGCGATCGTCGGCGATCACCTTCGTGGGGTGCAGATCGCTTCCGCCGCCCGACGGGGGGGCTCCGCCTGCCGCACCCGGCGTGGGCGCTCCGCCCTTGCCGCCGCCACCGCCGCCGCCCTTCGTCTCGGCGATGTCGTCGATGCGGCTCTTGATGTCCGACGCGCTCGCGTAGTGAATCGGCTCGATCCAGATCTGATCGCCCGCGCCGCCGACATCGATCTGCTCGACGAGCTCCATCATGCGACGGATGTTCGTGCCGGTGTCGGTGATGATGAGGAGGTTGCCGAAGACGGTGATGTCGCCGTCCTTCGTCTTGAAGTGCCCGAGCACCTGCGACATCTCGTCGGCGCTCACGTGCGACAGGCGATGGATGCGCGTGATGTAACGGTCTTCGGACGGCGCGGCCTGACCGGCGGTGAAGATCGGCGTGTCTTGCGCGGCCGATCCGGCGCTGTCGATGATCTTGAGGAAGCGCCCGTGCGGCACGACGGTGAGCCCGTTCGTCTCCAGGATCGCCAGGAACGCCTGGTACGCCTCGGCGACGGTCACCTTCTGCGGCGAGTAGACCGTGGCCTTGATGTTCCGGATCTTGCCGCCGAAGATGAATCGCTTCCCGGTGAGCTGCGCGATCACGCGAACGAGCTCGCTGAGGTCCGCGTCTTCGAGCGAGAACGCGACCTTGTACTCGGGGCTGCGCGGCTGAAACTCGACGCCGTTCTCGAACTGCGTGAGGCCGGTCGTGTCGCCGATCTTCTTTCCGTTCGGGAGCGTCTGCGTTCCACCGGGACCCACAGCGCCTGCACCGGCGACGCCGGGAATGGCGGTCGGATTTCCAGCGGCGCCTGAAGCGTTCGGTGCGCCCGCACCACCCAACGGCGGACGCGGTGACGGGGCCGCCGGTGCCGGCGCGGCGGCGTTCGCATCCGCGTCGGGAGCGGCTCCCGCGGCCGGAGCGTTCGTCCCGGTGAGCGGGCGCGGGCCACGCGGGATCGTCTTCTGCGCGTTCGCGTCGTCCTGTGCGGACGCGAAGACGACGACCGACGCGAGGATCGACGCGATGACGACGCTTCCGCGCGATGCGCGCAGTCGACGACGAGGAGAGCTGGACGAGGCGTTCATTCGTGTCATCTCAGATTCGGATCTCAGATCGGCTGCGCGTGGCTGTTCGCCGGTGTGTGCTGCATCGAGGGCGGGGTCCCATTCGGCGGAGGCATCATCTGCAGGGTCCCCGCGGGCGCGCTCGCGGGCTCGCCCTGCGGCGCGGCCACGGCGTGCGTCGTCACCAGCACGGCGACGATCGACACGGTCCCCATGAACGCAGTCCACGCGGCGACCATCACGGCCACCGTGTACAGCGTCTTCTTCAGAATCGGTTCGCCTTCCATCGTCGTTGCTCGCTCTCTACTCGTTTGCTGCCGTTACGTGCGCGTTCGCGCTCACTTGATATTGAAGTCGAGGTTCATGTTCTGACCCTTGCGGTTCACTTGAACCGTCAGGTGGTCCGACGTTCGAAGGCGCGCGTACGCCTCGAGCGCCTTCTCGGGGC
>PLXW01000107.1 GCA_003151595.1 Myxococcales bacterium
GGGGTCGGGGTCGGGGTCGGGGTCGGGGTCGCGGTCGGCGTCGCGGTCGCGGATGCGGTCGCGGACGGAGGGGGGATCGGGGCGGTAGTCGCGATCGCGGCAGGGTTGGTCGCGGCGCTCGGGATCGTCTGCGCGTTCGAGCTGGAGTCGTGCGCGCGCGTGACGAGGAAGCCGGCCAGCGCGGCGACCACCATCACCGCGAGTCCGATGCCGGTCATGCGGCCCACGCGCATCGGCATCGTTCGCTGCGTGGCCCACGCCGCTTCGGTCGAGGGCGGGCGGGCGTTCGGCATCCCGGTGATGATCACGTCGCCCGTCGTCAGCGCCTGCGGGCCCGATCGCGGGTGCCGCGGCGGCGTCGTCTGCGCCATCGTCTCGGCGTGCACGAACGACGGCGTCGACGACGGGCGCGGCTGCGGACGCACCGAGCCGTCGGCGCGCGGCGACATCATCGTCGCGTCGATCGTCCGCAAGATGTTCCGGTTCACCGCGAACTCGCTCAGCGCCTCGGCGAACGCGCGCACGTCCGGGTACCGCTGCTCCGGCTTCTTCGCGAGCGCCTTGCTCACGATCTTCTCGAGCCCCTCGGGCGCGTCGCGCGCGAGCGTTCGCAAGAGCGGCGGCTCGTCGGCCACGATCGCCGCGGCCGCTGCGGTCGTCGTCCCCTGGAACGGGCGCTCGCCGGCCAGGGTCTCGAACAAGATGACGCCCAGCGACCAGATGTCGGTCCGCGCATCGACGTTCTTCGCCGAGCGCACCTGCTCGGGCGACATGTAGAGCGGCGTTCCCATCGTGGCGAACGTCGACGTGATGTGCGCCTCGCCCTCGCCGGCGAGCTTCGAGATTCCGAAGTCGAGGACCTTCACGATCCGCTCGCCCCCCTCGTTCACCAGGAACAGGTTCGACGGCTTGAGATCGCGATGCACGACGCCGCTGGTGTGCGCCTCGGCCATCGCCGCGCACGCTTGCAGCACGAAGTCGACCGCCTCCGCCACGGAGAGCGATCCGCGCAAATGGAGCTCGTGCGCCAGGTCGTGGCCGTCGAGGTACTCCATGACCATGTACGCGCGCCCGCTCTCGTCGTGATCGACGTCCGTGATGCGCACCGAGTGCCGACTGCGAAGCCGGCACGCCGCGCGCGCCTCGCGCTCGAACCGCGCCACGACGTCGGGCATGGCCTGCACGCGCGACAGGAGCATCTTGATGGCGGCGCGCTGCTGGAGGCGCGCGTGCATCACCTCGTAGACGACCCCCATTCCCCCTTCGCCGATGACGCGAACGACGTCGTACTTGTCCGCGATCCGATCGCCGGGAGCGGGGAGATCGGACGCAGCAGCGGGCATCGCGAGGACGATATCACCCTGCGGTACGGCGGGCAGCTTGCCGCAGAAACCCCAGGAAAGATCCAGCGTCTGAGAATCCGCTGCGGGGGCGCGAGGGCGGGACGAAACGACCAGCTCCGCTCGACAAGCGCACGACCTCCTACTAGAGCGACCTCCACGTTCGGAGAGGGAGATCGATCATGGGGAGCTCGGACAATCGCATCTCGGTCGCTCGGAAGATCGAAGAGGCCCGCGACACGGACGAGGAGTTGCCGCCGGTGAGCGGTCACCACGACACGTGGCCGCCGAGCGAAGACCCCACCTCGCGCACGTTGCCGCCGCAGGCGATCGACACGATCCCGACGCCGCCGCCGTCGTCGGGCGTGGTCGAGCACGTCACGATTCCGCAGCTCCCGGCGGTCCATATCGACGAGTGAGCTTCCGCACGGCGCGGCGTTTCGACGTGTGCCGCGCTTGATGCGATCGACGCTTCCCACTACGGTGCGCGCCTTCCCGCCGTAACCGCAAAGGACATCCTCATGAGCGGCCACTCAAAATGGGCCACCATCAAGCACAAGAAGGGCGCGCTCGACGCCAAGCGCGGCAAGATCTTCACGAAGGTCATCCGCGAGCTGACGATCGCCGCCAAGATCGGCGGCAGCGACCCTGGCGGTAACCCGCGTCTTCGCACCGCGATCGCGCTGGCGAAGGGCGAGTCGATGCCCGGCGACACGATCAAGCGCGCCGTGGCCCGCGGGGCCGGCGAGCTCGAAGGGGTGTCGTTCGACGACGTCGTCTACGAGGGGACGGGCCCCAGCGGCTCGCTGTTCCTCGTCGAAGGGGTGACGGACAATCGGAACCGCACGGTCGCCGAGATCCGGAAGATCTTCGAGAAGAACAACGGCGTGCTCGGCGGCGCGGCGACGGCCATGTGGGCCTTCGAGCGCAAGGGGACCGTGACGCTCGCGAAAGAGCTCGCCACGGAAGACCAGCTGATGGAGATCGCCGTCGGCGCCGGCGCCGACGACTACACCGACCTCGGCGACGAGTGGCTGGTGACGACGCCGACCGACGTGATGAACGTCGTGGGCGACGCGCTCGAGGCCGCGAAGATCGCGGTCAAGAACCGGAAGCTGGCGTTCGTCCCCAAGGCGAAGAAGCTCCTCACCGGGCGCGACGCCGAAGTGGCGTTGAACCTGGCCGACGCGCTCGACGACCACGACGACGTGCAGGTCGTCTACTCCGACTTCGACGTGAGCGACGAGGAGATGGCCCGCATCGCGGGCGCGTGACAGCATCGCTGGCGTGATCGTCTTAGGGCTCGACCCAGGCACGCGGCATTTCGGCTGGGGCGTCGTCGCGCGTGAGGGGACGCGCCTCAAGCACCTCGGGCACGGCGTGATCGATACGGACACGAAGGGGCCCTTCGCCGGGCGCCTCGTGGAGATCGAGCGCGCGCTGCTCGAGGTGTTGCGCGTGCACGCGCCAGAAGAGGCGAGCATGGAGTCGCTCTTCTTCGCGAAGGACGCGCAGGCCGCCGCGAAGCTGGGGCACGCGCGCGGCGTGGCGATGCTCGTGTGCGCGCGCGACGAGATGGCGGTCGCGGAGTATCCGCCGGCGCGCGTGAAGCGCACGATCGCGGGGAACGGCCGCGCCGAGAAGACGCAGGTGGCGCAGATGATCCGCGTGCTGCTGGGGCTGACGGTGCTCCCCGCGCTCGACGCCTCGGACGCGCTCGCCGTGGCGGTCACGCACCTTCAGGCGAGCCAGGTCCTGCGCGCGGCGATGCCGGAAATGCCCGCGCGGCAGGGGCGTCGCGCCCGATTCAATTATCGGAAGGCACCCTCCGTCTAACGGGTGTAAGAGCCCGAGAGACGCCATGAGAACCCGCTTCCGCCCCTTGTTTGCCGCGCTGGCGATCGCGACCGCCGCGCAAGTCGCCACTGCCGTGCGCGCCGACGCGCAGAACCTCCCGGGCGCCCCCGTGACGCCCGCGGCACCTGCAGCCGGCGCCGCCCCCGCGCCGACCGCCGCACCGACCGCGCAGTGCGACGCCGTCGTGGCCAAGGTCCAGGAGTTCTACGACCGGAGCACGTCGTTCTCGAGCGACTTCGCGCAGGAGTATCTGGTCAAGCAGTACAACCGGCGCATCCAGAGCAAGGGCCATGTCACCTTCTCGAAGCCCGGCAAAATGAACTGGGTCTACGACACACCCCCCGGCAACCGCGTCGTCTCCGACGGGCACACGCTGCGCGTCTACGAAGAGGCGAACAAGCAGATGTACGAACAGAACGTGACCGCCTCGCAGTACCCCGCGGCGTTCTCGTTCCTCACCGGCCAGGGCAAGCTCGCCGACGCCTTCGACTTCCAGCTCTTCTCCGGCGCGCAAATGAGCTTCCCGGGCGGCATGGTCCTCGTGGGCCTCCCGAAGACGCCGACGACGGCGTACCAGAAGGTCTTCTTCTACGTGGACCAGGCGACGTCGCAGGTGCGGCGCGTGCTGGTGCTCGACGGTCAGGGAAATCACAACCGGTTCGACTTCTCGAACGCGGCGGTGAACCCGCCGATGAATGCAGGGCAGTTCGTGTTTACGCCGCCGCCGGGGACGAGTGTGGTCCATCCGTGAGTGGCGCCGCGCCGTACCGATCGGCGGCGCATGGGTTGGAGAAGTGCCCGCACTGTGAGCGGCTGACCAAGCCGCAGAAGAGCAAGGGGCTCCGTTGGGTGTGCGGGGCGTGCAGGGGTCCCGTGGTGCCGGGCGTCGACGCGACGAAGCTGGACGCGGAGACGACGAGGCTGCTGCGAGAAACGGCGGACTTCGCGACGCTCCGAGCGGCGACGCGTCGTCAATCTCGCCCGGCCGCCCTCCTCGTGCTCGGCGGGGCCGGCTTCGTGGCGCTCTCCGTTCGCGAGATCGATGTCCAGAAGCCCTACCTGCTCGCTGCGGTATTGAGCGCCGTCTTCGCCATCGCGTTCTTCTCACTCATCAGCCCCATGTTGTCGGAGGAGCATCGGCATCGAGCCGCGCGCGAGCAGCTCAATGCCGCATGGGTCGGAGCGGCGCGCACGCTCATCGATTCGTTCGGCGGTCACATCACGGCGAAGGAGCTCGCGTCGACGACGTCGATCACCGTGGACGAAGCGGAAGAGATTCTCGCGCGCCTCGCGACCGTTGCTGGCCGCGTCGACGTCGATCGGAACGCCGAGTTGCACTACCGAGTGGCAGCGGGCGACGAGTCGAAGGCGTTCGAGGACGACGACGCAAACGAGCGATCCAGGCGCCGACAGGGCCACTGAGGGACTTGGCCCAGCGCGCGCACCGGCGACACGATCGCCCGATGCTCGTCCCCGTCACCGCGCTCTACGGCGCGCTCAACGCCATCTTCAACATCGCGCTCGCGGCGCGCATTCCGAGCGCGCGCGGCAAGCATCGGGTGAGCATGGGGACGGGCGAGTCGAAGGAGCTCCTCACGCTGGTGCGCGCGCACGGGAACAACGCGGAGTTCATGCCGCTCGGGGTCCTGATGCTGCTGATCGCGGAGCTCAGTGGGGGCTCCAGCATGTGGCTTCACGCGCTGGGCGGCTCGCTCCTGGTGACGCGCGTCGCGCACGCGATCGGAATGCCCATGCGCGCGACGAACGGGTTTCGCTTCGTGGGCACCGCGGGGACGTGGGTGATGATCGTCGCGGCGAGCGTCTACTGCCTCGTGCTGCGCGCGCGGGGGTAGCCCCTTCCCCGAACGCATGCTCTAAAGTCCGCCCCATGGAGCTCTGTCCCCACTGCGGCGGCACGACCACGAGCGAAGAGAGCCGCGCGCTCCGCTGGGTCTGCGGCGCGTGCGGCGGGGCTCGCGTGCCGGGGATGAAGGTCGGGCGCGAGAGCGTCGCGTTGCTGGCGCGCGCGAAGAGCGAGCGGACGAAGCAGCAAGGGATGACGCTCGCCGCCGTCGCGCTCGTCGGGATGGCGCTGTTCCTCGCGGCGATCGCGCTGGTGGCCGCCGCCACGGCGCATGGTGTCCCCGCGCTCGGAGCCGCGGCGCTCGCCGCGATCGATTTCACGATGGCCATGGCCGCGCGGGCTTACGCGAAGAAGCGCGCCCTCTCCTCACGCGACGCGCTCGACACGGCGTGGGCCTCCGCGGCGGCGCAGCTCGCGCGGAAACACGGCGGGCAGATCACCGCGCGCGATCTCGCGAGCACGCTCAAGACGAGCGACGCCGACGCCGATGCGATCCTGGCGAAGCTGTCGGCCGGCGGCGCGAGCGTCGAAGTCGATGACGACGCCGAGCTCCACTATCGAGTAGACAGCGCCGTGGCCCCGCAAAGCGAGAACCAACCCGAGCCGTCGTCGACCGCGAAGCGCGAGGCGTCGCGATGACCGAGCCGCGGAAGCGCCGATCGCTCACGCACGTCGGCGGAGACATCGAGATCGCCGGCGACCCCGAAGACGCCGCGCTCCTTTCGCGCGCCCTCGAAGTGAAGTCGGCGCGCGACGACGAAGACCGCGACGACGATCCCGCGCGCGCCCACGTCCACGGATTCCACACGTACCCGGCGCGCATGCACCCCGAGACGGCAGCGCGCCTGGTGCACGGCTTCACGCGCCAGGGCGACACGGTGCTCGATCCGTTCTGCGGCTCGGGCACGGTGCTGGTCGAAGCGCTCCTCGCCGATCGCCGCGCCGTCGGCACCGACCTGAGCGCGCTCGCCGTGCTCCTCTCGAAGTGCAAGACGCGCCCGCGATCGAAGCGCGAGCTCGACGCGCTCCTCGACGCCGCGCGCCTCTGCGCCGAGACCGCGGACAAGCGCCGCATCGCGCGCGCCGGAGCCACACGACGCTTTCCCCCCGAAGACGTCGCTGCGTTCGAGCCGCACGTGCTCCTCGAGCTCGACTCGCTGCGCGACGGCATCGCGCGCAACCCCGACTCGGTCGTGCGAAGCGATCTGTGGCTCGTGCTCTCCGCGCTCCTCGTGAAGCTCTCGAAGAAGCGAGGCGACACGTCGGAAGAGATGGCGCCGCGTCGCACCGCCGCGGGCTACACGGCAAAGCTCTTCGTGAAGAAGACCGACGAGCTCGCGCGCCGGCTCGCCGAGTTCGCCTCGTTGCTCCCGTCGCCTCCTCCGCCGCCGGCGCGCATCACGCTCGACGACGCCACCGCGCTGCGATCGATCGGCGCGCGCGACCGCATCGACGCCATCGTCACCTCGCCTCCCTACGCCGCGACGTACGACTACGTCGCGCACCACGCACTCCGCATGCGCTGGCTCGGGCTCGACACGGGGCCGCTCGAGGAGGGCGAGATCGGGGCGCGGCGCAACTACGGACGAGCGACCGCGGGCGACGCGCGCAACGCTTGGTCGAACGAGCTCGCGCAGTTCCTCACCGCCGCGGCGCGTGTCCTCCCGCCAGACGCGCCGATGATCCTCATCATGGCCGACTCCGCCGTCGGCTTCGTTCCGCTCCGCGCCGACGAGATCGTCGCCGACCTCGCCCGTTCCTGCGGCTTCATCCCCGCGGCCCGAGCATCGCAAGCGCGCCCCCACTTCCACATCCCGACCGCGCGCGCGTTCGAAGATCGTCCGCGCGCGGAGCACGCGCTGCTTCTCCGCCGCGAGTGAGATCCGAATGCCGACCGTCATCTTCGAGCCCAACCCGAACGAACGCGAAGCGCGCGGCGCGTCGCAAGAGCCGCTGGTCGTCCCCTGCCCCGACGGCGGCGCGCTCGTTGACGTCTGTGACTCTCACCACGCCCCCGTCCCCTTCTCCTGCAAGAGCGCCAACTGCGGCACGTGCCGCGTCGACGTCCTCGAAGGGCTCGCCGAGCTCCTCCCCGCGGCCGATGACGAGCTCGACGTCCTCGACATCTTCGCCGCCCCGAGGACCCAACGTCTCGCCTGCCAGGCCAAGATGAAGCCCGGTCTGGCAACGCTCCGAATCCGCGCCGTACTCGACGATCTTTGACCGCCTCATCGATTCGCGGTGAATCGCGCTTCGCACCGCGCACGACTTTTCGCGCACGATTTAGGCGCTCGCGTAATTGACCGATGGCGAACTCGGGTCATAGCGTCGCCTAGGGGTCCAAGCTCGCTTTAATGACGCAGCAATTCTTGCAGCGCGAAACTCCCTCACGCACGCTCGGCAGCGTGACGAAGGGAGAGACGCTCGATTCGACGGCGCGCTCGCGCGCTGTGCGCGACGCGGTCTACAGCAGGGGCGCGCTCTTCGCGCGCAACCTCGCGCCGCAGGATTGGTACATCGGCGCCTATTTCGTCGTGATGATCTTCGCCGTCGCCCTCGGCACCGGCCCCGATCGCGAGCACTGCATCCGACTCATCTGCGTCGACCTCGCCTGCCTCATCGCCGGGCTCGCGCTGACGCGCGGCGAGATCCTGCGCGCAGGCTCGTTCGCCAACTCGTTCATGTACCGCATGACGGTGTGGCTCACGGTCTTCCTCTCGTACTTCCAGCTGCGCCTCATCCTGCCGGCCGTGAGCGAGCGCGCCGTCGACGGCGACATCCTCGCGTTCGACCTCCGCGTCTTCCACGTCGAGCCCTCGCTGGCGTGGGACAAGTTCGTCACGCCGGTCACGACCGAGTGGTTCGCGTTCTTCTACTTCGGGTACTTCCTGCTCGTCGCGGCGCACGTGCTCGGCCTGATGCTGGCGGCGAAGGACAAGTTCCGCCTGGCGCACTTCGCGATGGGGATCTTCCTCGTCTTCTGCACCGGCCACCTCGTCTACATGCTCGTGCCCGGCTACGGCCCGTACGCCTACCTGGCGACGCAGTTCCAGCACGAGCTCACCGGCGGGCCGTTCTGGCACGCGGTGCAGGCGACGGTTCACGCCGGCGGCGCGCAGAAGGACATCTTCCCCAGCCTCCACACCGCGTGCCCCACGTACTTCGCGCTCTACTCGTACCGGCATCGCAAGGTCGCGCCGTACAAGTACACGTGGGCCTTCGTGGCGTTCTGCGCGGCGCAGATCATCTGCGCGACGATGTTCCTTCGCTGGCACTACCTCGTGGACATCTTCGCCGGCGTCACGCTGGCCATCTTCGCGTGCGTCGTCGGCGAGCTGCTCGTCACGAAAGACGCGCAGCGCCGGGCGCGCATCGTGAGCGAGAGCGGCGAGGCGGCGGTGCAGGCGAACTTCGAGCTGCTCGACTATTCGTGGGTGAAGCGCCTCTTCGCGCCCCGCGAGCCGGTCAAAACCACCACCACGCTCTAAGCGGTCCGGGCCGCCCGCTTCCGCGCGTGACGGGAGCGCTTCACGCTGGAATCGGGCGGGCGCGCGGCGTGTGCGAATGCCCGGGTCACTGAACGAGACGCTTCCAAGACCACCGCCAAAGGTTGACTCCTGCCGGAAATCGTGGCCAATGAGCGCGCCTCATCGAGGCGGGGGTTTTGCGCTTTGGCTTTGGGCCGGGGTGCTTCTGTTTTCTGAAAGGGCCTGGAGTAGACCAATGAAGATTCGCACGATGGCTTTGATCGGCGCTGCGGTTGCGGTGCTTGGTGGCGTGAGCGTGGTCGCCTGCAGCAGCAGCGACAACACCGGCAACCCGAGCACGGGGAACGACGCCGGCCAGACCGGCAACGACAGCGGCCCGAACCCGGGCAACGACTCGGGCCCGGTCGGTGACGACTCGGGTGTCGTCTCGGGCGACAGCGGCGGCAACACGGAAGGGGGCACCCCGTGCAAGAGCCCGGGCCTCTTCGTTCCGACGGACGCCGGCATCTACTGCCCCTACAGCTACGACGACGCTGGCACGATTCAGTACTGCGCACCCGGGACGGAGCAGTGCTGTCTCTCGCCTGGTGGCGACGCTGGCGGAGTGTCGGCGTGCGTGCCCTTCGCTGGTTCGGGAACGACCTACAACAGCGGAGCCCAGGGCTGCCCCACGGGCGACACGATGTGGCAATGCTCGTCGCCGCTCGACTGCGCGAGCGCAGGACCTGTTCTTCCGATCGACGGCGGCGCACCGGACTCCGGCGCGATCGTGTGCTGCTTGGTCGGCGGCGCTCTCGCGAGCGCGACGGCCCCGTACTGCACCACGGCGCAGAAGACGCACTTTGGTGGAACGAGCTGCCAGCCGGCATCGGCCTGCACCGGTTCGATCTCGGTGACGTCCGCCGGGAAGACGTTCGTGGATCCGATGTACGTCGCCTGCGAGCAGCCGAGCGATTGCACGGGGGCCGGGCAGACCTGCACGCCCATCTACACGAGCGGCACCTCGATCGGCGTGTGCCTCCCGCCGCTGTGACCTAGACGTTCGCGTCAGCGCGTCGGCCCCGTGGATCGCGTGAGCGGTCTCGGGGCCGATTCGTTTTGTGCGGCGTGATCGAAACGAACGAAGCGAGTCGTCAGACGCGCGCGAGCATCCACTTCTCCATTGTGCCGGCGATGTCTTCCCACTCGTACTCGTTGAGCACCTCGTGGAAGAGGCCGGGCCGCTCGTCGAACGTCTTGTCGGCGCTGCCGACGGCGTCGAAGAAGCGGCGGCCGGCGGAGTACTTCGCGATCCCGTCGTCGGTGCCGAAGACCTCGTAGAACGGCAGCGTGATCGCACGGGCACGGTTGAGGGCGCGCGCCTGCGCCTTGGTCGACTCGCGGAACCAGCGCGCCGTCGCGTTCGGAAAGACCAGCGGGTCCTCGTCGTGCTCGCGAACCTTCTCGGGATCGTGCGTGAGCTGGCTCCCCTTGAGACCCGTGGGGAGACCGAGGCGCGGGACGAGGCGCGAGGCCACGCGACCGGCCGCCTTCTTCGCCGCGGGCACTTCCATCGCCAGCCCGAAGTACGGCGCCGACAGCATCACGCCGCGCCACTTTCGCGGCGCTTCGATCACGCTGAGCGCGACGACGAGCCCGCCCATGCTGTGGCCCATGAGGAACATCGGCGCTTCGCGCGCGCGGTCGGCGACGAGGCGCGCGAGCTCGGCGGCGTCGTCGAGGTACTCGTCGAAGCGGACGACGTAGCCGCGCGAACCCGTCGCGCGCCCGTGCCCGCGCAGGTCGATGGCGACCGAGCCGATGCCGTGCGACGCCCAGAAGTCCATGACGTGCGCGTAGCGCGCGCCGTGGTCGGCGTAGCCGTGCACGATGCCGACGACCGCCTTGGGCGGCTCCGAAGGCATCGCCGACGTGAAGTAGAGCGCGGGGCCAGGAACGGCGCGCTGCGTGACTGCGCCTTCGTCGTGATGAACCGGCATCGTGACGGGCGAGGATAGACGATCCACGCGCGCGGAGGCGCCCGGTGTGCTCACCGCTTCACTTCCGGGGCGGCGCGAGGCGCGCGTAGTCGATCGCTTCCTGCGCGAGGGCCTCGCGAAGCGCGGCGAGGGCTCGGGCGGCGCGCGACTTGATCGTCCCCAGCGGAAGGTTCTCGCGCGCGGCGATCTCCGGATACGAGAGCCCCTCGAAGAAAGCGACCTCGAGGGTGTCGCGCTGCGCCTCGGGGAGCTGCGCCAGCGCGCGGCGAATCTTCGCGCGCTCCGCCGCATCGGACGTCAACGTCTCCGGGCTGTCGACGACGGCCGCAGGCTCGTGGGCGACGATGTCGCGCTCGAGCGACCCGCGACGATCGCGGCGTCGCGTGCGATCGATGCTCAGGTTTCGCACGAGCGTCACCAGCCACGCGGCGACGGTCCCGCGATCGGCCGCATACTGCCCCGCGCGATCGGTCACCGTCACGAAGGCGTCGTGCACCACGTCCTCGGCCTCGGCGCGATCGCGCACGATGCGGAGCGCCAGGGGGAAGAGCATCTGCGCGTACCGATCGTAGAGCTCGGCCACCGCGCTCACGTCCCCCGCGCCGATGCGCCGCAGCAGCTCGCCGTCCGCGACGCTCGCAGCGTGCGAATCGCCCTTGGTTGCAAGCGCGGAGGGAAGGCCCATGGAGAACTGATCGAGGCTCCCCCGCGGGAGCGCTCGGCGTCAAGGAGGACGCGACCTCGGCAATCCGGCCCCTGCACGCTGGCTGGACGAGCCGGCTGGACGGGAGGGTGTACGCTCGAGAGACGATGACGGCGACGTGGGTCGGAGTTGCGCTCGCGGCCACGGCTGCAGCGCTCTTCGCGGGCGCCACGGCGCGGGAGCCGCGCGTGGTGCACGGCGACGGGCTGGCGTCGAAGAAAGCGGGCGACGCGATCCCCGCGAACGCGCCGCCGCTCCTCGCCACGCTCGCGCAGACGCACACCGGAGAGCGCGTACCGCTCGATTCGACGCGCCCCGACGACGCGCGGTTCGATGCGCTCCTCGCCGATCGCGTGACGGGCTCGACGCTCGCGCTCGACCCTCGCCTCCTGGGCCTCCTTCGCACGATGGCGAGCGACCGCGCGTTCGCGGACGCCGGGCCTCCGCGCATCGAGCTCGTGAGCGGCTTTCGCAGTCCGAAGCTCAACGAGATGCTCCGCAAGAAAGGGCACCACGTGGCGTCGCACAGCCAGCACTCGCTCGGGCACGCGGTCGACTTTCGCGTCGTCGTGCGGGGCGACGGCGGCGAGACGGCGATCGATCCGCGCGTGCTCGAGACCGCGATTCGCGCGTCGGGCTGGGACGGCGGCGTCGGGGTGTACACGTCGAAGGACGATTGGTTCGTGCACGCGGACGTGGGCCCGAACCGGCGCTGGGCCGAAGGGCCTTCGCGATCGCCCGACTGACTCCTAGAGCGGATGCTCTTCGAGCACGTGCGCGTGAACGACGCGACGCGCGGCGGCGCCGACGTCGACGGGATCGAAGTCGAGGCCGAAGATCTTCACGATCTGGATGTGCGCCTTCGGGAACTTCACGGGCGACGCCTGCGCTTGCGGACCGGCTCCTTCTTCTTCCGTGTCGTCGATCACGATTTTCGGATCGACGTCGAGGATGTCCATGCGCGTCGATCGCGGTCCGCGTCCGTGCTTGATCGGGATGTGGAACGCGCGAATCTCGAGCCCCGGATCGCGACCGCTCGGCATCTGCTCGCGCGAGGTCACCTCGATGCGCATCTCGACGCCGCGACCACCCGGCGCCGCGCGAAGACGCTTGTTTCCGAGGGCGCGCGTGATGTCGGCGGCGATGGCGTCCCACTGCGCGTGATCGCCGTCGACGCAGGCGACGTGCGTGATGACGCCGAGCGCGTCGGCCGCGAGGCTCAGCACCGCGCGACCGTTCACCGCGGCGGTGCTGGCGACGACGACCTCTTCGATCGCCGCGATCGCCGGCCCTTCGGAGCCGAGGCCCACGGCGCGATCGTGCTTCAAGAGCGACTCGGCGATCGATTTGCGGACGCCGCTCTCCGCATCTTGGATCGTCCACGACGAGGAGGACCCGCGCGGAGCTTCCACGAAGCGGTTCGGGCCTTCGAGGCCGAGCTGCGCGAAGGAGAGCGGAGGCGCGGGGCGCGGTTCGGCCGGCGCGGGCGATGGCTCGGTCGCTTGTTCGATGCGTGAGCCGCTGATCGGCGTGGGCCCCTCTCCCCGCGCACCCTCACCCCCCAGCCCCCTCTCCCGCAAGGGGAGAGGGGGAGGAGCCAACGCGTGATCTCTCCTCCCCTCTCCCCTTGCGGGAGAGGGGCCGGGGGTGAGGGTTCGCGGGGAGACGGCGTCGGTCGACTCGATCGAGCTCTCCTCGCTCGAGATCTCCTCGACCTCGATCGCCACCTCACTCGCCTCCACAGGCCTGGCGTCGACCTCGCGCCTCACGATCGACCGCGCGGCGACGAACACCGCGACGTGGATCGCGATCGCGATCGCGATCGAGATTCGCTCGCTGAGCCGTTCGCCCCTCTGCGCCATACGGTTCCTTCTGTAGACCGAGTCGCGCTTCGCGCGAACTCGCCGTCGTCAGGTGCGACGCACCTCAGGAACATTTGTCAGCCGCTCAGGGAATGCGCAAGGTCGCTTGCAGGTATCCAAAGTGCGCCAGCGACGCGGGGCTCACCGTGCCGCCGGCGACGACCGACTCGTTCTCCACCGCTGAGAGCATGGCGCGCGCCGCGTCGCCGAGCGCGAAGACGGAGTACCCACCAACGAGCTCCAGCACCGGCCACGGACGCCACGACACCCACGCATCGACCTCGTGCCCGAGCACGGCCCCGCCGCGCCCGCGCCCGATCGCGCCGAGGTACCCATCGAGCCACTCGCCGCTCATGCTGGCGAGCTGCGCGTAGCGGTACTCGACCGCAGCCCGACCGTCGCTCCACGGGACGATCGACGCGCGCGCGCTGAGCTGCATCGTGTTCGACCATGCGAATTCGTCCATCGCGCCGTGAAGCGTGTGGACGTCCGGGAGGATCGGATCGAACTGCTTGTACGTGGTGCCGTTGCCGCCGCCGCTCGCATAGTCCGCCTCGACGCGGAACGCGGGGGTGAGCGTGACGTCGCTCAGCTTCTTCTCGACGTACCCCGCGCCCGCGTACGCCGCGATCTTCGTCCCCGCGAGGAGCTCGGCGCGTCCGAGCTCGTAGGCTCCTTCGAAGGCGTAGCGCCATCCGCTCGCGCCGCCGTGGATGCGCAGCGAGCCGACGTACCGCTCGCCGTCGGAGCGCGCGAGCGCGAAGCGTGACGTGTCGGTGGGCGCGTCGTCGCGCGTGACGCGCGCGAGGAGCGAGAGCTCCGCCTTGAGGAGCGGATCGAATGCGGCGCCGACCTGCGCGCCGTAGAGCTGATCGCCCGTGACCGTCGGGCCGGCCGTATCGCCGAAGCCCGCGCCGAGCGGGTGCGGCGCGTCGAGGATCGCGGCGAACGCTTCGAAATCGAAGAGACCGACGCTGGCGTGACCGCGCACCGCATCGAGCGTGCGCGCCACGGGAGACCAGTCGGCGTTCGACACCAGCCGCCCGTCGCCCCACGTGATCGCTTGCCGCCCGACGCGCAGAAACGACGGATGCGCCGAGCTCGTACGCGCTTCGATCCACGCTTCGTACAGACCGATCGACGACCCGCTCCCGTCCCCGCCGAGGACGCCCGTGGGCGATGGGACTCCCCACGCCCGCGCGTCTTGCAGCGTCAGCTGCGCGCCGAGCACGCCGCGATCGTTGTCGCTCGTGCCATACGCCGCGCCGAGCCCCAGCCTCGATCGCTCGAGCACGCCGTACGCATTGCGCGCGCGGGTCGCCGCGTTCCCCGGCACGTCCACGCCGGCGAGCTCGGGCGCGTCGCGCCGGTACTCGCCGCGCGTGCGAATCTCCACGAGCGGCGCCAGCTCCCAATCGCCCACGCCGATCGTCCCCGGCGACGACGTCCGCGACTGCGCATGCGCGTTCGACGCGACGAGCGCGAGAGCCACACCCATGCCCATGCGCATTGCGCCCGCCGGCAACGACCGTCGCACGGCGGCGAAGCTACCACGATCTCGTGATCGCGCGGGCCTCAGGCCGGGCCGGCCGCGAGGATCTCGCGCGCCAGGCGAAGGAGCGTCTCGCGTTCGTTCAACTCCGGCTCAGCCAGCACCAGCTCGAGGAGCGCTTCGAGGACCTTGCCGATCATCGGTCCCGGCTTCATCCCGAGCCCGGTCATCAGGTCGCGCCCGTTGATCTTCAGATCGCGCGTCGCCAGCGCCGCTCCCGCCGAGGCCACCCGTTCCACGTGCACCTTCAGCGCCGCCAGCGACGCGAGGTCCTCGCTCGCGTCGCGCCCCTTGGCCCGCACGTCGGCTTCGTTCAGCGCGTAGAGGTCCGCGATCCGATCCGTGCCGACGCGCTTCATCCACCGGCGCACGGCCGCGTCGGTCCACTCGTTCGAATAGTGGAACAGGTGATGCCGCACGAGCGCGACGATCCGCGCCTTCTCGTCGTTCGAGAAGCGGAGACGCGTGGCGATCGGCTCGGCGATCTCGGCGCCGAGGACGTCGTGATCGTAGAAGGTCCAGTCGTTCGTCTTGTCGGACCACGCGCGCGTCGCGGGCTTGCCCACGTCGTGCAGCAGCGCGGAGATGCGCAAGATGGGATCGCCCACGCAGGCGTCGAGGCACTCCATCCCGTGCTTCCACACGTCGAAGGCGTGCCACTTGTTCTGATCCATTCCGACGCCGAGCAGGAGCTCGGGGCACGTGACACCGAGGATCCCCGTCCGCCGCATGACCTCGAACGCGCGCGACGGCTGCTTGGCCTTCATGGCCTTCACCCACTCGTCGCGCACGCGCTCTTGCGACACCTTGCGGAACGTCGACAGCGTCGGCTCGATGGCCTTCTCCGTCGCCGGGTCGAGCTCCATCTCCAGCGTCGCCACGAAGCGCGCGGCGCGGAGCACGCGGAGCCCGTCCTCCGAGAATCGCTCCATCGGATCGCCCACCGCGCGAAGCACCAGCGCCGCGAGGTCGGCGCGACCGCCGAACGGATCGATCACGATGCCGGAGACGGGATCGACCGCGATCGCGTTCACAGTGAAGTCACGCCGCGCCAGATCGGCCGCGATGTCGTCGACGAAGCTCACCGCGTCCGGGCGCCGCCCATCGGAGTACGCGGCCTCGCCCCGAAGCGTCGTCACCTCGTAGTGCACCTTGTTGCTGACGACCGTGACGGTGCCGTGCTCGATGCCCGTGGGGATCGCGCGCGGGAAGATCTTCATCAGCTCGTCGGGGCGCGCGTCCGTGCACACGTCCCAATCGTTGCTCGGGCGACCGCGGAGCATGTCGCGCACGCAGCCGCCGACGATCCACGCCCGCTTCCCTTGCGACCGGAGTCTCTCGCACAAGGCGAGGACGTCTTTGGGTACGCCCTCGAGCGCGAGACGATCGAGCGTCGCGCCGTCGGTCGTGTCGCCGTTCGCCGCCATGAGCCGTGACTTATCACGAGGCGCGGCACGCGGTATTGGTCCCGGATGCTGGATTTCACGGAAGAGCAGAAGCTCGCGCAGTCGGCGATGGGGCAATGGTGCGCGCAGAATCTCGAGCCGCACGTGCGCGCGATGGAAGCCGGCACCGTCTCCGTCTACCCGACGATGCGCGCCATGGCCGCGACGTTCGGCATCCCCGACATGGCGCGCGCCGGCTTCGCGAAGATGAAGGAGGCGGCGAAGAGCGACGTCCCGAAAGAGAAGGCGGAGAAGGGGGGCCGCCGCGGCGACGGACAGGCGGCGATGATGGCCATCTTGATGATGGAGCTCTCGCGCTGCTGTCCGGGCTTCGCGCTGGCGTTCGGCGCGTCGCTCGGCCTCTTCGGCGGAGCCGTGATGGCGCGCGGCACGTTGGAGCAGAAGGAGAAGTGGGCGTTGCCGGTGCTCACGCTGGAGAAGATCGGCGCCTGGGCGCTCACCGAGCCGGGAGCAGGGAGCGACGCCTTCGGATCGATGCGCACGACCGCGCGCCGCGTCGACGACGCCGACGGAGGATGGGTCCTCAAAGGATCGAAGACGTTCATCACCAACGCGCCGTTCGCCGACTCGTTCGTCGTGTACGCGCGCACGAGCGAAGCGGCGGCGGGCGGGCAGACGGGAGAAGGTGAAGACGTCCGCGCGTTCCTGGTCGATCGCACCGCCAAGGGGGTCGCCACCAGCGCGCCCTTCGCGAAAATGGGAATGCACGCCTCCCCTACCGGCGAGATCTTCCTCGACGACGTCCACGTCGCCGCCGACCAGCTCCTCGGCGGCGAGACCGCGACGAGCTCACGCGCAGCGGCGAAGGCCTCGCTCTCGAACGAGCGCTTCGGCATGACGCCCATGTGCCTCGGGATGATCGAGCGGTGCCTCGCCGAGTCGGTGAAATACGCAAAAGAGCGCACCCAGTGGGGCAAGCCCATCGCCGCGTTCCAGCTCGTTCAAGAGAAGCTGGCGACGATGTTCACAGCGCGCACCATCGTCCGCACGCTCTTACTCCGGCAGCTCGAAGCGGAGCAGACCGGCGCGCCGCTGACGGCCGAGGAGGCCAGCGCGACCAAGCTGTACTGCGCGCGCGCCACGATGAATTGCGCGCTCGAAGCCGTGCAGTTGATGGGGGGCGCGGGGTACATGACGGGGAGCGTCGTAGAAATGATGGCCCGCGACGCGAAGCTCTTTCAGATCGGCGGCGGGACCGACGAGATTCAGATCCTGCGAATCGCGCGCGAGATCCTGGCGTGATGCCCTAGACTCGGGAGCGTTGCCTCCGACCGAAGAAGTCGTGCTTGCGCTGCCGAAGGCGTTGGTGCCGATTCGCCACGCTCGGAGCACGGTCCTCATTGGATCGCTCGCCACGATTCGCGAGCTGGGGCGCATTGCGGAGTACGAGTCGCGCCTCAGCGCGCCGCACCGCGACATCCTGTTCAACCTCGTGGCCGGCACGTGGGTGCCGATCGAGGTCGCGTACGCCCACTACGACGCCTGCGAGTACCTCAACTTCCCGGTCGAGCAGCAGGTCGCGAACGGCCGAGCGACGTTCGACAAGACGAGCGGCACGCTCCTCGGTACCGTCATCCGGATGGCGAAGGAGGCGGGAGTCTCGCCCTGGAACATCTTCCCGCAGTTCCAGCGCTTCTGGTCACGCGGTTACGACGGCAACGGCGTCGCCGTCTTCAAGATGGGTCCGAAAGAAGCGCGCGTCGAGGTGGTGCAGAATCGCCTGTGCGACTCCCGCTACTACCGCAACGCGCTTCGCGGACTCGTCCTCGGCGTGACGGATCTCTTCTGCTCGAAGTCATACTCCACCGAGAAGCCCGGCATGCGGGTCCCGATGGCTATGACTTTTCGAGTTCAGTGGGCCTGAGGCGCGCGCCCCCCCCATTGTCATCCTGAGGAGCGCAGCGACGAAGGATCTCCGCGGGTCCCGCTGAGATCCTTCGCTTCGCTCAGGATGACAGTGATCGCGACAGTGACTACTCCGCCGCGGCAGCGCTCACTTCGACGACGCGCTTCGCCTTCTTCGCGCGGCGCATCTCCTGAATGAGCGTGAGGTCTTCCTTCACGCGCTGCGCGACTTCGGGCGCCGACTTCACGGTCGTCGTCACGAGGTTGATCACCATGTGCGGCGACGTTCGCGCGATCTCGCGTGAGCGCTTGCCGAAGCTGGTGACCGACGCGAGGAAGCGCTCGGTGCGCGTCTTCGTGATGTACGGCGCGATCTCGGCGACGAGATCGGCGCAGTTGCCGGCGTACGAGTGCGGCGCCTTGTGGAGCGCGCTCCCGAACTTCTTGTTCTTGGCGAGGAACGCCTTGACCTGCTCCTTCGTCACGCCGTGCGTCTCGAGCGCCTTGTCGTACTCGGCGACCGCGGCCTGCTTGGCCTTGAACAGATACATCTGCACGCGCGAGTAGAAGTTCACTCGCCCGTCGCCGCTCGTCTCGACGGCGCAGAAGATCGTCCCCGGGAACTTCTCGGTGATCGCCGACTGCACTCCGTCGGACACACCGGCGCTGGGCATGCAGCCGAAGGGCTTCACGCTGAGCGTCATGTGACACTTGGAGTCGACGACGTTCATGATCACCTTGCCGACTTCCATGTGGCCTTCGCCTCCACGGATGTCGTTGTTGTAATACTCGTGGCTGATCGCCGCGATGTGATCCATGTCCGGCAACGTGTAACCGTAGAGACCGCCGACGTTCGCGAACGTCTGGAAGAGCCCGCGGATGATCCGCTCCGCCGCCCACAGCCCGCCGAGCTTCTTCGCCACGTCGAAGGGCCCCATGTCGCCCAGGCCGTACTTCGCCTGGTCTTGCCCGTTGAGGTCCTTGCGCTCCTTGGTGTCGTTGCGCCCTTCCCACACCATGTAGAGGATCCAGGCCGTCACGAGCTGGATGTCGGCCTCGGCCCCTTCGCCTTCGAGGAAGCGCTGAAGCTGGTAGTTGCCGTCCCCTTCGGTCGTCATCGCCCAGAACTCGCCGATGATGCTGACCTTGGGCTTGGCGAGGGTCTTGTCGACCTTCACCGAAGCGAAGAGCGGCTTGCACTTCCACAGCGCGTGGAGAATGTTCGTCTGGTTCTCGAGCGCCGTGTGGATGATCTTCTTCGCGGCTTCGACGGCCTTGTCGGTGTCGCCGACGTTCACTTCGTAGGGACGAAGCCGGTACCCCATGGCGTTGATGACGTCGCCCACGAGGAGCGCCTTCACGATCGCCCAGAAGAACGCCGGGTTCAGCTCGAGGCCGGATTCCTCGCCGGTGGCCTGCTTCACGCCGCCCGTTTGCTGGAAGAGGACGACGCGGAAGCCTTCGAAGCCGGCGTCGCGGAGCGCCTTACGGTACTCGGTGACGTACATGCCGAAGCGGCACGGGCCGCAGGCGCCGGCGGTGAGGAACACGTAGTTGTCGACGATCTCTTTCGCCGTCATCCCCTTCTGATCGCGCAGCATGATCAGGTACTGAACCAGGTTGCCGACCGTGAAGTACGTCGGGTTGCACTGGCCGCGGTTGCCGAACTCCTTGCCCACCTGGAGCGCCGAGTTGACCGGAACGTCGAGCGTCTGGACGTTGTACCCAACGCCGCGAAGCCCCGCTTCGACGAAATAGTCGTGCGCGATGGTGAGACCACCGTTGAGCATCGTGATGTGTTTGCGCTCGGTCTTGGTGAACGTCTTGTTCGCCATCTCCTCGACCCACTGCGTCTGCTCTTTGTCGAGCCCGAGGCGCTTTCGCTCTTCGGCTTCGAACGCCTTCAGCTCCTCGTCGAGGTTGTCGACGATGTGGAGTCGCTTCTTTCCGTCCACGCCTGCGTTGTCGAATGAAGTGGTCATGGTCAGTTCCCTTTCAAGCGTCGAGACGGACGACTTCCCCGTCGGAGTTCTTCTTTCCGAGCTTCACCAACCCCTTGGGCGGTGCCACCGGCTCGGGCGGTAGCTGAGCGACTTCGTACGAATCGACGCGCGCGCGCAGCTCGACGATCTGCGCGAGGATCGCGGGATCGGTCTGGCTGCGCGACGCGAGCTGCTCGCGACGCAGCTCGAGGAGCTCGAGCCGCTTGCGATCGAGCGCGCGAAGGAGCTCGCCCTTCCGCTTGCTCGAGTCCTGCAGGCGCTCTTCGTGGAGCTTCAGCGCGTGCGCGTAGGTCTTCACGCGGATCTTGATCGACCCGCCCGGCTTGTTCGCGTCGATGTCGTGCAGGGCCGCGTACGGCGTCTTGCTCGTCTCGATGATCGAGTCGATGAGCCCGAACGTCGGCGCGTCGTGGCCGCACTTGAACGACGACAGGTCGAGCACGACCACGTTCGGATGGTGCGCGGCGAACACCGCGGCCCAGACCTTCTGCGCGCTGTTGACCGAATAGTTCTCCGGCCACACGTGATTGAGCTCGAGGGGCGTCTTGATGGTCCCCTTGTCGAGCTCTTCTTTGTAATACCGATCGAGGTACTCCCGATCCTTGGGGATCGATCGCACGCTCAAGATCGGATACCCGAGCACCTGGAACTCCTCTGGGATGCCGTGGTTGAGCCCCGGGTCGGAGTGGTACGGCCGGCCGATCATCAAGATGGCGACGCGGTCTTCCGCTTCGACGGTCTCGAGGATGGCGCGCCCCTTCTCTTCGACGTCCTTGTCGAACGCATTGAGCGCCTTCCACGCTTCGCGGCAGGCGTGATCGTTCTCGTCTTCGGTGACGCCGAGGCGCGGGCCGAAGATGTCGAAGAGGCGCTTGGCCATGAGCGTCGGCTCCATGAAGGAGACCGCCGGGTCCAGGTACTCGATGCCGCGCGTCGCGAAGAAGTCGACCTCCTTGGTGAAGGCCGCCTTCATGACCTCGGGTGCGCCGGCGACGATGGGACAACTCGCGTTGTCCATCGTGTCGGTCACGAAGTTGTTCACGTGCGTGAGGATCGGGAAGAAAATGTAATTGAGCGGGCGCTTCTCCGTGTGCTGCACGAAGAGCAAATGGTGGATGTGCGCCTGCGCGACCTTCGACGGGTAGCAGGGATCGATCGACCCGTACTTCCCGCCCGCGACCCAGAGCTCCTCGGTCGTCTCGTCGCTGAAGATGACGTTCGTCTTCTTGATGCCGAGCTGCTCGAAGTACGTCCGGAACCAGGGACCGGTCGAATACATGTT
This sequence comes from Myxococcales bacterium, assembly GCA_003151595.1. Next base: position 21,242 of record PLXW01000107.1, read on the forward strand.
GAGCACGCGCGGCATGCCGATGCGCAGCCGCTTCCGCGCTTCCCACGACTCGGGAGACGAGCGCTGGAAGGGACGCGCCACTTCGACGCGACGGATCCCGAAGATCCCTTTGCGAACCTCGATCGCCTTGATCGGCCTACCCGCCTCGGGCATCGGCTCGCCTTCGTAGATGTGCGCGAAGGCGCGGTTGGCCTCGTACGAGACCATGTTCGGGAACTCGGCCGCGACCTTCTTCCGCTCGGCGACGAGGTTGAGCATCGCCTCCTTCGACTCGACGGTCCCCTTCTCGCACGAGAAGCCGGCGATGTAGCGGCTGGTCGATCCGTCGGGGCGCGTCGTGTCGATGAACGTGCGCTTGCACTCGTTCGGACAGAAGTGACAGACGGTCTCTTCGTCGTTCTTGGTCGCGTATTTCAGATCGATCGAAGCGTCGATCCCGATGAAGGAGCTCTTCCCCTTCCGCTTCACGACGCGGAGGGTCTCCATCGCCGCACCGATCGCGCCGGCTTCGCCGGTGTGCGGGTGCACGTAGACGTCGGCGTTGGGTACGCGCTCTTTGATGTAGTCGACCTGCGCCTTTACGGCGGCGAGGTTGTATTGCGTGCCCCCCTGGAGAACGAACTTCGTTCCCAAGGCCGCCATGCGCGGGATCTGCACGACGTACTGCCAGACGTTCTTCGGCAGCACCTGCGCGAGCCCGGCGAGCATCTCCTCTTTCGAGAAGCCTTCCTTCTGGAAGTTCACGCGATCGGTCTCGAGGAAGACCGCGCAGCCGTAGCTGAACTTCGGCGCGAGCTCGGCTTTGAACGCGACGTCGGCGAACGACGTGACCGGGACGCCGAACGAGTCGGCCGTCGCTTGCAGCAGCATGCCGTTGCCGGCCGAGCAGCTGTTCGAAAGTCGGAAGTTGGCGATGTCGCCGTTCTTCATGAAGAGGACTTTGATGTCCTGCCCGCCGATGTCGCAGATGACGTCGACGTCGCCGAAGAAGTGCACCGCGCTGAGCATGTGCGCGACGGTCTCGACGATGTTCACGTCGGCCCGCACGCACTCTTCGAGCACGTCGGCCGCGTAGCCCGTCGCGCCGAAGCCCATGATCTCGAGCTTCGCGCCTTGCGCTTCCACGCCCGTGCGGAGCTTCTCGAGCAGCTCCTTCGTGTCGGCGATCGGGTTCCCCTTCGAGAGCTGGTACGCCTTCGCGAGGATCTTGCCGTCCTCGTACGAACAGAGCACCGCCTTCGACGACGTCGATCCACCATCGAGACCGATGACCGCGCGCACCGTCTCGCCGGGCGTGAACTCGGCCGGCACGAACTTCGGGATCGCGTAGAGGCGCTTGAACTCGTCGAGCTCCGTCTCCGTCTTCGCCAGCGGCGGCCCCGCCGACTCACCGAGGCGTGCCTTGCGCCCGTTCGTCATGTAGTCGCGCAGGCCGTTCAGCGTCGTGTCCAGCACGCCGACGTTGTCGTCTTCGTGCAGCCCGAACATCACGGCGCCGTACGCCGCGTAGTACTGCGCGTTCTCCGGCACGAAGATCAGCTCTTCGATCGGCACGTCTTTCGGATACGCGAAGCCGCGCTCGTCCCACGTCTGCGGGATGCGAAGACGCCAGCACTCCTGAAGGAACGGCAGGTACGTGTTCGGCCCGCCGAGCAGGAGCACGCGGTGCTTCAACGTGCCGCCGCGCGTGAGGACGGAGAGGTTCTGTAGAACGATCGCGTCAGCGAGCGAGCAGAGCACCTCGTTCGACGGGATGCCGCTCTTGATCAGGTTGACGATGTCGGTCTCGGCGAACACGCCGCACTTGGCCGCGACGTGATGGAGCTTCGACGAGTCGAAGTGAAGGCTCGTCACCATCTCGGGCGGCGCGTTCACCTTGAGGAAGCACTTGTCGATCGTCGCGCCCGTGCCCGACGCGCACTTGTCGTTCATCGACGCCGTCGCCGTCTTCTTCAAGATGCGCGGACCGTCGACCGGCTTCCATCCGTCGTCGAGGTCGGCCGCCTCGGTCTTGAACATGATGATCTTGGCGTCTTGTCCGCCGAGCTCGATCACCGATCCGACGTCGGGGTGCAGATGCTCCACGGCGAGCGTGACGGCGTTCACCTCCTGGACGAACTTCCCGCCCGTCGGTCCCGTGAGCGGACCGGAGCCGGAGCCGGTGAGGAACATGCGCCACGCGTCCTTCGGATGATCCGGGAACGCGGTGAGGATCGCCTCGAGCATCGAGAGCACGTACTCGGGCTGCTTCGTGTGGTGGCGCTGGTAGTCGCTCCACAGAATCGCCTTCGTCACAGGGTCGACGACGGCGGCTTTCACCGTCGTGCTGCCTACGTCCATCCCGATCGCGAGGCGGCGTTCACCGGCGTTTCCCATCGTTCCTCCGGCTGGATTCGAGAGAGATTCGCCCGACTTCGGCGACTAGACTGGCGTGTCAGTGGCGACAGTCGTAACCCCGAACCCCTGCGGGTCCAAGCCTATTCCACGAGATCGCTCGGCTGAGTCGCGACTGACACGCGTGTCAGTTTTCGGACTTCGCCGCCCAAACGACGTGGACCTCGCGCGTCGTTTCGGAGAGGCTGCGCGAAACACGATGGAGAAGGGCGAGCGGCGGCAACAGATTTTGAACCACGCGCGCGACGTGTTCGCCAAGCGCGGATACTACGCGGCGAAGATCGACGACATCGTCGCCGCCGCCGGCGTCGCGCGCGGCACGTTCTATCTGTACTTCGAGGACAAGCGCGCCATCTTCGAGGAGATCGTCGACCGCGTCTTCACGCGCCTCGGCATGACGATCCTGCGCGTCGACCCCAACGACGCGGCGCGCACCGTCGGCGAGCAGATCCACGAGAACATCCGGCGCATCGTGGAGCTGCTGCTCGAGGATCGCGCGACGACGAAGATCATGCTGAGCGATGCCGTCGGCGTCGACGCCGCGTTCGATCGCAAGCTGCTGTCGTTTTATCACGAGGTCGCGTCGCTCCTGGAGCAGTCGCTCCGCGACGGGCAAGCGCTCGGCGTCGTCGCGCCGGGAGACCCCACGCTGTACGCCTACCTCACCGTCGGCGCGATGAAGGAGCTCCTCTACCAAGTCGTGATGCGCGAGTGGGAGATCCCGGAAGAGCGAATCGTCGAAGAGATCTTCGGCTTCTTGAAGCGGGGGTACCTTCGCGTGGACACGGCGGGTGTAGACACGGCGGACGCGACGGTCGCCGAGGCGAAGAAACCCGACCTGGCGAAATTGCGAGCCAAGGGAAAGGCGAAGAAGAAACGGAAAGTTCCCACCGTATGACGCCGCCGGCTCGCGGCGCGCTGTGTCAGTTTCCGGAGTAGCTGGAAAAGAATCGGGTGGCTCGCATCCGTTTGTTTTTTTGCATGTCGCGCCTGAGTTCCGCTTGATTTGGCTCACGGCAACCCGCAAAGAGCATCACGCGTTTCCGCGCCGGGGCTGCATGGGCAGAGTCCGCGTCGCCGATCCCGAAGGATGGTTCTCATGGCGTCTACTCGCGGTGTGCTCGCGTTCGTTTCGCTGGTCTCGGGCTTCGTGCTCGCGAATGGTCACGTCGCTGGAGCCGAGGAGCCTTCGTTGAAGGAGCAGATCGCGGCACGGAACGCGAACCGCTTCCACGTCGGCGCTGACGGCCGCTACCGCAAGACGATGTGTCCGACGAGCCCCACGGGGATCACGTGCATGTCGGAGCGCATCTACCCCGAGGGGTGGGCTCCGGGCATGCCGCACCCCAAGCCGCAAGCCGGCGCTCCCACGGGAGGCATGACGCCGACCGACATCGTCAACGCGTACAAGATCCCCGCGGGCGCATCCGCCGGCGGGAAGATCGTCGCCATCCTCGACTCGCCCGACAGCCATGCCTTCAACGACCTCACCGCCTATCGAAACGCCTATGGGATTACGCAGATGGCGAAGTGCACCGGGCTCCCGACGGGCTCGGGCACGCCGTGCTTCGCGCAGGTCAACGAGACCGGCGGTGCGAGCAGCGGCACCGACAGCGGTGGGAGCGACGGCGAGACGGGTCTCGACATGGACATGATCAGCGCGGCATGCCCCGACTGTTCGATCCTGCTCGTCGAGCTCGATCAGCTCTCGGACCAGGACATCCTCACGGGCGCGCAGACGGCGAGCACCCTCAAAGCCTCGGCCACGAGCATCAGCCTCGGCGGACCCGAGCAGGGCGGCGACCCGACCGGCTACACCACGCCCGGTCACCTCGTCTTTGCCGCCTCCGGTGACTTCGGATACCTCCTCGTGAACCAACAGGGAGGCGGAACCTCGCCTAGCTATCCGTCGTCGGCGCCGGACATCATCTCCGTTGGCGGCACAGCGCTCTACAACAACAATGGCGTGTACGACGAAGGGATCTGGAACGACCTCAAGTTCGGGACGGCCGCCGTCGACCAGGACGTCACGACGAGCGGTTGCAGCACCGAGTTCGACATGCCCGCGTACCAGACGAAGGCCCTCGCGGCGACGACCTGCACGAAGCGCGGCACCGCCGACGTCTCCGCCGCCGCCACGTTCTTCTCGGGGACCACCGAGCAAGCCATCAACATCTACGCGACGCTCCCCGCGCCCGACGGCGCGGGGTTCTTCCCCGTCGAGGGGACGAGCGCATCATCGCCGCTCCTGGCCGCCCTCTACGTGCGCGTCGGGATCAGCGACGCGGTGTCGAACGATCTGAGCTGGGAGTACACGCACCCGACCGGGTTCAACGACCTCGGCTCGACGGCCTACCCGATCGACTCCGCCGGCACGGCGACCGACGCGAAGACTACAACGAAGTGCGCGAACAACGCGCTCTGCGTGGCGATGACAGGATGGGACGGCCCGAGCGGCGTCGGGACTCCGAACGGCACCGCGCTCTTCGCGCTCGCCGGGAACACATCGACGACGGACGGCGGTGCGGGCGACTCGGGCGTGAACGAAGGCGGGACGGGCGGTGACGACAGTGGGACGACCGGCGACGACTCGGGGAGCATCGTCCCGGTGGGAGACGACGGCGGTCAGCAAGCGTTCTTCGATTCGGGCGCGCCGTCAGGCGCCGACGGCGGCGGCAACGGATTCGGAAACTCGCCGCCGGCGACGGGCTGCAGCTGCAACACGCCGGGCGGGTCGTCGACTCCTCTCGAGGACACGGGGCTCGCGGTGCTCGCCGTCGGAGCGTTCGTAGCGATCGGCGCGCGGCGCCGCAACAAGCGGTAACGAACGGTACACGCCGAGGCTCCTTGCGCTTTCGCGCGTTGATGCCGAAAGCGCGAGGGACGCTCACGCCCTTTCCTGCGCTAGAAGAGGGAAAAGATAGGGTCCCCGACGACGAGTCGAAGGGCCCTTTCGCGGCACGCACGCCTCGCGTGCGTGTGAGTGAGGGCAGTTTCGCCCATGTTATGAAGGCGGCGCGGCTCCCCTCATGCGCCTTCGAGGCGCACTGCTGAAACTTAACCCCGGCAGTCGTCCCCTGCCGCGGCGCGGAAGCTGATCTGCAGCTAGCTCAGTAGAAACGTCTACGTCCGAGGATTCATCGCCGTCGCGACGCGGAGCCTTCGCGTGGGGAGTCGGGCTCGTTCGCGCGGGAGAGGGGCGTTCGTGTCGCCTCCGCATGCGCTTGGCATTCATCGATCGATAGACGAATCGGAAGAACGTAGCCAGTCGAGCGGTGTTCGCGTCGACGTGGCGCAAAGAGAAAGGCCCGCTCCTCCCCCGGGTTTTCTCCCCCGAGGTCGAAGCGGGCCTTTGCATCACGTCGCGCCGCGGTCACGAAGGACAGCGCACGCCTCGCTGGATATGCATCCGGCGTATGGATCCCGCGAAGCGTTTCGGCCGCGCGGGTTGGGTACTACTCAGGTTGTGGTTCAACGCCGTTCAGCGCGTGTGACGAATCACACGGTCTGCGCGGCGTTGCTCGACACCGGCGTGGCCGGAGTCGCTGTCACGGACGAAGCGGGAGCGACCGCGGGGCTGACCGTGACCGGCGTGCTCGTCGACGCCGTGGCGTCGGGAGTCGTGTCGGTCGCGGGCTTGGCCTTTGCGGCGGCCTTCGCAGCGGCTTTCGCTGCGTTGGCTGCCTTGCGGGCTTCCCTCTTCGCCTTCTCTTCCGCGATGACTTCGGCGCTCCGCTGCGCGAAGAACTGTTCGACGGGCGCGAGAGCTGTTTCCAGATCTCCGTTCGTCCTGGCAAGGCGCTTGAGCATCGAATAATGCACAGTCGCCGCTGCCCAGCTCT
>PLXW01000186.1:0-19261 GCA_003151595.1 Myxococcales bacterium
CGACTTCTGCATGGACCGGCGCGACCAGGTCATCGCCTACGTTCAGCAGCGGTACGGCGAAGAGAGCGTCGGCCAGATCGCTACCTTCGCCGAGCTGAAGGCCAAGAGCGTCGTGAAGGACGTCGCGCGGTGCATCGGGATCACGCCCGTCGAAGCGCAGCAGATCGCGAACTTGATCCCGCGAAAGACGCCGGCCGAGACGTACACGATCGCCGNNNNTTCCGCGACGAGAAGAGCGGCGCGTACGTCACGCAGTATTACAAGGACGACGTCGAACAAGCGGGCCTGGTGAAGTTCGACTTCCTCGGCCTCAAGACGCTGACGGTCATCGACATCGCCAATCGCCTCATCAACGACCGGCCGGATCTGAAGCGCGAAGGTCGCACGTTCGATCTCGCGACGATCCCGATGGACGACAAGGCGACCTACCAGCTGCTCGGCAGCGGCGAAACGAAGGGCGTCTTCCAGCTCGAGTCGAGCGGCATGCAGCAGCTCTTCAAGGATCTGAAAGCCGACTGCTTCGAAGACATCATCGCCGCCGTCGCGCTCTATCGCCCCGGTCCGCTCGGAAGCGGAATGGTGACCGACTTCGTCAACTGCAAGAACGGCCGCCAGCCGATCAAGAAGATGCACGACAAGGTCGACCACCTGCTCGCGCCGACGTACGGCGTCGTCGTCTACCAGGAGCAGGTGATGCAGATCGCCCAGGCGCTCGCCGGCTACTCGCTGGGCGGCGCCGATCTCCTCCGCCGCGCGATGGGCAAGAAGAAGCCCGAGGAGATGGCGAAGCAGAAGGACACGTTCGTCGACGGATCGATCAAGAACGGCGTCACCAAGGAAGACGCCGAGACGATCTTCGCGCTCCTCGAGTTCTTCGCCGGGTACGGCTTCAACAAGTCGCACTCCGCGGCGTATGCGCTCATCACGTACCAGACCGCGTACTTGAAGGCGCACTACCCGGTCGAGCTCCTGTGCGCGATCATGACGAGCGACAAGGAGAAGATCGAGAAGGTCGTCCGCACGATCGCCGACGCGCGATCCATGGGCATGACGGTGCTCCCGCCGGACATCAACGAGAGCGATACCGACTTCAAGGTCGTGTACACGCACCCGAACGGCGACCGGAAGATCGGGCGCAGCGAGAAGGTGAAAGACAAGTGCGGCGCGCAGGTGCGGTTCGGCCTGGGCGCGGTGCGCGGCGTGGGCGGGGCGGCGCTGGAGACGATCTTCGACGCGCGCAAAGAAGGCGGGCACTTCACCGACATGTTCGACCTCGCGGCGCGGGTCGACGCCAAGCGCTTCAACAAGAGCGTGCTCGAAGCGCTCGTGCAGTGCGGCGCGTTCGACACGATGCTCGCGAAGCAGGGCGTCTCTCGCGCGCGCGCCTTCGCGTCGATCGACGTGGCGCTCGAGCGCTCGCGATCGGCCAGCCGCGATCGCGACAGCGGGCAGACGAGCATGTTTGGCCTCTTCGACTCGGCCACGCCCGTCGATGCGAAGGCCACGCTCTCGGCCGGCGACTACGCCGACTGCACGCCGTGGGATCGCCGCGAGACGCTGGTGCGCGAACGTCAGTCGCTCGGGTTCTACGTGTCGGGCCACCCGCTCGAGCGGTATCTCCGCGGCGCGGGCTCCCTTGGCCGCTTCGACGCGAACCCCGTCTCCGACTGCGCCGGCATGGACGACTGGGCCGTCGTGCGGCTCGCGGGGATGGTCGAAGGGTACCGCGAGAAGATCTTCAAGGACGGCGGCGGCAAGGTCGCGTTCTTCGAGCTGGAAGATCTCTCGGGGCGCGTGACCGTGAAGGTTCGCGGCAGCGCGATCGACACGTACAGCATGGTCCTCAACGGCGCCGAGCCGGTCCTCATCTCGGGCAAGGTGAGCTTCCCGCGCCGCGATGAGGACGCCCCCGAAGAGCCGGACGACGGACCGCGCGAGCCGACGATCTTCCTCAACGAGGCGCACCTGTTGGTCGACGTCGTGAAGGCGCAGGCCAAGGAGATGATGATCCGGATCGACACGACGCGCGCCGACGAGTCGACGCTGACGAAGGTGGCCGACGTGCTGGCGACGTCGAAGGGGAGCTGCCCGGTGCGACTGCACATGGCGCTCGCCGGCGGGGCCGAGGTGACGCTGGCGCTCGGCAAGGAGTTCCGGGTCGAGGTGAGCGATCCGTTGTTTTCGGGGCTCGAGCGGATCTTCGGCGAGCAGGTGGCGGAGCTGCGGTGAGCGATCGCATCCCTGACGTTCGCGACGGGCTCACGCGCGTCGAGCGGATCGTGCTGACGGTGCTTCACGAGACGCAGGTCGAACGCGGAGGGAAGAACGTTCCGATGCCGCTGCTCTACGGGCGCGTGCTCGAGCGGATCGATCTGTCTCGCGGCGAGCTCATGGAGATCGTCCAGCGGCTGGGTGCGCGGCGCGTCAAATAGCGAAACAGGCGCAATTCCATGACGATTCCCCGACAAGCGCCCCCGCGTCATGACGAATGTATGACGGGCAAACGCGGCGGTTCGAGACACTCTTCTCCTGCGTCGCTCGGCAGCGCCCCCTCACTCGGCAGGAGCGTCGAAGCCACCAAGGAGAACCCGTGATCATCGTCGCCTTCTTCATCGCGCACTGGCAGCTCTCGGTCTTCTTCCAGACCTTCTTCCTGCACCGCTACGGCGCGCACCGGCAGATAACGATGTCGAAGGGGTGGGAGAAGTTCTTCTACCTCTGCACGTACGTCTCGCAGGGCTCGAGCTTCTTGTCGCCGCGCGCGTACGCGATCCTCCATCGCATGCACCACGCGTACAGCGACACGCCGAAGGACCCGCACTCGCCGACGAACTACAAAGACGTCGTCACGATGATGCTGGCGACGAAGCACAAGTACGACGCCTTCGCATACTACCGCGAAGAGCCGGAAGCGAAGTTCGACGGCGGCTTCCCGGAGTGGCCTGCGGTCGACAAGCTCGCGCAGTCGTGGGTCGGGCGCATCCTGTGGGGCGGCGCGTACGTGCTCTTCTACGTGAACTTCGCGACGGCGCCGTGGATGTGGGCGCTCCTGCCGATGCACTTCGTGATGGGGCCGATTCACGGCGCGATCGTGAACTGGTGCGGTCACAAGTACGGCTACCAGAACTTCAAGAACGGCGACGACTCGAAGAACATGCTGATCCTCGACTTCCTCACGGCGGGCGAGCTCTTTCAGAACAACCACCACAAGTTCGGCATGAGCCCGAACTTCGCGGCGCGGTGGTTCGAGATCGACCCGGCGTTCCAGGTGATCCGCGTGTTCGCGGCGCTCGGGATCGTGAAGTACGGGACGACGCAGCGGATGCGCTGGCCGGCGGCGGCGAGCGCGAATGATGCGCACGCGGCGGACGAGAGCGCGCCGGCCGTGGAAGTCGCCGCAGCGGAGTAGTGCGGAAGGGCGCGTCGCTCGCGAAACCCTCACCCCAGCGATTCAAGACGAATCCCGCGTCCCCTCTCCCGCAAGGGGAGAGGGGAAATCGGTGCGAGCCCCGAGGCCCTCTCCCCTTGCGGGAGAGGGCAAGCGATTGCAGCGAGCGAAGTGTTGGGTGAGGGGACGCGGGAGGACGGACGCGTCGCCTACGCCTGAACGACGCGCAGCGATCCTTTGACCACGCCGTAGTTCCCCTCGGCCTTCAGCGTGCGCCACACCTCGTGCGGCGTCGCTGAGCCGGCGAGGAGCTCTTTGTAGGCGGTCACGATGCGCGCGACCTCGTCGGCCGACTCGCGCACCAGCTCGATCCGGAAGCGGCGCACGCCGCGATCGCGCACCGTCGCGACGAGGTGTGCGGCGCTCTGAGGCGCGGCGTGGAAGACGGTGTTGCGGCAGCCGACGTCGGCTTCGACGGGGTGATCGAGCCCGGCGCGATCGCGGAGCGAGACGCGGTGGCGGTCGCACGGGCGGCCGCACGTCCTGTGATCTTTCCCTTCGGAAAGGAGTGCGGCGATCACGCAGTGCTCCATGTGGAAGAGCGGCATCGGGTGATGCACGACGACCTCTGCGAACGGCGCGAAGGCCGGCGTGAGAAGCGACGCGAGCTGCGTGGCGTCGAGATCGAACGACGGCGTGAAGGCGATGAGGCCATGGCCGTGCGAGAGCACCTCCGACGCCGTGATCGCGTTCGTCACGTTGAGCGAGAAGTCGCCGATGCGCGGGATGGCGTCGGTCACCGAGTCGTGGAGCGCGCCGAGGCCGCGCACGAGGATCGCGTCGGGGGCGAGCGCGGCGAGGTAGCGATCGATCTTCTCTTCGCCCGGCTTGCGAATGCGCGGCGGTGCGAGCGTCACGTGCGGCCGAACGCTTCGCGTGCGGAGCGCCCGGAGGGCGTCGCCCGTGCCGGTGAGCTCCAGAAAATCGAGCGTCACGCCGTCGGCGCCGGCGTCGAGCGCGGCGTTCGCTTGATCGAGCGAGCGACAGAGGACGAAGAGCCCGCTCGGGGGAGGGGCTCTGTCCGGCGGACGTGCAGAGGCGATCATGTCCGCCGCGGTGACCGACGTCGTGACGTGCCCCGTGTCGAGCGACGCCGACGCCTCGTCGAGCGCATGCACGAGCGCGCGACGCCCGCGGTTGAGCGACGACAGCGGGAGGATCGTGTTCGGCGGGAGCGCGATGCGGAGCGAACCGAGCGTGTACGGCGTGTCGCCCAGGCGTCCGAGCTTGTCGCGGAGGGTCGCCTCGTCGAGCGGGGCGGAGCGCGCCGCCTCGAGCTTCGCGCCGAGCGTCACGCGCGCGTGGGCGCCATTGGAGGCGCGCGCTTCGAGCGTCGGCTCCTGGTCGAGCTCGCCTTCGAGCACGAGATCGATCGTGATGCGACGCACGGCCTCGGAGAGCGAGGCGCGCACTTCGCGATCGCGCGACGGGTCGTTCGTCTTCCACACGCGACGGTTCGCGGGCACCTCGGCGATGCGCTTGTCGGGGCCGAGCCACACCAGCGCCTCGTCGCCGTCGCTCGCGCGCTCGACGTCCTCGCCGCCGACGAGCACGGTCCACACGCGTCCGCCGATCTCCCCTTCGCCTGCGAAGGCGCCCTCGACCAGGAGCCCGTCGCCGCGCGCGATCGCCCCCTTCGCGCGCACCGCGATGTAGCGCTTGCCGCGTACGTCGCGAGCGCCGAGCGATTCGCCTGCGAGGAGACCGCGGTGATCGCACGTGCGCCCATCGACGAGGCGCTGGTGATCGATCCCCGCGAGAAACCCCGGGCCCGATCCGCGCGAGTACATCTGAAGCGCGAGAAGTCGCTCTTCTTCGGTCGGCGCTTCCACACCCGCGCTCTCCATCGCCGCGTCCACAGCCCGCCGGTACAGCCGCGTCGCCGCCGCCACGTACTCCGGCCCCTTCAGGCGCCCCTCGATCTTGATCGACGAGACGCCGAGCCTCACCAGCTCCGGCACCAGCGCGCTCGCTTCGAGGTCCTCCGGCGACAGGAGGTACGCGCGGTCGCCGAGATCCTTCAGCACGCCGTCGACCACCAGCTCGTAGGGCAGCCGGCACGCCTGCGCGCACGCGCCGCGGTTCGCGCTTCGACCGCCGATGGCCTCGCTCGTGAGGCACTGCCCCGAGTACGCGATGCACAGCGCCCCGTGCACGAACACCTCGAGCTCTGCCTCCGACTGCGCGCGAATCGCCGCGATGTCCTCCAGCGACATCTCGCGCGCAAGGATCACCCGCGCCGCGCCGAGCGACCGCGCCAGCTCCACCGACCCGGCGTCGGTGCACGTCATCTGCGTCGACGCGTGAATCGGGAGCGACGGCGCGATGGCCTTCACCATCTTGGCGACACCGAGGTCCTGCACGATCACGGCGTCCACCGCCGCTTCGGCGCAGGCGCGAATCGCCGCTTCCATGCGCGGCAGCTCGTCGTCGAAGACGAGCGTGTTGAGCGTGACGTACCCCTTGGCGCCGCGCTCGTGGAGCGCGCGCATCGTCTCTCTCAGCCCGCCGTCATCGAAGTTCGTCGCACGCGCGCGCGCGTTGAACGCTTGCAGCCCGAAGTACACCGCGTCGGCGCCCGCCGCCACGGCCGCGCGCATCGCGTCGAGATCGCCAGCGGGGGCGAGTACTTCGGGAGCGCGTCGGGGCCTCATGCGGGCCCGTGGTGTAGCGCGTTTTCCGCCTTACGACGAAGGGGGCTGCATCGGCCCTTCCGCCGACGGTTCTCCCTCGCCACCGCCTGCCCCCGCCGACGCCCCGGAGAAGGCGCCGATCTTCGTCGGTGGATGCTTCAGGTTCGGCGCGCCGATCTCGTCGCTGGTCACGCCGATCTCCTCGTCGAGCTTCGCGTTTTCCGCGGCGTCGCTGGCCTCTTTGGAGTCGATCGCGCCCCCCGTGAGCGCCCCGGCCGCCGCACCCAGCACCGCGCCCACAGCAGCGCCCGGCGGCCCTGCGATCGACCCCAGGACCGCTCCGACGAGCGCCCCCGCGACGCCCGCCTGCGCCTCGTGCTCCAGGTGTTCCTTGTGTTCTCGCTCTTCTCGCTTGGTCATCGTGGCCTCCAGGACAGGGACGCTCTCACGACTGCAATGTGCGTACTCGCGGCGGTACGCGCCCTTCTCCGCGCGCCCCCATCGCGCAACTGGTGCGCGATGGGGCCAATCGCGCGTTGGAGGGGATGCGTGCCGCATCATCGCGTGCAGGAACGCCACGCGGCCGTTGCGTCAGTGCGCGTGTTTTGCGGGCGCGAAGAGAACCTCGCGCTGGTCCGGAGGAATCCGCACGTCTTCCCTCAGCCTCGCGGACAGCGCGAGCGTGTCGAGATGGGTGAGATCCTTGTCGACCGTCGACAGGAGGTGCTTGCCGAGCTCGGGCGTGAGCTCCTTCTTGATCATCCCGACGAAGTGCGGCGGCGCGGCCAGCACCCATTTGCTGAAGCGGCCCCCGCGCTTCGCCTGATCGAGCGTCTTCACCAGCGCATGCGCGAAGTGCTCTTTCTCGACCTCCTTGGGCTGCGACGTCGGCGCGAGCGCGTTGTGGTGCGCCGATTGCCCTTCGGACGAGCGGCTGCCGGCCTGATCGCTCACCAGCGCCCTCGTCTTGGCCCGCGACTCTTCGTGGGTCGTCGTCTCCAAGAGCGCCCACTCCGGAGCTCCGTCGCGCGTTTCGAAGATCCGCGCCTTCGCCGAGTCGCACACCAAGATCCATACGGTATTCATCGAGACCTCCACGTGCGGTCGTCGCTCTCGAAGCAACGACGCATTCGATAACCTAACCACGACTACGCGGCGTGCGGTCCACGAACCGCGGATGGGCTAGGAGCGCGGGCGCGAGTTTGTCCGTCGGTCGCGTCGAGAACTTCGCGCACCCTCCGCGTCAGCGTCTCGGGCGTGATCGGCTTCTGAAGAAACGCGACGTCCGAGTCGAGCACGCCGTGACGCACGACCGAGTCGTCGGTGTACCCGGACATGTAGAGTACCTGCATCTCGGGGCGCACCGAGCGGAGGCGTTCGGCGAGCATCCGGCCGCTCATGCGCGGCATGACGACGTCGGTGAGGAGCAGGTGGATGATCGCCTTGTGCTGCTCGCAAATGAGCAGCGCGTCACCGCCGCTCTGCGCTTCGAGCACGACGTACCCCTGCCGCTCGAGGATCGTGCGCGCGAGACTGCGAACGGGCTCCTCGTCCTCCACGAGGAGAACGGTCTCGGTGCCTCGCCGCGACAGCGTCTCGCGCGTGACCTCCGCCGTCTGCGAGGTGGGGCAGGCTTGCGGTAGGTACACCTTCACGGTCGTCCCTTGGCCCGGCTCGCTGTAGACGAAGATGCTCCCGCCGCTCTGCTTCACGATGCCGAACACGGTGGCCAGACCGAGCCCCGTGCCCTTGCCCTTCTCCTTGGTGGTGAAGAACGGCTCGAAGATCCGATCGCGAACGGCCGCATCCATGCCGATGCCCGTGTCGGTCACGGCCAGCATCACGTACGGACCGGAGGTCACGTTCGTGTGGGTCGAGGCGTAGGCGGCGTCGAGCGTGACGTTGTCCGTTTCGATCGTCAGCTTGCCCCCCTTGGGCATCGCATCGCGCGCGTTGACGACCAGGTTCATCAACACCTGCTCCACCTGCCCGGGGTCGGCGCTCACCATCCCCAGCGCGGCTTGGCTCACGACGTTCAGCTCGATGTCCTCGCCGACGAGGCGCCTCAGCATCTTCGCGACGCCGCTGACGACGGTGTTCAAGTCGAGGATCCTCGGCTGAAGGATCTGCTGCCGGCTGAAGGCCAGGAGCTGCCGCGTGAGATCCGCCGCGCGCTTTCCGGCGGCGAGGATCTCCTCCAGATCTTCGCGCATGGGATCTCCCGGGAGCAGCGCTTCGGAGGCCATCTCGCTGTAGCTGAGGATGACCGAGAGGAGATTGTTGAAGTCGTGCGCGACTCCGCCCGCGAGGTTCCCGATCGCTTCCATCTTCTGGGCCTGTCGAAGCTGATGCTCCATCCGCGTCTTTTCCGTCACATCCAGCGCGACGGAAAGGCCGCAGAGCCTCCCTCCGAGCGTGAGCTTGTGGGCCGTGAGCTCGACGTCGATGACGCTTCCGTCCTTCTTCGTGTGCTTCCGCAATGCCGGCGCCATCGTTCCCTCTTCGGAGTCGACCGTCGCCAAGAAGCTCCGAACGTCTCCTTGCAGTCGAATGCCCTCCAGCGTCATGCGAAGGAACTCGTCGCGCGAGTATCCGTACTTGCGAATCGCGGCTTCGTTCACCGCGAGAATCTCGAGCGTCTCGTGGTCGTAGAGAAATTTCGGGAAGGGCGACTGATCGAACAGCGCGCGGTACTGCGCCTCCGAAATGCGCAGCGCTTCCTCTTCGCGCTTCCGCAACGAGATGTCTGTGACGTAGCTGATGCACTCGCTCGTCCCTTCGAGCGCCGCGGAGCCGACGAGCGCCGCGATGTGACGCCCGTCCTTGTGGATGTACTCGCGCTCGCGAAGCGGCAAGAAGCCGGTCGATCGGAGCTGTGCGCGATCCTCCGTGTCGGGGACGAGGCGGCCCGGCGGAGTGATGACCTCCCAGTTCAACTTGCCGGCGATCATCTCGTCGCGCGTGTACCCGAGCATGCGAAGGAAGGCGTCGTTGGCCTCGCGGAAGTTGCCGTCGAAGTCCGAGATGGTGACGCCGGCGACGCCGGAGTCGAAGAGGCGGCGAAACCGGAGCTCGCGATCGCGGAGCCGCGCGTGCTCCGCCACCAGGCGCTCGGCGATGAGCACACGGACCTCGAGCGCCGCGGGGCCGAGCGACGTCGCGTAGAGATCCGTCGCGCCGGCCTCGAGCACCTCGGGGAGCCCGTCTTCGCGGCTCGTGATGACGAGGATGATCGCGTCGGCGCCTTGCGGGCAGGCGCGCGCGCGGCGACAGAATTCGGTCGCCGTCATGTCGGTCAAAGGATCCTCGACCACCACGAGCGGCACGGGATCCTTCGCAATCAGCGCGAGCGCGACGGCGCCGTCGAGCGCTGCAATCGGCTGATGCCCCCGAGCACCGAGCGCCTTCTCCACGATGGCTCCCGAGTCCGCGGCGACCCCGACCAGCAGTGCCTTCATCGTGTAGAGCCCCCCCCAGTCGAGGATGCTAACCACGTCCTCGGTCACCTGCCCTGGCTCAGCTCACGAATTCCCCGGGCACGGTCTCGCCGCGACGGAGGATCGCGCTGCGAAACGACACCGCGTAGACGATCGCTTCGTCGGTGATTCTGACTTTCCCCCACGCCGGCCGGATCGCGAAGGACGCGAGCGGATCGAGGAGCGCGGGGAGGGGAGCGACCGTCGAGAGGGCGGCGGAGAAGTCCCACGAGAGCTCCATGCCCTTCTCCGCCAGCTTGGCGTTGATGGCTTCCGTCACGCGCGTGTCGAGGATCGCGGGGAGCGCCGAGAAGTCGGCGTGGTCGATCGAGAAGCGAAACGCGAGCTCGTCGCCCGCCGCGCCGGGACGGACCGTCGGCAAGAGGAGGAGCGAGAGCGAGTTGAGCGCGAGCGGTACCGTGATCCCGAGCACCGGCCAGCGGATGCACGCCTTGCACACGAGACGCAGCCCCACGTCGACCACGAGCTTCACCTCCAGCAGCTCGGTGATCTCCAGCGACTGCGCGGCGCCGACCCCCTCGGGGTAGATCGTGAGCGGCACCGCGTGACGAAGGAGCTGCTCCAAGTCGTCGCGCGGAACGATGAACTCAGCCCACATGGCAGGGGGCGCTCCTCGCGATCATGCTCCGCGTTACTCCGAGCGTTCGCTCGGCTTGTACGGCTTCGGCTCGGCCGGCATCTTTCGCTGCGACTCGTCGATGCCGTGGCGCGTGAGCGCGTACCAGCCGACGCCGCGCTTGGTGTTCTCATCGACCGCGAGCCACCCCTGATCGACCAGGTACGACTCGACCTCGGCCAGCTCCTTGTCGGTCGCGGCGACGCCTTTGTCTTTCGCGACCTGCCGAGCGTCCACGAAGACATCGGCCGTCCACCCCGCGCTCCCCGCCAGAGCCCGAAGCAGGAGTCCCGCGCGCCTCAAATTGACAGCATTCGCCAGCATGAAGCCAACCTAACCACGATAATCCCGCCGCGCTCGGAAGATTCGCCGCGCCCGCACGCAGCGCGCCGTTCAGGGCGGTCGCCGCTCAGGGCGCGCTGGCGGCCGCGTGCTTCAGCAGGATCGCTTCGCCCTTCACGCGATCTTCCTCGTGCTTCAGAAGGACCCCGAGCGTCGCCGCCGCGAGCTCGGTGCCGAGCGCGCTCGAGCCTAGCGTGACGAGCGCGCGCGCCCAGTCGATCGTCTCGGCGATGCTCGGCGCCTTGCGCAGGTCGAGCTTCCGCACGTCGCTGGCGAACGCCACCAGCTGCTCGGCCAGCGCCTTCCCGATGCCGGGGACGCGCAGCTCCAGGATCGCCAGCTCGCGCGACGGCGGCGGGTAGTCGAGGAATGCATGCAGGCAGCGGCGACGGAGCGCGTCGGTCATGTCGCGCGTGGCGTTCGTCGTGAGGAGGACGAGCGGAATGTGCTTGGCCTTGATGGTCCCCATCTCGGGGATCGTCGCTTGGTTCTCCGCCAGGATCTCGAGGAGGAACGCCTCCAGCTCGGGATCGGCGCGGTCGACCTCGTCGATGAGGAGCACCACCGGCACGTCGCTCGTCAGCGCCTGGAGCAACGGGCGTGCGAGCAGGAACTTGGGACCGAAGAGGACGCTCTCTGCGTCGCCGATCTTCTCGGCCGCCTCGGCCAGGCTCGCTGCGCCGTGCGTCTGGCCGGCGACCGCGTCGCGGAGCAGCTGCGTGTACAGCATCTGCTTCGCGTAATCCCACTCGTAGAGCGCCTTCGCTTCGTCGAGCCCCTCGTAACACTGGAGCCGCACGAGCGGCCGCGACAGACCTTCGGACAGCGCGCGCGCGAGGTCGGTCTTCCCCACGCCCGCGGGCCCTTCGAGGAGGAGCGGGCGCCCGAGCTTGAGTGCGAGCCAGGCCGCGAGCGCGGTCTTCGCGTCTGCGAGGTAGCCCGCCTTGGCGAGGATGCGTTCGAGCTCTTGGTGCGTCGCCGGGATCGCAGCGGCCATCGTGAGAGACATGTACCACGCGCAAAGTCGCCCGCGGGCGTGCCCCTTGCTATCCTGCGCAAAGCATGGAGAAACGCGCGGATCTGCTCCGGGTCGATTCGACCGGGACGATCCACTCGGTCGGTCGCACCGCGAGCCAGGAGATGCGCGCGCGCGCCGGCGAGTGGCGGCTGCTGCCGGGCCCCCGCGAGGTGTGCCTCCTTCGCCCGGCGACGGCGCTGGGGACGCTCCGCATGGCCGGCGAGCTCCGGACGCCGGGCGCGGTGTGCGACGTGATCGCGATGGCGGCGCAGTCGTCCTGGACCGGGGAGCTCGTGGTCATCGACCCCGAGTCGCAGCGGTCGGTGTACCTCGACGGCGGATCGGTCGTGGGGGCATCGACCAACGTGGCCTCCGAGCGCCTCGGCGAGACGCTCTACCGCTTCGGCGTCATCACGCGCGCGCAGCTCGACGCGGTCATCGCGGCGTCGACGGCGTCCGGGAAGCGCGTGGGCGAGACGGCCATCGAGCTCGATTTCGTGTCGGCCGAAGATCTCTTCCCGATGATGGCGAGGCAGGTCGAAGAGGTCTTCTACGCCGCGCTCCGCGTGGGCGAAGGGGCCTTCTACGTCTTCGATCGCTACGACGAGACGCAGCTCCCGCGTCGCCACAACATGTCCGCCGGACAGCTCCTGATGGAAGGAGCGCGGCGCATGGACGAGATGCGCTTCTTCCGGGAGCGCGTCCCGAACGACGAGTACATCCCGATCCGAAAGGCGACCGGCAAGAAGCCCCCCGACGAGCTGGTCGACGCCTTCGCGC
This sequence comes from Myxococcales bacterium, assembly GCA_003151595.1. The sequence goes on from PLXW01000186.1 coordinate 12,335, forward strand.
AGTGCGACGGCAAACGGAGCATCGCCGAGATCGGCAGGCGCACCGGGCAGCTCGAGTTCGAGGTCACGCGCTCGGTGTTTCAACTGCTTCAAGGCGGATTCATCACCGTGACCGCGCCGCGCCCGCAGGGGCCCGTGGCCATCGTCGCCGCGTTCAATCCGGCGCTCATCGACATCCACGCCAAGTGCGACGCGGCGGGGAAGGGGAACGAGCTCCGCGACTCGCTCTCGCGCTTCGCCACCGGCGCGCTCGTGTTCGATCCGCTCTTCTTCGGCGCAGGCCCGCGCCCCGACGGATCGTTCGGCGCCGAGCGGGTTTCGAAGAACCTGGCGGCCGTCGCCGGCGAAGATCCCGACGCCTGGCTGGTGCAGCTCCTCGAGGAGTATGTGGGCTTCGCACTCTTCCAAGCGGGCTCACTCTTGCCGCGCGAACAAGAAGCATCCCTTGCGGCGCACGTGGCCGAGGTTCTAAAACCGGTACGTGCGCTCGAATCGCTCGCGCCCCCCTCCAGGATGTAAATGAGCCCGAGGCCGACGACTGTCCGTTCACGACGCGAAGAGATCCTGGACGAAGCGACGCAGCTCTTCGCCGAGCGGGGCTACGAAGGGACGAGCATGGCCGATCTGGCCGAGCGCGTCGGGCTTCGGAAGGCGTCGCTGTTCCATCACTTCGCCAGCAAAGAGGTCCTGTACGCGGCGGTGCTGGCGCAGCTCGTGGAGCGCGTGGGGCAGACGATCCTCACCGGGACGATCGGGCCGGGGTCGTTCGAGGAGCGACTCGATCGGATCGCCGATGCCATCACCGCAGTCCTCGGGGAGCAGCCGTTCGCGGCGCGCCTCCTCATTCGCGAGGTGATGGATTGGGGTCCGGTCGCGCGCGATCACCTGTCGGGACAGATCCTGGCCGTGCTCGCTGCCTCCGAGGCGTTCGTCCGCTCCGGGCAGGAAGAGGGGGCGTTCGCCAAGCTCGATCCGAAGCAGGTGGTGGTCACGCTCGTGGGCATCCACTTCATGCCGTTCGCCATCGGTCACATCGTGAAGGGCTTCATCGGGATCGATCCGGCGGACCCGGCCTTCGTGGCGCCGCGGAGTGACGCAGTGCGAGAGCACGTGCGCCGGCTGGCGCGGGCGACGAAGAAGTGAAGAGCTGAAGAAGTAGCGATGGTAAGAGGGCGTTCATGCGCTCTGCCTCCCTCCGCCTTTCGTTCGCCCTTCTCCTGACCGCGCTCCCTCTCGGTTGCGGCGGCGCGACTCCGACCGCGGCGTCCGCTCAGGCGACGTCCTCCGCGCACGCCGGCGCGCCGGCGCACGCGCGCTTCGTCGCCTTCAGCGACAAGTTCATCCACGAGATGCTGGCGCAGTCGCCCACCACGGCGACCGAGCTCGGCTCGCACGACTTCGACGATCGTTGGGACGACGTGAGCGGCAACGGCGACGCGGCTACCCTCAAATGGATCGAGAGCACGCTGGCCGAGCTGGCGACTTTCTCGGCGACCCTCGAAGGGGACGACCGCGACGACGCCTCGATCGTGACGAGCTACCTGGAATGGACTCGCTTCGATCTCACCGACACGCGCGACCGCGAGCGCACGCCGATGTACTACACGACGCTCATCGGCAAGGGGCTCGACCCGCTGCTCACGCGCGACTTCGCGCCGTTCGAGCTCCGCATGACGAGCCTCCGCGGTCGTCTATTGGGCATTCCGGCCATCGTGGCGGCGGCGCGCAGGCGCCTCGCGCACTCGCCGCGCGTCGCGACCGAGACGGCGATCGAGCAGACCAAGGGGCTCATCGGCCTGTGCGACGGCGAGCTTCCGGAGGCGAAGGCCAAGCTCCCCAAAGCCGACCAGGCGACGTTCGAGGTCGCGCGCCACGCGGCGTCGACCGCGCTCCACGACTTCCAGAATTTCTTGCAGATCGACCTCCTCGCGCGAAGCGACGGGTCGTTTCGCGCCGGCAAGGACTCGTTCACCAAGATCGTCCGCTACACGCTGAACGATCCGACGCTCGATCCCGACGCGCTCGTGAAGGACGCGCGCGAGGCGATGGTCGACGCGCGCGCGCAGATGCTGGCGACGGCTCAGGAGCTGTGGCCGACGATCATGACCGGCCCCATGCCGCAGCCGAAGACCGAAGCCGACAAGCGCGCGATGATCAAAGCGGTGCTCGACAAGCTGGCCGAAGAGCACTCGACCGACGCGACGATCGTGAACGACGCCAAGAAGGTCCTGGCTGACGCGACGGCGTTCGTGAAGGCGAAGGACCTCGTCTCGCTGCCCACCGAGCCGTGCGACGTCATCGAGATGCCGGAGTACAAGCGCGGCGTGGCGATGGCGTATTGCGAGTCGAGCGGGGCTTTGGAAGCGAAGCCGCAGACGTTCGTGGCCATCGCGCCGCCGCCGGCCGACTGGCCGCAAGCGCGCCGCGACTCGCAGTACCGCGAGGACAACACGAGCATGCTGAGCGACCTCCTCGTGCACGAGGCGATGCCCGGCCACTACTTGCAGCTGATGCACATGAACCACGGCAGCGATCGCCTCCGCTCGCTCCTGCAGGACGGCGCCTTCATCGAAGGGTGGGCCGTGTACGGCGAGTGGCTGATGGCCAAGTACGGCTTCGGCGGCCCGAAGGTGCGCATGCAGCGCTTGAAGATGCTCCTCCGCTCGGCGACGAATACGGTGCTCGATCACGAGACGCACGCCGGCCAGATGGAAGAGAAAGACGCGCTGGCGATGATGATGAACGAGGGGTTCCAGGAAGAGGGCGAAGCCGTGGGCAAGTGGCGCCGCGCGCGCCTCAGCAAAGGGCAGCTCTCGAGCTACTTCTACGGCTACCGCGAGATGGTGAAGATGCGCGAGCGGGCCGAGAAGCTCCCGGGCTTCACCGAGCGCACGTACCACGACAAGCTTCTCGCGCTCGGCTCGCCGCCGATGCGCATCGCGCGCGACAAGATGGCGCAATAGCGCGAGCGCGTCAGAACGCACCGTGTCGGCCGCTGCCGCTCGCGAAGCGCGCCGACCCCTGGAGCGACTCGCCGCTCGCGAGCGTCGCCAAGCCGTGCTGGAACTCGTTCGCCATGGCGGCCTCGAAGCGGAGCCCCTCTTGCTCGAACGTGCTCGCGCGATCGTTTCGCATGCACACCTGCGGGAAAGCTGCGATCGCGCGCGCCAGCGCCTCGGCCTCTTCGCGCGCGCGTCCGTTCGGCACGACGCGGTTGGCGAGACCCCAGGAGAGCGCTTCGTTCGCGTCGACGGCGCGCCCCGTGAGGATCATGTCGAGCGCGCGCGAGAGGCCGATGAGGCGCGGCAAGCGCACGGTCCCTCCGTCGATGAGCGGGACGCCCCAGCGTCGACAGAAGACGCCCATCACAGCGCTCTCTTCGACGACGCGTAGATCACAGAGACAGGCCAGCTCGAGCCCACCCGCCACCGCGTAGCCGGCGACCGCCGCGATGAGCGGCTTGCTCAGCGACATGCGCGAGGGGCCCATCGGCGCGTCGCCGCTCGGCTCGATACGGTGACCGCGCCCTTCGGCGAACGCCTTCAAGTCGGCGCCGGCGCAGAACGTTCCGCCTTCGCCCCACAGTACGCCGACGTTCGCCGTCTCGTCGCTGTCGAACGCGCGCATCGCGTCGGCCAGCGCCTGCGCGGTGGGACCATCGACGGCGTTACGCACCAGAGGGCGCGAGAGGATGATCGTCGTGACCGGGCCGCTCTTCTCGACGCGAACGCTCATCCACGGATCTCTACGTGACGCGCTTGGCCTCGCCAAGGCGCGAGGCCAAGGTCGGGAGCGCGATGCCGCGCGTCTCCGGCAGAGTCCACACCCACGACGCCGTCCCGATCGCGAGCACGAGCGGCACGGAGAGCCCGCCGCGCAACCCGTCCCAGACCACCGCGGCGTGCACCAGCACCGGCGACATCAGCTGCGCGGCGCGCGCGCAGTTGTACGTCGTGCCCATCGCCGCCGAGCGCACCTCGGTGGGGAACAGCTCGGCCAGGAGCGCGCCGAAGCCCGCCGTGCATCCCGAGCCGATGCCGAGCATGAGCATCGCGCACCAAAAGAGAGACGGATGCAGGTCGAGCCACTGCCACGCGAACGCCAGCGGCGCGATCGCGCACGCCGTGAGGAGCGAGTACGCCGAGAACGCCGGCCGGCGCCCGACGCGATCGGCGAGCTGTCCGAACGTGAGCATCCCGAAGAGCTGACCCACCTGCGCCGTGAGCACCCACGTGAGCGAGCGCCCCACCGATTGCTTCATCTCGTGCGCGAGGAAGCTCGGGAGCCATGTGTAGCAAGTCCAGTACGTCCCCAGCTTGAAGACGCCGAGGATCCACGCGCGCACCAGCGTGCTCCCGATCTTCGCGCGCTTCAGATCGCGGAGCGTCGGCGGGCGCGCCGCGGCCGGCTCGCTCGGGAGGTGCATCGAGCGACGCGCGAACACGGCGAGCAGCGCCGTGGCGCTCGAGCCGATGAAGATCGCGCGCCACCCCACGTGCGGAAGGATCAGGAACCCGGCGATCGCCGCCAGCGCCACCCCCACCGGCTCGCCTGCTTGAAGCGCGGCCGAGGCGCGACCGCGACGCTGCGGATCCACGGCTTCGGCGATCATCCCGTGCCCGATGGCCCACTCGCCGCCGACGCCGAGCCCCACGATCCCGCGCCCCACCAGGAACCACCCGATGTTCGGCGCGAGCCCGCTCACGAGCGAGCCGATCGAATAGAGGAGCACCGTCACCGCCAGCAGGTTTCGCTTCCCGAAGCGATCGGCCAGCACGCCCGAGACGATCCCGCCGAGCCCCGACGTGGAGAGCGCGACGCCGAGCACCCACGATTCGACGGTGGGCGTCAGATGGAGATCGTGCGCGATCGGATCTTTGACGAAGCCGAGCAGGACGAGATCGTAGAAGTCGAACGTCCACCCGAAGAAGGCGAAGAGGAAGAGTCGCCAGGGAAACGGGCGAGGCGTCATCGGAGTTCGTTCGTCGCGAGGCTAGGGGACGACCGCGCGCGCGCGCTGACGCGCGACTTCGTAGAGCGCGATGCCGGCGGCGACCGAGGCGTTCAATGACGCGACCTTCGCCCCCATCGGCAGCCGCGCGACGCGATCGCACGCGATCTTCACCGGCTTTCGGAGCCCTTTGCCTTCGGCGCCAACGACGAGCGCGACGCGCGAGAGGAGCGGTACGTGATCGATCGTGTCGGTCCCGTTCATGTCGAGCCCCACGACGAGCACGCCGGCGGCCTTCAACTTGGCGAGCGCTTCGGGGAGCGACGGCACGCGGCACAACGTCGCGTGCTCCACGGCGCCGGCCGATGCGCGGAACATCGCCGACGACAGCGGCGCCGATCGATGCTCGGGCCAGATGACCGCGGTCGCGCCGAGCGCCACGCTAGAGCGGACGATGGCGCCGAAGTTCTGCGGGTCTTGAAGCTCGTCGAGGGCGACGACGAGCGCTTCTTCGTTGGCCGCGACGTCTTCGATCGACGCGAGCTTCAAGTCGGGCGCGAAGGCGATGGCTCCTTGATGCCGCGCGCCGCGCGCGAGTCGATCGAGCTCGACGCGCGCCACGCGCTCCACCGCCACGCCGTGGTCCTTGGCGAAGCGCGCGATGGCGTCGAGCTGCGCGTCTTCGCCGGCGCCGCGCGCAACGAGTACTTTCTCCAGCTCTCCGCCGCGCGCCCGAATCGCTTCGCGCACCGGCTGCAATCCGCTGACGAGTCGGCTCACGCGCGCCGTGCTCCGCGTGCTTCGTCGCGCATCGCGACGGCGACGGCGAGCGGATCGGCCGCGTCGCGAATGGGTCGCCCGACCACGAGCCAATCCGCGCCATCGGCCGCGGCCTTCGCCGGCGTCGCCACGCGCTTCTGATCGTCGCCGCCGCCTTCGGTCGCCGGACGAATCCCGGGCGTGATCAAAGTCGCGCCCTTCCCGAGCTCCGCGCGCATCGATGCCACTTCGTGCGCCGAGCAAACGAACGTGCGCACCCCTTCGTCCCACGCCATCTTCGCAAGGCGTTTGGCGTGCGAGGCGACGTCGTCGGCAGTGCCTTTTCCCGTTCCCATCTTTTCGAGGTCACGCCCGTCGAGCGACGTGAGCACAGTCACCGCGGCGATCGCGACTTCGCCCTTATCGCTCTTTTCGCTTGCCGCGCGCTTCACCGCGCGCCCGAGCATCGCCGGCCCACCCGACGCATGCACCGTGAGCACGCGCACGCCGAGCGCCGCCGCCTGCGCCACCGCGCGCTCCACGGTCTCCGGAATATCGTGCAGCTTCAGATCGAGGAACACCGGCAGCCCGCACGCCGCGCCGATTTTCACCGCGCGCGGCCCTTCGGCCACGAACAGCTCGAGCCCCACCTTGAGCATGCCGACGGCGCTCTTCACGCGCGCCGCAGCACGCTCCGCTTCGTCGACGCTCGTGAAGTCGAGCGCGAAGACAATCGGGCTGGTGTCGGTCACGTGCGCGTAGTCGATCACGAGACCGCTATTGAATGCAGCTGCAGAGCGGGTCGCCGGCCTGGCAGGTGCACGCCGCGCGCGGCTTCGTCGGTCCACCGCCACCACCACCGCCGCCGCCTCCACCACCGCCCGATGCGCGAATCTTCGCGCGCGCCGCTGCCGTCGCTGCCGCTTGCTTGCGCGCTTCCTCGAGTTGCTTCTCGAGGGCGAGCTTGGTCGCCACGTCGTTCGCGGCGCCGAGCTGCGCCGTCAGGTTGTCCATGTTGGCCTTCTCTTCGTCGGCCTGCTTGGTCAGCGCGTCGAGCTTCGCTTGCTGATCGGCGAGCTCCTTTGCGTGCTCGGCCGCTTGCTGCGCCGCCGCTTGATTCTGCCGGCTGATGACGACAGCTGCGCCGACTCCGCCCACGACGAGCAGCAGCGAGACGCCCACGGCGGCCATCGTCAGCCGCTTCTTGTGCTTGTCCTG
>PLXW01000186.1:19288-67904 GCA_003151595.1 Myxococcales bacterium
CCTCGCGTGCGCGGCGCTCGATCTCGAGCCGCGCCTGCAGCTCCGCTTCCTGCTTCGCCTTACGGCTCGACTCCTCTTGGCGGATGCGATCCTCCTCGAGGTTCATCAGCTCCTTCAGCGAGAAAAGGACGGAGCTCTCTTTCTGTTCCGGCATGGGACGTTCTCTTCCTGCGCGTACGGGCAGGGCCTTCAGTCGCCCTGTCCTCGCCTGAAAACCTACCGAGTTCGGGGGGCGTTCGCAAACGGTCGCTGCTGAATTCGTGCGCCCATTCGAAGAAACGGCTGGAGTTCGTTGCAGGGTGGCCATGGCTAGAGGACACCCGACTCGCCCGAACCCTTTGGAGGCAGTGCCCTTGAAGCGCGCCAGCCGCCGCGGCTAAGGTGCGCGCCATGGCCACGAACGTCTGCGCGCACATCACGGGGACCGTCTGGAAGATCGAAGTGAAAGAGGGGGAGACGGTCGCCGAAGGGCAGACGTGCGCGATCCTCGAGTCGATGAAGATGGAGATGCCCGTTGAGTCGCCGGCCGCGGGGAAGGTCGAGAAGATCTCCTGCGCCGAAGGGCAAGCGGTCAACGAGGGCGACGTGCTGATGACGCTCGCTTAGTCGCTGCCGGCCGCGTCGTTCGTTTGCGGCGGGGCGCCCGTATCGGGTCGGATCACGACGCCCGGTCCGTCGGCGTTGTTCCCCGCGTCGCTCACCGCCTGCATGCCGGCGTCGGGCGTGGGCGGGAGCTGCTGGATGCTCCCCAGGTTGCTCGAGCAGATGCTCGACCCGCTCTTCTGCGGAATGCACACCAGCCCGTCTTCGCAGTCGCTCGTGAGGTTGCACTCCGCCCCCTGGCCTGCGAGCTCCGCTTTGGAGCTACAGGCGCACAGGGCCGAGGCGAGGATCGCGATCGCGAAGGAACCAAGAGCCAAGGATCGGAAGCGCACGCATAAACGCTACGGTCGTTGTGGCGCGCGTCAAGGATTCACGCTTTTCGGTTCTTCAGCAGATCGCCGAGCGTGCCGAGTGTGCGCGGCACTTGCGCCTTGCTCCGCGCCTCTTCGAAGTGCGAGCGCTCCTCGTCGTCCTTCGCCCCTTTGATCGAGAGGCGCAGCTTGCGGTCGCCGGTCTCGAGCACTTTGACGACGACGGGCATGCCCACCGGAAACGTCTTTCGCAGATCGGTCCCGCGCGCGACGCCGAGCTCCGCGCTCGGAACGAGGCCGCGACCCACGCGCCCCTGGATGCCGTCGATCTGGACGAAGACGCCGTACGTCTCGATGTGATCGACCTTCCCCTTCACGATGGCGCCGATCGCCGGCTGCGCGTCCTTCGGTGCGACTGCGTTCGGCGTGGCGACCGGACGCTCCGGCGCGGGCGCGAGCGCCTTCAACGAGAGCGTGATGCGCGGCGGTCCACCGGGCTTCGGTCCCTCTTTGATCTCGCGAACGAGCACCTCGACGATGTCGCCGGCGTGGACCGCGTCGCTGATCGATCGCGATCGATCGTGGCTGACCTCCGACGCGGGGATGAGCCCCTCGATGCCGCCGAGATCCACGAACGCCCCGAAATCTCGGATCGCCGTGATCGTCCCTTTGACGACCGTGCCGGCCACGAGCGCGTCGAGCGTCTTCTTTCCTTCTTGCGCCGACTCGCGCTCGAGCAGCGCGCGACGCGAGAGCACCACGTTGCGCCCGCCGTCCTTCACTTCGGTCACGAGGAACGTCAGCGTCTGCCCGATGAGATCTTTCGGATCGCTCGTGCCGCCGCGCCTGTCGACCTGCGACAGCGGACAGAACGCGCGGTGCCCCGAGACGTCGACCTCGATGCCGCCCTTGTTGACGCCGGTGACTTTTCCTTCGACGCCCACGCCCGCTTGCTTCGCGCGCATCACCGACTCGATGTCGCCCGACGGCTGCATCGATCGCCCGAGCCGAACCTGCCCCGACTGCTCGTCGATGGATACGATCTGCGCGGCGAACGAGTCGCCGACCTGGATGCTCAAGGTCCCGTCGGGCGCGCGTAGCTCGACGGCCTCGATGTACGCCTCGCGCTTGCCGTCGATCTCGATGAAGACGGCGTCGCGTCCGACGAGGATCACTTTCCCTTCGACCCGCTCGCCGAGGCGGAGCGCACGCGCCCGCTTGTTCGGCGCGGACTGCGCGGACTGTTCGAAGAGAGCGGCGAAGGTGTCTGTGGGATCGTCGGCCATGGCGGCCGCGGTTTAGCACGCCCTCTCGCCGCCGCCGTGAAAACGCGCTACTCCAGCGCTCATCCCGCCCATGAAGACGCTCGCTCCGTTCGCGCTCGCGGCGCTGGTCTTGGCCGGATGCACCGTCCCGGTCGCGGCCGGCGTCGATGAATCGGACGCGAACCGCATCGTGGTCTCGCTCGATCGCGCCAGCATCGACGCCACGAAAGAGGCCGATCCGCTGGTGGAAGGGCGCTTTCGCGTGGTCGTGATGCGCGATGACGCAGCGCGCGCGCTGGTGACGATGCAATCGGAAGGGTTGCCCCGCCCCAAGCCGGCCGGCGTGCTGGACGCCATGGACAGGGGGGCGCTGGTCCCCAGCCGCGCCGCCGAGCACGCGCAGTACGTGGCCGGCCTGGCGGGCGACCTGGAGAGGACGCTCGAAGGGGTCGATGGCGTGCTCTCGGCGCGCGTTCACCTCAACGTGGTCGATCCGGATCCGCTCCGCGACGTGGCCAACGCACACGGCTCGGCCAGCGTCCTGCTCGAGCATCGCGGCGCGACGCCCCCCATCGCGGTCTCCGACGTTCAGCAGATCGTGGCCGGTGGCGTGCCGACGCTGGCGCCGGCGGCTGTGGCCGTGGTGATGATCGCGCGCGGCGCGGCGGCGGGGAGCGGCGAAGGGTTGCCGTTGCCGCTGGCGCACGTGGGGCCGATCACGGTCGCGCGCACGTCGATGCGCGCGCTGCAGCTCGCGCTCGTCGGACTCGTGGCGCTCGTCGCCGTGCTCGCCGGCGCGACGCTCGCCCTCTACACGCGCCTCGCTCGCCTGCGTGCCGACGGCGCGGCGGCGAAGCCGACGTGATCGCGATCCGCGGTCTCTCCAAGGCGTTCCCCAAAGCGGGCGCGCGCACGCACGACGTCCTCCGCGAGATCGATCTCGAGGTCCCCGAAGGGTGCCTCTACGGCCTCATCGGCCCCGGCGCCTCGGGCAAGAGCGTGCTGCTCAAGATGATCACCGGCCTGCTCGCGCCTGATCGCGGCACGGTCACCGTCTTCGACGACGAGGTCACGTCGCTCAACGATCTGCGCCTTCAGGAGTATCGCAAACAGATCGGGATGCTCTTCCAGAACAACGCGCTCTTCGATCATCTGAGCGTCGCCGACAACATCGCCTTTCCGCTCCGCCGCCTCTACGCGCTCCCCGACGACGAAGTGCGCGCGCGGGTCGCCGAGCGCCTCGCCTGCGTCGACCTCCCCGGCTTCGAAGCGCGCATGCCGTCGGGGCTCTCGGGCGGGCAGAAGAAGCGCGTCGGCGTGGCGCGGGCGACCGTCACGCGGGCGCCGATCGTGCTCTACGACGAGCCGGCTGCGGGGCTCGATCCGGTGACGTCGCAGAAGATCTTCGAGCTGCTCCGTGCCGAGCAGCGCGCGTCGAAGGCGACGGTGATCATGGTGTCGAGCGATCTCGATCGCCTGCTCACGGTGACCGATCGCGTGGGGATGATGTACCGCGGCCAGCTCGTCTTCGACGGCACCACCGACGAAGCGCGCGGGAGCACGGTCCCCATCGTGCGCCAGTTCGTCCACGGCCTCACCGAGGGGCCGCTCTAGAGGCCGGCCGGCGATGGACCAGATCCTCGCGCTCCTCGTGCCCGACGTGATCGCCTGGACCGCGGTGTTCGCGCTCTTCGCCTGGGACGAGCGGCGCATGACGGACGAACAGCGCGCCCGGGCGTGGCCGACGGCGTCGCGTCGGATCGCGGTCGTTCTGTTTTCGCCCCTCTGCGTGCCGCTTCACTTCCTCCGGACGCGGCGGAGCGCGCGCGGCGTCGTCGAGGCGATCGCGTGGACGGCGGCGCTCCTCGCCGTTCTGATGATCGTCGACGCTGCCCTCGAAGCGCTCTAGCGTCCCCACGTTGTCCGCGCAGATCTCTCCCCACGACGCCCGTTCGCGATCCGCTGCCGCCGCCACCGCCGGCGCCGTGGGCGCCTCGTTCCTCGATCTCGCGGCCGTCGTCGGCGGCATGGCCGTGCTCTTCGGGTCGATCGTCCGCCGCATCGCCGCGCGCTCCATGGACCGCGGCGAGCTGCTGCGAAACCTCTACAAGATGGCGGTGAAATCGCTCCCGATCGTCGTCGTCACAGCGCTCTTCACCGGCGCCATCATGGTCATCCAGGCGGCCACGATCGTCGAACGCTACGGCGCGCAGGCGCTCCTCGGCTGGGGGGCGGGCTTCGGCACGCTGCGCGAGGTCGCTCCTCTCCTGACGGCGCTCATGATCTCCGGGCGCGTCGGCGCGAACAACACCGCCGAGCTGGGGACCATGGTGGTCACCGAGCAAGTCGACGCCCTTCGCGCGCTCGCCATCGATCCGCTCGCGTTTCTCATCGTCCCGCGCTTCATCGCCATCATCGCCACGCTCTTCATGATGACGCTCTTCGCCGATCTCCTGGCCCTGTTCGGCGCGGCGTACACCGGTCTCGGCCTCCTCGGCGTCGAGCCGCGCAGCTTCTACAACGGCGTCACCGGCGGCCTCCTCGGCTTCGGTGACGTCGCCAACGGGCTCGCCAAGAGCCTCGTCTTCGGCTTCGTCATCGCGCTCGCCAGCTGCCACTTCGGGCTCAAGACCACGGGCGGCGCGCCCGGCGTCGGACGCGCAGTCAACGCCACGGTCGTCGCCAGCGCGGCGGGCGTCTTCGCGCTCGACTACGTCGTCAGCTTCATCCTCGGGTAACGGGAACGAGCATGAGCGAAGCGGTCAACCCGGACGACGCGGTCACCCACGAAGGGCCACTCTTCGACCTCGGCGCGGCCGCGATCGATCTCGCGTACGGCGCGCGCGACCTGTGGTCGGTCTTCGTTCGCACGCTCTATTACACGTTCCGCGGCAAGCGCGAGAAGGGCGCGCTCGTCACGCAGATGTACGAGATCGGGAACAAGTCGGCGTTCTTCCTCTCGATCACGATGGGCTTCATCGGGATGATCCTCGTCTACCAGGCCGGCCTCCAATCGAAGCGCGTCGTCCCCGACTTCACGATGCTCGGCGCGACCTACCTCGAGCTGCTCGTCCGCGACTTCGCGGCGTCGATCGGCGCGCTCATGCTCGCCACGCGCGTCGGCGCGGGTATCGCCGCCGAGATCGGGTCGATGGTCGTCACCGAGCAGATCGACGCGCTTCGAATGTGCGCCGCCGACCCGATCGACTTCTTGATCGTCCCGCGCTTCTTGGCGAGCCTCGTCATGACGCTGGTGCTCGTGGTCTGGGCCGGGACGGTCGCGTTCCTGTCGGGCGCGGTCACCGCGCACATCGCGTTCGGCGTCTCCTACCAGGTCTTCTTCAACATGCGCCTCGTCGACTTCGGCGACATCTCGACGGGCCTCGCCAAGTGCATCGCCTACGGCGCCGCGATCCCGATCGTGAGCGGCTACTGCGGTCTGTCGACGTTCGGCGGATCCGAAGGGGTCGGCTGGGCCACCACGCGCGCCGTCGTCAACTCGTCGCTCGTCGTTATCATCTTGAACGCGATCATCTCGAGCGCCGCGTTCATGATCTTCCCGAACTAGTCTCAGGGTCTCGCCGGGTCCCGAACCCGGCTCGGAGCACATGACGATCCGCTTCGCCAACATCCGGAAAGCCTTCAGCGGCAAGCGCGTCCTCGACGACGTCTCGTTCGAAGTGGCGGACGGGGAAGTGTTCTTCATCATCGGCGCGTCGGGCGTCGGCAAGAGCGTGCTCATCAAACATCTCATCGGGCTCCTCTCGCCCGACGCCGGCGAAATCTGGCTCGACGGCGAAGAGATCTCGCGCTTCGACGAGCGCGCCATGTACGGCGTCCGGAAGAAGTGCGCGATGGTCTTCCAGCACTCGACGCTCTTCGACTCCATGACGTGCGCCGAGAACGTCGCGCTCCCGCTCCGGAAGCACCGGAAGCTCTCGCCGAAAGACGCGCTCGACGAAGCGCGCAAGCGTCTTCAGGTCGTCCACATGCACGAGTTCGCGGATCGCTACCCGTCGGAGATCGGCGACGGGATGCGCAAGCGCGTGGCCATCGCCCGCGCGCTCACGCTCGATCCGAAGTACGTCCTCTTCGACGAGCCGACCACCTCGCTCGATCCGGTGAGCGCCCGTCGCGTCGACAAGTTGATCCGCGAGCTCTCCGACAAGCTCGGCGTCACGTCGATCGTCGTGAGCCACGATCTGGTCAGCATCTTCTCGATCGCCGACCGGATCGTCATGCTCTACAAAGGCAACGTTCGCCTCATGGGCACCCGCGACGACTTCAAGCGCTCGACCGACGGCATCGTCGATCAGTTCATCCACGGTCGCGCGCAGGGACCCATCGAGGCGTAGCCGTGAGCGCGCCTGAAGTAGTCGTCCCGTTCAAGCTCCCACGCGAACGGATCACGCCGGCGACGCAAGTGCGGAGCACGCTCCTCGCGTCGTCGCTTCGCGCGCTCCGCGATCGCGGGAGGTTCGATGAGTACGTTGCGAAGCTGGATCCTCAGTGGCGCGTCCCGATCCTCGACGCCGTCGCTGGCGTGTGGCTCCCGCTCGAGGCCGGCATCGCGCATTACCGCGCGTGCGACGCGCTCGGCTTCTCGGCGGCGGAGCAGCTGGAGATCGGCCGCGCGGTGGGCGAGCGCGTCCACGGGACGTTCCTCGCCACGATGATCCGCACTGCCAAGAACGCCGGGGTCACGCCGTGGATCGCCGTCGGCTATTCGGGAAAGTTGTACGAGCGCCTCTTCGAAGGGGGCGGCTGCGAGGTCACCAAGATCGGCCCCAAGGACGCGCGCTCCGAGCTCGTGAAGAACCCGATGGTCGGTCTCAACTACTTCCGCAACGGGATGCGCGGGCTCTACCAGGTCGGCGTCGAGCTCTTTTGCAAGAAGGCGTACGTGAACGAGATGCCGCTGTCGCCCGGAGAGTCGCGCGAGACTTCGCTGGTGTTGAAGATCTCGTGGGCGTGAATCGTGTAGATTCCCCCTCTCAATGGCGCAGGAGCGATCGATCGAAGTCAAAGTCGGCATCCTGATCCTCGTCTCGCTCGGGATCCTGGCGGCGTTCATCCTGGTGATGGGCGGGCTCAACTTCCAGAAGACGTATTCGGTCTCGGTCGACTTCGACAACCCGGGCGGCCTGCAAACGGGCGCGCCGGTGCGCATCGCCAGCGTGAAGGTCGGCTCGGTGAAGGAGCTGGCGTTCATGGGCGGCAAGGTCGACGCCAAGACCGGCCGGCGCACGCTGGTCCGCGCCACGCTGTCGATCGAAGAGCGCGTTCGCAGCGCCATCCACGACGACGCCGAGTTCTACGTGACGACGCAAGGCGTGCTCGGCGAGCAGTTCCTGGCCATCGAGCCGGGCGCGCCCGATCGGCCGCTGCTCCCCGACGGCACGATCGTGAAGGGGATCGATCCGCCGCGCCTCGATCTGTTCCTGGCGAAGGCCTACGACCTCCTCGACACGACGGTCACCGGCATCCGGAACAACAAAGAGCTCATCAGCGACATCGCGGTGAACACCGCGGGCTTCTTGAAAGGGATGAACGAGGCGCTGAAGGACAACCGGCCGCGCGTCGATCGCATCGTGGCGAACGTCGAGGCGCTCACGGCCGAGTCGAACGATCTCGTTCACGACGCGAAGAAGCAGTACGTCGACAACCCGAAGATCCAGCGCACGATCGACAACGTCGATCGCCTGACGGCCGACGTCACGCGCGACGCCGAGCCGCTCCTCAAGGACGCGCGCGAAGCGATGGCGAACGTGAACCGCGTGTCGGCGACGGTCGGCGATCCCGCGCAGCAAGAGAAGCTGAAGAAGGCGCTGCTCGATCTCGCGGAGCTGGCGTCACGCGCGAACGCGACGGCGGCCGACGCGCAAGAGATCGTGGCCCACATGAAGAAGGGGCAGGGGACGGTCGGCGCGCTCGTGATGGACGAGAGCGTCTACGACGACGTGCAGGAGATGGTCCGCGACCTGAAGCACAACCCGTGGAAGTTCCTGTGGAAGCAGTGAGCGCGCGTTTCTTCTTCAGGCCACCTCGCGCATCCACTCCACGATCACGTCGGCGATGATCGCGTAGACCTTCTCCTGCGGAACCCCAGCGCGCTTCAAGACGGCGTGCGAGTGATCCGCTCCGTCGATCGCGAAGAAGCGCGTGCCGGGCGCCGTCGTGGTGAGGCTGGCGACGAGCGGAGCCACCTCTTCGCTCGTTCCAAACACGTCGCGCGAGCCCTGCACGAAGAGCATCGGCGCATTCACCTTGGGCAAGTGGCGATCGCGGCGCTGCTCCGGCTTCTTCGGCGGATGGAGCGGGTAGCCGAGGAACACGAGCCCCTTCGGATCGATCGTCCCCTTCGCCGCGCACTGCGACGCGATCCGTCCGCCCATCGATTTCCCGCCGACGAACAGCGGACCTTCACTGCGCGCGCGCGTCGCATCGAACGCCGCGCGCAAGCACGCCTCGAGCGCGTCGTTCGGATCGGGGAGCTTGTTGCCGCGCTCGGTATACGCGAAGTCGAACGTGATCACCGAGACGCCGCGCGCGCGCAGGCGCTCCGCCGTGCCCGTCATGTACGCGTGCCTTTGCCCCGCGCCCGCGCCATGCGCGAGGAGCATCGTCGCGAACGCCTTGGTCGCGGGGTACGCGACCGCGGTGACGTCGCCTCCGTCGATCGCGACTCGAAATTCGCCTGAGTCCACGATCCCGATCGTAGATCAGTTCCCCGTGTCGTCGCCGCCGTTGTCCGCGCCGTTCTCGATGTCGGTGATGCACTGCTGAAGCGACGGGGCAGCGGGCGCCGAGCCGGTCTCGTTGCACGCGCAGCTCGCGGGGACCTGGCTGCAGAAGTCCTGGTAGTCGGCCGACGCCGTCTTGCAGAAGTTGATCGCGAGCGTGATGCAGCCATCGGCGCAGCCGTCGGCGCACCCGCCGACGCTGGTCTGCGATCCGCCGGCGTCGATCGTGGTCGTTCCGGTGCCGGTCGTGGTCGTGGTCGCGGCGACGGGCGCGATCGATCCGGCGTCGGGCACCACCGGGCTCGGCGTCGAGCCGTGGGGCGTAGTCTGGTTCCCGTCGCCGCCGTTGCTCGGATCGTTCGAGCTCGGCGTGCTCGGCGCCCCGCTCCCGGTGAACCCTCCGCCGCGCCGCTCGAGCGCGCTCACCGAGGTCCCCGCGTCGGAGCTGCATCCGGCGACCGCGATGGCGATCACAGTCGCGAGCCCGATCGCCGACGCCGCCGCAACCGCTTCGACCAACGCCGCTGTTCGCATGAAGGCACCTACTTCATCAATCGCGCCATGTCGGATCCGCGTCCGAAATTCCGCCTCGGGTCCGCTTCGTGAAGCCGGGCCGGACGAGATGCGGTCATCCGCACGAAATCTCCGTGCTTGCCGCACGTGCTCGTCGTTTCCGTGGAGGACGCGCGATCCATCGGCTGGGGACGGCGTGTAACCGTCCTGTCGGCGGTCGGTCGTCGTCCGGAACGGGTCGCCGTGAGTCCCGAGTCGACGCCCGTACGCTCGCTGCGCATCGCCCTCGGGTCCGAGTCGACGGTCGTCGGTTCGGGACTCATCGCTGTCGCCTCTGAGTCGATGGTCATGCGTTCGGGACTGATTGCACTGCGGTCCGAGTCGATGCGCATCGGGTCCGAACGCATGGCGGTCGGGTCGGAGTCGATGCCCCTGCGGTCGTGACGCATTGCGGTCGATTCGGCGTCGATTGCGGTCGATCCGGGGCCGAGGCTGCCAGAAGTCGTTGCAACGGCCGTTTCACGGTGCTACCCGTTTCTTCGAGAGGTCTCGCGCGTTCTCGGCGTTTTGCGCCGTGCCCGAGCCAAGCGCCCCCATTCACGGATGCCGGCGCGTTTAGCACGTGCTCCCGCGTGCGGGTCCCTCGTCGGACAGCCATTTTCGAGCGGAAACGAACGAGACGTGTGCGTTCTCACAGCGCGCGCCTAGGGGCCTCGATTGAGCTCACCTTTCACGGAAGCGATCTCCAATCTCAACGACCGTGCGCTGCGACGCCTCCTCGGCGCGCGCGCCTTCCTTCGCGGCTATGACTACGTGCGTCGTCGCGCGGTGGAGAACGTGGAGATCGGCGAAGCCTCCGCGAGAGGAGCCGTTCGCGGCACCGAGCCTTCGCCGTATGCGGTGCAGGTCCAGCTGACGCCCACGGGTTTCTCCTCGGAGTGCACCTGCCCGGCTTTCTCGAAGATCAACGGACACTGCAAGCACGTGGCGGCGCTGCTCATCGCGCTGCGCGATCAAGCGCGCGGCTCTCAGCCGCGGCCGCCGCGTGAACCGCAGTCACATCCGCAGTTGCAAACGCATTCGCAATCCCAGAGCGGGATGCAGAGCTCGCCGCAATCGCCGGCGATGAATGGTGGGGCTTACGTGAGTGGAGTAACGAATTTCGGAATGGACGGCGAAGGGGGCGGACGTCGCAAGCGAAACCGCGCGGCGCGCATGGCGCTGAAGATGGCCAAGCCTGCCCAGCAACAGCAACAGAATCGCGGCCCGATGCCGATGCTCCAGGGGCGGGGCTTCTCGGGCGGCGCGGGGACCGTGGCGACGGGCGTCGATGCGTGGCTCCCCGAGCCGATGCCGCCGATGCCGAAGACGATCGAGTACCGCTTGCAGGTGAAGACGGGCGCGATCGTGGTCACGGTGCTCGACCCGAACGCGCGCACGCCGCTCCTACCGAGCGCGCTCCTGGCGATGCAGAGCCAGACACCGACGGCGGATCGCGACGCCGTCCGCCTGCTGGCGCGCTTCGAGAACGAAGGGCCGCGCCGCGTGGGGATCGAAGTGCGGGGCGAAGACGCCGCCGACCTGTTGCCGCTCCTCAAAGGGCGTCGCGTGATCGTCGAGCCGCAGATGATGGAGCTCCGCTTCGGCGACGAGCCGCTCCGCCCGCGATTCGATCTCGAGCTGTCGCAGGACGGCGCGCAGGTGGTCGTGAAGTCGTCGTTCCAGCGGCCGGGCGATCCGCGCAAGTTCACCATGGCGCAGGGCGCGTGGTTCGAAGGGAACCCGGGGTGGTACGTCGACGCGCAAGAAGGGGTCGCGCGTCCGATCGATCGCCGCGTGTCGCCTGCCGCGATTCGCAGGCTCTCGCGCGCGCCGTTCATCCATGAGCCGATCGAGGCGCTCCCGCTCCTCATCGCGCAGGGGTTGCCGAAGGTGGCGCTCGAGGTCGGCGCCGATCTCCCCGAGCTGTCGCAAGTGGCCGACGTGGTCGATCTCGTCCCGACGTTCCGCATGCGCGCCGGAGGCTCGCTCACCGAAGCGCGCGTGGCGTTGCGCGCGGCGTACGAAGACGTGGAGATCGACGTCCGCGCCGACGGCATGACGCCGCCGGTGATCGTGAAGCCGCCGGAGCCGGGCTCGACCAAGCGCGCGCGGTGCATCCGTTGCGACATCGCCGCCCAGCAGATCGCCGCCAGCACGCTGCGCGATCTCGGCCTCAGCCCCGACGAGGAGGGGAACGGCTTCATGGCGCGCGGGGACGACGCCATCCAGTTCTGGACCGAAGGGATCGGGCAGCTCCCCGAGCAGTGGGATCTCTTCGTTCCTGACGACCTCGTCGACGTTCAAGTGCGCAACACGGCGCTCAACGCCAACGCGCGCGTGTCGAGCGGCGTCGACTGGCTCTCGCTTCGCCTCACGTTCGAGAGCGAAGGGGTCGCGGTCACGCAAGACGAGCTCGGGAAGTGTCTCGCCGAAGGGCGCCGCTACGTGCGCCTGGCCGACGGATCGTTCGCGCGACTCGACTCGGAGAAGGTCCGCGAAGTGCTCCTGCGCCAAGCGGAGATCCTCGCGACCGGCGGCGGCCAAGGGGGCAAGCTCCCGCTATCGCAAGCTGGGCGCATTCAGGAGCTCCTGGAGCAGGTCGGCAAATCGAACGTCGCCGATAGCGCGAAGGAGCTCTTCCAGAAGCTCAAGGCCATCGACGAAATCAAGGGGGCGAAGAAGCCGCGCAACCTGAAGGCGTCGCTCCGGCCGTACCAAGAACAAGGGTTCCACTGGCTGTGGTTCCTGCACGAGATCGGATCGGGCGGCGTGCTCGCCGACGACATGGGGCTCGGCAAGACCGTGCAGACGCTGACGCTGCTCTTGGCGGTGAAGGCGGAAGACGCGAAGAACGAGGACCGAAAGAAGCCGTTCAAGGCGCTCATCATCGCCCCCACGAGCGTCGTCACGAACTGGATGCGCGAGATCGAGAAGTTCGCGCCGTCGTTGAAGCACGTCGTCTGGCACGGCAGCGACCGAAAGCAGCGAACCGACGAGCTCGAAGACGCCGACATCATCATCACGAGCTACGCGCTCCTCCGCCGCGACGAGGAGATGCTCGCGAAGCTCGATCTTCGCTACGCGATCCTCGACGAGGCGCAGAACATCAAGAACCCGCTCTCGGCGACGGCGCGCGCCGCCAAGCGGCTCAAGGCCGATCGCCGCCTCGCGCTGAGCGGCACGCCGATCGAGAACCGCTTGAGCGAGATCTGGTCGATCTTCGACTTCGTCTCGCCGGGCCTCTTGGGGCCGCTCGACAAGTTCGAAGAGAAATACTCGCGCCCCATAGACGCCGGCGATCAGAAGGCGGCCCACCGCCTTCGAATGACGATTCACCCGTTCATTCTTCGTCGCACGAAGAGCGAGGTCGCCAAAGATCTTCCGGAGAAGATCGAGACCGAACACTTTTGCGAGCTCACCGGCGAGCAAGGCAATCTGTACGCGCAGGTGCTCAAGGAAGTGCGCGCGCAGGTCATGGGCGAGGTCGAACGCCAAGGCGTCGGGCGAGCGCACATCCAGATCCTCGCCGGCCTCACGCGGCTCCGTCAGGCGGCGTGCGATCCGCGCCTCCTCGGATTGCCGCGCGAGTTCACGGACGAAGACTCCGGCAAGCTCGCTGCGCTGCGCGAGCTCATCGAGACATCGGTCGAAGGCGGGCACCGCGTGCTCGTGTTCAGCCAGTTCGTCTCCATGCTCACGATCATCCGCCGCGCGATGGATGAAGACGGCGTGGCGTACGAGTACCTCGACGGCTCCACCAAAGATCGCATGGAGCGCGTCGAGAACTTCCAGCGCGAGGACGGGCCCCCCGTGTTCCTCATCTCGCTCAAGGCCGGCGGCAGCGGCTTGAACCTCACCGCGGCCGACACGGTCATCCACTTCGACCCGTGGTGGAACCCGGCGGTCGAAGATCAGGCGACCGATCGCGCGCACCGCATCGGTCAGACCAAGGTGGTCACGACGTACCGCCTGATCGCCAAGGGGACGATCGAAGAGAAGATCCTCGAGCTCGGCGGCAAGAAGCGCGAGCTGGTCGGCGCGGTCCTCAGCGAAGACGCGGGCGGCGCGAAGAAGCTGACGAAGACGGACCTCGAAGATCTGTTCAAGCTCGAAGACTGACCCCCTACTGTCATCCTGAGGCGCGCAGCGCCGAAGGATCTACGCGGTCGACGCGCGTAGATCCCTCGCTTCGCTCGGGATGACAGGGTCCCTACTTCTTCCACACGTCGTTGATCGCCGTGCTGCTCGTGAGGTGCGGCGTCCCCAGCCCGAGGCCGGTCTCGATCGTGTCGAGCAGCGACGTGTGACTGTAGGCCGCGGCCGTCACGGTCTTCGTCGCGAACGGGGAAATCACGATGAGGAGCACGTGATCGTCGGTCGACGTGAGCGCCTCGTCGCCTTCGTCCCACACGATGAAGAGCACGCCGTTCTTCTTGAAGCTGGGCGCGCCCGTGATCGTCGGCACGTTGGTCTTCAGCCAGCCGTCCGTCGCCGTGACCTCGTCGACGTTGTTGTACGACGTGTGCCCGTCGTCGCCGAGGTTCGGCGCGATGAACGAGTAGCTGTACTTGCCCAGGTCGGCTGCGAACGACGTCGCGGTCCACGGCACGACGTTCGCGCAGCGCGTGGGGCTGCTCTGGATGGCGTCGTAGTAGACGAAGGGGATGTGCCGCGCGACGTACTCGCCGTGGTTGTCCTTGTCGCAGCCCGGCGCGTTCATGTCCTCGCCGTAGGCGTGCCACGTGAGCCCTTTGGCTTCGACGCGATCGGCGATATTCGCCACCGTCGTCGGCTGCGCGCAGTTGCACGCCGACGCCTCGATGACGTTGCAGCTCCCGGGGCACGTCCCACCGCCCGCGTTCCCCGCCTGGCAGTCGCAGGTGATGCCCTGGTTGCTGCCGCTGGTGAGCGTGAGGTAGTTCGGCAAGCTGGGGTGGACGAGCGAGTCCATGTAGTTCGACGCCGAGGCGTTGTCGGCGATGAGCGAGGCGATGTACGTGGCGCCCTTCACCGTGGCGTACGAGTGATTCTCCTCGACGATGAGGTAGACGTTGCCGAACGCGGGGACGCCGTTCGACTTGCAGACCGTGCCCCCTGTCTCGCACGCGAAGCCGGTGGGGCACGACGCGCACGATCCGGAGCCGCCGTCAGTCGTGCTCGAGCCGCCGTCGTCGCCGGTGGGGTTGGTGCCTCCGTCGCCGTTCGTGTCTTGGTTCCCGCCGTCGCCGTTGCCGGGGTTCGCGCCGGCGTCGCCGTTGGAGCCTCCGTCGCCGTTCGTGGCCGTGGGCGAAGCGGAGGTGCCGCATGCCGCAGCGAGACCCAGCGCAACCAGGACCGATCCGCAGGCCAAGGAACGACTCATCCGGCGCACCGTATCTACGCGCGCGCGGGATGCACGCCCGATCGCGTCTCGCTTTCGGCTCGTTTGGCGCCCGATGGCGTCACGGTAAAAACCGTCGACGCTCGATCGCCTGAAATCGCGGTACGCTCCCGTTTGGCGATGCTCTGGCTCTCCAACTCCACACTGGCGCGTCTTCGCGATCAACTCCTGGCTTCGGGCCGCCGCGCTTCGATCGTGGTCGACTCGATCAATGGCCTCGACGCCGCGCGCCTGCACGCCGAGTACGCGCCGCTATGCGAGGCGATGTACCTGATGATGTCCGCCGACGGCGACGTCAGCTCCGACGAGCGCGAGGTGCTTCGCGGCGCGCTCCGCAACCTGTCGGGCGACGTGCTTCGCAGCGCGGACATCGAGGCGCTCGTGGCCGGCTCGGTCGAGCGCGTGACCAGCGAAGGGCGCGACGCGCGCATGCACGCCGTGGCCGACGAGCTGTCGGAAGATCGCGCGCGGGCCGAAGTCGCGTTCGTGCTCGCGGCGGCGATCGCTTTCGCCGACAACGCCATCGCCAACGGCGAGAACGAGACGCTCGACGCGCTGGCCGACCTCCTCTCGATCGACGAGACGCGCGCCGAGGCGCTCCTCGACAGCGTGGAGCGCGATCTGGCCGCCGAAGGTGGAGCGGGCTGAGCGCGTGCGCGGATATTTCGACGTGAACTGGCCACGGCAGGCGCGCAAGCGGTAGCCTCGATCGAGGGTTTGGTGGAACAGGACGTCCCGTTC
Source organism: Myxococcales bacterium (assembly GCA_003151595.1). The sequence goes on from PLXW01000186.1 coordinate 34,887, forward strand.
GAGCGCATCGGCGGTTATCGCATCCTGCGCCGCCTGGCGACGGGCGGGACGAGCGACGTCTTGCTCGCGCGGGCCGAGGGGCCGCACGGGTTCGAGCGCACCGTCGTCTTGAAGCTGCTGCTCCAGCAGTTCCGTCGCGACGCGCCGATGGAGAAGATGTTCGCGCGCGAAGCGGCGGCGTACGCGCGCCTGTCGCACCCGGCGATCGTTAAGCTCTACGACTTCTTCAGCGCCGAAGGGCAGCTGGTGATGGTCCTCGAGTTCATCGACGGCCTGCCGCTCAACCGCTTCCGCGCCATGCTCCGCAAGGGCGGCGAGCAGCTCGACGATCGCGCGTCGATCTTCGTGGCCTCGCGCATCTTCGCGGCGCTGGCGGCGGCGCACGGCGCGCGCGATCCGGAGACGGGCGAGTTCGCGCCGGTGATTCATCGCGACGTGAACCCGTCGAACGTCCTCATTCCGTGGGACGGGCACGTGAAGCTGGCCGACTTCGGCATCGCCAAGGTGGCCGGCGTGTCGAGCGACACGCAAGCGGGGTTCATCAAAGGGACGTACGGCTACATGGCGCCGGAACAGGTGCGCGGCGAGCCGGTGACCGTTCGCACGGATGTGTACGCGGCATCGCTCCTCTTGTGGGAGCTGCTGGCGCGGCGGAAGGCGATCCAGCGCGGCGCCTTGCCGGAGATGGAAGTGCTGCGCGCGATGGCCGAGCCGAGCTTGCCGTCGCTCGACGTGCTCCGCCCCGATCTTCCGCAGCGCCTTCGTGAGGCGGTGTCGCGCGGGCTCGAGTCGTCGCCCGACGCCCGATCGGTCACGGCCGACGAGATGCTGATCGTGCTGCGCGAATCGGTGACGAGCAACGAAGGGCGCAACGTCCTCGCCGAGCTCCTCGGTCGCGCGAAGCAAGAGAACGATCTGATGCGATCGGGCGCGCCGCCGAACGTCGCGGAAGGAGGCGGATCGTCGGCGCCTCGCGCCATGCCGACGCCGCGTCCACCGGCGGTGCAGCCACCGAAGCCGACCGCGCCGTCGATCACGGATCTCTCGCGCACCGCGCTCGGCATCGGGCAGGTGGCGGCGGTGATGCCGACGGGGAGCGCTCGCACCGCGGCCGCGCCTCCGCCGTCGACGCGCGGCTCGCTCCCGAAGAATGCCGCGCCCGCGCTTCGGCCCGTGGTGCAGATGCCGACGCCGGCCGAAGGGGTAGGGGTGTACCGCTCGGTGACGGCCGCCGGCCGCCCCGCCGAGGAGCGCGTGATGACGGCGATGGGCGTCGCGCCGCCACCGCCGCACGTGCTGAGCGACTCGTCGCGTCCTCCGGCGCTCGCAGAGTCTCCCGCCGCGAGCTCGCTGCCGCCGATCTTCGACGCGAACGCGAACGACGACTCGATGCCCCCCGCGCTCACCGGCGCGTCTCCGAACTCGCCCGCGATGCCGCCCGCGTTGCCGTCGCTCGACGCGACGGTGCGCGTGCCGACGCCTCCGCCCCCACCGCCCCCCGCCGCGCTGTGGGCCGCGCTGCTCCAGACGGAGCAACAGGCCGCGTCGATCGCGCCGATGTCCACGCCCGCTCCAGCGCAGGCGTCTCCGATCCCGACGCCGCCGCCACCGCCGCCACCGGCGATGCCGGCGCTGCCGATCGCTCCCGCTCCGGCGGCACCGATGCCGCCGCGCGGGTTCACGCCGCTCCCGCAGATCGATCGCGGTACCTTGAAAGAGATCCCGCTCGACGGTGCGATCGGAAGTCGCGGCACGTACGCGCTCATCGCCGGCATCCTGCTCGTGGCCTCGGCGGCGATCGTAGGCGCGTTGTTCTTCGCGCATCGATCCCCCGCCGCGCCAACACCGATCGCGTCCCTCCCGATTACCGCGACCCCGACCCCGACCGCGACTCCGACTGCGACCGCGACCGCGACCCCGACCNNACCCCACCCGCCCCACCGCCGCCTACGACGGCACGATCGTCACCCCCGCCAAGTCCGGCGGTCACCGCGTCTTCGTCGACGGCCGCTACGCCGGCGACTCACCGGGTCCGATCAAAGTTCGCTGCGGCACCCACTCCGTGAAGATCGGCAGCGGCGGCACCACGCACCCCGTCGACGTCCCGTGCGGTGGCGAGATCATGGTCACGTCCCACTAGCGGTTGCCCCCGCTCGGTCCTGCTACGACGTGGGTCGGTGACGCGACGGCCTGCACTCCACTCGTCCGCGACCCTCGGCGTCGGGACCTTCGTGGCAGCGACGGCGCTTGCGGCGTGTCCGACGTCGGGGACTCTGCCCGTGTACCCAGCCGAGTATCCGACGCCTTCGTGGGTCTCGTCGAGCGAGGCCGACACGAAAGTGCGTGTGGCCTGCGTGGACACGAGCGCTCTCGCGTCGCACGTCACGCTCGACGCGCTCGTGGTCGGCGTCGTCCACGACGCGGGGCTCGCGCTCGGTGCGGCGAAGGCGTGCGACTGGCAGCTGACCTTTGCGAGCGGTGATCCTCCGCTATCCGGCTCGGCCCTCGCGACGTGGAGCGCCGCGGGGGGCAACGAAGAGCGCTACGCGGTGGTCACGCAGACCAACGGCGTCCGCGCGACGAGCACGCTCCACGCCGCGAACGAGCGGGCCGGCCTCTATGCCCTCCGTGCCGCGCTCGATTTCACGTCGTCGTCCGTCGATGGTGTGAAGGTCGGTCCCGCCGTCGTCGTCGACGCTCCCGAGATCGCCTGGCGCGGCCTGGTGGAAGGGATCTACGGCCACGCCGAGCCCGGCTTCGACACGCAGTATAGCCCCGCGGAGCGCGCGCTCCTCATTCGGCTCGCGTCTCGCCTCCGAGAGAACACGTACATCTATGGCCCCAAGAACGATCCCTACGCGCGCAGCGCGTGGACCGTTCCGTACCCGTCGACCGGAGTAGGGAACGCGCAGGCCATCACGCTCGCCGCGCGGGAGGCGGACGCGAACCTCGTGCGATTCGTCTGGAGCCTGAGCCCACAGAACTACTGGAGCGATCCGACCGCGAGCCCGGCGACCAACCTCGTCGCGGCGAAGGCGAAGATCGACTCCGTGCGCGCGCTGGGGGTTCACCACTTCGCCCTGTTCGCCGACGACAACGTCGTCGACTGCAACGCCGGCCACCGGACGCCGTGCAGCGACGCGCAGATCGCTGATCAGGCCGCGCTCGCCAATGCGCTCGACGACTACGTGAAGACCGGAGACCCCTCGGACCATCTCCTCTTCGTCTGGTGGGACTACTCGGGCTTCGGAGACCAGTACACGAGCGCCCTCGGAAAGCTCCTCGCTCCCGACATCGAGACGATGTGGACCGGGCCGACCGTTCGCTCCTGCACGATCACCGCGAGCGACATCTCTCGGGTGAATGCTTCGCTCGGACGGAGGGTTTCGATCTGGGACAACTGGCCGATCGATCAGACGACGATCAGCGCGAGCAGCCCGGGCTGCGGCGCGGTTCCCATCCGGATGACGGGACGGGCGCCGGATCTCCCGATTGTGATCGGCGGGTTCTATACGAACCCGGTGCTCAACCAGGCTTCGACCGAAGCCGGCACGGACATGCGCTATCCGCTGCTCTCGGGCTCACGCGCGGATTTCATCGGGCAGCTCGGGCCCATCGCCGATTACGCGTGGGCTCCAACGCGGTACTCGGTCGATGCGAGCTATGCCGCGTGGGCCACGCGCGAAGCCGACGATGTCGCGAAGGCGAGCGACTGCGGGGCTACCTGCGCGACCTCCGGATGGTCGTGCGGGACACCGGACGCGATCGCGTGGTGCGACGCGATCACGGGCTGCAAAGGGGAGGCGACATGCGCTGCGGGTTGCACGGCGGGGGCACCACCGCAGTGCGAGTGAGCGAGCGGACACAGGTGGTCCTCGTCACGCCTCTTCGCTCTCCAAGAGCGCGCGCAACGTCTCCGCGTCGATCCGAACCGCGATGACCTTCTCGCGATCGACCACGACGAGCCCCGGCGCGCTTCCGCGCGGCTTTCGGAGGTGGCGGCGCGAGGCGTACTGCACATCGACGACCGCCTCGTCGCGCGCGTCCGAGAAGTGCGCGGCCAGGTGTGCCGCATCGACCAGGAGGTCGCTCGGGCACGAACGGTTCTTCGTGAGCGGCACGATCACGTGCGCTCCCGGGTAACCCTTCGCGTGAAGCCACAGGTCGTGCGGGCGAGCGATCTGAAACGTGAGCACGTCGTTGTGCGCGGCTCCGCGACCGACGAGCAGGCGCGAACCGGCGCGCGCGTGAAACGTTCGAAACGGCGGAGCTTTCGCTTGCGTGCGCGGGCCGCCGGCGTGCGTCGATTGCGACTCGAGCTTCACGTCCTTCGGCGCGATCGATCGTGCGCGCGCGACCGCGTCGTCGATGGCGCGAAGGTCGGCGGCGCTCGCGATCGCGCTCTCGATCGGCGCGAGACCGGCGAGCGCCTTCTCCGCCTGCGCGAGCCGCTCGCCCGCCACCTTCGCCCCCAGCTTGAGGCGACGCGCGCGTTGAAACATCGCTTCGACCTGCACACGCGCGGGCTTGCCCGGATCGAGCGGCACCTCGATCGTCTGCGGCTCTCCGCTCGACCAGTCGACGACCGTGAGCGACTTCGCGCCGCGCGGAGCTCTCACCGCTTCCGCGATCAGCCACTGCGCGCGCGAGGCCAGCGCTTCGGCATCCCCGATGCGCGCGAGATCTCCGCGCACCGCCGTCACGCGCCGTGCGATCCGGGTCACGGCGCGCTTCACTGCGCGCAGCGCATCGGCGCGCCGCCCGTCGATCGCGTGACTCGACGCATCGCGCGCGAGCCGCTCTCCACGCGCCAACCACTCCGCGCGCTCCGCCTCCGGCGCCGCTTCGTCGGCGTCGGCGTCGGTCCACGCCTCTTCGCCGACGTACACCTTCACCCGCCCATCGCGCCCTGCGTCAACGCGCGCTCGCTCCACGACGGCGGGCGCATCCGTCCCCTCCGGCGCCTCGGCCCCCTCCGGCGGTTTCGTTTGCCGTGCCAGCCCCACGCCGCGCGCGCTCACCCACACCACGCGAAACCCCTCGATTCGCACGGCGGACCGCGATCCATCGGGCTTCGCCGCGCGCGCCTCGGTGAGCCCCACTCCGGCGCCGCTCACGATCACGAACGTCGTTCGCCCCGGCTCTCGCACCTTCAGCACCGCGCCGCGCTCGCTCACGTCGGCACGCTGCACGACGGCTCCCTCGAGGAGGCGCGCTCCAGCGCTCGCGCTACTCGGTGACCACCCCATCGGCTCCCCTCCTGTATAGTTCATGCAGGGGTGCCGCGTGTGCGCGCCTCGAGCGTGTTCACGGAGCCTTCCCCTGCTCAATCGACGCAGCTACCCCGCCGGTCAGACCAGCGCCTTCGCGATGAAGGCGCTGCTGAAGCATTTGGACGCGGTGAAGGGGAAAGCCGTCGGCGATACGTGGCTGAAGACCATCCACGTCCAGCGCGACGATCTCGACGACGAGACGCGCCCCATGCCGCTGACGACGCTTCATCGCGCGCTTCAAGCGTTCGCCGAGGTCATCAACCGCGACGCCATCGGGGAGATCTCCGCGCACCTCATCGCGCCCGACAACCTCGGCGTCTGGATGCGGATCCTGCGCGGGACGATCGTCCCCGCCGACGCTTTCGCGCGGCTCGACTCGTCGGACAGCGAGTACGGACGGACGACGCGTTGGGAGACGATCGAATCGCGCCTCGGCTTCTGGCGCGGGCGGGTGCACATCGCGCACGACCCGTCGCTCGAAGAGGACGGGCTGCTCGCGCTCATGCGCGTAGCCGAGCTGGCCGCCGTGCCGGCGCTGTTCGGGTACGGCAACGGAGCGGTGATCGCGCGCGGCGTGACGACGTCGACCGTGAGCGACGTGGCGCAAGAATTCGAAGTGCGGTGGTCGGTCCCGAACGCGGCGCTCACCGGGCGCATCGGCGGCATCAGTGGCGTCGTCGTGGGCGCGATCCCGATCCTCGTTCATCCGTCGCTCGTCAGCGCAGGCCTCGCCGCAGGATGCGCCTGCGCCGGCGCGCTCATCGGAATGGCGATCGCGCGTGAGAGACTCCGTCACGCCGAGACGAGCGCGCAGATGTCGCGCGTGCATGCGCTCGAGCGGAGCATCTTGCTGAAAGAGAACCGTGAGGTCGCGGCCGCCGGAAATCTCGAAGGGCAGATCATCGCCGGTCAGTATCGAACCGGCGTGCGCATGGGATCGGGCGCGAGCGGCGTCATCTACGAAGCCGTTCGCTTCCACGACGGACTCCCCGTCGCCATCAAGCTGCTCCGCGCGGCCGCTGCGCACGACGCTGTCGCCTCCGATCGCCTGCGCCGCGAAGCGGAAGCGCTGGGCCTCGCGTGGCATCCGAACGTCGTCGAGGTGATCGATCACGGCCACCTCGCCGACGGCACGTCGTACCTCGTGATGGAGCGCTTGCAGGGCGAGACGCTTGCCATGCGCCTCAAAGGGAAGGTGCGTTTGACGAGCGCCGAGCTCCTCCCGATCGCGACGCAAGTGTGCGACGCGCTCGTCGCCGTTCACGCCGCCGGCGTCGTGCACCGCGATCTGAAGCCGTCGAACATTTATCTCGCGATCGACGTGGAAGACCCCGGCTCGGTCGAGCGCGTGAAGCTGCTCGACTTCGGCATCGCGCGCGTCGAGTGGGAAGAGACGCGCATCACGAACATGGGCGCGCCGCTCGGCACGCCCGGCTACATGTCGCCCGAGCAAGAGACCGGCGGCGAGGTCGACGCGCGCAGCGACATCTTCGCGCTCGGCGCGGTGCTCTACGAGTGCCTCGTCGGCGAGCCGCCGCCTCCCACGCCGAGCGGCTTGTGGCGCGCCGGCGCGGTGCAATCGAGCGGCGGCGGGTTCTCCGATTCGGGCGTGCACAAGGCCGGCAAGCTGATCCCGAAGGCGTGGAAGGACGTCATCGGTCGGGCGATGGCGCCGAGCCCGGGCGATCGTTTCCAAGACGCGCGGAGCTTCGCGGTCGCGCTTCGCGGGCTGCGCGACGAGATCGTCCGGACCGAGTCGAACACGTCGACGTCGTGATCTCGCGCTAAGCTGCCGCGCGTGCGAATCGATCGAATGCGCTCCACTCTCGCCGCGCTGACTGCGCTCTCCGCGCTCGCGGCGTGCACGCCGTCCACTCCCGCGAAGGCGCCGCAGCCGGCGCCCCCCGCCTATCCGCAGACGCCGTACCCCAACGCGCCACCGCCTCAGTACCCGACGCCGTACCCCGCGCCATACCCGACCGCGACGCCGGTGGCGCCGGCGCCGATCGCGCCGCCGATCGCGAATCGCCCGTTGCTCGCTCCGCTCGTCGGCTCCGCGGCGTTTCAGGCCGAGACCCGCAGCATCATCGCCGAAGACGTCGCTGCGCTGACGCCGGACAACCAGGCGCGCGTGCGAGGGATCCCGCTCGTGTTCGACCCCAACCCGTACGAGATCAACGCCTACGCGGCGTGCGACGCGCAAGGAAACCCCGGCATCGTCGGCACCGAAGGGCTGCTCGAAGCGATCGACGCCATCGCGCAGACGCGCGCGACCGACGAGCTCTACGGAACGCGCACCTACGATCAGTACATCGCCGCCGTCATCCCCGGCCTCGCGTCGTCGGCGCAAGCGAGCGCCGCGCTCCCGCCCGGGATCGTCCCGGCGACCATCGTGAACGATCCCCGCCGCTGGTCGCGGGCCCACGAGTGGTTCGACGAGATCGTCGCCTTCACGTTCGGCCACGAGCTCTCGCATCACTGGCTCGGACACACGGGCTGCGCGAACGGTGCGCCGAACCCGCTCGGCATGGTGCAAGGGCTCCTAAGTCGCCTCGGCCCCACGAACTTCACGCAGCCCGCCGAGTTCCAGGCCGACACCGAAGGGATGAACACGACGCTCGCCGCCGCGCGCGCGCGTGTACCGCAGTACCGATGGAACGAGGAGGGGGGGCTCGCGCTCCTCGATTTCTTCCTGCACCTCGAGCAATCAAGCGCTCCGGGCGTCGCCAATCAGATCAAGGTCGCCTTCCTGGGGAGCCACCCGCCGTCGGCGCTCCGGATCCCGATCGTCGGGGCGACCGCGCGCATTTGGTACGCGCAGCACCCCGGCTGAGTCGGCTCTTCCGTCCGATCGCGAAGCCGATTCCCTCACGGAATGAGGCGCGTTGCGGCTGACTCGGGCAAAATGAACGCGGGGAGGAGGCTCGTTGCCCGCGGACCGCGACAACACGTTCGTCGAAAACGATGCCACGCACGCGGCCACGCCCGATGCGATCGAAGGTCGTCGCGCGCCTACGCTGCCTCCCGCCGCGCCCGGACGCTCTACCGACGCGAGCGATCAGAGCTCGCCGAGCCTCGACCTCGGATCGTCGCCCGGCACGTCGTCCTCGTCTTCGTCGTCGACCTCGGTCGGCACGCCGGCCGAGACGATGCACCTCGAAGAGATCGGTCGCACGCGGATCTTCGTTCGCTACGCGATGGGGCTCGCCATCGCCGTGGCGGTCGCTTCTCCGCTCGCCGGCGGAGACGCGCTCGGCAAGGAGGTCCTGTACTTCGGGCTGACGATCATCGTCGCCGTGACCGCGTGGCTGGGGTGGCTCCTGCGCGAGGACGACGGCTACACGATCGGTCGCGTGCTGGTCGCGGCCTACGGCTGCATGATCGGAGCTTTCTGCGGCATCTGGTTCTTCGGCGTCTACTCGCCCGCGCCGATCATCTTGCCCTTCGGCCTCTATTTCTTCAGCGCCGGGCAGAGCACGCGCGCGACGCTCGCCGTATTCCTCTCCGTGGCCGCGACGTACTTCATCATGTGCACGCTGGCATGGAGCGGCATCACGCTCGATCACGGCGTCATCCGCGGCGACGCGCTCACGCCGGCCGATCGCGGGATCGTCGTCCTGCTCGTCGAGGCCACGTTGCTGGCCACGTTCCTAACGTCGAGCAACGCCCGCACGGCGACGATCCGCGCGCTCGAGCTCCACGACAAAGCGATCCGCGGCATCGCGCAGAGGGAAGCGCTCCTCGAAGAGGCGCGGCAAGATCTGCAAGCCGCCTTGCGCGCCGGCGGGCTCGGTCGCTTCACCGACTCGACGCTCGGCAACTACCGCATCGGAAAGCTCATCGGTCGCGGCGCGATGGGCGAGGTGTACGAGGCGACCCACATCTCGAACGGAACGACGGCCGCCGTGAAGCTCCTGCAAGCGCACGTGCTCGCCGACCCAGAGCTCGTGCGACGCTTCCTTCGCGAGGCGAAGATCGCCGCCTCGCTCGACGTGGCGAACGTGGTGCGCGTGCTCGAGATCGGCGGCCCCGACGCGGCCTTCCCGTACCTGGCGATGGAGCGCTTGAACGGTGAAGACCTCGCCGATCACCTGCGTCGCCATCGCCGCCTCGCGCTCCCGAAGGTCGTGCAGCTCGTTCGCGACGTGGGGCGCGGGCTCGAGGCCGCGCGCACGGCGGGGATCGTGCATCGCGATCTCAAGCCGCGAAACATCTTCCTCGCCGAGGTGCCGTCTCCGGTCGCCTCGCCGAGGCGCATCTGGAAGATCCTCGACTTCGGAGTGTCGAAGCTGATGAACGGGGAGGGGACACAGACCAAAGATCAGATCGTCGGCACGCCGTCGTACATGGCGCCCGAGCAAGCGTCGGGCGGTGAGGTGAATCACCGCACCGATCTCTACGCGCTCGGCGTCATCGCCTACCGCGCGCTCACGGGTCGCCCGGCCTTCACGGGTGATCACACGGCCGAGACTCTGTACCAAGTCGTCTACCAAATGCCGCCGCGGCCGAGCGAGGTCGCGAGGCTCCCGGCCGACGTCGATCTTGTGCTCGCGATCGCCATGGCCAAGCGTTCGCCGGAGCGGTTCGCGAGCGCGGCAGAGCTGGCTGACGCGCTCCAAGCGGCTTCACGCGGCGCGTTGGATCCCGAGCTTCGCGTCCGCGGCGAGCGGCTGGCGATCAAGCAGCCGTGGGGGACGACGGGGACGCGCGCGGCGAGTTGATCGCATCCCCCATGGGAACGCGCGGGCGGATCGCACCGTGATACCGTCGCGCTTCCAATCGGAGGCGACCATGGCTGCGAAGAAGAGCGCGAAGAAGGCGACCAAGATCACGGCGAAGAGCGCGAAGCCCACGCCGAAGAAGACCGCGAAGCCTGCGGCTCCCAAGAAGGCTGCGAAGCCCGCGACGGCGAAGAAGAAGCGCCCGGTCCAGCCCGGCGTCTTGCACTGGGAGATTCAGGCGAACGACGCGAAGAAGCTGCACCGCTTTTACGGTGATCTTTTCGGCTGGAAAATCGACGACGGCAACCCCATGAAGTACGGCATGGTCGCGTCGAAGGGGAAGGGCGGGATCAACGGCGGCATCGGTGGAGCGCCGAGCGGTCGCTCGCGCGTCCTCGTGTACGCCGAGGTCGAGGACATCAGCGCCACGCTGGAGAAGGCCGAGCGACTCGGCGCGAAGACGATCATGCTTCGCACCGACGTCGGACCGGTGGTCATGGGCATCTTCGAAGACCTCGAAGGAAATCACTTCGGAGTCATCGAAGGGTAAGCGCACGAGGAGAACGCGCGCCGCTGTCGCGCGCCGCAAGAGAGGACACGATGAGTCAGGAGCAGATCGCCAAGTACGAAGCATGGGCGACGCGACTAGAAGAGAACATCGTGTCGCTCACGCGGCAGCGGAGCACGTTCTTCTACATTTTCTACGGCGCCGTCGCCGTTTCGGCGATCGGGTTCTTCTTCGGCGCGTGGCTCGGCGTAGCGACCTTCGCGACGGGGCTCATGGTGTGCGTCGCCGGCGTCTACATCTCGACGACGCGGACGTGGGAGTACCAGCGCGAGCTGGAACGAACGCGCTACGAAGTTCGCCGACTGCGCGGCGAGCTCGAGGAGCTACCCGACAATCCGGTCACGCACTAATCTAGGCGACAATCGGAAGACGCCGCGCGAGCACTTCGTTGTGGCTCCCGGTGCGGTACCCCTGAAGATCGAGCGTCACGTACGCGAAGCCGGCTTGCTTGCCGGCGGCCACGATCGCCTCACGAATCTCGAACGCCTTCGCGAGCTCGTCCTGCGCGACTTCGACGCGCGCGATCGATCCCGCCTTCGTGTTCGTGCCGTCGCCGCCGAGCTCGTGCCATCGCGCGCGCACTTGCCGGAGGCCCGCGCGGTGAAGCTCCGCTTCGAACGAGCCGATCTGCGTGAGCCTGTCGCGCGTGACCTTCGTGCCGTACGGAATGCGGCTCGACAGGCACGCCGCCGCCGGCTTGTCCCAGATGGACAGCCCCATCGCCGCCGCCATCGCGCGCACGTCTTTCTTCGCGAGGCCGAGCTCCACGAACGGACTGCGCACGCCGGCCTGCTTCGCCGCTTCGAGCCCGGGGCGGTAGTCGCCGAGGTCGTCGAGGTTCGTGCCGTTGACGACGAACGCGCTCCCCCATTCGCGCTGCTTCACGGCGCTCACGCGGTACAGCTCCGACTTGCAGTGGAAGCAGCGGTCGGTGTGATTGGCGGCGTAGCTCGGGTCGTCGATCTCTTGCGACTCGACCAGCTCGTGCCGCGCGCCGATCTGCTTGGCGACCGCCACCGCTTCGTCGCGCTCGAACGGCGCGAGGCTCGGGCTCACGGCGGTCATGCCGATCGCGTGCGTGCCCAGCGCTTCGTGCGCCACGGCGAGCACGAGCGCACTGTCGATGCCGCCCGAATAACAGACGAGCACCGACTCCATGCTGGCGAGGAGAGCGCAAAGCCGCGCGAGGTTCTCACGCGCGGCATCCGTGGTCGCGTTCGATTCCGTGGCGATCGCGGGCGATTCGAGGCTCATCGTGTGGATGGGTACTTACCACACGCTCGCCGTGATCGCTCTCGAGGGGCGTCCAGGGTTGGATCGCCAAGAAGACTCAGGGCGCCTTCTGCGTCAGGGCGCCGAGATAGTCGCGCTTGCCGAGGACGACGCCGTTGTGGCGAAGAATCTCGTAGGTGACGGTCGTGTGGAAAAAGAAGTTCGGCTGAGCGTGCTCGCGGAAGTAGTCCGCGCCGGTCATCGTCTTTCCTTCCCAACGCGGCTGCGTGATGACGCGGGTCGCGGCCCCTTCGAAGTCCTTCGCGCTGAACCCGTCGAGGTACGCGATGACGGTCTTCGCGCGCGCGCGGAGCTCGTCGATCGTCTTCTCGGTGTCGGGGTGATTCGGCGCTTCTTTGCCGGCGAGCCGCGCGGCCGCGGTCTTCGCCGTGTCGCATGCGATCTGAACCTGCCGCGCGAACGCGAACTGATCGGGCGCCAGGCGAAAGTCGAGGAACACGTTCGCGTCGAACGATTTCTCTTTCGCGTGGGTTGCAGCGGCGTCGAGCCACTTGTCGATCTGACCGAGCATCTTCTTCATCTGACCGAAGGCTTCGAAGTACATGCGCGCCAAGGTACCGCGGAAAAGGCGCGGCAAATCGGCTCGATTGCGCTCGAGATGGACTACTGGTAATTTGTTCAGTTCATCATGAGCGCTGCAATCTCGGAGCTGCTCTCGCGCCTCGGCTCGCGCCTCGAAAGCGCAGAGTCGCTCGCAGCAGGAGAGGGCTCGGCGCTGAAGCTCGATTGGCCCGAGCTCGATGCGGCGCTCCCCGACGGCGGACTTCCGCGCGGCGTCGTGGAGCTGTCGGCGCCGCGTTCGCTGGGTGGTGGGGCGTCGATCGCGCTGGCGGCGATTCGCGCGGCGCACGCGCGGGATGCGCGCGCGTGGTGCGCGTGGATCGATCCCGAGGGGACGCTCTATGCGCCTGGAGTGAGAGGGGCAGGCGTCGATCTCGCGCGCATGCTGGTCGTGTGTCCGCCGCGCGCAGAGCTGGCGCGTGTCGCGGTGAAGGTGGCGAGCGCGCGGGCGTTCGACGTGATCGCGATCGACATCGACGCCGTGCCGGGTGCGATCGCGAAGATCCTCGAAGGGCGCTCCGCGAAGAAGCGCGCGGCGTGGCCGATGGACGTGCTCGTTCGCAAGCTCACGCTGCTCGCTGCCGAAGGGGGAGCGACGATTCTGCTGCTCACCGATTCGACGGTGCATCGCCCAGTTCCGTGGCCTGTCGCGCTCCGCTTGGAGGTCGCGCGCACGCCGGAGTCGATCGCGCTTCGCGTGGCGAAGGATCGAAAAGGGAGGGTCGGGGTCACGAAGACGGTGCCGTTGCGATCGCGCCCCGTGTCCTCTCTGAAGAGAGCCGCGAGTTGAGCCGTGCGAATCGCAGCGGTGTATCTGCCTTCGTTGCGGATCGAGCTGGCGCGAGCGCGCCTGGCCGCGGGAGACGATCGCAATGCGCCGATGGGCGTCGTGATCGCGCGGCCGGGGGGCGCGGTGAAAGACGAGCGATCGCTCCTGGGTGGGACGAGGCTCGACGAAGTCTCGCGTGAAGCGCGCGCGTGGACCGTGCGACGAGGCGAGACGATCGCGTCGGCGCGGGCGAAGTGCGCGGGGCTGCTGGTGCGGGTCGTGGGGGAAGGGGACGTGCGTGGGGCGCTCGAAGCGGTGGCGGAGTGCGGGCTCGCGTTCGGGCGTACGGCGTCGATCGACGAAGCGCGCGACGTGGTGTGCCTCGACGTGACGGGGTGCGGGCACCTCTTTGAAGAAGGAGGCGTCGCGGGGGAAGAGAAGCTCGCACGCGCGCTCGCTGCACGGGTGACGTCGATGCATCACGGCGAACTGCGCGTGTGCGTCGCCGACGGCCCGCGCGTCTCCAGCGCGATCGCGCGCGCGATGCGGCGAGACGCGCCGGCGATCATTCCGCTCGGAAAAAACGCGGAGGCGATTCGCGCGCTGCCGATCCGTGCCTTGCCGATCGACGAAGCGTCGATCGCGTGGATGGAAAAGCTCGGCCTCGTGCGCGTGGCTGATCTCCAAAAGGTTCCTGCGCGCGGTCTCTCGATGCGCCTCGGCGCCGCGCACGCGGAGGTGAACGCGCTCCTCGCGGGCGACGACACCGCGCCGCTCGATCCGTACGTGCCGCCCGACGTCCCGCAAGAGCGCGCGGAGCTCGAGTACGGGATCGAGAAGACCGAGGCGCTCGTCTTCGTGGCGAAGATGCTGTGCGACAGGCTCGCGGCGCGGCTCCTCGGGCGCGCGATGGCGGCGACCGCGCTCGAAGTGGAGCTGACGCTGGACCGCGCGGTGGCGCGTGAGGCGAACCTGCCGGCGAAGGCGTCGCTGGCGGTCACGTCACCCGCGCCGTTGTCGCTGGCGGGCGAGCTGCTGGCGGTGGTGCGCGCGCGGATCGAGTCGTGGGTCGTCGCCGCGCCGGTGCTCGCGGTGACGCTGCGTGCGACGGTGCTGGCGCGCAAGGATGGACGCGCGCTCGATCTGTTCACCCCCGAAGCGAAGGCCGACCGCGCGCTCCCGCGCCTCGTCGCCGAGCTGTCGGCGGATCTCGGCGGCGATCGCGTGGGGACGTTGGCGCTGGCCGATACATGGGTCCCCGAAGAGCGCAGCGTGATCGTTCCGTACGGCGCGCGCCCGCCGGTCGTGTTTGCGACGCTGGTCTCGAACGCGCCGGAGCCGTCGCGCGTGATCGCGCCGTCGGAAGAGATGGGAGACGCGCGGCCCGTTCGACTGCTGGCGCGCGTGGAAGCGGCGGCGTGGTGGAGGCTCGGCGTTCATTCGCGTGATTACGTCGCGGCGTGGAGCGATAGCGACGCGCGCATGGCTTGGGTCGAGATCGATCGCGCGACCGGACGCGCGCGCGTGAAAGGGTGGATGGATTGACCATGCACGCCGGCTTCGTCGAGCTCTTCGCGCGCTCCAATTTCTCCTTCTTGCAGGCCGCCTCGTCCCCCGAGGCGCTCGTTCAACGCGCCGTCGAGCTCGGGTACGACGCGATCGGAGTCGCTGATCGCGACGGCCTCTACGGGATGGTCCGCGCGCACGAAGAGTCGCAGAAGCACGGCGTGCGCCTGGTGGTCGGTTGCGAGCTCACCGTTGGCGCGGCTCCTCCGCACGCCAGCGTGACGGTCCACGTGGAGAACCACGCCGGCTACTCGAATCTGTGCCGCATCCTCACCGAGAGCCATCGTCTGCATCCGAAGGGGTCACCGCGAAGGCGTGAAGAAGGCGTGCCCCGAAATTGCTTCGCCGGTGTGCCGGTCGATTACGTGTGCGAGCACGCCGACGGGCTGTGGTGTTCCGCGCACGACGACGTTAGCGAGGATGACGCGCTGCGCTTGCGCGAAGCGTTCGGCGCGAGGTTCAGCCTCGCCGCGCACAGGCACCTGGACGGCGACGACCTCGCGCGCATCCGTCGCGCGAAAGCTCGCGCCGTCGATCTCGACGCGCCGATCGTGGCCACGAACGCCGTTCGCTACGCGCGCCGCGAAGGGAAGCTCATGTACGACGTCCTCCACTGCATCCGCGAGAACGTCACGCTCGACGCCGCCGGACGCGCGCTCTCGCCGAACGCCGAAGCGCACTTGAAGACGCGTGACGAGATGGGTCGCGTCTTCGCCGATCACCCCGCGTGGCTCATGCGATCGCGCGCGATCGCCGAGGCTTGCGTCTTCTCGATCAAGTCGCTCAAGTACAACTTCCCCTGCGAGCTCGAAGAGCCGGCCTTCGACGGCGAGACTGCGAACGAAGCGCTCCGCAGGCTCACGTACGTGGGGGCACGCACGCGATTTCCCGAGCTCCCCGATCCGGTGTGCGCTCAGATCGAAAAGGAGCTCGCGCTCATCGCGAAGCTCGACGTGGCGCCGTATTTCTTGAGCGTCCAGACGATCGTCGAGATGGCGCGCAGCCGCGACATCCTCTGTCAGGGGCGTGGCAGCGCGGCGAATAGCGCGGTCTGTTACTGCCTCGGGATCACGGCGGTCGATCCCGCGCGCACGAACCTCCTCTTCGAGCGCTTCCTCTCCGCCGAGCGCCACGAGCCGCCGGACATCGACGTCGACTTCGAGCACGAGCGACGCGAAGAGGTGATTCAGGCGATCTACGCGAAGTACGGGCGCGATCGCGCGGCGATGGTGAGCGAGATCATCTCGTACCGCGGCAAGTCCGCGCTGCGCGACGTGGGGAAAGTGTTCGGGCTGTCGCTGGAGCAGATCGAGCGCCTCAGCAGCATCGTCACGCACTGGGACTCGGCCGACGCGGCGATGCCGTCGCGGCTTCGCGAGGCGGGGTTCGACGCGAACGACGAGCGCATTCGCCTCGTGCTGGCGATGTCGCGCGCGATTCACGGGACGCCGCGGCACCTGTCGATTCACGTAGGGGGCTTCGTCCTCTCGTCGTCGCCGCTGGTGGAGGTCGCGCCGATCGAGCCGGCCACGATGAAGGACCGCACCGTCATCCCGTGGGACAAAGACGATCTCGACACGCTCGGCTTCTTCAAGGTCGACGTCCTCGCGCTCGGAATGCTCACCGCGATCCGGAAAGCGCTGGCGATGGTGCAGACGGACGATCGCGTGCGCGCGTCGAACGCGATCGATCAGCTCGCGCGCGTCCCGGCCGATGACACGCTCGTCTACGACGCGCTCTGCAAAGCCGACACGGTCGGCGTCTTTCAAATCGAGAGCCGCGCGCAGATGTCGATGCTCCCGCGCCTCAAGCCGCGCATTTTTTACGACCTCGTCGTCGAGGTGGCGATCGTCCGCCCCGGCCCGATTCAAGGCGGGATGGTGCATCCGTATCTGCGACGACGAAACGGCCTCGAGTCGTGCGAGTCGCCACACCAGATCCTGGAGCCGGTGCTCGCGCGCACGCTCGGCGTGCCGCTCTTCCAAGAGCAGGTGATGCAGCTGGCGATCGTGGGCGCGGGGTATTCGGGGGGCGAAGCGGACGGGCTGCGTCGCGACATGGCGGCATGGAAGCGAAACGGAAATCTGGAGAAGCACCGCGAGCGACTGGAGCGCGGGTTCCTGTCGCGTGGGATCACGAAGGAGTTCGCCGATCGACTCTTCGCGCAGATCCAGGGCTTCGCCGAGTACGGCTTCCCCGAGAGCCATGCCGCGAGCTTCGCGCTGCTCGTGTACGCGAGCTCGTGGCTGAAGGTGCATCACCCCGCCGAGTTCGCCGCGGCGCTCGTGAACAGTCAGCCGATGGGGTTCTATTCGCCGTCGACGATCTTCGAAGACGCGAAGCGGCACGGCGTCGAGGTGCGCGCGGCGCGCGTCGACAAGAGCGAGTGGGATTGCACGATCGAGGGAGGGGCGATCCGCGTGGGGTTGCGGCAGGTGCAGGGGCTCGGTGAGAAGGCAGGGGTGCGGATCGCGGAGGCGCGACGTGCAGAGCCGTTCGCGAGCATCGAGGATCTCGCTCACCGCGCAGGGCTCGGGAAGATCGAGCTCGATGCGCTGGCCGAAGCGGGGGCGCTGGTGGCGATCGTGGAAGGGCGTCGCGAGGCGATGTGGAAGGCACGCGCGCCGCGAGCTCCGTGGAAGGACGCGCCAGGCGAGACGCGCGGGCTCTTCGCGGGGATGGATCTGGGCGACGCGCTCCCCGCGCTCCCTCCGCTGACCCGAAGCGAGCAGCTCGTCCTCGATTACGAGCGCACCGGCCTGTCGATCGCCGACCACCCCATGCGCGTGCTCCGCGCGTCGTTGCCGAAGCGCGTTCGTCGCTCGTCGGAGCTGGGGGCGCTGGCGCACGGAGCGCGCGTGGAGTCGGCGGGGCTCGTCATCTGTCGGCAGAGACCAGGGACGGCGAGCGGCGTCGTCTTCATCACGATGGAAGACGAAGAGGGGTTCATCAATTTGATCCTCTACGCGCGCGTCTTCGACGAGCTTCGCCACGTGGCGACGACGAGCTCGTTGCTCCTGGCGAAAGGGACGATCGAGCGCGACGGCGACGTGATCTACATCGTCACGCGCGCGCTCGAAGCGGTGGCTCTAAAGCGAGAGATGCCGTCGATGAGCCGCGACTTCCACTGAGGGGATTCTTCGTCGTTCGGCTCCTCTGAATGAAGGAGGAGAGGGACGACGGAGGAGAACTACGCGACCGCGACTTCCGCGACCTGCGGCGGCGCCTTCTTCTTCTCGGCCCCGTCGTTCATCTTCACGCTCACGAGGCGCGAGACGCCCGCTTCCTGCATCGTCACGCCGTACAGGACGTCGACCATCTGCATGGTGCGCTTGATGTGCGTGATGAGGATGAACTGCGAGCGGTCGGTCATCTCGCGGATCAGATCGTTGTAGCGAGCGACGTTCGCTTCATCGAGCGGAGCATCGACTTCGTCCAGGATGCAGAACGGCGAGGGCTTGATCTGGAAGATGGCGAATATGAGTGAGACGGCCGTGAGCGCCTTCTCGCCGCCCGACATGAGCTCGATCGACGACAGCTTCTTCCCCGGCGGCTGCGCCAGGATGTCGATGCCGGTCTCGAGCATGTCGTCCGGGTTCGTGAGGCGGAGCGACGCGCGGCCGCCGCGGAACATCTTCGGGAAGATCTCCTGGAACTTGGCGTTCACCGCCTCGAAGGTCTCGGCGAATAGCTTCTTCGATTCCTTGTTCATCTGCGCGATGGCGCGCTCGAGATCGGCGAGGGCCTTGTCGAGGTCGGCCTTCTGCGTCGTGTAGAACGTGTAGCGCTGCTCGGCTTCGGCGTGCTCGCGCATGGCGTCGAGGTTCACGCTCCCCATGCGCTCCAGGAGCTGCGCGAGCTCGGTGATGCGCGCGCGGGTCTCTTCGTCCGGCGGCGGACGCATGTGGTAGTCGCCGACGACGCGCGCGAGGTTCAAACCGCGGAACTTTTCGGCGACGCCTTCGAGCAGGTGCTGCATCGACAGCGTTCGCTCGCGGAGCGCCATTTCGTGGGCGATGAGCGCGTCGCGTGCTTCGTCGGCTGCCGAGCGGAGGTCCTTCAGCTCCGCCTCGCGTTCGCTGAGCTGCACGCGGAACGCATCGGCCACGCCGCGCGCTTCGGCGAGCGCCTCGGCCGTGATGTGCTGCGAGTCGAGCGCGAGCTGGAGGAGCTCCTTGTGTTGCGAGATGAGCGCTGCGGTCTCTCCGATCGATCGCGCTCCGGCGTGGAGCTCGTCGATCAAACGACGTCCGCGCTCCGATAGCTCCTCGATGCTTCGCGCGAGGCGCATGAGCGTTCCTGTCGCCGCGCTCAGCTTCTCGCGCGCACCGGCACGATGAACCTTTCGCTCGGTGACGACCTGCCGCCGCGCATCGAGCTGCTCTTTCCAATCCGCCGCGACGCCTTCGGCCTCGCCGAGCCCGGCCTGCTTCTCTTCGAAGACGAGGCGCGTTTCTTCGAGCACCAGCTGCGCTTCGTCGCGCTCGTGGCCCGCTTCGTCGAGCTGCGCCGCGAGGTCTTCCACTTCTTCGCCGAGCGCCGCAAGTCGCTTCTGCGTCGTCTCGAGGTGCTGCTGCGACGCACGCAGATCGCGCTCCGCGGTCACGAGGGCCAGCTCGTCGCTGTGCGCTCGTTGCCGCGCGCGATCGAGCGCGGCCTGCGTCTCGACGATCGCCGTGCGCAGCGCCTGGTGATGCGCCAGCCGCTCGCTCACGAGCGCGTCGAGCACTTGCACCTGCTCGCTCAGCTCGCGCATCTCGCGGTTCGCCGCGAGGCGCCCGGCCGCGAGCTCTTCGCCCGTGCCGCCCGACACGCGACCATCGGGATGAAGCACCGTGCCGTCGAGCGTCACGATCGTCACGCGCGGGTCTTCCGCGCGAACGCGCTCCGCTGCGGCCAGGTCGGTCGTGACGACCGCATCGCCGACGAGCGAGTGCACGAGCGACGAGTCTTCCGGCGCGTACCGCAGCCGATCGACCAGCCGCGCGATGACCCCTTCGCCCGCGGGGAGATTCGCGCTCGCGCCCGAGACGAACGCCGGGTGAAGCGGGACGATCGTCGCGCGCCCTTTCTTCCCGCTGGCGAGATCCGCCAGCAGCTCTGCGCCGCGCGCCATGTCGCGCACCACCACGTCTTCGAGCCGCGCGCCGAGCAATCCGGCGAGCGCTTGCGTCAGCTCCTCCGGCGCTTCGACGCGATCGGCGACGAGGCCGCACACGCTCGGGTCTTTCGTCCGCATGAGCGCCTTGACGCCCGCGCCGACCCCCTCGAGCCGCTCGTGCATCTCGGTGAGCGCATGGAGGCGCGAGCGCTTCTGCGACAGCGCGTGCTTCGCTTCTTCGAGCGCGCGCTCGCTCGCCTGAATGTCGTGCCGCACGACCGCGAGGCGTTCTTCGAGCGCCTGCTTCTCCTCGGCCGTCGTGATGCGACCGGCCTTGCAGTCGGCGACCAGCTCTTCGATCTCACGCGCGCGGGCGGTGTGCTCGCTCTGCGCCGCTTCGAGCGTCGCTTGCTCGGCGCGCATCTTCTCCATGCGCGTACGCATTTCGTTCGTGCGCCGCTCGAACCCGCCGAGCTTCGCTTCAGCGCTCGCGATTTCCGCCTGCGCCCGCGCGATTCCCGTTCGCAGCTCGTTCACCCGCGCGTCGGCCGCGGCGCTCTCGCGCGTCAGCTCGGCGAGCCGCTCTTCTTCCGTCGCCAGCTGCTCGGCCTGCGACGCGTCTTCCGCTTCGAGCGCCACGACCTCGGCCGCCACCGCTTCGCGCTCGGTCTCGAGCCGCGTGCGCGCCAATTCGATCTCGAGGATCTCCGCTTCGGCCTGCGCCTCGCGCGCCTTCAGCGCGTCGATCTTGTCCTTGGCCCGGGCGATCGCCGACTCCTCGGCCCGCACTGAGTTCTCTGCCGCGAAGCTTGCGTTGTGCGCCTTCTCGAGGACGTCGTCCGCCGAGTGTGCATCGAGACGCAGCCCGCCGAGCTCGGCTTCGCGCGCCACGAGCGCCGTCTTCTTCGCTTCGCTCTCGTCACCGAGCCCTTCGACCTGCTCGCTCTCCAGCTTGATCCAGCCGGTGAGCTCCAGGTAGCGGTTCGACGCTTCGTACAGCTGAAGGTCTTCGAGCTCGCTCTTGTACGAGATGAACCGCTCGGCCTTCGCCGCCTGGCGCTTCAACGAGCCGAGGTTCCGCTCGATCTCGGCCACGATGTCGCTCACGCGCAGAAGGTTCTGCGTCGTCAGCTCCATCTTCCGTTCGGCTTGCTTCTTCTTCGACTTGAACTTGGTGATGCCGGCTGCTTCCTCGATCAGCATCCGCCGGTCTTCGGGCTTCGCCGTGACGATGAGGCCGATCTTCCCCTGTTCGACGATCGAGTACGCCTTCGTCCCCGCGCCGGTGCCGAGGAAGAGATCGGTCACGTCCTTCAAGCGGACCGGCGTCTTGTTGATCAGGTAGTCGCTGTCGCCGCTTCGGTTGAGGCGCCGCGTGATCGCGACCTCGGGGTAGTCGCGGTACTCGATCGGCATTTCGTGCGGAACGTCGTTGTCGAAGGTGAGGGTCACCTCGGCGAACTCGTTGCCGGCGCGGGACTCGGAGCCGCTGAAGATGACGTCGTCCATGCTGCGGCCGCGCAGGTTCTTTGCGCTCTGCTCGCCCATGCACCATCGAATCGCATCGACGATGTTCGACTTGCCGCACCCATTGGGTCCGACGATGCCGAGGACTTCGTGCTCGAAGTTCACGACGGTCCGGTCCACGAACGACTTGAACCCGATCATCTCGAGCTTCTTGATTTTCATCGCGACTCCCGGAGCGAGGCCTGCCCGCTCCATCGATGAAGACGCAGTGTGCGCCTTTGGCCAACTAAACGGCTTTTGACGTTATGCAAAACGTAGCGTCACTTCACATAGCGTCATCGGTCACGACCAGAACTACAGCGACCGGAGTCGCTTCGGCAAGGGTGAATCGCCCGGAGATTCAGCTGTTTTTGCGTGCCCTCGGCCGACGACGCTGCTTGACAGTCGACGATCCGGGCCATATCAGCCGTACGAACGATGCCGACGTACGAATACGTGTGCTCCAGCTGCGGAAACGCCTGGGAAGAGCTCCAGAAGATCACCGAGCCCGCGATCGAAGTGTGCCCCGCATGCGCGAAAGCGACGGCCAAGCGACAGATCAGTGGAGGCAGCTTCATCCTCAAAGGGGGCGGCTGGTACGCCGACCTCTACTCGTCATCGAAGCCGAAGTCCGAGTCGAAGAGCGAGTCGAAGTCGGAGTCGAAGAGCGAGACGAAGACCGAAGCGAAGTCCGAGACCAAGAGCGAGACGAAGTCCGAGACCAAGAAGGACGGCGGCGGCGGGGGATCGAGCGGGTCCACGTCGGGGTCGTCCGGTTCGTCGGGCTCGAGCGGATCCGGATCGACGGGCGGCTCGTCGACGGCGTCCTCCGCTGCAGCTCGGTAGGTCTAGCTGCCCATCAGGGCGGCGGTGAAGGCCAACGTCACTGCCCACGTCACGGCGACGTAGAGCACGCCAAGGATCCCGGTCGGGGGTTTTCTCCGCGTTCGGCGCTGCCACTCCTGGAAGCAGAGTGAGACCGCGAGGACGACGAACGACAGCCCGAAGAACCCGTACATCTCCGGCAGGTGCTGCACGACCTGTCCCGGCCCGTAGATGTAGCGAGAGAGGGAGTGAATCGCGAGGTTCCCGACGAGCATCGTCACCGCCGTCGCGCCCGTGATCGCGACGTAGCGATTCGTGCGACGCAGTCGGAGGAGGACGGGCGTGTAGAACATCGCCAGTTGCATGTCCTTCTGGTGCACCTGGAAGCGGCTCCACACCTCGACGTAGTTGGTCGCGAGGAACGGGCGATCGAGTGGCGCTCGATCGATGAGTCCATGGAGGAGCAAGAGTCCGTGCGCGACGTGAGCGAGCGCGCCCACGCGGAGGATCATTACGGAGTAGGTGACGAAGACGGCCAACGCGCCGGGCACGTGCACCCAGACCTTGACGCCGACGATCGCGACGGCCGCCAGGAGGCCGAGGCCGACCTGAGCGAAGGCTTCGCGCGCGCGCGCCAGCGTGAGGCGCGGGGCGAAGTGCTTCGCGTACGTGCCATAGAACGGGATGATGACGACGTACGGAGGGAAGGCGAGGAGCGGCGGCGCGGCGAAGTGGAAGAGGAAGTCGCCGAGGTCGCCTTTGGGCCATCCACGCTGCCACTTGTCCCAGGCGTAGAGCATCAGGCGACAGGTGAAGAGGAGCGAGAAGAGGAACGTCTCGGTGGTGATGCCCGTCGCGGCGAGCATGCCGGACGCGCCCAGCAGAAGGAGCGGGGCGAGGAGCCGGATCCGCTTCGGAAGCGGGATCTCCAGCGCGTAGAACCAGAGGAAGAGGCCAGCGGTCCAGAAGAGTCCGCGTGCGCCGTACGCGCTGATCACGGCGAGCCCTTCCAGGACGACGACCAGGCGTGCGAAGCGCTCCGGCACGAGCTGCAGGAGGATGATGCCGAGCGTGAGCGCCGCGAGCTGCGCGTCGAACCGCAGGTCGAAGAGCCCCGAGTCCGTGTTCCAGAAGCCGGTGGGGAAGAGGAGGCAGTTTCGGAGCTTCGAGACGCACGCCGCCGCGACGATTACGCCGAGCATCGCGAGCAAGAGTCCGATGCGTCCGAGCGGCGGCTCACGTGGAGTCGCCGTGCGCGAGACGCGGTTCTCCTGCATCGAGGGGCGATGGTAGCATCGCGACCGATGACCGAGCCCACGGTGGAAGAGCGCATTCGTCGGTACTTGATCGACGAGCTCGGAGTGCCGGAGACGGTCACGATGGACGATCAGCTCTCGCGTCGCGGGTTCGTGGCCTCCGCGGAGCTCATCGACATCGTCGTCTTCGTCGAAGACACGTTCGGCGTCGTCCTTCGCCCGCTCGACGTGATGCCGGAGAACCTGGAGTCGATCGCGTCGATCGCGCGCATCGTGAAGGGACGGCAGGCCGCGGGGAAATGAGCCTCGAAGGTCTTCGACTGACGCTGCACTTCGATCCGCCGATACCCGCCGGCATCGTCGGCGACGTGCGCGAGACGATCAGCTACGCGTGGGAGCGCATTCGTTCGCACGAGATGGCGGCTGACGGCGGGTCAGCGACGATCGAGCTCGTCGATGAGTCCGATGCGCCCGAGGCCGAGCGACGGGTGCGCGCGATCGTCAGCGCGATGTCCAAGCGCCAGCCGGCGGTCGAGCGCAGCGTCGTCTACGAGCATCGTCTTCCCGCGCGGTACACGGGCGCGATCGACGGCGATCTCGCGGCGTCGGGCGCGGTGGCGATGCAACAGCCGGGGCTCGCCACGCTCGCCGGCGCTGCGTTCGAGGTCATCGAGGCGCTCGATCGCCGCTTCCTGGCGATGGCGACGGACGTCTTCGGCGCGAAGGCTCACCACTACCCGTCGATGATCGCGAAGGCGTCGCTCGATCGCATCCGGTACTTCGAGTCGCTCGCGTACCACGCGACGTTCGCGTTCTCGCTTCGCGAGGACATGCCGTCGATCTTGAACGTGTCGAACGACGTCATTCCGATCGACTCGCCCCCGTTCCTCGAGCTGCTCCGCCAGCCCGCGCAGATCCTGACTCCGGCGCTTTGCTACAACACGTACGTCTACTTCCAGGATCGGCCGCTGGACGAGCCCACGGCCATCACCGCGCGCGGCCGCTGCTTTCGTTACGAGTCGCGGAACATGGCGACGCTCGAGCGACTGTGGGAGTTCGACATGCGCGAGATCGTGTTCCTGGGGCCGAAGGAGTGGGTCGAGGAGCGGAGGCAGATGGCGGTGAGGGCGACCGCGCGCCTCGTCGAGGAGCTCGAGCTCGATGCTTGGGTGGAGACGGCGAACGATCCTTTCTTCATGAACAACTTCGCCGCACGCCGCTTCTTTCAGCTCGCGAGTCAGACGAAGTACGAGCTTCGCCTCAGCCTGCCGTACGCCGATGGGCGCTCGCTCGCTGCGGCGTCGTTCAACCTGCACCTGGACTACCTGGGCAAGAGCTTCGGCATCGCGCGCGACGACGGCTTTGCGTACACGGGGTGCGTCGGGTTCGGCTTCGAGCGCTGGGTTTGGGCGCTGTTCGCGCAGCTTGGACCGCGCGTCGAGGGGTGGCCCAAGTCGGTGCGCGCCGCGCTTGGATTGGCCTGAACGACGGTCAGTCGTCTCGCCGCGCGAACAGCATCGTGAGCCCGGTGCCCGGCCCGCCGCCGCCTGACTCGGCGGAGACGCGCATCCCGTGGCGCCGAAGAAGATTCGTGACGGCCCCTGCGCGCCCGTCGCGATCCTGCACCTCGACCACCACCTGTCGGATCCGGGGCCAGTGCTCGTCTCGGATCCCCAGGAGCACGTCGAGCTCGCTCTTCTCGACGTCGATCTTCAAGAGGTCGATCCGCTCGACGTTCCTCTCCGCAATCACGCTCGAGAGCGTTCGTCGCGCGCACGTGAGCTCGCGCGGTCGAAGCTTGGACGCCACCATCAAGTCGACCGCGCGCGACGAGCGGAGGCGCGGCGAGTCGTGCAGGATGAACTCCTTCATCGTCGAGGCGTCCTCGGCCGCGTCCGCGTAGCAACCCGACATGATGGTGATGTCGGGGTAGTAGGTGAATCGGCACGTCCCTTCGCTCGCGCCGAGCGCGCATTCTTCGACGTCGGCGTTCATGCCGAAGAGCGCCACGTTCTGCCGGAGCACGTCGCAGACCTCGGGGACCGGCTCGAATGCGAGGAGGCGCACCGCTGGGTTCGACAGGTGCAGGTAGACGAGGAAGAGGCCGATGTTCGCGCCGACGTCGACCACGGTGTCGCCGTCGCGAACGGTGATTCCATGGCGCAGATATCCGCCGCCGAAAATCTCGTCGTAGACGAAGAGGGTCTCGCCGCGGTTGAGGCCGAAGACCTCCGCGCCGTTGGGCAGAGGGATCTTCGCGGCTGCCATCGACGAGGATTCTAGACTACCGTCCGAGACGGATGGCGGACCAAGACGGCGCGGTCGGACGCGCCAGGCCCCCGGCGACGTCATGAAGCGCGTGCGCATGGTGCTCGACCCTGCGGTGCCCGCCGATCTCGTCGGCGAAGTGCGCGAGCGGCTCGTCTATGCCTGGGAGCGCATTCGCGAGCACCAGCTCGCGGACGACGGCGCGACGCTCGACCTGACGATCGACGACGACGCCGACTCGGCCGAGGCCGAGCAGAGGGTGCGGAGCTTCGTGGCGCCGATGGTGAAGCGCCATCCGGCGGTGGAGCGCGTCGTGGTGTTCGAGCACCGCGTGCGCCCCGCGTACTCGTCGCCGATCGCCAGCGAGCTCGAAGCGCGCCGCGCCGTGATCCTCGCGCAGCATGGTCAAGCGACGCTCACCGAAGACGCGGTCGACGTCCTGGAGGCGCTCGATCGCCGCTTCGCGGCCCTCGCGCGCGATGTCTTCGCCGCCAAGTCGCACTACTACCCGACGATGATCGCGACGTCGTCGCTCGATCGCATCCAGTACTTCGCGTCGTTCCCGCACCACGTGACGTTCGCGTTCCCGCTGCGCGAAGACGTCGATGTGATCCAGAACGTCGCCAAGGAGTCGGTCACGTTTGACTCGAACGATTTCCTCGGCCTGCTCCGGAAGCCCGCGCAGGTGCTCACCCCGGCGGCGTGCTTCAACACGTACGTGCACTTCCAGGATCGCCCGCTCCCCGAGCCGACTGTCATCACGGCGCGCGTCAGGTGCTTTCGCTACGAGTCGCGCAACATGACGTCGCTCGAGCGTCTGTGGGAGTTCGCGGTGCGCGAGATCGTCTTTCTCGGACCGCAGGCGTGGGTCGAGGAGCGGCGGAAGATGGCGGTCGATGCGGCAGCGCGGTTCGTCGAGGAGCTCGGGCTCGACGCGTGGATCGAGACGGCGAACGATCCGTTCTTCGTGAACAACTTCGTCGCGCGCCGGTTCTTCCAGCTCGCGCAACACACGAAGTACGAGCTTCGGCTCGGGTTGCCGTACGCGGGGGACAAGTCGCTGGCGGCGGCGTCGTTCAACCTGCACCTCGATTTTTTCGGCAAGGGGTTCGGGATCGCGCGCGACGATGCATTCGCGTTCACCGGGTGCGTCGGGTTCGGGCTGGAGCGATGGGTGTGGGCGCTCTTCGCGCAGCTGGGGCCGCGCGTCCGCGATTGGCCTGTGAGCGTGCGTCGCGCGCTGGCGCTCGAATGACGGGCGACGAGCTGCGTCGACTCGATGACGCGCCGGCGCTGAGGGAGCTGCGCGCGCTCCTCGAACGGGTCGATCTGCGCGCGCAGAGCCTCGCCGCGCGACTGGGGCGCGACGATGCCTCGGTGCTCCTCACGCAGGTGGCGAGCTATGCGCTTCACGTCGGCCGCAAGCTCGTGGAGAGCGACGACCCGGCGCTCCTTTGGTCCGCGCTGCTCTGGTTCGGCCGGGCGATCGATCGTGCCCACGCCGGCCGCGTGCTCGCCGCGGAAGATCTCGCGCTGCTCGAGCGACTCGCGCTCGTCGAGACGCAGGGATCGCACCTCGTCTGCACGGTGGCGGTCACGGAATGGGAGGGGCTCTGGTGTCTGAGCGATCGCCTCTTTCATTTCGATGGCGCGGCGATCCGACGCGAGGTGCGCCCTGACGCGGTGATGCCGATCCACTATTCGTCGCTCGCCTTGCGGGCGGCCGTCGCGCGCACGAGCCCGCCGTGGGGACATCGCCGCCTCGATCTCGGGTGCGGCGCCGGCTTTCCGCTGCTGGCCACGGGCGAGGCGGAGCGCGTGGGCGTGGATCTGAACGAGCGCGCGATCGCGTTCGCGCGCGTGAACGCACGACTCAACGGCACGAGCGCGACGTGGATCTGCGACGACTGCCTGACAGTCCGCCCCGAGGCGCCGTTCGATCGCGTCACGTTCAACCTGCCGAGCCTCCCCGCCTATGCGGATGCAGCGCCCGCGCTCGGGGGAGTGCCCGATCTGTGTCGCCGTCTGTTCGAAGAGCGGCTCGCGATCCTGCTCGCGCCCGACGGGCTCTTCCAGGTGTGGATGATCTTCGTGCTGACGCGCGAGTGTCGGTCGCCGGAGGCGTCGCTCGCTTCGGCGCTCCCCCACGGCTGGCAGATCGAGGTGCACGCCGAGCCACGATCACCGTTCGCGCTCGCGGCGACGGCGATCGCCGAGCGGAGTGTGCCGCGCGACTCGCTCCTCTTGGAGCATGCGGGCGACGGCGATCGACTGTGCGAATATCTCGAGCGCAGCGGGGTCGTCGAAATCGCCAGCGCGACGATCGATCTTCGCCGCCGATGACGTCTAGTGACGAAGGCGCTCGCGCCGCGATCGTCCGAAGATGAGGAGACGGACGTTCTCGCTGCTCATGTCGAGCAGCGCGCCGACGCGCGCGTAGACCAGCTCTGTCACGCGGCCGCGGGGAGGGGAGGCGAGCGTCACGAGGTCGTTGCGCCACGCGCGGGCGTCGTCGGTCCAGCACAGCGCGTCGGCTTCGCGATCGAAGGCCTCGAGCATCGCGGCGTCGATCGACTTTCGTCCGGCGAGCCACCTCTTCGCGCAGAGAGCGCCGCGCGTGAGGGTGTGGAATAGGTGCGTCGCCGTCATCCACGGCGCGATCTTCCCGCCGTCTTCCGCCGCGCGCAGCTCGCTCGCCCGCTCGCGGATGGCATCGAGCGGGAGATCGTCGATCTCGCGGAGCGCCCCGGGAAACTGCGACGCTAGAGCTGCCATCGCGCGGCGCGGATCGCCCGACGCGCCCGCGTCCGCCGCGAGTCGCAAGCGGAGCATCTCCTCGTACTTCGACCGCAGCTCGGCCAGGTCCGTTCGCGTCACGTGAGCGTCATCGTTGCCTGCGTGCGTTCGTTGCGCAACTTCGCGTGAATGAAAAGGGACGCGCCGTGACTTCGCGCTCCGCGGGGCTTAAGATTTGAGGAGATGGACGGCAAGCGAGAGGTCGAAGAGCTGCGCGCGGAGATCGCGAAGCTCGATGCGCAATTGTTGGTCACGCTCGAGAAGCGCGCGAAGGCGTCGCGGAAGATCGGTGACGCTCGGAAGGGGCACCCGGCGAGCTTGCCGCTCGGCGACAGAGCCGCGGTGCACGCGCTCGTCGCGCGATCGACCGGCGAGCTGCCGTCGGACGCGCTGCGCGAGATCTTCCGCGAGGTGTTCAGCGCATGCCTCGCGCTCGAGCTCCCGGTGAAGGTGGCGTACCTCGCGCCCGAAGGGGGGCCTGCGCACGCTGCGGCGCGCGGTCGCTTCGGGGCGTCGCCGAACCTGGTGCCGATCGAATCGACGGCGCTGGCGTTGGAGGAAGTGGCGCGCGATCGCGTCGAGTTCGCGGTAGTGCCGCTCGAGACGCGCGCCGATGGCTCGGTGCACGGGACGATCGAAGCGCTGGTCGACAGCGAGCTGCGGATCGTGGCCACGATCGAAGAGTCGTGGAGCCTGCACCTCGTGAACAAGACGGGGAACGCGGCCGACGTGGAGAAGATCTACGCGACGGCGGCCGATCGCGCGGTGTGCTCCAAGTTCCTGGCGTCGCTCGGCTCGAAGGTCTCGGTGCTCGATCTGAAGTCGCCGCTGCAGGCTTGTCAGATCGCGGGCGAGGATCACGGCGCGGGGGCGCTGGCGACGGAGGTGTTCGCGGCGGCGCTGGGGCTCGAGGTCGCGCGCCGGAACGTGCTCGATGAAGGAGACCCGCGCGTTCGTTACGCGATCGTCGGGCGACGGCCGGCGAGCCGCACCGGCAACGATCTGACGTCGTTCGTGTTCAGCGTCGACGACGCGCCGGGCGCTCTCCTCGACGTGCTGAAGCAGTTCGGCGAGCGCGGGATCAACCTAGTGAAGATCCATTCACGGCCGGTCGAAGGGCGCTCGTGGTCGTATCTCTTCTTCGTGGAGGTGATGGGGCACGCGACCGATCGCAACCTCGTAACGGCATTCGAAGAAGTGAAGCGCGTGGCGAAGTACTTCAAGGTGCTCGGCTCGTACGCCGCCTGAGCTAAGCTCGCTCCCATGCGAACGGCACGGACGGGCGGGGTCGTGTGGTCGTGTGTCCTCGTCGCGCTTGCCGCGCTCGTCGGATGCGGCGGCGCGAAGGGGGGGCACGCGCTCGCACCGAACGAGCTCACGGCCGATCAGATCGACGCCGACCCGATGACGCTCTTGCCTCCGTCGCCGACGGCCGTGGCGAACGTCGACGCGCGCGCGTTCTACACGAGCGGGACGCTCGGCGCGCAGCTGGCGTCGGTGAGCGAGAAGGTGATTCCGCTGGGCGACGACGCGGGGTTCAAGGCGTCGCGCGACGTCGATCGGGTCGTGGCCGCGTCGTATTCGACGCAGGGGGCGGACGTCGTCGCCGTCGTGAGCGGGCGCTTCGACGAAGCGAAGATCGAGGCCGCGGCGCAGACCCAGGCGGCGAACGGGACGAGCGGGGTCGCGGAGAGCGACTACGCAGGACACCACGTGTTCACTGTGAACGGCGCGGGCTTCGCGATTCTGACGCCGAAGACTGCGCTCGCCGGGACGCAGGCGGCCCTGCGTCGCGCGCTCGATCGGGTGCACGACGGCAAGAACAAGCGCGAGATCGCGCAGTGGATGCAGGACACGCTCGCCACGCCGAACGCCGCGGCGGCCGTCGCCGTCGACTTCACGCAGCCGCTGACGACGGCGGCGATCGGATCGTTCCAGATCTCGTTCGCGAAGGGGCTGAAGACGGTGCGCGCCGTCGCCGACTTCAAGCCGCCGGGGATGCACCTCGCGAGCACGCTCACCTACGCCGATGCGGCGTCGGCGGCGTCGGCGTCGAGCGGGATGAAGGCGGCGGCGACGATGGAGTCGCTCGTGGCCCTGACTGGCCTCGCGCCGAAGCTGCACGACGTGAGCATCAACACGGCCGATGCGGACGTGCAGGTGTCGCTGGCGGTCGATGACCAGGCGATGCGGAAGATGATCGCGATCCTGCCGCAGATGGTGCACTGAAGAGCGATGAGGGATCTCCTGGTTCACCCCGCGAAGGGCCCGCTGGTGGGGAGCGTGCCGGTACCGAGCGACAAGAGCATCGGGCATCGCGCGCTCCTGTTCGCGGCGATCGCGAAGGGGCGGTCGCGTGTCACCGGGTTTTCGTACGGGGAAGACAACGTCTCGACGGCGAACGGGCTGCGCGCGCTCGGCGTCGTGATCGACGACACGTCGAAGACCTCGATCGAGGTCGAAGGGGTCGGGCTCTTCGGGTTCAAGCCGGGCGATCACCCGCTCGACTGCGGCAACTCCGGGACGACGATGCGCTTGTTCGCCGGATTGCTCTGCGCACAGCCGTTCACCACGATCCTGGTGGGCGACGAGACGTTGATGCGCCGGCCGATGATGCGCGTCGCGAAGCCGCTTCGGATGCGCGGCGCGACGATCGAAGGCGAGCCGCACAAGACGAAGGAAGGGGAGATCACAGCTCCGCTTCGCATGGGGCCGCAGCCGCCGGCGATGGCGCTGGGGGCGCTCGAGTACGAGAGCGCGGTCGCGAGCGCGCAGGTGAAGAGCGCAATTCTCCTCTCCGGGCTCTACGCGCACGGGCCCACCCACTTCAAGGAGCCGACGGTCTCGCGTGATCACACGGAGCGGATGATGCTGGCGCTCGGCGTGCCGATTCGAACCGTGGGGACGATCGTCCAGATCGATCCCAAGGGATGGTCGGGCGAGATGCCGGCGTTCGACGTCGAGGTGCCGGGGGACATCTCGGCGGCGGCGTTCTTGCTCGTCGCGGCGCAGATCGTCGCCGGCTCGCGCGTGACGACGCGCGGGGTAGGGGTGAACCCGACGCGCACAGGGCTGCTCGAGATCGCGCGGCACATGGGGGCGGGGCTCGCCATCGAGCCGCAAGGAGATCGTGCCGGCGAGCCGATCGCCGAGCTGACGGCATGGGCGCAGCCGCTGCGTGCGCGGCTCATCGCCGGCGAGGTCGTGCCGCGGGCCATCGACGAGATTCCGATCGCGTGCGCGCTCGCGGCGCGGGCCGAAGGGACGACGACGATCGCCGACGCCGAGGAGCTGCGCGTGAAGGAGAGCGATCGCATCGCGACGATGGCCCGCGTGCTCCGATCGTTCGGCGTGACGTGCGAAGAGAAGCCCGACGGCCTCGTGATCGTGGGGAGCGACGCGCCGCTCACGCCGGGCGATGTCGAGAGCAAGGGCGACCACCGCATCGCAATGACGGCGTGCGTGCTCGGTCTGGTGGCGAAGGGGGACAAGCCGACGCGCGTGCGCGACGTCGACTGTATCGCGACGAGCTTCCCGAAATTCGTGGCCACGCTGCGCGCCCTGGGGGCGGAAATCGAAGTGGTCGACTAGCCGTCCCGGCGCCACCGATTGCGCGGCGCGCGCGCTTTGCGCTACACGATTCGACGTGAAGACGCGCCTCCCCATCGTCGCCATCGACGGACCCGCCGGGGCCGGGAAGAGTACCATCGCGCGNNACGGACCCGCCGGGGCCGGGAAGAGCACCGTCGCGCGGAAGCTGGCCGACGCGCTCGGGTTCGTCTTGGTCGATACGGGCGCGATGTACCGTGCAGTCGCGCTGGCGGCGGAGCGCGCGGGGATCGCGTGGTCCGACGGACCGAAGCTCGGCGAGCTGGCGAACGGCCTCATGAACGACGTGGCGCTCTCGTTCGAACGCGACCCGACGCGCGGCGTTCGCGTGCGGCTCCGTGGCGAGGACATCTCCGACGCGATTCGCACGCCGAACATCGGGATGGGGGCAAGCACGGTGTCGGCGCACGGCGAAGTGCGCGCCGCGCTGCTCGATCTCCAGCGGCAAGCGGGGAAGAACGGCGGCGTCGTGCTCGAAGGGCGCGACATCGGGAGCGTCGTGTTTCCGGACGCGGAGGCGAAGTTCTTCTTGACGGCGCGCGCCGACGTCCGCGCGAAGCGGCGCTACGACGAGCTGGTCGCGAAAGGCGATACGCGGATGTCGTACGAAGAGACGCTCGACGACGTGAAGAAGCGCGACGNNGCGCGCGCGCGATCGCCGCGATCACGTTCGCCGTCACCGCGCTCGCGACGCCGGCGTGCAGCCCGAGCGCGACACCTCGCGCGGCTTCTCACGCGACGCCGCGCGAGCGATCGCCGCGCGTGGAAGACGCCTTCGACGGCGAGCCGGAGCTCCTCGTCGTCGTGCGCCCGCTGAAGCTCGTGCGCGATCCGCTCTACGGCCCGCTCCTTCGCCGCGTGAGCCAGCTCGCGTCGTCGCAGGCTGCGGTCGCCGCCGCCGTCGGG
>PLXW01000077.1 GCA_003151595.1 Myxococcales bacterium
CCTCGCCGCCGCGCGCGCCACCTCGCGCGCGCTCGCCGCGCTCGGCGCCGCCGCCGACGCCCCCATCGTTCCGCACGCCTTCGCCGAGCTCGCGACGATCGCCGAGCGCGAAGACGCCGCGTTCTTCCCGTCGGGCGCCGGTGGCGGCGACGTCGGCGTCTGGCTCGGGGCCGCGCCCCCCTCGGAGACCTTCATGACGCGCGCGACGCAGCTCGCCATGCGTCACCTACAGCTCGGCATGGATATCGCTGGTGTACGTACCAGGGAGGACTGACACGACATGGCCCGCACTTCCAGGTTCCCCGGTTTCTACAAGGTCAGCGTCGACGAACGACGCGCGCTCGTCTGCGACGCCACCGGCGCCGATCCGCAGGAAATAGAGCGTGCTCTCGCGGGGGGAGGCATCGACGCCGACACCGCGGACAAGTTCGTGGAGAACGTCCTCGGGACGTACGCGCTCCCCTACGGAGTGGCACTGAACGTCCGGGTCGATGGACACGATCACGTGGTCCCCATGGTGGTCGAAGAGCCCAGTGTCGTTGCAGCAGCATCGAACGCCGCGAAGATGGTCCGCGCTGGCGGAGGCTTCACCAGCGACGTCGATCCGCCGCACATGATCAGCCAGATCCAGCTCATCGACGTGGGCGACGTCCCGCGGGCGATCGACGCCGTCGAGGCGCGCGCCATCGAGATCCTGGCCATGGCCGACGAGTCGATCCCGGGCCTCGTCGCCCGCGGCGGCGGCGCGCGGTCGATCGAAGTGCGCGGCCTCGGCAACCCGAAGACCGATCGCATGATGGTGGTGCACATCGTCGTCGACTGCCGCGACGCGATGGGCGCGAACCTGATGAACACCGTCGCCGAGGCGTGCGCCGAGCGCCTCGCCGAGATCGCCAATGCGAAGGTGGGCCTCCGCATCCTCACGAACCTCTGCGACAAGCGGCTCGTTCGCGTGAAGTGCCGCGTGCCGGCCGAGGCGCTGGCCACGGAAGACATGGATGGCGAAGAGGTCATCGACGGCATCGTGAACGCCTCGCGCTTCGCGGAGCTCGATCCGTACCGCGCGGCCACGCACAACAAGGGGGTCATGAACGGCATCGACGCCGTCGTCCTCGCCACGGGGAACGACTGGCGCGCGGTCGAAGCGGGCGCGCATGCGTACGCGGCGCGCAGCGGGCAGTACTCGCCGCTGTCGATCTGGCGTCGCGAAGGCAATGAGCTCGTCGGCACGTTGGAGCTCCCGCTGGCCCTCGGCACCGTCGGCGGCACGTTGCGTGTGCACCCTGCCGCCCGCCTCTCGCTCCGGATGCTCAACGTGGAGAACGCCGGCCAGCTCGCGGCCATCGCCGCCGCCATCGGCCTCGCCAACAACCTCGCCGCCGTGCGCGCGCTCGCGACCGACGGCATCCAGCGGGGGCACATGGCCCAGCACGCGCGCTCGGTGGCGCTCGCCGCCGGGGCCGAGGGGGACTTCGTGCAGCGCGTCGCGCACATGATCGTCGAGGCGCGCGACATCACCCTCGAAGCCGCCAAGCGCGCGCTTCAAGTCATCAGCGCCGTCGGCGACAACGCTACCGCCATCGACGACTGAGCGGCGGCGAAGGCCGTCCGCGTCACCGACGAGCGTTCCGATGCACCCCGCCCCGCGCAGTTCGCCGCTCGTTTGGCGTCATGCGCGGCGATCGTGGTAGGTTCCTGCGGTGCCGGGCGATCCGAAGGACCCCCGCGACGTCTCGAAGCGTGCTGACCCGCATCGCGACGTAACGGGCGCGCTTCATGATGTTTCCAACGCGCTCACCGTGATGCTCGGCTGGATCGGCGAGGCGCGCCTTGTCGACGCCACGCGCGAGTCGATCGAAGACGCGCTCCGCATCGTGGAGCAGCGTGCGAGGGCCGCGCGCGACGTGGCGCGCAGGGCGATCGGCGCGGGCGTACCGGGGCCGGACGAGGACCGCCCGGCGAGCGAGATCGTGGCCGAGGTCGTGGCCTCGCTGGCGGTGGAGGCGCAGCGGGCCAAGGTGAAGCTCGTGGCGCAGGTTCCGCCCGACGGCGTGCGCGCGCGGGTCATGCCGGCGACGGACGTGGCGCAGGTGGTGACGAACCTGGTGATGAACGCGATCGCGTACGCGCCGCGCGCGAGCGAGATCGCGATCGCGGTGACGGCGGGCGAGGCGCAGGTGACCATCGACGTCATCGACACCGGCCCCGGCGTCTCGGACGCGCGGCGCGACTCGATCTTCGAAGGGGACTCGGAGCGCGCCGGCGGGGCAGGGGTGGGCCTCCGTCACGCGCGGGCGATGGCGCGCGCCGCGAACGGCGAGCTCGAGCTGCTCACCGTGCGCGGCTCCCCCGGCGCGCATTTCCGGGCGACGTGGCCGCGCGTGGACGCGATGCCGCCCGTGCCGCGGTCGGTCCCGCGTCTGAAGATTTTTGAAGGGACGCGCATCCTGGTCGTGGAAGACGACGCGCATGTCACGCAGCTCCTCGAAGCGGCGCTCGTCGCGCGCGGCGCGGAGGTCACGATCGCGCGCACGCACGCCGAGCTCGACGTGGCGCTGCTGGGTGGCCCGCACGACGCCGTCCTCATCGATCTCTCGCCGATCGCCGCCGATCCCGACCGCGCCATCGCGTCGCTGCGTGCGAGCTCGCCCAACGCGACGCTCGTCGTCATCAGTGGAAGCGCCCTGGAGCTCCCCGCCTCGTTGCAGACGGGAGGCGTGCGTTTCGTGCGAAAGCCGTTCGAAGTGGGCGAGATCGTCGCCGCGCTCGCGGCCGGTCGAGCGTGACTCGTTCGCTACCAGCTTGACGAATCCGCACCCTCCTACTACTCAAGCGCTCCCACTCGCGAAGGTGGCGGAATTGGCAGACGCACTAGCTTGAGGTGCTAGCGGGTAAAACCGTAGGGGTTCAAGTCCCCTCCTTCGCACTGGCTTCTTTTTACGGGGTTTGGACATTTTCGTCGGAGTGACACGGGCCGCCTCAGCCGTCGCTTCCCAACAATTCTTCCCAACAACTCCCCCCTTGGGCTTCGGCTTCGGCGAAGCCTTCCCGGAAACGTCCACGAGCCGGATCGCTTCTGCGGCCTGCGCTTCCTGGAGGTTCACGTAGCGGTTCAGCGTCGTGACGCGCTTCCATCCGCCGAGTTGCGCGACGCCCGGGAGCGACGCGCCGGCTTCGAGGAGATGCGTCGCACGCGCGTGCCGGAGGTCGTAGCCCGCGACCCACAGGGCGCGATACGCGTCGATGCCCGCGGCGGTTGCGGCTTCGCGCAGGTACGTCTTGATGTCGTGGTGCCCGAAGATCGGCCCGAGCTCCGGAACGCACCGGTCCAGGGCCTCCCGAGCGGCCGCACTCAGCGGAACCTCGCGATCGAAACGCGCCTTATCGATGTCCTTCGTGATCTTCAGTCGCCCTTGGCCCTTGCGGTAGTGCGTCGGGGCCGTGAGCCGCGCGATGGTCACCGGGCGAAGCCCAGTCTCGTAGAGAACGATCACGCGGTCGCGGACGATCCACGTCTTCGGATTCTTCGTCCGTCGATTGATGCCGAGCGCCACGTCACGCACTGACGATCGGAACCACTGTCCGTTGCGTGCTCCGGTGACGCCTTCGTCGTTCAACGTGATCGCGATGTCCTCGAACGTCTGCCCTCTCGCGTGGAGCTTCTTGATCCGCGCGACGACGTTCGGCTCGACGGGCGATCGCGACCCCCTCGAACGGCTTCGCTCGGGAAGGTTCGCGATCAGGCGATAGACCTCCTCCCGACTGAGCGGCACCGTCTCCTTCTTTCGCAGCGCCGCGCAAGGCTTCTCGGACGCCTTGCCGCTCCACGATCGCGGGATCGGATCGAAGCGGGGGAGCGACTCGCGCGCGAGGTAGCGATTCTCGACGCACCAGCTCATGAAGACGCGAAGCGCCGAGCGCTCCTTCACGACGGTGTCCCGTAGAACGATCTTCATGCGCGCCTTGATGAACGCGAACTCGCTGTCGGTCGTGATGTCCGCGAGCGTCGCCACGCGCGCGTGCGGTCGCTTGAACTGAGTGAGCCAGCGGCGTGAGTAGACGCGCCATACCTTCCACGTGTTCGAGTGCGGATGGAGCTCGCGGAAATCGACGAGCCACGTGGCGATGAGATCCGGCAGCGCGAGCGCGTTCGTTGCGGCGCCGGGCACGGCCCGGCCCCGGTCGCGGTGCCGCGTGTACGTGCCGGCGTGAATCTGAGCTACCGCTTGGGCGGCGACTTCGTGAGCGAGTCGCGCATCGCTTTCACCCGTGGGCTCATCGTAGTAGCGGATGCCGTCGTACGAGTAGCGGAAGAAGTAGGCGTCGCCCTTGTGGCGGAGCGTGTACGTGGTGTTTGCCGGTCGACCCATTGGTCAAGATCCTCGCGGGTGAACCTCACGCAGCCGCCGATCTTCACGTTCGGGATGTGCGGCTGCACGTGAGTTTGGAACGTGCGCAGGGAAACTCCGAGATAAGCGGCAGCTCCGTCTCTCGTCAGGAGCCGCACCGCTGAGTCTCCGCCGATTTGCGCGTTCGGCAAGAAGATCTCGACGGCAGACGGATCCTCCGACTCGATCGTGGTGTCTGGGGGCGGCAGCTTTCGTGCGGTACTGCGGAACATCGACGCACTCCTCTTTCGTGGTGGGCACGCGATCGAGGTAAGCACCGCCATAGGGCCTTCAACGCTGGACCCGTGTTCTCGTCACGTCGCGCGTCAACTCGACGTCAAATGACATTCGATCGAATCGAGCCCGTTTCTCGACGTCCCGCATGTTGACATCCGTCGGCTCGCGACGACGTTTCTGCTGACATCGAGCGCAGTCGATTTCCGCAGGGGCACGAGCGAGGGCCCGAGCTCCGAGAGCCCGGCGCGTGGTCGCCGGCCGCTCGCCGGGAGTCCCTGACCAGGCTCAGACCTCTTGCGCCCAGCCGTGATCGACGAGATACGCCAAGAACTCTCGGAACCTCGGACCCGCGCCGCCCGAGTCGATCCTCGTCAGGCCATCCGGCGACGAAGCCCAAGAGATGTACGGGGCGCAGAGGGCGAGATCGAGCCCGTACTGGCTGGCCGCCCGCCGAAGGTTCTCCGGCGTGAGCATCGTCGTCGCGACCATCGCGTTGGCTTCCGGTGGCGCGTGACGAGCCTTGTCCAGCACGCTTCGCACGTGAGCATAGAAATCGACGCCGACCGGCTTCGAAAAAACGGGCGCTGCGAGGTTCGGGGGCAGCTGATCATGCGCGGCTCCGCTGACGAAGACGAGCCTTTCGTCGATCTCGGGCCACGCGACTCGCGCAGCGGAATGGAAGGAGCCCCCGTCCATGCCCGGCATGTAGACATCCGAGACGACCAACACGAACCGTTCGCCACTTCGAATGCGCGACAACGCTTCCGCGCCCGACTCGCTGATGGCAGCCTCGAAGCCGATTCCCCGTAGGATCCGCGCGATTGCCCGTGCGAAAGGCATGTTGTCGTCCACGATGAGGGCGCGGGGCTTCGGGGTCGGTGAACTCTTCGAAGAGCTCACGTGCCCTCCCGCTTCGGCGGGTACGCGCTGCCGCCGTGGTACGGAACGGCTTTCGTCATCGACGAGCCGCAGGCGCTGCACGTGCGCAGTTCGAACGGCGCCATCGGCTCCTCGCCGTCGGCGCGCGGATGATCGCGCTCCACATCGACGATCGCGCCCGATCGACGGAGCGATCGCCACGTTTCGGCGGTGTAGGTCGCTCCGCAACTACATCGAACGAACGGCACAAGAACGGAGCGTACCCGTACTAGTCCGGTGGTGACTAGTCCGGGGTCGGCCGAGCTTGAGCGGCGTGACTGCCTCGGCCCAGAAGACCTCTCGCAAGCGTCGCACATGGCGATCGGCAGCGCGCGGCTCCCCCCTCGTCGACGCCGCGCTCGTGCGTCTCGGAAAGCGGGCCCGCCGACTCCGGCTCGCCAAAGGGCTCTCCCAAGAGGACCTGGCGGAGCGGGCGGCTCTCGACGCGAAGCATTACCAGGCGTTTGAAGGCGGGCAGACGAACGTGACCTTCGCCACACTTCTTGGAATCAGCCGCGCTCTTGGCGTGAAGCTCTCGGAATTGCTCAAGGGCGTGTGAAGCGGGTTCATCCTTTTCGCCCCGTGGACCCGTGCGCCACGGGTCGCTCAGGTCCGTGAGCGCTACCATCTCGAAGCCGCCGCTCATCGCGCGCGGAGCCACTCACGGGGCACCCCCATCGGATGGGCCAACCAGCGCAATCCCGTCGAAGAACGCTTTGATGTCCCCGTTCGAAAACGCGCGCGGAGGCGCGACTATCATCGTGACGATCTCGTGCCCGCGATGCAGGACACGCATGCGCCCCTGCTCGGCGTTCACACGGAAGCGGATATCGCGGCCTTGGAATTCGCCGACTTCGACGTCTCGCTCGGTGACGAGCTCGGCTCCCATCTCTTCGAGCGCGCCGTCCCTCGCGCCGTCGAGCGCCTTTTCGATCGCGATTGTCTTCTTGGGCAGCGTCAGGCACCCCACCGACGCGACGGCGCCGCCGAGGTCGACAGTCGCCGAGTAGCCTTGAATCGGGCCCGTCTTCGTTCTCACGGTTTCGCGCTCCTCTTCGGGCCGTCCAGGAAGCAGTACGCTCACCCCACAGTCCTTGGCAGTGAATCGCTGCCACGAGCGCGCTGGAGCCGCGCTGGACGAGGGCGGTGTCGGCGCCGCGGGTACGCTGGCGCTGGTTACTGCCGGGCGATCCTCCTGGCAGGCAATCCCGGTCCTGTCCACGCCGGAGCAGTGATACGTGCGCCCGCGACAACTCGCGTCCCAGGAGCGCTGATTGAATCCGACTTGGTCGTTCGTGATCTCGATCTCCTGCGAGTTGCACCCGATGTATCCGGCCGAGGCCTGGCTCAGCGCTTCCGCGCCGAAGCAGCCCGACAACAAGAGTCCCGCAAGCCCGAGCAACCATCCCATTCGCATATCGCCTCCCAATGCGGAGCCGCGCGCGGCGTGCCTCCGAGCTGGCGCGCTGAGCAAACGAAGGGCCATGCGTGAAGGCTCGCTTCTGCCGCGAAAGAGTGATGCGGGAAGACGCTCCTCGTGGTCGATGGTCGGCCAGGGCGGTGGTCGATCATCGACCAGCGTGAGCCCCGACGACCAAGTTGCGCGCTCGTAAGGCCACAATCCGCCGACCGCGGAAATGCGCGGAGTCCGTGAATCCGTGTGACGTCACGAGGTCTATTCGCGATTGAGCCTCGCGCGATCGACCGTGGCCCGACGCTTGCTGAAGCGCGGTTCCTGAGCGGCGCGAAGACCGCGGTCGATTTCAAGCAACATTCCTTTCGAAAGATCCGAATGGATCTATGAGGCCACAAAAACGTGGTCTCGCCACGAACGAGTCGGACGCGCGCACTCATTGGCGCATGGGCGAAGAACCGCCCGCGGAGGGTTCCATGTTCAGAACGAGTCTCCTTCTCCTCGCATACCTAGGCATCACGGCATGCGGCAGCCAAGCTCCTGGCGCTACCGCCGCCGCCGACGTCAAGCCCGCCGAGGAGTGCGTAGCCTACGCAAGCGAGCTTCGCGCGTGCTTCGCGGGCAGCGGCGCGCCGACCCAGTCGGCCGACGAGCTGGCCGCGAGTGTCGTCGCGCCGCGCGACGAAGAGACTCGCGTCGAGATGAACCTCGCTTGCGCGCGCAGCCGAATCCAGCTTCGCGGAGCCTGCAAGTGACCCCGCCGTTCGGCGGCGCGCGAGCGTCCCGCAACAGCCTTTTCATCGATCGCGTTCCTTCAAGGGGAGTCTGATTCCATGTTGCTCAAGTCCATGCGCCGTCGCGGCGGGCCGGTCGCCGCTCTCACGCTCTCCGTGTTTCTCTCAAGTGCCCTGCCGGCGAGGCCGGCGCGCGCAGACGCGCCGGAGCCCGGCCAAGACACGGGCGTAACGCCGCCCGAGCACGGCGTGGGTGGACCGCACACGATGGGACAGCCCTCCGGTGCATCTGGCTCCGCCGATGCGCTCATCACGGCGAACCCCGTGACGGGCGCCGCACAGGCGAGCCTGACCTTCGACCTTCCGCAAGCGCGTGGCGTGCCACAGCCGTCTCTCTCCCTGTCCTACGATTCGCAGACGGGAATGGGCGTAGGAGGAATGGGCTGGCGCCTCAACATTCCCTCGATCGAGCGCCGAAACTCGTCGAGCTTTCCCAATTTCGTCAACTGGGCAGCGACGCAGAAGCCGACCGCCCCCGTGAACCCGGCCACGGATCCGGACGACTTCGTGATGGACGGCCAGCCGCTCGTTCCCATCTGCATCGTCACGGCGAGCGGACAGTGCACCCCCGAAACGCCCGGGCCATTTCCCGTCGCACTCGCCGGTTGGACCTATTACCACCCCGAGACCGACTCGTTCATCAGGGCCTTTCGCGCCCCGGACTATTCGTCGTGGGTCGTCCAACTTCAATCGGGTGTCTGGCTCACCTTCGGTGTTCCACTCGACGACGCTACGGATCTCTCCGGCGTCGAGACGCACTTCCCTAACGTCAGCGTCCTCGGACTTCCGGTGGTCCTCAACGCAGGGGTCTACCGATGGAACCTCGTCCGGCAGTCGGATGCAATCGACGCCACGACGCGCAACGAGGTCGTCTACAAGTGGGCTTCGCTCTGGTCGACCGACGGGGAGCAACCGGCCTCGCAGGGACAAGGCCTTCGCTATCTCACGGACATCTACGATACGCGCAACGTGATCCAGTCGCCGATTGACCTCTCGCAATTTGCGCATCACACGCATCTCTTCTGGCGCGGCCACGACCAAGTTCTCAACTATTCGCCGGGCTGGAAGAGCACCCCCGCGCGGGTCCTCGGTGATGTCGCCGTCACGAGCGTGCCGATGAGCGGCGGCCCCGGGAGCACGCGCTCGTTGGTTCGGCTCTACCATCTGACGTACAGCACGGAGGGCCTGTACGAGCAGCGCTTCCTCGAGAAATTCGAGGTTCATGGCTGCACCGCATCGGAGAGCGGTGGGAACGTGGCTGACCCGACGACGTGGGCATACTCGGGCGCTTGCCCGGCGCTCCCGGCGACGTCCTTCACCTATCTGAGCCCGACCGGAAACGCGTGGCCCGACTTGATCCTGACGAAGGGGGTGACCCGAAAGCTCGGATTCACGACGGGCTCGGTATTCGCGGCGATGATTGACGTCGATGGCGACGGAGCGTCCGACGTGCTGGCCGCGGACGTCGTTCCCAACAAGAACCTGCCCGGCGCATTCCCAGTGACTTCTGAAGTTCTTCTGAGTCCGAGTGGTACGAATGTCTCGGCCGCACCGGAGCTCACCGTGGGAGGGCCCCGTTTCGCCACGCCGTATTACTTGCTGCCGTCAACCCAGTCCTACTGG
The DNA here is from genome assembly GCA_003151595.1 of Myxococcales bacterium. Next base: position 9,375 of record PLXW01000077.1, read on the forward strand.
GGCGACTGGCTCGGCGCCGGCCAGCAGAGCGTCATGTACTACGACGACCCGTGTGGCGGCTACAACAACTACACGTGGACATGGGATCCGACGTTCGAGCAGAAACTAGAGTACCCATCGTACGAGATATACACGTACGGCGGTGCCGGCGCGGCGTGGCCAGGGCAAGGCCCGTCACTCATCAAGCAGTGGTGGCAAGATAGTGACCCGGATTATTCAGAAGGGAACGACAACGCGAAATATTGGGAGCAGGCGAAGATCTTCGACGCCGACGGGGACGGCCTTACCGATTCCGTCCTTGGCGTTGACACTGACTCTTACCCGGCCTTTGGCTACGCGCGCTCGTATTTTTCGCTCCGACCGAAGGATGGAAACGTCAGCGCAGGCATCTTCGCCCGAAAGATCTTCCACGCGTCGCTCGCGAACTACAACGGGAGCGGCTACCACGCAATCGCCGACATGGACGCGGACGGCCTCGCGGACGTGGTCGAGGTCGAACAAATCCAAGATCCCGGAACTTCGACCTTTGGCCCTTCGACGAATCTTCGCTGGTGGAAGAACCGTGGTGATGGTCGATTCGGCGACGTAGGCAACGCGAGTTTCACCGCCGATAGCGGGAAGCCGGCGCCGGTGGACGTCAACGTCGCGACTTGCACCTCGTGCAATTGGCCCGTCGACCAGCACAAGTCGAACATTGCCATCGGCGACGTGAACGGCGACCAGCTCGCCGACTTCGTTGTCCTCCACAACAAGACGCTCTCCATCTACACCCAGCGCCCGCGCACCGCGCAGGCCGATGGGCACGGAGCGTTCAACGCTCCGCTGACGCAAGCGAGCGCGGCACCCGACGACGACGCCGCCGTTTCCATCGCGGACATGGACGGCACCGGAATCCCCTCCATCGTCCTCGTCGAAGGCAACGCCGTCTCGACGTATTACCTCGCTCAGCCCCGCTACGGCTTGCTGACGAACATCACCGACAGCGCCGGCAAGATGACGACCATCGCGTACGACTCGGTCACCCATCTAGGGCAGATCGCGTCGCCTGCTTGGCAGACGAAGTTGCCAATGCCGACGCAAGTCGTCGTGAGCGCCTCGACCTACAGCGCTGACAAGGAACCGGATGGAACCCCGGACAAATATGTGACCACGTACGGGTACCGAGACCCGTTCTACGACGCACGTGACCATGCTTTCCTTGGCTTCCGCGTCGTCACGAGCACGACGAATGGATCCGCGCCTTCGCCCGGCACCATGACGACGACGACGTACGTCCCTCCGACGTGCGGCACTGCCCCGTGCGCGTGGTCGGTCGACTATGGCTGGCGCTTTCGGCGCGGCCTCGCCTCCTCCGTCCAGATAAGCGACGCGACGACCAGCCAGATGCTGTCGGCCGAGGTGACCACGTGGGCCTATGAGACCACGCATCGAGGCTTGGACGGGCGCTACTCACGCATGGTGTATCCCGCGCAAGTGGACACGTTCCTCGGCGGATCGGCTCCAGGGACCGGGGCGCCGATCGGAACGACGAGCCTGCTGCTGGGCGGGGTTCAAGGGACCGGCGCGAGTGCGGGCGATACGTCTTACGCGTGGCCCGCGCAGAGCGTCGTTGTGCCTGGCGGCCGGGTAGGCTTGTGGAACCTGCGCCGAACGCAGGTTCTCGACGTTCATGGCAACGTCACCCAAGCGGTCGACTTCGGGCGGTTCAGTTCCGACACCCCGATCCTCACCACGACAGTATGGGGGCTCGGCGCGGGCGACGAGACGGGTTGGTCCTATCGTCCGACACAGACGAAGACTGGATACGCGAATGCTGCGGGGACCGCCTTCGTCGGGGTTCCGCGCGAGGTCGACTCCACGTACAACGCTTGGGGTCAGCCGGCGACGAAGACAGCGCCGCTCACGGGCACGCTTCCTCTCCTCCGGTCGAACGGATCGGGCCCGACCGCGCCTACGCCCACGAATGCTTCCATCGATAGTACGGCGGGTTCTCCCGTTCAGCTCGCGAAGTACACGTACGACGCCTACTCCAATCTCACCTTGGTGCAAAAGCCAGATGGCCATTGCACCGGGGCGACGTACGACACGGGCTTCAATCAGCTTCCCGTTACGGTCTCCGCGTACCGCAGCGGATGCGGCGCGGGCAATGACAAGCTCACCACCGTCTTCAGTTACGATCGAGGCCTCGGCGAGACCACGTTGGAGGTGAGTCCATCGCTGGCCGCGACGATGCGACGCTTCGACGCCTTCGGGCGCATCGTGGAGGTGGATCAGCCAAGCGCGCAATTGCTCGGAGTCACCTCCACGACACCCGCGGTCACCGTCGACTGGTCGAAATATCCGCAGCAGCTGCACGTGACCACGCCCGCGCGTGAATCGTTCATCAACTTCGACAGCCAGGGGCGGACACGATACAGGCTCGATTCGGCCGAGACGAAAGGCTCATGGCTCCTGAGCGGAGGCTCGCAGCTGTATCCGAGCGGTCGCGTTCAACAGGCTTTCGCCCCCTCCACATGGTCGGGCTCGACCGCGCCGGGCGCAGTCACGACCTTCACCACGAGCTCGTCGAGCTTTACCTACGACGCGGTCGGCCGCGTGCTTGTGTCGACGGGCCTTGACGGCTCCGTGACTGGTGAGTTCACCTACGTGCCACTCGAAACGGACGTGCTGGATGGCGAGCAGATTCCGGGCGGCCTCCACGCCGGGGCGATGAATGCGTTCACGTACGACGGTCACGGACGACAGACCGGCGTCGTTCAGAAGACGGTCGCCCCCGCGGATGGGATCGCGACGACGACAACGTATCTCGCGACGGGAGAGGTCCAAGCAATCGCGAAGAGCCACAGCGGAGGCGCAGACACGTACACTCGTACTCTCACGTACGATTCGCTGGGCCGTCTCGTGCTGAACGTCGAGCCGAACACCAGTGTCGCGACCATCGTGGGGCAGATCAAATCGGTGGCGGCTTGGCGCTACGCTTACGACGACGCGGGCGATCTCGTCGGAACGAGCGACGCGCGCGGGTGCGGGAAAAACCTGGCCTACGACAATCTTGGCCGCCTCGTGACCGAGGACTATTCGCCCTGCACGAGCGCCCAAGCGCCGTACTCGAATGGATTCGAGGCGCTCTTCGTCTATGACGTCCCCGAGCCGGGGAGCGGCGCGACAAATCCATCCATGTACCAAGGGAAGCTGACGGCGACGTACGATCGCGCTCAGCACGGGCAGCTTCTCTACGACCCCCGCGGCCGAGCGATCGCCGCCCGCAAGCAGCTCGCGATCCCGGGGATGACGACCGCCACGGCTCCGAATGGCTACGCCCCGCACTGGTTCGAGCAGGACGTCACGGCCTATGACGAGGCGAATCGCGTCGTCACGCGCACGACGGGGATCGACCCCGCCGTCTTCGGACTCGCCGCTTCGACCTCGCTCACGAGCCACTACACACCGCGCGGCACGGTGAGTCGCGTCGATGGGAGCTACGGCGCACTCCTCGCCAGCCAGACATTCAACCCCGATGGGACGCTGCTTCAGCAGGTCTACGGAGATGCCGCAAAGACCACGACGGACTTTGGCTACGACGCCGCGGTGCGTCTCCAGTCGCTCCACGTTCATCGACCTGCGGGGCCGTGGGCAACGTCGCCGACGTACCCGAAGCCCCCCTCCAATCTCGAGGACGATCTCGAGTACATCGGCGTTCTCTACGATCACGTCGGCAATCCGACGATAGTGACCGATCAATCGACCGCCGCGTGGCCGGCGGGCTCGCTTCCGCAGTACTCGCGGATAATGCTTTACGACGACAACTATCGACTCGCGTCCATCGCCACTCAGTATCGCGCGACGACGAGCGGGCCGGACGATGTGTTCGTGTCGCCCTACGCGGCGGAAGTTGCCGCGGGGAGCCGGCAGTTCCCGGCGCTCCTCGCGACGAAGAACCGCATTCGCAGCCAGGGGTACTCGTACGACTGGCTCGGCAACACGACGTCCTCGTCGGACGACGCGAGCGCCTTCGGGGACCGCTCGCTCGGCAAAATCACAAACGGCGGAACGGCGGACTCCAGTGGTGTGACGGGCCTCGGCCCGAATCAGCTCACGGCGGCGGCGCAAGGTACGTCGAACCTGGGCGTTCAATACGACGAAGCGGGCGATGTGACGAGTATCGCGCTGCAACGCGGTGCTCCCTGCGCTTCTGACTGCTCTACGCGCTACGACTATGCTTGGGACGAAGTGGGCCGTCTAGCGACGGCGGATCGCTCCGAGACACTGGTACCGGGGTTCACGGAATGGGTCGTGAGGGAAGCGTTTGCCTACGACGCCGCGGGCAGCCGTGTCCTGAAGGAGTACCAAACGAACTCCTCGACGGTCGCGCCTACCTACACGGCGGACATCTTCGATTCGCTGCGGCTGGAGGGGACCACGTTCCCGGACGCCAACGGCGACTATGCACGCACGACGTCGACGGAGACCGCTGTCCTCGTCGCGAACGGCGTCACGTATGGGCGCACGGTCTATTCGCAGAGTGACCCGATGGTCTCGGCGAGTGGGACGGAGCACGTGTTCTTGGAGATCGGCGATCAGCTCGGCTCCACGGCGTTCGTGATCGATCAAGCAACCGGTGAGCTCGTCGAGCGCTCATCGTACCAAGCCTTCGGCGCCGCTGACTCCGACTATCGATCGCCGCGATGGGCAAACTTCCGGGAGGCTTTCCGCTACACTGGACATGAGGACGACGCAGAGGTGGGACTGACCTACTTCGGTGAGCGGTACTACGCGCCGCTGCTGGGCCGCTGGATGAGCGCCGACCCGCTCACGATTCACGCGCTGGGCAGCGACGCGAATCCCTACGCCTTCGTACGAGGCAATCCCTTGGGGCTCGTCGACGCGACCGGGCTCGAAGGCGAGTGCGCAGACACGTGCGACGGTGGCCTCAGTGGGCTGATCAGTGGGGTCGGCAAGTGGCTCGGAGGTCTCTTTGGTGGGCACGGCGGTGGAAGCGGACGCGGCGGGGCTTACGGCCAGTCTAGCCCCGCTCGCCCGCCCCCGCCTCCCCCCCCGCCTCCGCCGCCTCCGCCGCCCGTGACGGCGCAGACCTCCAGCGTCGGAGGGGTCGGATCGATGGTCGGCCAGGCACCGGAGGATTCGTGCGAACTCGGGGCGAGTTGTTCCATCGCAGAGCACGCACACGATCAAGTCATGAGGGATGGCTCACTGTCGGAGCAATTCAACGAGATGCTCCGTTGGCGAGGATTCATGATGGGCGGCACAGCTCCTCTGAGCGCCTGGGAAGGCATTATTGCAGAGGATCTCGTCCCGACAGTGAACCAGCTCCGCGCGCTCGCGCCCGTGCGAGGCTTTCAGGTCCATCATCTCTTGCCGGAGTATCTTGGAAAAATGCTCGGCTACACGACGGAGGAGATGGGCGGCCAGCCTGGAGCCTTCATCTCGCAGTGGGCGCATACTGGAGCGGAGAATCCCGAAGCAGTGCACAAAGCAATCGCAACATTCCTACCTCCAATGGTGAACGGGGTACGGGCCACCTACAGCGCAGCGCAAATCAGCGAAGGCCTTCAAGCCGCTTACGGCAGCATAGGTCGCTCATCCTGGTTTGCTGTCATCTCTGGATTGATTCAATGAGGACGGTCATATGAAGCAGATATGGGACATGACGACGCTCGATCTTGAGGAGAATCCGCTTTGGTATTTTCCCATGGATGGGTCGGGCGGTGGGGATGAGATGTCGGTAGGGCCTGTGACGCCCGAGATGCCATTGCCGTCGGCTTGTCAGATGGTGGCCCGCGCTAGCTTCGTCACGGCGGACGGGGTAAAATACCCTGGGTATGTGTATTGGTCGACAACTACCCGCGTGAACGAATTGAAGCCATTCATGTGGATGGAGGACGTCGCTGTTACGTTTTGGAACGGCATCGTGCCGCCAGATGCAAGCTACCTAGAGCGGGTTCGCGCGCGACTACGACCCGAATCGTGGCCGATTCGGTTTGCGAGTGAAAATGTGCGCGGTCTTGCCACGATGGTCGGTTCGGTGGAGGGCATCTATTTTCTAGAAGACGGCACGACGAAATGCGTAAGGCCGTAGCGTGCGCCGAGGGTGGCGCCTCGTGGGTCATCCACCTATCGTTGTGCACGCGGACCCGAGCACATACCTTGCCGGCACGACTGGCGCGCCAGGGAGGTTCGTGTCCGGGGTTCCGAACTTCCGGTCGTAGTGATATGTTCCCTAATCGCGCATGGCTGATACGTTGGACCTTACGAACCCGCGCGACGTTGTGCGAATGATCATCGCCGACAACAAGCGGCTTCATTCCCCGGAGTGGGGGTGGGTTGCATTCTTCGACTTTGGCCGCGCCTCCGGCGTCACGGCTTCGATCATGATTGCCTTCGACAGAGCCAGAATGGTCATCACCCGTGCTGCCGACGAAAACGTGCAAATCCAATTTCCGCCTGAGTCAGTGGGGAAGTGTGTCGACCTGGCGTTCCATTTCGGCGGACTATTTCGCGGGTGCGAGCCTCCGCCTCAGACGAAAGCGGCGCTCGAACGGGAGGTCCGTAGGGCGCGAGCGGAACTCGATATCCTTCGCGATGAAAACCAAGCGCTTCGGCGGCGGTTCCCTGCCAACACGAATCGGTAGACACCCGGTTGGAGGCGACGTGCTTTTCGCCCGGCCGACATCGTTCTCGCAACGAGGCGAAGACTTCGTCGTCGTGGTTCGCCGTCAGTCAGAGGGAACATGCTCTACGGAGCCTGAATCACAGCGGCGGCAGAAGGCGGCGAAGCACCGTCCGTTCCGTCCTGGCCTGGCGCGCCCGCGCCATTGGCCGCTGCGGCGCTCCCCTTCGATCCCTTCGTCCCCGTCGTGCCGAAGGTGAAACCGGTCAGGGTTGTGGCTGCCGAAGTGCTCGTTCCGTTGATGACGGGAGCCGTACCTTTCCAATAGACGTCGGCCGAAACCCCGCCAGCTCCGCCACCGCCACCGCCGCCACCAGATCCAATTCCTCCGACCCCGCCTTTGCAGGCCCCAAGGCCATTCGCAGCTCCAGACTGACCGCTCTGACCTGGTCCCGCATTTCCTCCGTTCCCCGCTTTGCCGGCAACTAGGATGGAGGTGCTCAACGAGACAGAAGCGTCGTAGGCGAGAAGGGCGATGCTCGACCCTCCCGTCTGTCCGCCGTGGCCCCGTCCGCCGCCGCAGCCGCCGGCGCCCCCTCCGCCCCCGCCGACAACGGGCAGGGCGCCCTCGGCTCCTCCACCGCCGCCGCCTTGCCCCGGACTTCCGTCGCTGCCGTCGCCGCCGCTCATCGTCGACCAACCAGCCGCGCTAACGCTGCCCGGCGACGTCGCCCCTACTCCGGCGCCCACTGAGACCTGCTGCGCGTTGGCTCCCGGAGTGCCGTCGGAGCAAGTGCTGCTAGCGCTTGAGCCCCCATTTGGCGTGCCGACGGCCGGAGACGCCGTGCCGTCAGTCGCAAGTGCGCCACCCGGAGTCGCGCCTGTGCCTCCGGTTGAGGAGGTTGTTCCGTCCAGACAGGCGTTGGATCCGCCGGCCGCGCCCGCCGATCCCGTAGGCGTCTGGCCGATAGGAGCGGCGCCGGAGTAGTTCGCAAAAGTAGAGCCCGCACTTCCAGTCTGGCCGCTGCCCGCTTGGATCGTCGTGCTCTTGAACGTGGCCGGCGATGCCGACACGAAGACCCCGATGCTCGATCCGCCCGCCGTCGTCGCCGACTGCGCATCGAACTCGAAGTTCTCGAACGTGACCCCCGTGGTGAGTCCGGAGATGCTCAGCGCCGGCCCAGCAGTCGACGGCGCGACCTTCGCTTTGCTACTCGGATTCCAGGTCCATGTCCCGGTCGTCGGACACGCGCCAAATCCTCCGTAGACGGTCACGCCGTCATCGGCGGCTCCGACGGTGACGGCCTGCGTGAACGGACTCGTCGCGCAAACGAAGACGCGGTTCTTCCCCGATGTCTTCGCCAGCGCCATCCCCGCGGCGATCGATCCGAGCGGCGACGCCTGTGTGCCGCTGCCCGTTCCACCGGCCACCACGAACACGCCGAACGTGTCGCTCGCGATGCAAGCGTCAACGCTCGGGTCATCGCTGTTCGGGAGACACTGATTGCTGCAAAGGTGGAACGTCGCCTCGCACGTGATGACGCACTGGCTCGACGTGCACGCGACCGACGCCGCGTTGGCGGGGTTCGGGCACGGCGTGTTGCAGCCGCCGCAGTGATTGACGTCGCCGTTCGTCGTGTCGAAGCAGCTGCTCCCGCACGGCTGGTAGTTCGTGTCGCAAGTGAATCCACAGTTCCCGTTGGTGCAAACCTCGGCCGCATTGGCAGGCGGCGCCGGGCACTGCGTGCAACTGGCGCCGCAGTGATCGATCGAACCCATGATATCGACGCACGCGCCGCCGCAATCGCCGTACGGCGAGGTGCATGTGAATCCGCACGAACCGTTCTTGCACGCGGGGGATCCATTCGTGGGCGCGGTCGTGCACTGCGTGCAGCTCGCGCCGCAGTGGTCCACGGAGCTGGTGATGTCCACGCAGGCGTCATTGCAATCACCGAGCGGCGTGTTGCAACCGATGCCGCAAGATCCGGCGGAGCATGTGGAGTACCCGCCGTCGGGGACGGGGCACGCGTTGCATCCGCCGCACGAGGATGCCGACGACGGATCGACGCACGCCCCGCCGCACGGTTCGAGCGGCGAGGTGCATTGGACGCCGCAGGTACCCGCCGAGCACGTTGGGGTGCCGTTCGGCGGCGCCGTGCAGAGTCGTCCGCAAACGCCGCAATTCTGGATCGACGTGTTCAGATCGACGCAGCTAGCGTCGTCTCCACACGAGACGCCGGTACCGCAGGCCGAGCCGTCACCGCCGGCATCTTCGCGCTCGCCGCCCTCCGAGGAAATCTCGCCGTCCGGAAGCATCGTCGCGTCGGTGCCCGGCGCCGCGTCGAGTCCGCCCTCCGGCGCAACGTCGTTCGCGCACGTGTTGTCGTCAGTGCATACGAGCTTGTCGCAGCCTGTCGAACCGCCAAGAAGAGCGAGAGATGCCACCGAGAAAAAGAGCCGTGAGCGCATGTCGTCGTCCTTCGCCCTAGAAAGAGCCCGACCATTGCAAGCTCGCGCTTCCGGTCGTCACATTGGGCACGGGTAGCCAAGCGTGTTGTCGTTCGTTCCGGCTGGGCCACAAGAACCACGTCGCGACGCCGGCAGCGACGAGCGTGCCACCCGACGCGAGAAGCGCGACTCCGATGTTGTGATCGGAATCGCGCGCGACGCCTGCATCGTGAAGCGCGCGGCATCCGGAAGAGGACGGGGTTGCGCAGTAGGGATTCTGAATCGCCAACGCTTGGCGATCAGTCTCCCGGTCGCCGGACGCTTTCAGATCGACGAGTCCAATCACGCCCAGCGCGACCCCCGCGACGCCTAGCGAGACGGCGGCGGCAATCTTTGCGGGAGGCTCGGCGCCGGAGCGCGTGACCATTGGGGCGTCCCGGCTTGGCTCGGTGGCTGACGACTCCGGAGAACCCGTCGCGACGACGTGATCCGACGACGGCAAGACACTCGTTGCCGCGGGCTGCTTCACGATCCGCACGTCTTGGAGAAGGCTGACCGTCGTGACGTTCCCCGCCAATGTCGCGACGGCATCCACCCTTTGTTCGTCGGCGCCGAGGTGGGCGGAGACACTGTGCGGTCCGGGACGCACGTAGATCGACTCGCTGAGAGAACCGACCGTGGGTGCTCCGTCCACGAGCACAGTTGCGCCGTCGGGGACGACCACGAGAATGTGCGCGAGCTTCTGGTCGAGCTCATTCAGGAATTTCTTCGCGAGAGAGAACGCCTTTTCCATGAGACGCGGCGCCTTGAGGCATTCGCGGTAGTGCCGCGCAGCGAGCAGCTCGTCCCCCGTGAGTTGCTCCGAGCGCGCGAGGTTGAACAGAATGTTCGGATTGCCGAGCACGGCGTACGCCTGCTCGAAGCGCAAACGCGCCTCCGCATCGTTCCCTTGGTCGTGAAGTGTCAGGCCCTCTTGAAAGCGCGCCTCGGCTTGCGCGCGCCGATGCGGATCGTCATCGGCAGCGGCGTAGCGCGCGCAGAGGAGAGTCGCAGCGCAAAGGAGACCGGCAGCGAGTCGCATGGCCTCAGAACTTGTCCAGCATATCGGAGTGGGGCTTCGCGCTTGCGGCTGTCGGCGTCATTGGCGAGGGGAGGGCTGAAGGGACGGGGGGCTTCGCTGCGATCGGGGGCGTTCGCTTCGTGTTCGTCGGCGCGCGCTCGCGGTCCGACTCGTTGGGCGCCGCACTTGGCGCGACTTGGTCATCCGATGCAATAGAGATCTTCGCGCCCGCGTCGGTAGCCGCGCTGGCGCCGAATGACGTGGGAGCAGTCGGCACCGCGGTCGCGCGCATCGCTGCTCCGCCGTCCCCTTCGTCGCGGCTCGTCGAGCGGTTAAGCGCGAAGCCGATGGCGACTACGCTCGCTACGGCGACGCCAGCGAGAGAAACCCACTTCACGAGCGGAGGTCGCGCAGAGGGACGGCGCGTTCGAACCGGCTCATCGGCAATCGCGTCCTGCGTGGTCGGGACCGAACCAACCTCATGGACCACGCGTCCGCTCCGCTCCGGTCCGCGCGTCGAGGGGGGAGCCGCCTCTGTTCGCGCCGACCCGCGATGGGCCGCGACGCCTCGATCGAACTCGCCGACCATTTCTTGAATGGCATCGAGCTCCTCGGGCGAGATTTCCGGCTCCGCGTCCGGGAAGAAGATCGGATCTGAGCGCGCGCCGGGTGTCTGTCCCCCGACGCCGAGCGCCGTTCCAGTGGGACTCATTCCGAAGCCGCGCAATTCGGACGGCGACTCGTAGCGCGGAGTGGGAACGATCGGCGGCGAGGACGGATCCGTCGCGTTCCCTTCCTCGTGCTCGTCGTCCGTTTTCATCGCCACTGTCCTGCGCCTCACGGCCTCCTTGAACGCCGGCCTTCGGAGCGCGGCGGACTGTACACCAGCTCTGGAGCGATCGCTCTTCGCCGTCAATCCAGCGACGAACGCGTCTCGGCGTTCTTCTCCGCGTGCAGAAGCTCACGCAATTCAAGCACCGGGACAGGCGCAGTCGGATCCTCCGCTGGCGCTTCGTCCGGCGTGGTCGCGGTCACCTCAGCGGCAAGCGCCGGAATCCGCACGGACACGGTGACCCCCTCGATCTCGAAGTCGCCGCCGTCGGCCCCGAGCAACGCCACGCCGTGCGCCGCAACCCGCACCCCACCGCAACGAAAGCCGTTCGTGCTCCCCTCGTCCACGATGAGGATCCCTTCGTCGCCTCTTTCGATCCGCCCGTGACGGCGGGAGACGAACGGATGCCTCAGCCAGACCTCGCAGGCCGGATCGCGGCCAAAGCTGACCGGCAACTCGTGCAAGCCGAGGGTTCGGGTCTCCCCATCCTGCGTGACCTGCACTTCGATCGCGTCCATGGGGGCTCCCTCCGCTCGGTCCTGTTCGCAATGCCTGTGCCGCGAGCGAAACGGGCGTCACGCTGCGACGCCACCTCCGGGTAGGCGATTCTTCGCTGAACGACCATCGACCAGCGCATGGGCGACGATCGCTCACTCGTCAGCGCTCGCGGGAGGGCGGGACCGCGCGTCCCCGGTTCCTCAGCTCGGAACCATTGGTTGGCGTCAGCCTTGCTCTTCAATAGGCGGGGCGCGCCCGCGCTGGGGACGCCGGCTCCTTGACTAAGCGCGCCTGCCCGAAAAGACTCCTGCCCAATCGATGCCAGCCGCCCAGCCACCGCACGCCGACCCGCGGGAGCTCGAGAGACATCTCGCGAGCTTGGTCGCCCGGCGCTTCCCGCCGGGCAGCCGTATCGACGACTTCGAGGTGCGCGGGCGTGTCGTGCAAGGCGGCATGGGGCTCTGCATTCCGGTCGTCGACGGGTTCAAACGTGAATGCCTGCTCAAGATGCTCCGTCCGAACCTGCATGCGCGGTACTCGCCGCCGCTGAACGCGGCGGACATGCTCGTACAGGAAGCTGGGCGCGCCGCGATGCTCGCGGCCGTCGACAGCGACGCGTTCGCACAGGTGTACGGAGCGCTCGGCTCGGTGCAGCTCGAAGTCGACGACGACCAAGGTCACGCGATCCTCGATCTTCCCTACTATGTGATGCAGCGACTCTCCGGGACGAACCTAGAGACGATCATCGCCGGGTATCAGAAAAAGCTTCGGGCGTTCATTCCGTGGAGCAACGTGCTCTCGATCGCTCACCACGTTTCCGTGGCGCTCGGCATCGCCCACGAGCACGGGATCATCCATCGCGATCTGAAGCCGAACAACATCTACGTGCACCGCCGCGCGTTCCGAAAGTCGGTGATCAAGATCATCGACTTCGGAATCTCCGCTGAGGAAGGTTCACAACGATTGGGCAGCACGGGCACGGCCCGCCACATGCCGCCCGAGTTCTCCGATCCGAACATCGTCGCCGAGTCGAAGACGAGCGATATCTACTCCCTTGGGCTCCTGATCTACGAGCTGACCGTCCTGCGCGGTCCCTTCGACGACGACGTCATCGGCGTACCCGCGCATCGCCAACGCGAAGCGTTCGCGTTGGCGCATCGGACGACTGCGCCGCCATCGCTGACGACCTTCCGCCGCGACGCGCCCGACGGCTTGGCGGCACTCGTCGCGCGCATGCTTCAAAAACGCCAGGCCGATCGACCTCCACTGCCCGAGATCATCGACACCCTCGCGTACCTTCTCAGTGGGCTGGGGCCGCCGCCGGACTCGCAGCTTGCCGACATGCTCGATACCGTCGGAGCGAGCCCCGCGAGGCGCGACGCAACAGCGCGCCAGTCGCCGCGCGAGTACATCAGCGCGCCAATCGACGAACGGCCAATCATCTCGGAGGTCTTTCAGCCGAATCCTGTGACGACCGACGTGCTCACGACGACAGCTCCGTCCGAGATCGCCGCGTCGCAAGAGGCCGTCGCTACGCCGGAGCCCGCGTCGTCCGTCGCCGAGGATCCTTCGGTGCGAATCTTTCGCTCGACCGCGGAGATATTCGACTCGTCGTCGCTCTGGGCCGACGACGTCTATATGGCATCCCCGTTCGAGACGACCGACGTCGACGCGAGCCCGGGCCCGCGACCCGTCATGGCAAATGCTCTGGCGCCCGCTCTCAACGAGTCCATGCCAGGCGCCGTCGTCGTTCCGTCGAACGTCGGACGGGTGCGCGCTGCGCGGCGCAAGGCTCTGGCCCGGACGTTCGGAGGAATTGTCGCTCTCGGCGCCCTGGGCGTTCTCGGAGTCTACTGGAACGCGAATCATCCAGGAGGCGCGACTGCCGCAACCGAGGCTACGCCGGAAACGCGCGCATCACTCGCGGCAGTCGCGCCGATACCGTCTGGTCCCTCGTCTTCGCTCTTCGCTGCCCCCGAAATCGCTGTTCCGACGCCCCCGAGCGCAAGCGTTCCGCCCAAGGCTGCGTCTTCGAGTGTCACGCTCGGGAGAAGACCCGCAATCCGATCCGTGCCGACGCTCGTCGGGCACGCAATGGATATTCAGCGGACGTTTCCCGAAAACACTCCAGATGACGCGGCCTCGCCCGCATCGCGCGTCGAGGCAACCGGGGAGCGAGATGCTGGCACGAGGCAGTCGCGAAACCTCGACGACCTCAACTCCGACATTACTCACTAGAAGAGGGTGGCGAAACATCCGTGTCTGCTTCGAAGCCGCCCGCGTCCGACAGGGGCGCGGATCGGAATGCGGTCACCGCCGCAACGGCCGAACGCCATTCGTCGAGCGCTACTCTTGCGGTCTGCGGTCGACTCTCGCGATCAAACGCAAGCATCCGATCGATCCAGCGCTGCAACTCGACGGGCCACGTCGTTCGGGTCGCTGCCGATAGCGATGGAGTACCGCCGGACTCCTTCAGCACCCTCATCATGCCGGGATCGCCATGTTCAAAAGGTATGCGACCGGACAACAGGCGAAATGCGACGCAGCCAGCGCCATAGAGATCCGTCCGTGCGTCCACGAGCTTCGGATTTCGGAGATGCTCGGGGCTCATGTAGTCCGGCGTTCCCAACGTATCGTCCAGCCGTGTGAGCCCCGACGTCTGCTCACCAAGTCGAGTCATCTTCGCGACCCCGAAGTCGAGAATCCGCAGGCGGCTCGTCGCGCGCTCGAAGAACAAGTTGCCTGGCTTGATATCGCGATGGACGACCTGCACGGCGTGCGCCGCTTCAAGCCCCAGCAGGAGGTGTTCGATGAAGCGCGTGACATCAGCGAGAGGAGGTCGTGGCTCCCGCGCGATCAGGACATCGAGGGATTCGCCTTCCAGAAGCTCGAACGCGATCCACGGGGACTGCGTTCGACCGCTGACGCCGGCCGAGAGAACCCGCGCGACGTAAGGCGAATCGATCGAAAGCGCCGCATTCCACTCGCGCTCGAATCGCCGCTTCCAGACGTCGTCGCGAGCCAGCTCTTGCCGAAGGAGCTTCACAGCCGCGCGTCCGTGCTCGCTCGATGACGCTTCGTACACCTCGCCCGTCGAGCCCCTCGCGAGGAATCGTTCGAGTCGAAACTGATTCTGACCGAGGACGAGACCCGGCCGAAAGGTGCCGGCGTTCATCCGTTCTTCTCTCGTTCCGTGCCGCCGTCATCGCTCGCTCGCAAGCCGAAACGATCGAGCCAGGATCTCGCTCGCGCACGGCCGATCTGCGCGCGCTCCGCGATTCGCGCGACCTTGCCGTCGCATTCGGTCGCGAGCAGCTTCAGCATCCGCTTCGTCGCTTCCTCGTGCACGGCCTCCAAAGAAGCTCCGCCTGCGATGAGCGATTCGAGCCAAGCGCCTTCGTCACCGCCACCATCTGCGCGTTGATCACGCTCTTCGCGGCGAGCACGATACGCTCGATACGTCTCGGCGACGTCGAACGTCCCGTTCTGCTCGAAGAACTCGACGGTGAGCCTCAAGACCTTCGTGAGCTCGCGCAGGTTTCCATCCCAGGGGCGAGTCGCCATCCAAACGTAGGTCGACGGCTGCACGCGATCGCAAAGAGCCGCATGGCCCATGTCGGTCAGAATCTGCCGAACGATGAGGCTCAGATCCTCTTTGCGTTCGCGGAGCGCTGGCAAGTGCACAATCACGCCGAGACGCTCGAAGAGGTCTGCTCGAAACTCCTTTCGATTCACTCTGGCTTCCAGGTCATGGAGCGTGGCGGATACAACTCGCACGTCCACAGGCTCGGCTCGCGGACTCCCTACGCGCTGAATGACCTTGTCGTCGCAGACGCGCAGGAGCTTCGTCTGCGACTCCTTCGGAAGATCGCCGATCTCGTCCAAGAAGACGGTTCCGCCTCGCGCGAGAACGAAGGGCGACTCCTTGCTGCTGACTGCGCCTGTGAACGCGCCCTTCACGTGGCCGAATAGCTCCGACTCGATCATCGTCGGCGAGAGCGAGGCGACATCGATCTTGATGAACGGTCCCGAGCGACCGCTTAGCTCGTGAATCCTCTCGGCGATGTAACCCTTCCCCGTCCCGGTTTCGCCTGTGAGGTGAATGTTCTCGGAGGTCCGGACGAAGCGCGTGAGGCGCTCGAATGCCGCTTGCATCTTTGGTGCGCGCGATTCCAGCTTGCCGAAGGTCCGGACGAGCGGCTGCTCCGCGGTGGGGCCGGGGACGAACTCGAATTTTGAATTTCCGATCACGATTTGAGCGCGCTCGGTGAGATGCACCTCGCCGACGCGAGCATCGCAAAACCACGTCCCGTTGCGCGACGCCAGATCGCGGAGGAGGACGCCGGCCTCCGTGGCGACGAGCTCGCAGTGTCGTGCGCTGATCTTTGGATCGGCTATGCGAAGGTCGCAACCGACCGCGCGCCCTACAACCACAGGATCATGCCCGACTCTTACGGCGGCGCCTGATTCGCGATGCACGACGGAGCCGCCGCGGAGCGTGATGCGAGCCTGACCGAGGATCGTTGCCTCGACGCGCGTAGGCGTCGGATGGCGCGTCCCCTTGGCTCCGGTACCGTCCCGCATGATCTTCGCCCCACCCGGTGTCCTGTCACGGAGGACGCCACGGGGGCTTTGCTTATCACGGCTCGGTGCGACTGGTCGATGATCGACCAGATCACGGCCGATCGTCGCTGATGGGCTATTGCGGCCCGCTCCAAGCGATGATGAATCGTGTTGCCCTATGACGGCCGTGCCACTCCGCCGACGCAGGAACTCAACGGGTTGATCGGCGACGTAATGCTTTTCGGAGTCGTACGGCGGCGCAGGATTTCGCGCGCGGAACGGTGATTGCTAAGCACACGAAGAAATGACGAATGGCCCAATCACGGCAGCTATCGCCGGCTTGGTCGCGGTTACGAACGAAGAGGAGCGAACCGCGCCGTCGATCGCTGCAATGTGGCTCGCGCGGCGCACGGGCTCTGCCATCGCGTGTACTCGCTGCGGCGTTCCAAATGCTGCTCTCGTGGGCAGCGAGCACCAATACCGATGGTCCTGTGTCCTCTGCGGCTGGCGCTCGCCGTGGTTCCTAGTGGTCGGGCGCGAGCTGCGCGGCTCTGGATTGGCCACGGTAACCCTGCGCGCCCCCGAAGGTGCCCGATGAAACGTTGCGGTGCATGCCACCGAGCGTATGCCGGCATGGGACGGCGAGTGGTGGTCGGTGCTCGGTTCAGGAAGGTGTGTCCTACGTGCGCCGCGCCGGCCGTTCGCGTGATCCAGACGCTCGTGGTGCCTCGTTGCAACTGCGGGGGCGCGGCGGCGCTCTGCCTCTCGTGCAGCGCGCGGAACGTCGAGGCGATGCGCGTTCGAACGGTCCGTGCCTGCCTGCGAGCAATTCGCGGGAGCCTGGCGACGTTCAGGCGTGCCGCACCTTCGAAGGGGAGCAACTACGCCAGGGGGATCCGAGCCGGGCTCAGTCGCGCAATCAATGCGCTCATTCAACGCGCGTGAGCCGTCATCGGCCCTTGTTCGAACCTTCGAATGACGTAGATTGGAAACCGGATGCACCTCTTGCTGGTGGAAGACAGCGACCTCGTCGCGCGTGCGGTCGTGCGGGTACTCCGACGCGACTTCGAGGTGCTTCGCGCCGACGATGGGGAAGCGGCACGAGAGATTCTCGCTGCACCAGGAGCGGCATTCGATCTGATCCTGAGCGACGTAACGATGCCGCGCCTCGATGGTCTCGGGTTGCTCCGGTGGATCCAAACGGAACGTCCCGAGCTGTTACGCCGGGTGCTCTTCATGACCGCCGATCCGCTGTGTCGGGCGGCTGTCGAGATCGGGCAAGCTCACGAGCACCCGATTCTCACGAAGCCAGTTACGCGAGCGATGATCCGGCAACTCATCGAGACTATCGGCCGGAGAGTTTAGGCCGGCTTCTTCTTCTTCCGTTCGGACATTCGCTTGGCTTCGCGGAGGAGAGCGCGTTGCTGCGTGTCGGAGAGGTCTCTCGCAAGCTCGACCAGCTGCTCAAGGGGAGTCGGACCGTATGCGACGAGCTCCGCGACGCTCATTTCGAGCGCCGCCGCGAGTCGGATGAGCGTGGCGAGCGAGGGAACGACCATGCCGCGCTCTAGCTCCGAAATGTACCCGCGGCCGAGTCCCGTCTCTTCGACGAATGCATCGAACGAACAATCGCGCTCGGCACGGAGCTTCTTTACGCGTTCACCGAGAACGACGGCGACCGCAACGGGCTCTTTTCGGTGCGGATTTGGGCGGCTGACGCGAGGACGCGTCCGAGCGGGAGGCATGGCGCGCGGATGCTAGGCGCCGCGAGAGCACGAGCGGTTCGAAGGTTCGAATGCGCAGCGCCGCATGCGATGTCGTTGGCGTGCGAGCACGGTCCGCGCACCCACTATTCGATTCAAACGCGCCTTGGATGCGCAAAGCCTGCTAGACGCGGTCCGGGTCGCCCTGGCGCGCCACCGCCACCAATTCAGCGCCGCGTCTTCTTGCTATCGGGCGCCTTGGGTGGCGCCTCGTCGGGATGTTCCTCGTCCCAGCGGCGCTTACGCTCGTCGATCTCCCGGTCCCATCGTTCGAGAGCGCGGTCGGCCTCGTCGCGTGCGCGACGCTGACTCGATGGGGGCCCCGCCTTGCCACTCTCGCGCGCGCCACTATCGGCATCGGGAGGGGCGAGAGGTTCGGCGACCCGGGGCCGTGAAACGGGCGCGCCTCGCTTAGCATTCCCGGCGCTCGCGCTTTTCTTCGCGGGTCCTTTCCGCCTCTTTCGCTGTCGCACGGTCGCATGCGCCGCATCGCTCTCGTGGCGGTACCGACGTCGGAGCAGGTTCTCCACCTCGGTCCCTTCGTAGAGAACCCGGCGCCCGGACGGATCGCTCGGATCCTTGAGCTTCGTCAAGAATTCGCCCTCCCATCGGATGACGGTGCGAATGGAGACGCCGCAGAGGCGAGCGACCTGTGAGCGGGAATAGAACAGTTGACGAGCCATCGGCGGGGACCCCCGGAAGAGGACTTTCCTTCGACGCGGGAGAACCTCGAACGATTGCCCCCCTTCGAAAAATAGTTTGTCAGCAAGATCGAGGCCTTCCGTGTCTGAGGCAGGAGGTTCGATTGGCCGGCAAAGACGCTGCCTTCACGCGCGCGAGATTGACACGCCAAGAACGTCGCGTCGTGACGTGAACAAGCAGCCAGTCATCGACTGCCAGTGCTGGAGAGTTACTTACCCGGTGTCACCACCCAACAAGGAGGTCTCGGGACATGTCATTCACAGCAGCATCGTTGGCAGAGGCTCGGAGCTACGCGGAGCGCGCACGCGCGAAGATGCGAGAGTTCCGATCCGAGAACAGCAAGAAAATCGCCGCGGGGGTCGCGGCGGTGGAAACAACCGGAACGGCTTACGCGTTCGGATTCTTGAACGGCCGCTTCGGCGGTGAGAAGGGCGAGATGTCGATTGGGGGCGTTGTCCCCGTCGATCTCCTCGCTGGGACGGCATTGCACGCTCTGGCCTTTTTCAACGGCCTGGACGACGACCAAGCGCCCCACGCGCACGCGATCGGAACCGGCGCTCTCGCGTCGTGCGCCTATCGTTACGGCCACCGGCTCGGCGAGTCGATGGCGATCAACGCTGGCGCGAAGGCGGCTCCTTCGCAGCTCGGCGGCGGGCCGGCGTTCCCGGCGCTCGGTGCGAACCCGCGCGTCGTGGCGATGCCCAATGGGCAGCAATACACCGTGGTCGCGCACCCGTGATCGCGATGTCGCGAAGGCACGAACGAAAGGACACATAGGCACATGAACGGTGGAAGATCGATGATCGTCGGGCGCGAAATGATCGTGGGAGGTCACGGTCAGCATCCCGACGACGACATGGACGAGCTCCTGCATCACACTTCGGTGGGTGCGGAGCGATCGACGGAGCTCGCGAGGCACAGTGAGGGACCTCATCGCGCTGAGCACGAGCACCATCGCTACTCACGGCAACACGACTATCGCCCGCACCCGGTTCGGCCGCGCGAGCGGGAGGTCTACTACGAGGAGGACGAGCTCCCGCCGCCACGGCGTCGGATGCAGGAGCCCTCGCACGGACCGCGCGTCGTGCACACCGAACCAATGCACGAGAAGCGCCGTCACTTCCCGATCGGCTTCACGCAGTCCCAGATCCAACCGGGTCAGGTCGCCGAAGTCGAAGTGAAGCCGCAGGTGCTCTTTCGCGGTGAACGTCTTGCGGTCGCTCCGTCGAACGCGCGGTCGTTCTCAATTGTCGACATCAAGGTCGGCAAGGACAGCCAACTCGCGGCGACGGGCGAGATGCCCGCCGAAGCGTTCTCTGCGCTCGCCGTCGGCGTGCGCATGGAGCTCGACACCGCCCAGCCGGGCATCGTGGTCGTCTTGATCGTGCGCAACACCGACACGACGCCCCAGGACTTCAACGCGGTTCTCTACGGAACCGTCTTCGAGGACTGAGGCCCAACGTGTACGCGCCGCTGTTTCAACTCCGAACATTTGACGTGATCGACAACGGCGCGAAGAGCCGCGTCCTCGAGCTTTTGCTCGAGGCGCTTATTGAAGCGGACATTGAGTACCTTCGGGTGTGCCCCTCGACACCGTCGCTCTACGAGAGCGGCGTCGTCTACGAAGAGGAGCCCGGGGAACGGGACAACTGGCAAGACATTCCCGAGACACTGGGTCTTGGGAACGGAGATTGCGAAGACCTCGGCTGCTGGCGCATCGCCGAGCTTCGCTTCCGTGCGGAGGAGCACGCGACCCCGTTCATCACGTGGCGCGAGGTCGGAGACCGCACCGTCTATCACATTGCCGTCCGCAGGTCGGACGGCACCGTGGAAGACCCGAGTCGCCTGTTGGGTATGCGCTGAAGGCCGGGTGAGTGCGCGCACGCGTGGGGCACACGCGGCGCGGTATGCGGCGAAGGCGCTTCAAGCGCGCTTTCGCAACTGCGGACGTGTGCGCGCACTCGCCCCCGGCGAGGTTTTTTCACGACTGGAGAAGAGGTCATGCCGTTTGTTTTGTTCTTGCTGAGCGTGGCGACGTTGGTCGCCGTGTCATCGAAGTCGAAGGCGTCTCCGCCGGTCGGACGTTCGCAGACGTTCACGCTCGACGCGAACATGCCCGACTCGCTTCGGAACCAAGTGCTCGCGGCGCTCGTCAGCGGCACCGATCCGGCGACGCTCGACGCATTCGCGACGGCGATTCAGGCGCAGTACCCGCTGTCTGCGGGACTCCTTCACGTGAAGGCGACCTCGCTGCGAGCGGGGATACCCGTCGGCCCGCCGGTGCCGTCGCTTCCCGTGGTCGCGACGAACGATCCCGGCGGGCCGCAGCTCGATGGGTCGATGTCGCCCGCGCTCATTGCGTTCGTTCACGCGGAGCTCGCGAGCGAGACCGATCCGAACAAGCTTCTCACGCTCGCGAACACACTCGGGGCGCAATACCCGATCGCCGCCGAACTGCTCACGCAACGCGCGGCCGTGGTCAACGTGCAGCCGTCGCCGGCTCCATCACCCGCTCCGGTGATTCCCGCCGGGCCCGCGCTGAACATGCCGGGGTTGGATCCAGGGATGCCGCCGGACGTCGCGCAGACCGTGATGGGGGAGCTGATCGGCGACAACGATCCGGCGAAGCTCCAAGCCTACGCGACGCAGATCCAAGCCCAGTATCCGATGGCCGCGAGCCTCCTCGCCTCGAAGGCGTCCACGATTCTCTCTCTCCAGCAGCAACAGCCATCGCCCGGTCCGCAACCGATCCCGGTGGTCGGACCGACGTTCCCCTCGGGGCCCACCATGGGAATGGACTCGGGGATGCCGCCCGAGACTGTGCAGCTCGTGCTCAACGAGCTCGCGAACGAGGGAGACCCGACGAAGCTCCAGGCGTTCGCCGACCAGCTCGCACCGAAGTATCCGATCGCGGCGGGACTCCTGCGATCGCGCGCGAACGTGATCCTCGTCACGCGCCCGCCGAGCCAGGTTGTCCCGCCGTATCCCTCCGATCCGACGAACAGCTACCTCGTTCAGCAGGGGGACTTTCCGTGGAAGATTGCGACGAAGTTCACAGGGCACGGCGCCCGTTGGCCGGAGCTCGTTGCTGCGAACCCGACCAAGCCCCGCGCGGCGGACGGCAACTTCGCGACGCTCCTTCCGGGAGAGAAGCTCTCCCTTCCCGCCGCGTGGGCCGGTGCACCGTCGGTCATGCCGAGCGCTCCTCCCACGACGGTCGCGACGACCGACCTGAGCGTCGTGCCGATCATCGCGCCGCAGCCCTCACCGCCGCCCGGTGATGGGATCGGGCTCGACCCGAACATGCCGTCCGACGTCGCGACTGCCGTGCGCAACGCGCTCCAGACGGCGACGGACGCGAACCAGGTGCGCGGCTTCGCCGCCAGCATCGCGCCGCACTACCCGAGGTCCGCTGACCTGCTCAACGCGAAGGCGAACGCTCTCTCCGCGTTTGGCCCGACGAAGGCCGTCGTTCTTTCAAGTGCGCCGCTCGCGCCTTCGAACGCGCCGGCCCCCACCTACAAGGTCAAGCCGGGCGACTCGCCGTCGAAGATCGCCGCGACACTGGTGCACGACGGGAATCGTTGGAAGGAGCTCGTCGCCGCGAACCCGCAGAAGAAGCGCGCCGCGAACGGCAACTTCGCGACGCTCGTGCCCGGTGAGTTGCTCCAGCTCCCCGCCTCGTGGGCGAACGGCGCTCCCGCCCGACCGGCGGCCCAGGGAGGGGCGTGAGTCATGGCACTCCGTCAATACGACGTCGTTCTCGCCGACGGTCGATTCCGCATCGTCCTCACTGATCGCCGGCGCCTCTTCGCGGTGCTCGATGCGCCGGAGACCGCGCTTGGACCGCTCCGCGTCGCCTTCGAGATCGATCGACGCTCCGCGAGTGAGCGTACACAGCACGTCGTCAGCGGCGCGCCCGAGTCCAGCCGAAATGGAGTGCTGCCTGGTGAACAAGCGTTCGAGACGGCATCGACGCTCGCTCCAAGGATCGCGCCTCCCGCCTTTGCGCTCCTGAACGACTCGGCGACGCGCGGCGCGAAGATCCTTCACGCTCAGATACCGCGTCTCCCGGCCTCGGCACGAGGGCCCATCGAGGCCGCCGCGAGGATCGTCCTGCGCGCGCGCCTCGGCGATCTCGCAGCCAAGCGATTCATTCAACGTGTCCTCGCGGGAGTTCGCACCGACTCCGGGGAAGCGCACGCCCTTCGAAGTGCGTTGATCGAAGGCCACCGCTTAGTCCTGGAGATGATCGGAACGAACACCGATCCATTCCGTCGATTCACCGGAGTCCTAGAGCGCGGCGACTTTCACGCCGTGCGGTCGCTGGTTGCGGACGGCTCGACGAGAGCGCAGGAGCGTGAACGCGAAACCGTCGACGACTTCGTCAAGCTGTTCGCCGAGGCTGCGCAGGCTCCCGCGTATGACGACGGCGACCTGGCTGACGATGGCGACGAAGTGTCCGGTCTTCCCGCCGTGCGTGGCCCGTCGACCACAGTCGGATTCGGCGTTGGAGGCGCCATTGGAATAGCGGCCGAAGCGGCGAGCGGGAACGTGGCAGGTGCGGCCGCTGACACCGGCAGCGCTCTTGGAGGAAACCTCGCCAAGGGCGCAGCGATCGGGAGCGCGATCGGGAGCGTGATTCCTGGCCTTGGAACGGCCATCGGTGGCGCGGTGGGCGCCGTCATCGGGGGCATCGGCTCGCTCTTCGGTCATCACCACCACGGACCGCTCGACTACGAGCGCATGTCCGGCGGTCTCGGCACGAAGATGGCTCGACACATCGCCGAGAAGATTCGGTCGGCGCCTCGGTGGCAGGCGCACTTCCAAGCCATCTATCGGCACCTCCCCGCGGGCACCGCGAACGTGAAGGGGCTCGGCGATCTCGTCGCTCACGAACTCTTCCCGCACGACGAGTACGGCAAGGACGCGACGACGGGGCACGCGGACGGACTCGCCGAGTGGTTCGCAGAACAACCCGATTGGGAGACGCTCCTGCATTCGAACGGCGTTCCACCCGGCGATCGGCATCAACTCGAAGCACGCATCCACGCTGCGAAGAACCGGCGCGACGACGCACGAAAAGCATGGGACGCGCTTCAGCACCGCGCGCCGCGGACGAGTGTCGCGCCTCCTCGTCCGCCGCCCGCTCAGCCCGAGCTCTTGTCGACGTGGGAACCCATCGCCGCGCTCCCCGTCACGACGGGCTGCGCTTGCGACCCGGAGCCGGGGGGTGCGTCGTGAGGGCCGGGTCGATCGCAGCTCCTTTCGCGACCCGCCGCACTCGTGACGTGAATCACGGTGACCGCACCGTGCTTCGCGGCGGCGAACCCAAGACGCTCGCGTGGATCAGCGTCGATACGTCGCAGGCGTTCACCGTGTACGCGACGGCCCGCCTCGATCCGCCGACCGCGAACGTCGTCCCCATCGTGACGATCGAGTGGGGCCATGGCGGTGCGTCACTCCTCGGCGAGTATGCCGTGATCAAGCGCCTACGCGTCCCCGTCGTCGCGAGCATGGTGAAGCTCTCGGGACGTCTCGTGGATGCGGCGACGGGGAAGGCGGCGCCGAACAGCGTTTCGGGAGAGATCGCCGCTGCGATTGCGCCAGGGAGCGACGGTCAGACGCTCCGCGCGACCTGGTGGATCGCCCAGAGTGGCGCCGAGGGACTCGCCGCGCGCGGACAACAGCGCGTGCTCACGCTCGATGGGTACAACGCGGGCACCGCGCCAGCGTGGATCATGGTCTTCGACGACACCGCGCGACCTGCGGATGGAACGCCGCCCGTCATGGCGCGGCCCGCGGCGACGTACCCCCGGACGTTTCGCATGCGGCGCTTCGACACGCGCGGGTTCATGCGCGGCGTGTACTGGGCCGCGAGTTCGACGCCGCTCCTTCTCACCTTCGATCCGAGCGCCTCGCTGCGCATCGATACGGAGTTGCTCGCATGAGTCCCGAAGACACCGCGCGCTACCAGCGAAAGGCTGCCGTCGTCGTGGCGGCATGGCAGCGAGTCCTCAGTGAAGCGCCGACGCGTCACGCGCTCATCCTCGCGATGGGCGTCGCCGACTTCGAGACGCGCCTCGGCGATGCCGGCGGCACCTGGCGCGGCGAACACAATTGGGGCGCGATCCACAAGCGCGCCGTCACCTCCGACGAGCTCGCGATCCTCCTCGGCCACGGGGTCTATCCGACGGGCGACGACGCGCTCCGCACCGCGCGCGGCCTCCTCACCGCGGGTCCGAACGAGGCGCTGCACATCGACAAGAGCGCGATCGGTCCGTACTTCGCTTGGTTCTGGGCGTTCGACAACGATGTCGACGGCGCCGCGAAGTACCTGGAGATCCTCGTTCGGAACCGGACGCCGGTTCGCGCGATCCTCGACACGGCGTCACCGACCGAGCTCGCAGCGGCGCTCTACGTCACACGGTACTTCGAAGGTACGAGCAAGGATGCGCGGCAGAACATTCGCGCATACGCGGCTCGCGTCGAGGAGCACGTCGCGCGGATCGAGAGCGCGCTCTTGGGCTGGCCGGCATCGTCGCCTCTTCCCGCGAGCGCGGTGAGTGCGAACGACCCTCCCGTCACCGAGTCGCGCCGGGGCGGCTCGGGATGGTGGATCGCGGCGGTCGGATTTGTCGGGCTGGGAGCGTTCTTCCTGGGGAGGCGACCGTGAGAGCGCGGTTCCTCGAAGCCCTCTCTCAACCGATCGAAGACCTCAAGGTCGCCGCCGATCGTCTGGAGCGCTTTCACAAACCTGTCGGGGTCCTGCGCGCGATCGAAGCCAAAGCGGACATGGCGGAGCGTGCACTCGAAACCGTGTCACTCGGTCTCGCGCTCGTCGAGCTCTACGCCCGCGCGGGCGAGCCGGAGGGCGGGGAGGGGGAGTCGTGAGTTCGTGTGAAGCCTTCCTTCAATTCGTCACGCCGAGCGACGTGCGCTCTCTGAAGGGACGACTCGACCCGTTCGTCGTCGCGCTCGACGCCGCTGTGTCGCAGTGCCCGAAGATCGATTCCTCCACACGCGCCGCGTGGACGGCGTTCTCAAAGTCGTGGCGCGACTACCTGAACGCCGAGGATCACTTCCTCACGGCCGGCGCCGAGTTCAACGCGGGGTGCGACTTCCAGGCGGCCATCGCGGGGTGGCAGCGGACGATCGGGGCACTGGCGTGCGGAGTACCGGGGCCGTCGCTGCCCGACCCGCGCGCGCCCGGTGGCGACACGGCGACGACGAGCACTGTGCGCACCGTTGCAATTGCCGCCGGCGTCATCGCCGCCGCTCTGGTGGTGAGGAGCGTCGTCCGATGAATACTGCGCTCCTCCCCGATCACATCGACCTCGGCGACTGGCTCCGAAACCAGGCGCGCGAGGGGTGCGTGCGGATTCAGCTTCGCCAACGCATCCAAGAAGTCGAACAGCAGGTCCGCGAATGGCTGCTCGATCCCACGACCGACACCGATGCTCTCGCGGAAATCATCCGCGCCAAGATGAACGACGAAGCTCGGCAGCTTCGCGGCCCCACGCTCTTCGGGCTCTTCTCCTTCCAGCCAAACCGCACGATGCACCACGATCGGGTGACGCGGCGGATCGACGGAATGGGCGGGCACTCCGATGCGCTGATCGGTGAGACAGAGGCGGCGGACTCACGCGGCATCGTCTCGCAGATGATGCGGCACAACGAAGCGTCGGCGCGGATTGCGCTCGGCCAAACACTCGAAATCGTCGAGCACTACAAGTCGATCACGAAGGCATCCGGCGAGCGCGTCACAGCGCTCGAAGAGAAGCAGATGCAGGTCATCGATCTCTTCGAGAAGCTCATCTCTCTTCAGCACGAGCGGGATCTCGAAATGATCCGCGAGCGACGGAGCGACAAGAAGCACGACTTCGTGCGCGAGAAGCTCGACATGCTCACGCCGGTTCTCATGTCGAAGGTGCTCGGCGCGGGCCAGGCGAAGGGGACCGGGAGCCCGATGGGGGAGGAACTCCTTCGGCAGTTCCTCAAGTCGCTCAGTCCCGATCAGTACCGCGCGATCTGGTCGGCGCTCTCACCCGAGCAGGCCGTGACGATGATCGAGCTCTACGACCGCTACGGCTCACAGGAGCTCGCGCGCGAGAAGAGCGCGAACGGAACGGGCCCGAGCGCTCCGCAGCCGCAGCCGCCGGAAGAAGCGAACGAATCGAACGCGCCCGCCGCGGACGGCGAGGCGCCCATGAAGGAAGAGAAGGACAAATGAATCCGAAGTCGAAGAAGGTTCTCGCGGAGCAAGGGTCGCAGGTCACGCAGGCGTTGAAGTGGGTCGGAGAGGCGATCTTCGGCGACACCGACGACGTCCTCGACGACATGGCGGCCAAGAGCGAGGCGAAGGCGCCGCCACGGCGCGAGCTCCCCAAGCCGCGCGTCGCAGTGACCGCGCGTCCTGTGTCGATCAAGCCCGCCCCGAAGACGCTTCCCGAGGTGATCGATGTCGAGGCCTTCCTCGATGACGAGGACGACGAATGAACGCCAAGGCCAGCTCCGACGGGAGCATCGAGTCGGACGTCGACCGCGCGCAGCGCGAGACGTCGCACGCGAAGCTTCGGCTCCTGCGAGTGCAGCTTCGCGCCGCGAACGTCGCGAGGGGGAACGCCGTCACGGAGATGCGTATGTGGTGCCGCGCGGCGCGTCGTCTCGCGCATGAGCGCGATCGGCTGCGCGCCTTCGTGGCGCTCGTCGCCGACACCGATGGTGCGCGGCAAGCGGCACGCGAAGCGCTCCTCGCCCGCAAGGAGCTGATCGAGCGAGCCTCCGATGACCTCTACGAGCGGGCGCGCGCCGAATTGGCCTCCGAATGGATGTACAAAGAGCAGCTCCAACGGCTCGAACGGGATCATCGTCAGCAACGTCGCCATGTGGCCGACGGAGTCGGAGCCTCTCGCCGCGACGAATCGGACGATGACGTGCGGGCGAGCGTACCTGCGAAGCTCGTGCCCTTCTTCGAGCAGGTGAGAGGGGAGCTTTGTGGTTCCACGGGAGAGTCCCGGACCGAGGCGTTCCTCCGTTTCTCGGAGGCGCATCCCGAGCGCGTGCTCGCGTCCATCGACGGCTCCTTCGATGCGCGCATCGCGGATCTCGAGGCTCGCTCGAAGGAGATCACGACCGCGCTCCGTCGGCGCGATCGAACCACCCAGGAGTGGGAGAACGCCAACTGGATACGTTCCGCGCTGCGTGAAGGGTGCTCGCGTCTGAGGTTGGTCCAAAAACTGGCCGGCGATCCCGGCGCCGAGATCTTGATCCACGAGTGGCCCCTTGCGAACGACGGCGACGTCGACGTGATCGTCGACGCGCTCTCTCGAAAGGGAAGACTCCGCGAGCCCGGCCTCTACGGACTGTTCGTCTATCGGCCGGGCCAACGAATCCATTCCGATCGAAAGACCCTGCGTGTCGACGCCGCCTCGCCTCGACGAGCGGCCCCGATGCGTTCACGCGGTCGGCCATTCAGTCTCGCCAGAGCGCTACGCTACGCCGAGGCTAACGCGAAGGTCACGGTCGAGCAGTCGATCGCGCTCATCGAGACGTACCGAGAGATCATTCAGGAACGTGACGCGCGGATCGCGGTGCTCGAACGGCGGCACCTCCACGTGGTTCCAAGTCCGAGTGACGGCGAGAAGAAGCCGTGACTCGCGCGACGAAACACGAGGACCGCGACGCGCGGCGCGCTCGTACCGCGTTGAAGCGCGACATCGAGCGCGATCACCGAAAGAAGGCGCACGGCAAGCTCATGTCGCTGCGCGAGCAGCTTCGCGCCGCGCGGCTCGCGCGACGCAATGCACTCGGCGACGTTACGTCCAAGTGCCGCACCGAGCGGCTCGCCGTTCGGGAGCGCACGCGTATGGAGCGCCTGCGCGCGCTCGAAGCACTTCGATTGGCGCTCCACGCCGAGCGCCAGGCTGCGCGCGACGCGTGCTCGCTCCGTAAGGACGAGGCGAAGAAGGCGACGAGCGACGCGATCGAGCGCGCCCGCGGCGAACTCCTCGCCGAGCGGACGTACCAGGAGGATCTCCGCCGCATCGAGCACGGCAATCGCGAACGCCGTCGCGGGGTGCACCGCGCGTCAGCTTCGGAACGCCGCGCTGAATCCGACGACGAGGTGCGCGCGAATGTGCCGATGGAACTCGTCGCGCTCTTCGAGAAGGTCAGGCGCGGTATTCGCGCGACGGCGCGCGAGTCGAGGACCGAAGCGTTCTTGAAGTACGCCGAAGAGCACGCCGATGAGGTGCTCAGCGCCATCGACGACCAGACGGACGCCGTCATCCGCGACCTCGAACGCCAGGAGCGCGAGGCCGCGCGTCACTACCGCCGTCGCACATTCACCACCGCGGAGGTCGCGGGGGTGCCGTTCTGAAGAAAGGAAGAAAGACCATGAAGAAGCAATCCCATCATCACTATCCGAAGACGCTCATCGACCTTCAGCACTTGGAAGGGGGCATCTACGGCAATCTGACGTTCGTAGCCCTCGATCACGAGAGACTCGAAATTCGGCTCGGTAGCGACTTCGTTCAGGTGTCCCCGGATGTCGCGTCGGACATCGCCGAAGCGTGCGCGCGCTTTGCGGGAGGACCCTCCCCGGAGCTCGTCGTCGAGGTCGAGGAGGAAGAAGAGGAGCGGGACGTCGTCGTCGAAGTCGAGCGCGCCGAGCCAAGGCTCGCGCGGGCGCGGCGGCCCGCTCGTCGGCGTGCGGGAGTGTGAGGCGTGGCGCGGAAAGGAGTGAATCGTGAAGACGATCGGACCAATGCCAGCTTCCTCGACGGCGGACGGCGCCCGACGCACCCTCGGCGACGCACTCATTCTCGCCGGAGGGGTCGCGAAGGGAGCCTTTGCCGCAGGCGCGGTCTGCGCGCTCGCGGAGAGCACGCCACTTCGCGTGAGACGCATCGTCGCCACGAGCGCCGGGGCCCTCTCCGCCGTCTTCCTCGCTTCCGCGATTCGAGACGGACGCGAGCTCGCTGTCGCGGCGGCGGAGCTCGTGGCTTTGTGGCGATCGAAGGCGACTATCGCGGGAGCCTTCGAGCTGAGTGCGGGCGGCATCGCCTCGCGAACGGGGTTCTCGACGAGCCGCAAGCTCCTCGCCCTCATGCGTCAGTACGTTCGCCCCTCGCGTGGACGGCGTCCCGTCGAGCTTCGACTCGTCGTGACCAACGCGCGCGGCACGAGTACGCATGTGGGCGATCGCGCCGCGACGACGTTCGAGCACGTCGTTCGATTCAATGGCACGGCGTTCGATTCCGAAGAGGGGCTCGAACGTGTCTTTCGGGCCGCCTGCGCTTCCGCGGCGTTCCCGATCGCCTTCCAACCCGTCGACGTACGAATCGGGGCCGTCGACTCCCCCTGCTTTGATGGAGGGCTCGTCGACAATGCGCCGATCAAGCTCGCGGTCGACGATCCGTACGTCTCACGCGTCTTTCTGATCGCGCCTTACCCATTGCAGTACGACCCGCCCGCCGAGTTTCGTGGGGGGCCACTCCTCCTGCATCTCGCCGACGTTCTGGTGCAGGAGCGGCTCTATCGCGATCTGCGCGAGGCATACGCGACGAACGACGCGCTAATGCGCATCGCCGCGCTTGTCCCCGATCCGCGCGCGCGCGCCGTCCTGCTCGACGCGATCGGGTGGCGCGGGCGTCGGCCGATTGAGATCGTCGAGCTCCGTCCGCAGAGCGCACTCGCCGGCAATGCATTCGACGGGCTCTTTCGAGCGTCACTCCGCGACGCGTACATCGAGGCCGGAGCGGAAGCCGCGCATTCGTGGATTGACGAAGAGCATCGAGCGCTCGCGCGGAGCACTGGATGAGCAACACGGCGCCTGCGCGTCGGGAAAGAACTGGAGAAAGGTCATGAATGAAGTACCGGACAAATCAGCCATCAGTCAGATCGTCGAAGAGGCCGCGGACCTAGCGGCAAGGGCACTCGGGTGCTGCCTCGCTCAAGCGATCGAGTCGTACGTGCCGCGGCGCTACGCGGACGGAATGAAGGTGCGGATGGCGCTGGAGCTCCTCGGCGCCGTCGAGTCTCGTTTCCCGCGCCCTCGCTACGTGACCGAGCATTGAGGGGGGGCCGTGTCGTCAGCGAAGCAGTCTGCCGAAGAGCGACGTGCGCGACTGAGCGAAGCGCGCGCGAGGGTCACGTCGCTCCGTTCGCAGTTACGAGCGGCCCTCGCCGCCAAGAACGAGCGTCTCCGCGAGATCCGGCGAACGGTGCGCGCGGAGCGGTTGGCGCTCCGGGAGAGATTGCGCGCGAATCGGAAGCGGTTCCTGGAGGAGCTCCGCGAATGGGAGCGAGCGCAGCGTCACGAGGCCCGCGAGGCGTGGCACCGTCGGCTCGCCGAAGCGAAGGCGGAAGCGTCTGGCGAGATCGCGCGTGTGCGCGCGGAGATGGCCGCCGAGAGGGCGCACGCGAGCGACGTGCGTCGCATTCAACGTGAGGCGCGCCAGCGCGCCGATGCGCAGGAGCACCACGAGCACTCGGACGAAGGCGTGCGCGCGCTCATCCCCCTGGAGCTCCTTCCGCTCTTCGAGCGTGTGAGGCAGTCGATCCACGCAGGGAAGAAGCTCTCTCGCGCCGAGGCGTTTCTTCGCCTCGCCGAGAAGCGGCCGGAGGACGTGTTCCAGATCATCGAGCCGCACATCGAGCGGATGGTTCGCGACACGATCTTGGAGCTCGCGCGCGCGCGCCGGGCGTCACGCTCGTGTGGCTGCGCGCACCTTCCCGCGTCGCCCAAACCCGCAAACGGCAACGCCCTCGCCGGCGGGGGACCATTGCCCGAGGAGGTCTCGCGCATTCGTGCCCTGGAGAGTCGACGACGGGAAGCGTCGAAAGGCGAGGGGCTCGACACGACCGCGATCGCGAAGGCGATCCGCGAGGACATTCGAGACGCGGTCCGCGCAGGCGAGCTGCCGAGAGCGACCTATAGCGTCCGAACGAGCAAGTACTCGATGGGCTCGTCCATCACCGTCGAGGTTTCGAAGCTGCCGTTTCGAACGATCAACGCGGCAGCGTATCGCGTCGATCCGGGCGCGAACTGGGCAACGTTCGACAGCGCGAACTTCCGAAGTCGGTTCACCGAGGAGGCCCAGGCCGTCGAGCGGAAACTCGAAGGTATCGTCGGTGCCTATCACTGGGATCGCTCCGACCCGGAGACGGACTACTACAACGAGAGGTTCCATCGAGACATCCGCATCACAGAGGACAAGAGCGAGTGGAAGCGAATGGAGGCGGCGAAGGTGGCCGCCGCGCGTCAGTCCGAGGGGGCGCGAGTCTGAATGGTGGCCGCCGATCGTCAGGCAAGTCGTGCGCGGCGTGCGGAGAGGCACGCGCTTCGAGCGAAGCTGGTCGAGCTCCGCGAGCGCCTTCGGCGCGCGCTCGCCGCGAGGAAGCAGCGCATGCGGGAGCTTACGCAGGCTATCCGCGCGGAGCGACTTGCGCTTCGCGATCGCCTTCGCGCCAAGCGACGACAGGCACTCGCCGAGCTTCGCGCGACCGCTCGCTCCGAGCGCGAGACGGCGCGGGGCGAGTGGGCACGTCGGCGGGCAGCGGCGCTCGGCGAGGCGACGTCCGACGTCGAGCGAGTGCGCGTGGAGATGGCGGCGGCGCGCGAACGGCAGGCCGAAGAGCGCCGCGTCGAGGCAAAGCTCCGTGCGGACGCGCATCTCCACGCGCACGCGCGCCGCGAGCAGAGCGACGAGCACGTGCGCGCGGCGATTCCGCGCGAGCTCGTTCCGCTCTTCGATCGCGTGAAGCGATCGATTCGGGGTGGTTCGACTCGGTCGCGCGTCGAAGCGTTCCTCCACCACGCCGAGAAGCATCCCGAGGCAGCGTTTGCCGTGGTCGAGCCGCGCGTCGAGGAGCACATCGACGAGACGCGTGCGGCGATCGCCGACGTGGCACGCGCGGTGGCGCGCGGCCAGGGCGTGCGTGACTACGAGGAGAAGCGGACCGCTCGTATCGAGCGACTGCGTGCGAAGGCGGCGCGCCTCGGCGTAGCGGCCGACGGAGCCCACGCGCGCGCGCGGGCGATCGGCGACGCCATTCCGTTTGGCCAACCCATCTTGGTCGGCCACTACAGCCAGCGTCGCCACGAGCGCGACCTCGAACGAATGCGCCGCTCGTTCACGAAATCCGTCGAGCTCACGAACGAGGCGAAGGCTGTCGCGAGTCGCGCGAACCGCGCGGAGCACAGCACCGCTGTCTCCAGCGACGATCCCGGAGCCATCGAGAAGCTCCGAGCGAAGCTCGCGGCCCTCAACTCGGACCGCGAGCGGATGCGTGCAGCAAACGCCGCGATCCGGGCAGGAGGGGACGTCCTCGCTGCGCTCGCCTCGCTTGGCTTTCGCGAGCAGCACGCGAAGAAGCTCCTCGAACGGGACTTCGCGGGGCGGATCGGCTTTCCGGACTACGCGATGCGGAACTCGGCGGCCGAAGCCGCGCGCCTTGAACGGCGCATCCGCGAGCTCGGGGAGCGCGCGACGGCGCCGGCAGCGGCCGACGTCGTCATCGGCGAGGCGCGCATCTCGGAAGCGGAGAACCGTGTACGCGTCACCTTTCTAGGCGTCCCGCCCGAACCCGTGCGGCGCGCTCTCAAGAGTGCGGGCTTTCGCTGGGCGCCGTCGGTCGGCGCGTGGCAGCGGCTCGCGAGCAACGGTGCTCGACACGCGGCCGAGCGTGTCCTGACGCAAGCCTCATCGACCTGAACGCAACAAGGAGTCTCGCCGTGCAGCACAAGAAGGAAGCCATCATGAGCTACGAGATCGCGAGGGCCGCGCGGCGGATCGTCGATGCCACGAAGAGGACGGCCTACGAGCACGGGATGATCATGGACCCGAGTACCGGCGCGTTCTTCACGGACTGCTCCGGCTTCGTCAGCTACGTGCTCGAAGGGATCGCGCCCGAGCACTACGGCGCGATCCCTCGGGAGAGCGCGCACGCGTACCCGAGAGCGTTCGAGTTCTTTGACTACTTCGCCTCGCGGCCGGTGGACGCCTCGCACGCCTGGCGGCGCGTCGGTCGTCTCCTCGATGCCCGCGAGGGGGATCTCGTCGCGTGGCGCCTCGCCCGCGTTCGCGAGGACCGCGACTCCGGGCACGTCTTCGTCGTCGCGGAGGCGCCCGCGCTCGTGACCGCGGGCGTGTGGGGCGTGCGCGTCTACGACTCCAGCGACGTTCGTCACTTCGACGACTCGCGCGAACGGAACGGCTCATTTGCGGGCGGCGTTGGCACGGGAACGATCCTCATCCATGCCGACGGCGCCGGAAGACACACCGCGTTTCAGTTCGGCCCGGACGACTCGGTGCACGAGGCGCCGATCGCGATCGCACGACTCGAACCGATTCACGTTCGACACCAGGAACCCTGAGCCCGCGACCGATGGTGAAGCTTCCCTTCGAGAGCAAGCCGCGCTGGTACGCGACCGAGCTCGCGACCACGCTGTTCGCGGCCGTCCCCGCGTTCCTCACCGGCGCCGGCGGCATCGTCGAAGGGATTCGAACGGGTGCACGCGGCGTCCTCCAGCTGGGCACCAGCGTGCTCGTCGCGCTCGTCATTGGCACCGTCTTCAAAGCCGTGCGGTCGCGCTACAAGGACGCACGCGAGGCCGCTCAAAAGAGCCCGCGCGACCTCGAAGGGTGCCTCTACACGCTCCATGCGGCGATCCTCGCGATGCGCGACCTCTCGTACGACGATGCCGCGATCGCGAAGCTCCGCGTGGCTCTCTTTCGAGTCGTCGAGGGTGCGGACGTAGCCGAGCAGATCCTTCCCTACGTTGGCGGCGGCGGCGGCGGTGAAGGAACGAAGGTCTCGCGGCGCAGTGGGTTCGTTGGCCGGGCGATCCTCCGTGGGAAGCCAGCGGTGGCCATCCGCGACGGCTCATTCGACGACTACGTGCAGCTGCTCGTGGACGAGTACGCAACGCCGCTCGAGGAAGCGCGCGCCCTCGATGACGATCGGCTCGCGTTCGTCGCGGTGCCGCTCCGCGATCCGAGCACGAGCCGCGTTGTGGGCGTGGTCTACATGGACTCGCCGGACCGCACGTTCTTCTCGCATCCCGCTCGCCCGCGCGACGTCATCTACGAAGCCTTCGTTCGAAAGATCGTCGGCGCTTGCGCGGGGCTCGTGGCGTACGCAGAATTGAGATACCCGAGGGGAGGAGGCGCACGATGAGCGAAGAGAAGCGACCGCAAGAGCAGGCTCCGTCGCCGCGCGAGGAGAAGCCGGAGTTCGTGCGCGACCCCGACGAGCTCGCGCCCACCGCTACATGGCCTGCCGGTCGCTACTGGGAGATCACGCTCCCGCCGGAGTTCGACGCGCCGGTTCGCACGCGCAGAGCCTAACCAGCGTAGTGACCGCGGGTGGGGCGCACGTAGAGGGCAGAGCGCAACGCTCGCGCGCCGTCGAAGGGGCTCGCCTTCGACGCCGTCGCCGCGGACGAGACGGCGGTGTGCGTGAGCCACGCGACGAGGCGCCAAGTCAAAGGCGGCTGGTGTCGGTGCGCGAACGACGAGGCTCGCGAGCGGATGGTTCCGCCTTCGGCGCGATGCGCGCAGCTTCTCGAAGGAGGCGCCGCATCTGCGTCGGCGTCATCATCCGCGTGAACCTGAGCAGCTGAGCGAGGTGCACTGAGCCGGCAATCGCTAAGAGGTCAGCTACTTCGAGATCGAGGACTTCCGCGACCTTCGCGCGCTCCCGTCGCGGTCGGCCAGGCCCAGCCCGAGGCATCGTCGGCCGCGCGAGCAGTTCCACAAGCGGGACGCGGAATGCGTTGGAGAGCTTAACGAGCGAGCGCAGCGTCAGGTTCTCTGTGCCCGCCTCGACTCGCTGAAGGTTGCTTTCCGAAAGCCCGGCTATGGCCGCGAACTCCCGTTGCGTCAGTCCGCCAATGGCGCGCAGCTCTGCGACGCGACGCCCGAGAAGCCCGATCACCTGGTCAGGATCGGTCATGCGTTTCCCGCTTTGCGTAAGCGCTGTCTGGAAAAGCACGGCACGCTGCGGACATCATCCAGTCGAGGAACGCAGGCAGTCGCATCCCTGATGGCGACATCTCTTGAACAGCCTTGCGTTGACCTTGGACGGTGCCGCTCCAGCGGCCCGAGACGTAACGCAAACGTACGTTGATTTCGCTTCCATAGAGCCGCTGAAGCTCACTCGCGAGGGCTTGCTCCTCATCGGCGAGGTTGTGCCCCAAGGCGAGCGAGAGGGCCTCAGAAGCCGATGAGAGTGCATCCCCCGACGAATCGCCGCGCGCCCACCAGCCGGCATCCCAATCGCTCCAGACCATGATCTCGTCCACCACGGTTCGAGAGTGTTCATCTGCCGGGCTCTCCCCGCAACCCGAACCATTCGAACGTCTAGGCATTGCCCTCAATGGCAGATGCGATCATCCGCTCGCTGGGGTAAAGGGCTTCGACGCGATCGACGCCTCGATTGCCCATGGAGCCCATCATGACCTTGAAGTCCGACATCGAAGCGCTCGCAAGTACGTTCGCTGACGGCGTGCTCGCCGCTCTTCGCAACGCATCGCTAGAGGACATCCTTGAGGGTCGCGTGTCGCCGGTCGCGAAGAGCGCGCCCGCGCGCCCGACGTCGTCAACAACGTCGAGGCCACAGAAGACGGCCGGCGGAAGCGGTCGCCGGTCCGCTTCGGACATCGCTCACGTGGAGGGCGTGATCGTCGCCAAGCTTCGCGAGCACCGTGCCGGCCTTAGAAGCGAACAGCTGCAAAAGGTTCTCAAGCTGAGCAAGGCGGAGATCGTACGGCCGATCGCGTCGGCACTCGCTGCGAAGAAGATCGTGAAGACCGGCGAGAAGCGCGCGACGACCTACTTCGCGGCGAAGTGAGGACCCACCTTCGAGCCACGTCGACCGCTACCCGAGCAGTGCGCGCAGACGACTCGACAGGATCTCGTCAACCTTGCGCTCGACGATGCGCTCGATCTCCACTTGCAGTCGGCTCGCCACTCCGCCGTTGTCGGTCCGCACGCTCACAGCCTTCCATTGACGTTCGGCACCGCGCTTTGGGGCGCTTGTCGTCTGTCCGGCCATTTTGCCGCGGACCTTGTAGACCAGCGCGCTGGACAGCTTGATGCCTTTCGCCTTCGCTGCCGCAAGGACGGCAGCGACGGGCATCGAGACGGGCTGCGATCGAACGAAGGCGCTCGCGGACTTGGGATCGGGGCCTCGTCTCGGAACGCTCTTCGTCTTGCCGGTCATTCTGCCGCGAACCTTGTAGACGAGCGCGCTCGATAGCTTGATGCCCTTCGCCTTCGCCGCTCCGACGACGGCAGCCGCGGGCATTGAGATGGGCTGCGAACGAATGAAGCCGCTCGCAGACTTCGGGTCGGGGCCTTGGGACATTGTCGACAAATATCACGCCGACGCGACCCCTGGCGTGCGCTTGGCGACGGCGTAGGGAGCACGGTCGGCCTCTGGGCCCGATCGAATGCAGGGCCGATCGGCGAGACTCCGTCCGCGGAGCTCGTGTGAAATCGGGTCTTCGCGAGAATCTACTCGAACGAGTTCGGTACGCTCGGAGGGCGACGCACGAGCGTCGGTTCCTTTCCATCCCAGCGACGTCGCTATTCGGGTCGGCGACTTCGAAGATCGCGGCGGCATCACGCGGACCAAGCGCACGCAAGCAGGACAGCGCCACTCTCCGCGTCCCTTTCGCATGACGTCCTCGTACTCTCGCTGGCGCCTCCCGTGGCCCCTGCAGGGCGACGGAATCGCAGCAGATGAAGGTCGAGCCGAACAGGTACTATATTTGTCGTGCCACCCTAATAGGCCGGACAAGGCGTCCTGTATATTGGTCCGCCCAATCCTTGCCCGGTGGTGCAAGAACGGCGTGCAGAAAGCTTGCGGCCTGAAGTAGTCGCGCAGTAGGAGCCATCCAGTCAACCACGCGGTCCGCGAAACTGGCTCGCCAGCGCGATCACGTCAGGTCTTCGTCGGATCCGAGGACCGCGTTCCTCCACTGGATCAACCAGGGAAGGAGCGTATGGAACCTGGCCGGGTGCGGTGCCAGCAACGTGGCGACGAGGTTTGATGCGAGGTAATCCACCCAACCGGAGTCCTTCCCAGCCTCTCGCCAGAGGTCGAGCTTCTTAAGGATAGCGATCGACTCCTTGTTCCCCAGCTCTTCGGGGTTGTGCTTCACGTAGTTGCCACCGGAATAGACAATCTCCGCGATGGAGTATCCCGAGATGATGTGCTTCGGGCCTCGCGCAAGCCAATCCTTCTTGTTGGCCTTCTCCATGATCGCGGTCAGGTAGAGCTGACACGCAACCAAGCCCACGCCGTACATGTACTCGCAGCGATCGAATTGCCCTATCGAGTCGGGATCGGGCTCACCGGCGATCTCTTCGTCGAGGTCGTCGAGGTTCCGATCGATCATCCCGGCAAGCTCCTCTAAGAACTGGAGGTCGTAGTCGCAGAGGATCCGCCAATGCGTGTTCAAGTCCATGTCGCTTCAAGCCGCCGTCAGGAGGCCCGCGGGTTCTTGATCAAGACCGGCTTGGAGTTGAAGACGCCGATCGTCAGCAGGCTCTTCTGACGGCAATGAGGACACGTCGTCTCGTCGGAAACGGTCAGCGCTATGCCGAGGGTCAGGAACGATTGAAGGATGAACCCCCCTCCGATGAGGCCAATCAACCAAGGCGTAACGGATGGCGCCAAGGCCTCACTTACGAAGAGCCCCAGGACCGCCGCTCCCGCGAAGAAGAGCACGATAGTCAGAATGAACAGGTACGGGCGCCAGAGCATCTGCCCATGCGAGCCCTGCTCACGATAGATGTCAACGAAGCATACGGAAGCCGTGCGGGTGAGGCTTACCGCTCCTTCTCTGACCTCGTGCATCCGCAGCCATTGGCGTTCGCAATGAGGTCCGGAGACGCCTCTTCGCAGCACTTGGCGGAAGTGGCGTAGCAATCGGCGGAACACGCTTCTTGCGCGGAGGCGTCAGTTTGTTTCCCGTTCCGGCACCGAAGGTCGCACCCGATGCACGCGAAGACGCAGGAAGCTTCGGCATGATCGCGAGCCCCGCCATCCCGACCCTCGCGGATTGCTCGCTCTGAGTGTTGTTCCCCACGATCGAGGATCATCTTGGCGCCGATGGCGACGAATCCAAGAAAGACGACAAGAAGTCCCCACTTCACGGATCGCGAATAGCGCACAGATCGAGATCCTCTGTTTGTTTGACGGCGAGGTCAACGACGTTCGAGTCGTTGCAGGACCTGGTCGAGCGTGTCGAATTCACGGTTCTCAAGCTGAACAAGGCGGAGATCGCACGGCCGATCGCGTCGGCACTCGCTGCGAAGAAGATCGTGAAGACCGGCGAGAAGCGCGCGACGACCTACTTTGCGGCGAAGTGAGCAGCCGCGGCCTCGCGCGCGAACTATCGCCCTGCGTCTCCGCCGAGCGCAGCGAACTCCTTGCGCGCAGCTTCGACCTCGGGAATCGCTCGATCAGCGTGCCCCCAATGAGCGAGGAAGTCGGCGTACGCTGTTGTCGCTTCGTCCCGCTGGCCGAGCCGGGCGAGCACGCGGGCGAGGTGCAGGCGCGCCAGCACAGCATGGCTGGTGGATGTCCAAGACGTCGCGTCGGTTGTCCCCGTCAGAACGCGCTCCACGGTCAGAAACGTGTCGCGCGCGAGATCGAGTTTTCCCTCATTCTCAGCACAGACGCCAAACGCGAAGAGACTCCGCGGGTTCATTTCCTCGCTAGCGCGCCCTGCGCGGAGCACCTCGGCACATGACGCGCAAGCGGCCGAGGCGGCGACCCGGAGCGCCATCCGTGCATCCCGGTCGGGACCACTTGCCGCGGCTTTGCGCAACACCGAGAGATCCGGGCAGGAGCCATGCTTTGTCCTCAGCCGCCGCTCGAGTTGAATCGCGGAGCCGAACCGAGTCTCGAGCCCTTCCAACTCCTCCAGCGCCGCGTCCGCGTCGCGCTCGAACCCGGGGACCTGAGCGAGCCCGAGGCGCTCGCTAGTGGCGGCAAGCAGAGTCCCCTGCTGGCCGTAAGGTCTTCCTTCGGTGGTCGAGGACCCGAGCGCCTCTCGGGCGGCGGAAAAGCGCCCTTGCGGGATGGCTATGCGCCCCAGCGCGAGCAGGCCGTCGGCCCTCTCCTGGCCCGAGGCACTTATCATCCTATTCGCGATCGTTCCTGCGTAGTCGAGCCGGCCAGCTACGGTCTCGACGTCTGCGAGCTGCGCGAGGCGCCCGGACGCTCCGAACAATGTCACAATTCCCGTCGCGTGCTGGACAGCGGCTTCGAAGGCCCCGTGCTGCACGTCGAATCTGATCTGCGATGCCATCGCCTGCTCATTGTCGGGCGCCTTCTTGAGCCACGCGGCCTGCACTTCCTCCGCATCCTTCGCTCGGTCCGCCGAGCGGAGGGACGACTGTAAGTCGCCTCCGAATTGAAGCTCGGGGAACGCCTCGTAAAGCTGTTGCTCGACCGCGATCTCGTCATGGGGGCGGCGCAGGTGCCCAAGGGCCTCAAGCAACAAATAGGACGCGGCGGGATCTTCCCCATGCGTGGCGCGTAGTGCGTCGACCACACGCTCGTAGTCCTTGACGCGGTAGCTCTCGGCGGCATCGAGCAAACGCCCTTCCTGCTCGCCGTGAACTTTGCCCCGCGCGCTCGCCAGCAGCGCGCCGCTGTCTCCGCCACCCTCCTCATCGACGAGGAATAGGACAGCGTAGGCGCGGGCCCACTCCGGGTAGAGGCGGATCAGCTCTCGGGCCTTCGCCCGTAACTGGTCGACATCGACCTGAACGGTGCCGAACGTCGCCCGCATCAGCGCTTGATAGCGCCGGTAGGCGTCGAACGACGGGGCTCCCAGCGTCTTCATGTGCGCTTGTTCGTCTGCGTCCGGTCCGCGCTCGGGCTGGCCTGTGGCGGCGCGCTTGACGACCGCAGCGAGGACGGTGTCGAGCGCCGCC
The DNA here is from genome assembly GCA_003151595.1 of Myxococcales bacterium. Next base: position 49,831 of record PLXW01000077.1, read on the forward strand.
GCCACAGAGTCGGCCCGCACCCCCTCGGGAGGAGTGATCGGCGCGCTGTCGCCGTTCTTCGGGCCAAGCGCCGCGTCGAGGACGACACCTTTGTCATCGTGCCGGTAGCCAAGGCGCACGATCACGTTGGCCGTGGCAGAGTCCGCGACGCCGCGTACGCGCAGGTCGCGCTCCTCAAGTCGCCTGGCCGCCATACGCCCAACCGCAGTCGCCATCCACGCGTCGTCCGGACCACCTCGATTCTCCGCGACGAACGCGATCAGGCGGTCCTTGGACGGAAGGCCCGTCGCAGGACTCCGAAGCTTCATCCACGCAACTGCGCCGAGCACGGCCGCGATCACCGCGACCCCGCCGAGCACGAGCGCGGCCGTCGGTGCCGGCGTGCTTGCCGCGCGGCCAGCAAGGCGAAGCCATCTCACTACGGCAGGGCCGGCGTGCGGTCCCGGTGAGTTGCTCGGCGGGATCTGATTCGGGATGTTCGGCGGGATGGTCAGGCTTGCGGCCGTCGTAATGAGCGCGCCGTGTCGGTCGTGATACGCGCGGCGCACTTCCTCTCGCATGCGCGTTGCGTCCGGCCATCGCTCGTCCCTCTGGAACGCGAGGGCGCGGTCGACGACATGGGCGACCGTGGCCGGTACGTCAGGGACGATCGACCTGAGGAGCGGCGCAGGATTCGCCATAGCCGATAGGAGCAGCTCGTTAGTCGTGCGCCCCGCGTGAACGAGCCGACCCGTGAGCAAGTTGAACATCGTCGCGCCGACAGCCCACAGGTCCGTGCGCGCGTCGACTTCCTCCCAGAGACCGCGCGCCTGCTCCGGCGCCATGAACGCTGGCGTGCCCATCGTGGTGCCTGCCTGGGTCGCAGTGCTCGCCGTCGACAGCTCGCGTAGTCGAGCGATTCCGAAATCGAGCACCTTCACTTGCCCGGCGCGAGTTAGGAAGACGTTCTCCGGTTTGAGGTCGCGATGAACGACGCCCTTGGCGTGCGCGGCTACGAGCACGTCGAGGAGTTGATCCGTCAGAGTGAGCACCTCGTCTTCATCGAGCCGGCCACCGAAGCGGACCCGCCGCTCCTCGAGCGTCTCTCCGTCGAGGAGCTCCGTGACCAGAAAGAGCGAGCCGTCCTCCGCGACGTCATCGTCGATCACCTTCACCGCGCCCGGGTGCCCGACTGTGTTGGCTACGAGCCCCTCACGGGCGAACCGCTCCTTCACCTGCGCGTTCGCCGATAGCTCCCTATGCAGGATCTTCACGGCGGCGCGGCTGCCGTTCCGATGCGTCGCCGCGTACACCGCCGCCATACCTCCCATCCCGAGCAGTCCGTCGAGGCGCCACTTACTCCGCAGCGTTGTCCCCGCCCGTGCGCGTGCGCGCATCAGCATCGGGTCCAGGAGCTCGGTCACGTCGTCCCAGTCGGCGTATTTCTCTTCAGCGCTGCTCGCCGGCTCAATTCGCGCTGGGCCCGATCCTCCGCTCTCCGGACGCGAGGACATCTGACTGCTCGGAGCCCACGTCGCGTGGTCCTCAAGCACCTGAGACACTGGCGTCCACGCCTGCGTGCCGACTCGCCGGGCTCGCGCATCCGGCGGTACTCGCCGCGCATCGAGGCCACGACGAAGTTGGTCGACCGTAACGGGCCCGACGATGTGGACGCCGTCCACGGTGACTTCGAGAAGGTCGTTCGAGTCCACCGTCAGCCCTGAAGCCCATCGTATCCGCTTCCGCAGCGGAGCGGCCCGGAAGCTGGCGGAGGCGCCTACCGCGCGTCCGGTGCTCCCTCCGACGCCGTGCGCACGGAGGTTCGGAGCCGAAATGCGACTCGCGACTGACGATTCTTCCGACGCGCCTTTGGTCCCTCTAGCAGGGTGCTGAAAAAGTCAGACGCACCCCGCAGAGCACCTTCCGGACGGGCGACTTTCGATCTCCGGGGTGGGGGTCGAGATCGAAAGTCGAACCCCGGCGCGCTGCCCGAATCGTTTTTCAGCACCCTGCTAGTGGTGGAAGCCGTGGCGAAGTGACCGCACCTCGACCAGGCCAGCCACAACGAACTGCTCCAGGCATGTCCGGACCTCGGCGAGGGGGGCTGCTCCTCGCGTTGCTCACGGTAAGAGGGCGTTCATGTCGAGCATGAGCAGCGCGAGGTCGCCCAGGCTGAGATCGTTGAACATGAGCCGCCGGCCGTTTTGGACCGCCGTGTACGTGAGCCCGTTCCACGTCCCTGTATTTGGCCGTAGGTCGGTGATGTTGAGCGTCCCACCATGCGCGAATGCGTTGCGGACCGTCCTCGCAAATTGCAACGTCGCCGGCCGATTACCCACGTCGCCGTACTGCGCCTGGATGAGGTCCGATACGTTTTCGTAGAACGTGACGAACGCGTGCTCGGCGACGTTCGCGCCGAGTCGCTGCATGCCGACGAGATCGGCCTTGTACGGCTCGGCCGGCGGGGGCGGCTCGGTCACGTCGGTGGCGACGGCGAATCGGAGATCGACGGAGGTTGGCCATGAGAACTTCGTGAGAGGAGTCAGAACGGACGCAGGCTGGACCTCGACTTCCAGAGTGGACCGCGCTTCACGTCGAGTCAGGCACGACATCCGCATCGTCCAGTCATCGAGGAACCTGTAGGGGGTGCCTTGGGCGTGCGTCACGTAGCCGGCCACGGTTGTGGCCTGCGCCGCGATGGCCGTCACCAGTTCGTCGAAGAACCGGTGGGTCGCCGGTGCGATCGTTACGTTGGGAGGCGCGACGATGGGCATTTGCTGTGATCCTCAGCGATGCGTGGTCCGTGTCAAGTGCTGGGGCCGGTGCGCGCCCGAATTCGGCTATGTCCACGGCAAGTCGCGACACTCGCGGTGCGTCCGGGTCGTTCGTCGACGACAGCCCCAGCAGGTCCACAGCGACTTGCTCCACGCCGTCCTGACAAACGCGGGTGACGAGAGTTTCGTCTACGTGCTCTTCGAGCATCACTCGTCCTTCGATGTGGCGATGCGCGTTTCGCGTGCTCCGGTACGCGGTTCGCGTCCGGGCCTGCGCTGCCTCGTCTACTGCTGTGGGCTCAATGCACGGCAGGCTCACGACTGGCTGACGAGCCATCGCGAGTGGCACTCCCCGATCGACATGACCGAGCGCGCCCTACAGAACGTCTGCGCGGCGTACGCCCCTATGTGCCGGTCATCGATGTCGTCTGCCGCTTCGTCGAGCCGTGGACCTCGTCCGCGTTTCAGATCTACTCGCGGGCCGCGGCGTAGCTCGCCGAGTTTCTGGGAACCTTCCCAGAAACCCTCGCCCAACCCTGCCTAACCTAGCGTTTCCTCGCCGAAGGCTTCCCCGTTTTCCCCGAGCAATCGCAAGGGTTTGACCCTTGAGGTGCTAGCGGGTAACACCGTAGGGGTTCAAGTCCCCTCCTTCGCACTGGTTTGTTTTTACACGGGAATCGTCGCTTCACCTCGAGACCGCGCGTGCTAGCGCGGTTGGCGGTTCCCAGAAACTCTTCCCAGAAACGCGGTGAAAAGCGGGCTTTCGTTTTGGGGAAGCTTCCCCAGAACGATCTCGCGCGAGCCGCCGCTGCTGCGCTCGTGCCGCGATCTTCGCCATGGCCGCGACTCGTCGACCGAGGGCGGCGTGAGCCACACGCCAGCGAGAGCAGGTCCCCGACCGAGCGAAGTTCCGAGCGTCGAGGAGTGGCCCAGCCGAAGGTAACCGTTCACGCCCCGCGTAAGTGGTCCATATCGTTCCATCTTTTTCTTCGCGCTTTCCATTCGGACGCGGATCGGCGATTGGACCTTCGTGGCCACGGACTGGCGCGACGAGCGAATCGCCGAGTTGGAGAGCGAGCATGGGCGAAAGGACGCCGAGCTCGCCGCACGGGACGTACGGATCGCGCAGCTCGAGGCGCAGGTCGCGGCGCTGACCAAGCAGGTCGCGGAGCTACTCGAGATCGTCGGGCGCAATTCGCGCAACTCGCACCTACCGCCGTCGACCGATCCGCCGGGTACGCGCGGCGAGCAGGGCAAAGGGAAGGGCAAGCCGGGCAAGCGCAAGCGAGGGGGCCAGCCGGGACACGGCGGTTCTCACCGTGTCCTGCCACGGAGCGGTCATCGAGCACTTTGCAACTCTCACCGTCAACGTTGCCGGGTGCATCGAGCTCACCGACGTGGCGAACGGTCTTTCGTGCGCGAAAGCGGAGCAAACACTCTGGATGAATGCGCCGAGGCGGCGTGCGCGGTTGGCTGCCCAGTCACGGATGATGCGAGCTACCGGATCTACGAAGCGTGTCTGCAGGGGGCGACGCGCAACAACTGCAAGGCGTACGCGCAGGCGTCGTGCGCAGACATCGAAGTGGACGGGGGCGCAGCGGCCGCGTGCTTCGTCGGCCAGACGTTCCACGATCTCTACGCGAGCGTGGCGCCGATCTTCTGCGGCGGCGGGACCGATGGCGGTGCCGCCGATGCCGCAGGAGATTGAGCGAAGGTCCATCAGCTGGGGAGCTTCGTCCCTTCGTGCTCGGCCTTCTCGAGCAGCCGCTTGGCGAGGTAGAGGCGCGCTACGTTGAGCTCTTTGGCGATCTTCGCGATCTCGTCGGCTTTCTTTCCTTTGGCGATCAGCGCTGCGACCTCGCCTTCGCACTCCATCACCCAGAGGCGTGCGTAGTAGAGCGTGTCCTCCGACAGGTGCGCCATCATGACGAGGCCTGTGAGGATCGGGTGATTGTTCGTGACGTTGGCGCCCCGGGTGCGGCCGTGCTCGAGCTCGACCTGAAGCGCGTATTGGAACTCCCACATGTGTCCGAGCGTTGGCTTCCCTTCGAACGTGGCGCGCGACTTGGGGAGAAAGTCATTGAGGATGGTCTTGTCGAAGCGGGCCTCCGGCGTGCCGACGAAGTGGTCCTTCGTAATCATCCGCTTTAGGGCCTCGAGGATTGCCGTCGCCTCGCTCGCCACGATCACCGCAGGTCCGAAGTCGTCTGCCTCGACCTTCGACGAACGCTTGCGCGCGATCTCATCGATGGTCCGGTCCGACCATGTCTTTTCGAAGCCGAGGGCCGTGCAGAATGCACTCACTTCGCGGGACGAGATGAAGTCGAGGTCGGCGCCCTTTCCGCCGGCCACCGCCGCGAGCTTCCCCATGACGTGGTCGATGGCCTTAGGCTTGGTGGCATACGCCGCCGCGATTCGCGCGGCCTCGGGATCGGGAGAAACGTTGGCTTTCTTCATGGCGAATTCCTGGGAGACGTTGAGGTGGTCGCGCGCGGCATGGGCCGAGTCGGACGCGGAGAGTAACGACGAAGCATCGCGCAGCGTACTTCGCCGTCGTCAGAGCGCTGCGCTCGACGAGTATGGCTTCGATGTTTTTGCGTAACCGTTCACGCCCCGCGTAAGTGGTCCATATCGTTCCATCTTTTTCTTCGCGCTTTCCATTCGGACGCGGATCGGCGATTGGGCCTTCGTGGCCACGGACTGGCGCGACGAGCGAATCGCCGAGTTGGAGAGCGAGCATGGGCGAAAGGACGCCGAGCTCGCCGCACGGGACGTACGGATCGGTGCCATACTGTTGTCGGTGTGGAGAAGAGGAAACCGCACTACGTCTTGGGCACGATCAAGGCGACCTTCACGTCGGTGCGGCTGCTCAGGATCACGAAGACGGCCACGCGCTGCGCGGAGGATCTCGGCCTCACGCTCCAGGACGTGGTCATCATCATCCAGGGAATGACGCGGGAACAGTTCTACAAGTCGATGACGAGCTACGCGGGGAGCGCGATCTGGCAGGACGTCTACACGTCCCGCACGGAGCCACTGTCCTCTACGTCAAGTTCACGACAGACGTGGACGGTTACCTCGTCATCTCCTTCAAGGAGAAGTAGCGATGGCGCACGCAACGAAGACGCAGCCTTGCCCGGAGTGCGGCAGCACCATGCGGTACGAGAAGCATGACGACGTGCTCGAGTACGCGGGCCACAAGCGCACCATTAAGACGACGGGCTGGTGGTGCACGAAGTGCGACGAGGGGATCATGACGGGGGAAGCGCTCGTGAAGCACGAGAGGGCGTTCCTGCAACTCAAGGCAGGCGTAGACGGCGTGCTCGGTCCCCGCGAAGTCGTGAAGGCTCGAGAGGCGTTGGGGCTCAGCCAACGTAAGGCGGGCGAGATCCTCGGCGGTGGGCCGCGAGCGTTCCAGAAGTACGAGTCAGGGAAACAAGCGGTGAGCGTTCCGATGAGCCATCTGCTGAGGCTCCTCGCGCGCGATCCGTCGCGCCTAAGAGAGATCGAGCAGTCGAAGCCGACAAGAGGCACGCGCCGCGGCTCGCCCACGCAGGCGCGCCGCAGAGCCTCGCCGGAGCGCGCCGCTTGAGCGGAGGAGTTTCAGGGAACCTTCCCCGAGACCCTTCCCGTCGATGATGGCGCGTACCTCGCCGGGTCCACGTCACGTGCCATCTCTCGCCTCGAAACGCGCGAGCTCGTCGAGGAACGACTGCGCCGCGCTCAGGTTGCGCCCGGCGATGTCACGAAGGAGCCGCACCAGGAGAGGCGAGCCCGTGAAGCGATCGACGAGTAGCTTCGACACAACGAGCATCGTCGGGACGAAGGCGACTCCGAACAGCACGTTCGCGATGATCCACGTCCGATCGAAGACCGCATAGGCGTCCACTCCGGCGAAGCCTTCCAGCGCGACGACGAGGAGCGGAATCCAGAGTAGCGGACCGAGGAGGAGCGTCCACTTCGTCATCCGGATGCGCCCCATCCGCAGCGTCTCCAGCTCCCTCTGCACGGCGATGACGGGCGCATCGAAGGTCACGCGCCCGAGCGTCACGAGCTGGCGCGCGCCGAAGAGGACGTGCGCGATCGCGAAGACGTCGGCCACCAGGGCCGGCACGAGAAAGCGCAGTTCCAGGTGGGACGCCATGAAGCTGCCCAGGAAGAAGGCCGCGAGCAGGTTGAGGCCCAGCTCCAGCCAGAGGTAGGCCTGGAGGCGCCGCATCGCCGAGCCGGTAGCCTTCAGGCTCTTCTCGCGCAGCGCTGCCGCGCCGATCACGACGTTCTTCTCCGCCTTCGCCTCGCATGCGCGGAACTCCTCACGCAGGTCATCGAGCTTCATGGGTTTGCTCCTCCTTCTTGCGCAGCGTCGAAATCCCGCTGCAGCTTTTCCTTGATCCGGCTGATGCGGGTCGAAGCGTTCGTCGCCGAGATCCCGACGATCTCGGCGATCTCGTCGTGCGCGTATCCATCGAGGTAGAGGATGACGAGCGCGCGGCTCAGCTCGTCGAGCTCGCCGACGAGCCTCCGGAGGAGGCGCACGTCGTCGGTCGCTTCGTCCATGACCTTGTCGGCGGCGGCGAGCTCGAGCCCGAAGTCCTCGATGGGTACGTTCTCGCGCACGCGGCGGCTCGTGCTCCGGTGAGCAGAGATCGCCACGTTGACGGCGATCCGGTACATCCACGTGGAGAAGCGGCTGCGGCTCTCCTCGTAACGGGGGAACGATTGCCAGAGCTGGATGACGATCTCTTGAATGAGGTCGCCGCGGTCGTCGCGGTTGCGGCAGTAGCCGTTCGCGATCTTGTAGAGGATGCCCTTGTGCTCGGCGACGAGGGAGAGGAAGCCGTCGTTGTCGTTCGGGGTTGTCACGGGCGCCTGGTGAGTGATTCGCCGGGGACCCGGCGAACGTCACACGCGCACGGTAGAAAACACCGCCTAGCCGCCGATCGCGAGATTCTCGCTGAGAGCTCGCGATGATTCGCAGCGGCAGCGGGCGACTCGGCGCCCCTGACACGCCCGCGGCGCAGCGTCTCGGTGTGATCGAGCGCCGGGACCTCGAAGCGATCCAAGCTCATCAGGGACGGCGGGGCAACGAAAGTCCGTTCATGCGTTCGAGGTCGAGCCCGGCCTTCTGCGCGTCTGATCCATCGACAGGCGTGCGGTCTCCGCTGCGCGGCTTCGCTGCTCCGGCGTTCCGTCGGTAGGCCCAGTCCGACCTCGACGCTCTTGCTCCCATTCTGGGAGGTGCTAGCTTGACGTCGCTCCCATTCTGGGAGGACGGGAACGCTTGAGACTCTACGTCCGAAGCCGGCTGCTCGCTTTCTGCGCGGTCCATCCGACTGCGAGAGGGCCGCTCAAGGCGTGGATCAAGGAAGTGGAGTCGGCGCACTGGGAGACACCGCAAGAGATTCGTGCGCGTTTCCGCTCCGCTGACTTCGTCGGAGGTGAGCGGGTCGTGTTCAACATCGGAGGGAACAAGTTTCGGCTCATCGTCCGAGTCGTCTACGCCTCGAAGGCGCACGACCTCGGCGGGATCTTGTTCATTCGCTTCATCGGCACGCACGAGGAATACGACGCGGTCGACGCCGCTACGGTCTGAACAGAGGATGCACATGAACCTTCGCCCGATCCGAAACGCAACGGACTACCGAGACGCCATCGCGGAGAGCGAACGTCTCTGGGATGCGCGCCCCGGAACGCCGGAGCGCGATCGCCTCGAGGTCCTCGCCATGCTCGTCGACGTCTACGAGCGCGAGAAGTTCCCCATCGGCCCGCCTGACCCCATCGAGGCCATCAAGTTTCGAATGGAGCAAGCGGGGCTCACGAGGAATGATCTCCTGCCGATCTTCGGTACGAGCGGACGAGTCTCGGAGGTTCTGACCGGAAAGAGGGCGCTTACGATCGAGATGATCCGCGGACTCCATGAGAGGCTCGGGATCGCGTACGAAGTGCTGGTTGGTCGTACGAGCAAGCGGGCGGTCGGGCGTACCAAGGCGGCGACCAGGAAGCTGCGCGGCGAGGCCAAGGCGAAGACCCGCGCAGGGGCGGCGGGGAAACGAAAGACCGGCAGCAGCGCCCGCGTCGGCGCTGGTCGGTAGTTTCAGGGGAACCTTCCCAGAGACCCTCGCGCTTCCTCGCCGAACGGCCCTTCGTTTTCGGCGGGCAATGTCCCTCGAAACGCTCGCTCGGCTCCCTGGCTCCAAAGCGGCCTACGATGGCTGACGGCCGCCCGCGAAGCCCGGGATGATCATCGACGCCATGGTCGCAGGGGACACGATGCCTTGCGCTGCCATCCAAGCGTCGGCTCTCTCCACCAGCGCACGCCCCTCGTCCCCGCCGCGAAGAGTCCCCGCGTGCCGGTCGGCCGCCGCCGCGTGGAGGCGCATGTCGAGCGCTGCGAATCCGCGTCCGCCGGCATCGAGCTCCCGCGCCGCGCGATCGACGTCGCCTCGAAGCGCCGCCGCGCCGGCGTCAAGGGCGCTCGCCAGTGCGCTCCCTAGCTCCCATCGACTGCGCCTCAGGCTTCGTGCGTCGCGCTCCGCCGAGCGAACCAGATCGGCGCGCGCCGCCCCCTGCCGTTCGGCGGCGGCGGCGATCGCCGCGCTCCCCCTCAAGTGCAACGCCTCGGCGCCCATGATCCGGACCTGAGGAATGAGCGCACGCACGATCTGAGACCACTCCTGCGCAACTCGCTCATGAGCCGCGCCCCCACGCCCCTCGTAGAGATCGGCCCTCGTGAGGGCGAGCAGGCTCCAATAGTGTTGAGAGTGATAGCCGCGCTGGGTCCATTGCCCCATCGCGTCGCGGCAGGCGGCTCGCGAGGACGCGACGTCGCCTGCGCGGAGCCAGATCAGGTTTGGAACACCCGTGCGGAGCGTCGTGCCCGCGTAGATGTCGCCACGGACTTGAGCCTCGCGGATCCCTTGTTCGACCCGGCGGGCGAGCTCGGTGAGCTCCCCGAGCCACGCGACGGTCCAAATCGCCGCCAGCTGAGCGACGCGCAGCTCCCACCACGCGCCTGGACAGGTCCGGAGCATGCCCGCGGCGTGATCGCAGTGCTCCAATGCCGAGCAGAAACGTCCAAGCACGAACTGCGAGAACCCGACGCTCGCCTCGGTGAACGCCTGGACTCGTGCGTTTCCCGTTCGCTCGCCGATCGCTCGAGCCCTCTCGAGAAGCATCGCCGAACGCGCTGCGTTGCCGCTGGTGCCGAGATAGACGGCTTCCGCGGAGAGCGCGTGCGCCACCCGATTCGGCTCGCCGAGCGCGAGCGCTGCCAGGAGGGCGCGCGTCTGAAAGTATCCTCCGCGGATCGTGTCCACGAGAGCCAGGATCCGGCCAACGCCGTGGCACGCTTCGAGGCGCGTGAGCGCGTGCGCAGGAACATCGTCTTCGGAGCGCTCCCGAAAGCGGAGGCCCCGGACGAGCAACAAGAAGCGATAGAGGAGGAGGCCAAACAGTGCGGCGAGCGGCGTGCGCGGCAGGTCGATCCCCACCGCGTTGAGCACGCTCCTCAGTGCTTCGTCCCCCTCGTCGAAACGACCTGCCGAGAGGAGCTCCTCGGCTGCGCGCCGCCGGAGATCGAGCGCCTGCATCGGTGGAGCGCCCGTTGCCGCGGCTCCGAAGTACTTGGCCGCGAGTGCGCCGCGCCCCGCGCTGGCGAGCGCCTCGCCGACCTTCGTCTGGAGCGCTCTGCGGTTTGGGGCGTCGCTCGGAAGCCACTCCAGGGCCCACTCGAACCACTGGGCCGCGCGCTCGAAGGCGAATGTTCGCGTGACCTGCTCACCGGCGGCGATCGCATGCGCCGCGGCGCGCCCGTCGTTCCCCGCCTCATGCCAATGCGTGGCGAGCGTCTCGGGATCGAGCCGCGAAGAGGACGCCTCGAACGCGATGGCGAGGGCCTCGTGCAGCGCGCGTCGGCGCGCCGGCTCGAGCTGCGCGAGGACGGCCTCGCGCACGCGATCGTGGTACGGCTCGATCGCGTCCGCCCATCGCGTACCACCGGTTCGCACCAGGTTGGAGACGCGCAGGATCGCTGCATGGCGCGTGAACTCGGCGGGCTCGAAGTGAGCTGCGGCGGCGATGACCTCCTGCGGGACTGGCTTTCCGGCGATGGCAACGAGCTCCACCATCTCGCGCGTGGGGGGCTCGAGCCGGGTGACGCGTGACCAAATCGCGTCGTCGAGATTCACGTCGCCGCGGGTCTCACCGCCGAGCGCCGCTTGCCGTGTCAGCTCTTCGACGAAGAGCGGATGCCCGCCGGCCTCGGTCGCGATCGAATCGGGATCGGCTCCGGGCGTATCGGAGCGCTGGAGCAGCGCGACCGCGAGCTCGCGCGCTTCGCCGTGATCGAGGGTTGCGAGCTCGATCACCCGAACGTCACCGGAGGTCGCAGCGCGGATGCGCTCGAAGTCTCCGGCCTTCGCGTCGCGACCGATGCGTAGGGTGCCAATGAGCAGGAGCGGCGGCGCATCGGGGGCTCGCAGAATCTCTGCGAGCGCGCGCAGGCCGTCATCGTCCGCCCATTGGAGATCGTCGATCACGACGATCGTCCGTCGGCGAAGCGCGAGGCGCGTGAAGAGATCGCGAAGCGCGAGGAAGGCGCGTTGTCGCTGCTCCTGCGGTTCGATCGCCGGGCCCGGCGCCATGTTCTGCTTGGCCAGTTGAGGGACGCGCAGCATCGCGGGGAACACCGGCGTGAGCAGCGTGGCGCGCGTGGGCAGCACTGCCGCCACCTCGGCTGCGGACATCCGTGAGAGTTGCCGGCTGAGCGCATCGACGATCCCGTCGAGGGTCTTGTAGGGGACCGCTTCACGCTCGTAGCAACGCCCCTCGAGCAGCATCAGCCCAGGGTCCTCGAGCAGGAGTTGTCCGCTGAACTGGCGGACCGTGTGCGACTTGCCGATGCCCGACGCTCCGCACACCAGCACAGTGACGAGTCCGTTCTGGGGAACTGCGTCGAACGCGGCGCGGAGCTGCGCCAACTCGGCTGCGCGACCAACGAACATCGGCGGTTCTGTGGAGCCGCGTGCGGCGTACCTGCCCGCAGCCTCGGGCGCGGAGATGGAGCGGAGTACGTCCTCAGCGCTCGGACGTTTTGTGGGATCGAACCGGAGAAGCTTTCCGCAGAGCGCGTCGAGATCCGGAGGGACTTCGGGATTGAGCGTCGAGGCGAGAGGGGCCTCGTGCTTCTGCTTGTCGAGCAGGATCTGTAGTGGCGGTCCTTCGAAAGGGGGGCGTCCTGCGAGGAGCTCGTAGAGCATGACACCGACGGCATAGAGGTCCGCAGCAGGACCGATCTCCCGGGACGCGGCTTGCTCGGGCGCCATGTAGATCGGCGTTCCGACGATCGCTGAGCCTGTCGAGCGATCTTCGACGGACGCTTCGGTCACGAGGCCGAAATCCAAGAGCACCACGCGACCCTCGCGCGTGACGAGCACGTTCGACGGCTTGATGTCGCGGTGGACTTTGTTTGCGGCGTGCAGGGCGACGAGTCCTTCGAGGAGTTGTCGGAGCGCGACGCGCAGCCGCTCGATATCGAGCGGCCCGCACGCTTCAACCGCTGCGCCCTCCGCCGCGGCTCGGCTCCCCGGCTGCGCCGGGCCGTCACGGAGTGTGCTCGCATAGGCCACCGCTGGCGGCGTTGAACGAACGTGGCTGACGAAGTCCACGCCGTCGAGCAACTCCATCGTGAAGAACCACTGACCATCCTCGTGAAAGAGCTCGTCGAGGACGACGAGGTTCGGATGCGCGAGCCCCTGGAGCGCACGGAACTCACGCTTGAAGCGCGCGAGCGACGCGCCGTCGACGCGCCTCAAGGTCTTCAGCGCGACGGACGAACGCCGTTCCGCGTCGAACGCTTCGTAGACGACGCCCATCCCGCCCTCACCGACACGACGACCGAGCGTGAAGCGCTTCGAAGAGAGGACGTCCACGAGGGCGATCCTATCGTGCGCGCTCGCGGCGGGTGCACGGAGGAGTTTCAGGGAACCTTTCCAAGAAATCCTCGCCCGGTCTTCGGACGGAACAAGCTTCGGCTCATCGCTGGTCGGTAATTTCAGTGACGACGAGGGGAGCCGATTCGCGCTCCTTCCCGGTCTCCATGGTGGTCGCCTCTATCGTCGCGTGTCTCCGGCATGAGGACGAAGAGGATCGCGAACCCTGCCGCGGCGACGGCCGCTAGGAAGAGAAACCCGGCGCGGTATCCGAGGTGGTGGACGATGCTGCCGGCGATCACCTGACTGAGCGAAGCGCCGATTCCGACCGCGGTGCTGATGGCCCCCAGCGTGAGGTTGAACCGCCCCGTGCCTCGCGTCAGGTCGGCGATGACGAGCACCGAGACGACGCCGAAGATCCCCGCGCCCACTCCGTCGAGGAGCTGGATCGCGATCAGGAGCGCCGTGTCGTGCGTGAGCGTGTAGAGAACGCCGCGCACCGGCAGCACGCCGAACGCGAGGAGCAGCAGCGGCTTTCTCCCCCACGATCCGGCCTTCCGGCCCGACCAGGAGGCGAACAGCGTGATCACGGTCTGGGTCGTGACCACGCACGCCGACATGAACAGCATCGAGCTTCGCCCTTTGCCCTTGGCCAGCATCTCGCCGAGGAGCGGGAGCATCGCGGCGTTCGCAAAGTGGAAGAGGACCGCGCAGACCAGGAAGATCACGAGCCGCCGATCCTCGAGCAGCTCGCGGACGCGAGTCGGCTTGCGGCCGTCGTCGCCGTCGTTCGCGCCGCGGGCGAGCTCGTAGTCGATCTCGTCGGGACGGATCAGGCGAAGGGTGAGGAGCGTCGGGACGGAGAGGGCGATGACGAAGAAGAAGATGCCGCGGTTCGCGATGAAGTAGCCGATGAGTCCCATGAGCACGGCGGCGGTCACGTTGCCGGCGGAGTTGAACGTCTGATTGCGCCCCTGGCGCGTATCGAACGCGCGGCGGCCGACGATCCCGAGCGAGATGGCGCAGATCGTGGGGATGAAGAGGCTCGACATCCCGCCGATCACCACCTGTCCGATCATCACGGGCCAGAGCGACGGGAAGAGGGCGATGAGCAACGCGCCCGCCGCCAGCGCGATCACGCCGAAGGCGACCAGCGCGCGCTTGCTTCGGGCGTGGTCGACGAGCCCGCCGAGCGGCGTCTGGGTCGCGATCCCCGCAATCCCGCCGACCGTGAGCGCGAGCCCTACGCGCTCCTCGTTCCAGCCGTAGGCAACGAGGTACATCGCGAGAAACGGGCCCACGCCGGTCTGCACGTCGGCGAGGAAGAAGTTGAGCCAGTCCAGGCCGCGCAGCGTGCGTGACGAAGGTCGTCGGGGGTCGTCGGGAGCCTCCTGCACGATCGGCGACCCTACCGCGGCGGGGTGTCGGCGGTGCCGGCGCGTGCGGCTGACCTCCGACGCTTTCTCTCTCGACCTCGCGATGACCGGGGAGCCAAGACGGGCACGAGTTTCAGGGGACCTTCCCAGCGGGCGACGCGACACGCTTGACCGACGCGCGCGCGGGTCCTCTCCTCGGACGCGATGGCGCACTCTTGGATCCCGCCGAGCGAGATCGGCAGGTTTCATCTCGAGCACCGGCTCGGTCGCGGCGCGACGGCCGACGTTTGGCTCGCGCGCGACACGCTCCTCGATCGTGCCGTTGCGCTCAAGATCGCGAACACGTCGGCGTCAGCCGAGACGCGCATGCGCTTTCGAGTCGAAGCGCGCGCCGTTGCCAAGTTGCAGCACCCGAACCTGCTGACGGTCCACCACATCGGCGAGGTGGACGAGCGTCCGTTCATCGTGACGGAGCGCCTCTCCGGACGCGGACTCGACGCTCTCCCGCGGCCGGTTCCTTTCGAGACCGTCATCGCCATCGGCATCGACCTCGCGCGCGGACTCTCCGCCGCGCATCGCGCCGGAGTTCTTCACCGCGACATCAAGCCCGCCAATGCGTTCCTCGGCGACGACGGCGTAGCCAAGCTCCTGGACTTCGGACTGGCAAAGCTCGGTGTCGCTCCTGCCTCGCGCCGGCCGCCGCCGTCGTCCGCGGTGGACATGCACTCGCTCCCCGCGGTCGACCTACACGCCTCGAGCGCGTTCGACGCGACCGACGTGGGCACGACGCTGAGCGGCAGGGTCGCCGGAACGCCCCTCTACATGGCACCGGAGACATGGCGCGCGGAGACCGCCACGCGGCGGACCGACCTCTACTCGCTCGGAGGCCTCCTCTACGAGCTCCTCGCGGGGGAGCCCCCGTGCAGTGCGCAGAGCATCGGCGAGCTGCGCGCGAAGGTGATCGCGGGGCAACTCGAGCCGCTTGGAGCGCGCGCACCTCTGGCTCCCGCGGCGCTCGTCGAGATCGTCATGCGGTGCTTGCAGGTCGCTCCCGAGGACCGTCCTACGGCCGACGACCTCTGCGACGCGCTGGCGCGAATCGTCGCGCGCCCCGCGTCGCTCCTCGCCGATGCTCTCGACGACCCGGGGGAGAACCCGTACCGCGGCCTGCGCGCATTCGGGCGCGAGCATCGCGCGCTCTTCTTCGGCCGCGAGGCCGAGACGGCGACCGTGATCGCGGAGCTTCGTGCGAATCCGTTCGTGCTCGTGGCGGGGCCTTCGGGGACCGGCAAGTCGTCGCTCGTCCGCGCCGGGGTCCTGCCGCGCGTCGAGAAGGGGGCGCTCGGCGCGGGCGCCGCGTGGCAGACGATCACGCTCGTGCCGGGGCGAAGGCCGACCGAGGCGCTCGCACACGCCGTGGCGCCGGTGCTCGGGATGAGCGAGGCGGCGGCGCTCGCCGAGATGGAGAAGTCCCACGCGTGGCTCGCGGGCGAGCTGCGGGCGGCACGAGCACGCCTGCTGCTCGTGCTCGATCAGCTCGAGGAGATCTGGACGCTGGCGCCCGAGCTCGAACGCGAAGCCTTCTTCGCGATCGTCGCCGCGCTCGGGCAGTCGGCGCCGACGGTGCGCGTCCTCGGGACGGTCCGTAGCGACTTCCTCGGTCGCCTCGAGGACATGGGCGAGCTTCAAGCGCACGCGCTGCGAGCGCTCGTCGTGCTGCGCCCGATGGCGGTCGACGGCCTCCGGCGGGCGATCGCAGAGCCCGCCCTGCGAAGAGGAGTCACGATCGCGCCGGCGCTCGTCGAGCGTCTCGTCGCGTGGACGGAAGGGGGCTCGCTGCCGCTCCTCGAGTTCGCGCTCGGAGAGCTGTATGCGCGCCGTGACGTGGCGAGCGCGACGATCCGCGTCGCCGACCTCGACGCGCTCGGCGGAGTCGGCGGAGCGCTCGCGGCCCATGCCGACGCCGCGCTCGCGCGATTGCCGGACGCGCAGCGGCGCGAGGCGCGCAGGCTGCTCCTCGGGCTGGTGACGATCGAGCGTACGCGTGCGCGATGCGAGGAGCGTGAGCTGCTCGCTCGCGAGGACGACGCGTCCACGCCGGGTGCGGCGCAGGAGACCTCCGACGCCCGTGCCGCGCTCGACGCGCTCGTGGAGGCGCGCCTCGTGGTCGCCGGCGCAGGGGAGCACGGCGCCGCCTACGAGGTGGCGCACGAGGCGCTCCTGTCAGGCTGGCCAGCCTTGCGCGCGTGGCTCGACGAGGAGGCCGCGTCACGCGAGACGGCGGAGCGCGTTCGCCGCGCGGCCGCGGAGTGGGAGCGCACGGGTCGTACGGAGGGAGCCCTCTTCGGTGAGCGCCAGCTCGCGGAGCTCGACGGGACGCGCGCGCTCGGGGCCTTCGTCGAGGCGAGCCGCGCGGCAGTGCATCGCGCGCGCGTTCGGCGCCGGGCGCTCACGTTCGGCGTCCCTTTCGCCCTCGCGCTGCTCGGCGCCGGCGGGTGGGGCGCCTCCGAGGCACGCCACCGCGCCGCCGTGTCACGCGCCGTGGCTGTCGCGCGCGCGCTCGACGAGAAGGCCACCGAGTCGGGACACCGCGCCGACGGCGCACGCGCGGAGGCGCTCGCGTCCTTCGAGAGGGACGACCTCGGACCCGCCGAGGATCTCTGGAAGCGGATGATCGCGCTCGAGGACGACGCCGATCGCCAGCGCCGCGACGTCGGTGCGGCGCTCGACGCGGCCCTCGCGCTCGATCCGCGCGATGCACCCGCGCGGGCTCTCTACGCCGACGTCACGCTCGCGCGCCTCCTCGCCGCCGAACGCCTTCACGAGGTCGCGCTCCTCCGCGAGCTGCGCGCGCGCCTCGAGGTCTACGACGACGGCTCGCGCGTCGCGTGGCTGAGCGCGCCGGCGCACGTGCGCGTGGAGACCGATCCGCCCGGCGCAGCGCTCACCCTCGCGCGCTACCGCGAGGAAGCGTCGGGGAGGCTCATCGAAGCGGATCCGGCGCCCCTCGCGGTCGGCGATCGGCGCGAGCTCGAGCCAGGGTCGTACGTGATCGTCGCCGAGGCGGGAGAGAGGTACTCCACGCGCTACCCGTTCCTCGTCCGCCGCGGGGAGGAGCGCACGCTGCGGGTCGTCCTCCCGCGCGCCGTCGACGTGCCCGACGGGATGCTCTACGTCCCGGCCGGGCGCACGCCGTACGGGAGCAGCGACGACGAGGGAGCCCGCGTCTTTCTCACGGCGCAGCCGACGCACGACGTGGAGATCGGCGCGTTCCTGATCGCGCGCACCGAGGTGACGAACGGTGACTACGTCGCGTTCCTGCAAGCCCTCTCCGGATCGGAGCGCCGGACCCGACTGCCCGGGGGGCTCACGCTCGCGGAGGACGGCCGCATCGTGTGGAAGCTTCGCGACAGGACGTTCGCTCCCGGCGAGGCGTACTGCAACGGAATCCAGCCGTGCGTCGACTGGGCGCGCGTGCCCGTGGACGGCGCGAGCCGGGAGGACGGCGAGCACTTCGCCGAGTGGCTCTCGCGCTCGGGCCGCGTGCCGGGTGCGCGACTCTGCACCGACCGCGAGTGGGAGCGCGCCGCGCGCGGCGCCGACGAGCGGCGGTACCCGAGCGGGAACGGCGAGCTCGGACCCGACGACGCGTGCATCCTCACCGCCTACGGAGGCGACGTGCTTCGCGCCGGCCCGTGCGCGGCAGGCACGCATCCCCGATCGCGAAGTCCCTTCGGCGTGGACGACATGACGGGGAGCGTGTGGGAGTGGACGTCCGGTCCGCTCGACGTCGCGCGGCCGGGAGAGGCGGTGGGTCGCAGCGCGACGTGGAGTCACGACGGCATGTACCTCCTCATCTCCAACCGCTCGACGGGGGCGGTCAGAGAGCGCCTCCGAACCGACGGTCTCCGGGTGTGCGCCGATACGAGATGAAGCGTCGGGGGCAGGGTCTTGACGCGGACGCCCTCGGCGCCGCTACCGCGCGCTACTGCGTCTCCGGCGCGGCCACGCACACCCGGACTCCGACGGCGTCGTTGCCGTCGTTGCGAACGTGACGGTACGCCGCGCGCGCGTCGATCGAATCGTAGTGCCAGTAACCGCCGCGCGCCGCGTGCGCTCGCCCCTCCGAGCGGACCTCCTCTCGCACGTTCCCGCCGAGGTCGAGCACGCCGAAGGGGCTGCGGTCGGCCGGGAAAGAGCCGACCTCGTCGGCGCCCATTCGGTCGTCGTCCGTCGCGTACGTCGCGTCGAAATTCGCATCGTCCGCCCGCAGGGCGTCGCCTTGCGGGTAGAGCCGCCCGTCGGCGCCGCGCGCGGCGCGCTCCCACTCGCGCTCCGTGCAAAGGCGCGCGCCAGGGATGTGTCCCGAGCGCGCGAGCCACGCGACGTACACCTCCGCGTCTTCCCACGCGATGCCGGCGACGGGGATCCGAAGCCAGTCCTGGCAGCGCCGCGCGCTTCGCTTCGGGCGGCAGAGCGGTTCGCCGCGCCTCGCCGCCGTCGCGCCGATCGTCAAGACGGGGACGCCGTCGCGGTCGTAGCCGAGGTCGAGGCCTGGCACGTGAGGGCGACGTGCCGCTCGCTCGGCGTCCGGGAGCGACGCGAGGAAGTCGAGGTACTCGTCGTAGGTCACCTCGTGCTCGCCGATGAGGAAGGCCTCGACTCGCACCGAGCGCTCGGGCTCGGCGAGGAGCGCGGTTCGAACCCCCTCGACGTCCGCGGCGCCGATCAGCGACGAGCCTGCGGGGACGTAGACGAACCCGCGAGGGACGGACGCGGCCGCGGGGAGCGCGATCTCGATCCGCTCGTCCTGGTCACGACCGAGGAGGACCGGAAAGCGCGTGGGGTAACGACCCGTCGCGCTCGCGGCGAGCACGTACGAGCCCGGCGCGAGATCCAGCGGCGCCCCGAGCTCGATCGCGTGTCCATCGTCTTCCAGGCGACGTCCGCCGGCGTCGACGCGAACCGCCCGAAGCACGACGCGCGCGCCGGGCGGCGCCGTCGTGACGCGCAGGTGCGCGGGTGCCGCGAGCCGTGCGCGGCGCGAGCCGTCGTCGTCGACCTGCGCCAGGCGGCCGGCGAGATCGCGCGCGACGTCCGGCTCGTGATCGCGCTCGGCGGCGAGGAGCCACTCGTAGGTCAGGTCGGCCGCGCGAACGCGCGCACCAGGGTCGAGCGGCTCCCGTGCGAGGGCGAGGCCGAGAGGGGCACTCGCCGCGACGAAGGCGTCGGACTCCCTTCGCGCGAGGGCGAGCGCGTCACGCCAGCGAGACTCGCCCGCCGCAGTGTCACCCGCGTCGTAGCGGGCGAAGGCGTCTGCGCGCGCGGACGCGACGCGCGCGTCGAGGTCGCGCACTTCGCGGATGGCGGGGTCGGCCTCGAGGAGGCGCGCGGCGACGAACGCGCGGTCGTGTCGCCGTTCACTCGACCGGATTCCCACGGCGACCGCTGCCACCAAGAGCAGGGCGCTCATCGGCGCGCCGAGGTGTAGCGCCAGCCGGCGCACACGCGCTCGCCGGACCGCCGCACGACTCGCGTCGACGAACGCTCGGGCCTCGTCGCTCGTCCCGTCGAGCGCTCCCGGGATCGTGAGGTCTCGGAGAAGGCGCTCGTTCCCGAGCCCCTCGGTGCCGCGCCCGAGTCGGATCCACTCCCGCGCCGCGCCGGCGAGGCGAGCGGCCGCGGCACGCGCCTCGGACGCCTCATCGCTCCACGCTCGGAGGCGCGGCCACGCGCGCGCGAGCGCCTCATGGGCGATCGCGTACGTCTCGCCAGCGACGACGAGGCGCCCGCGCACCAGCGCCTCGAGCGCCGATCGCGCAGACGCCGTGCCCGCGCCGACGAGGTCCTCGGCCTTGCGACGCGTCCCGGTCTCGACGGCCGTCAGCAGCGCGAGGAGGATCCGACGCGCCTCCACGCGCTCGTCCTCGCGCATCGTCGCCAGCACCAGATCTCCGTGACGCGCGAGCGCCGCCGCGACGCTTCCCAGGTCGCGCAGCGCCGCCTCGGGGATCACGCGGCGCGCGACGTCCCGGGCGCTCCAGAGCTCACCGAGCGCGAAGGAGAGCAGCGGCAACGCTTCGTCGTGGTGCTTCACCTCGTCGACCAGGCCGTCGACCATCGCCGCCGTCTCGAAGTCGAACCCGCGTGCTTTCGCGGGCGACACGATCGCTTCGTGCAGTCCCTGAGGGCCGATCGGCGGAACGATGTACGCAGCGCGCACCAGATCTCGACCGAACGAGCCGAGCTTCACGAGTCGGTCCAGGAAGTCGCCGCGCAGAGTGAAGACGACGCGCACGCCGGGGGCGAGCGCGCCGAACCGTTCGAGCGCGTCGCAGAAGCTGTCGCGTTCCTGCGCAGACGCCAGCGTCATCGCCTCTTCGAGCTGGTCGACGACGAGGAGCAGACCGCGGTCGGTCCGCGCCCGCACCAGGCGTCCGGCGAGCGCGGGATTCTCTCGAAGCGCGGCGGCCAGCTCGTCGCGCCCGCGGTCCACGAACGGAGCGATCGCTCGTGCGAGCGCCGCCAGCGGCTCGGCTCCCGGTACCATGGTCACGACGTCCCACGCCGGGCGCTCGCCGAGCGCGCCGCCCGCGATCGCAGGCGCCACCCCCGCGCGAGCGAGCGACGACTTTCCGGCCCCCGAGCGCCCCGCGACGAGGAGCCACGGCTGTCGACGCAGGCGCTCCACGAGCTCGGCGACCTCGCGCTCACGCCCGAAGAAGACCGCCGCGTGCTCGCTGTCGAAGGCCCGCAGGCCGCGGTAGGGATTCTCCGAGAGGGCCTCGCGCGCGAGCGTCGGGCGGCCGAGCGTCTCCAGAGAACGCCGCAGCTCCTCGGCGCCCACGACGCCGCGATCGACGTCCGCGAACGAGGAGAGTCGTCCCTTCAGGTCGGGATCGGCGATCGACTCGAGGAGAGCGATCAGCGCGGTCACGTCGGCGCGCTTCGCCGCTTCATCGGCGTCGACGCGTCCTCGGTCGAGCCCTACGAGGCGTGGCGAGCCCTCTTCCGAGAGAACGACCCGCTCCCGGCGCACGTCGTCGTGCACGGCACCGGTCGCGTGCAGCGCGGCGAGCGCACCGGCGAGCCCACGCCCGATCTCCAGCACGCGCGCGCTCTCCAGGGGTGCCGCGACGGCGTCGAGTCGCTGCCCGTACGCGAAGGCCGCGACGACGTACGGCCTCGCGCCTCCTTCACGGACATGATGCACGCGCCCGAGGTTCGGGTGCGAGGCGCGCGCGAACGCGCCCGCGACCGCGAGGCACCGGCTGCGCGCGTCCGGTTCCTCGGGGAGAAACGAGAGGACGACCGCGCGATCGAGCAAGCCGTCGTGCGCGAGGAAGGTCGCGCCGTCGCGGCCGAGTCGCCGGACGATGCGATAGTCGTCGATCGACTCGACGTGGCTCGTCGTCATGGCGATGCGTGCACGATAGCCGCGGCGCAGCGCGCGCACCACGCGCGTGCCGCGGTTCGAGCCGCGTCCTCACGTGGCGAGGACGACGGCCAGCGCGGCAGCGTCTTCCGCCTCGCCAGCCGGGAGGACGTGCGAAACGACTACGCGGCGCCCCGCTCGCGGCGCGCGCCGCGATACGTGATCCGGCCTCGCGTGAGGTCGTACGCGCTCACCTCGACGCTCACGACGTCGCCAGGGAGCACTCGCACGCGAAACTTCGTCATCTTCCCGCACAGCTTCGCCAGGATCTCGCCCTTCAAGGGCGGAAGCAGCTTCACGCGGTACATGCCTCCACGAAACTCGCTTTCGAGGATGCCCGTACCTTCGATGCAATCGTCTTTCACCCGCATTCCGTATCTCCTCTCGTGCCTTCGCCTTGAAGTCCCCCCAACGCGACGAAGGCACGTCGCGCAACTCGTCCACTCTTGGTGACCATAATCACGATGGCATCCGCCGTCACCCCCGCCGCGCAGCGTTCGGTGCGTTTGCGGTCGGCTTCGCTCGGCGACTGGCCGAGCGTCACAGCGCTGTTCGCCTCGAGGATCGCGGATCACGGCGAGCGTTCTCCGCGCCGGGACCGCTTCTTCGCCCAGTTCGAAGAGCACCAACACGCGCAACGCCTCGCCGAAGTCCGACGGCGATCGCAAGACGCAGGAACCGCGGCGGCAACGATGCTCCCGTCGCCGGAACGGTGCGCCCCGTCGGCACCGTACGCGCTACGCCCGGCGGCGCCCACGCCGCTTCGGTGACTCTTGGCGCTTCCGCCCGTAGCGCCCTCGCCCCCGCCGCCACCGTATGCGTCCGCGCCGCCACGACACGCGCTACCGGCGGGAGCGCACCTGTTCGCGAGCGTCTACTGGCTCGACCAGCTGGGTTTGCACGCGAAGGCGCGCCGACGAGCGGCGCTGCGCGAAGGCGGGATCGAGATCTCCGACGTCGTCCGCGAGGCGATCCGTGCCGAGTACCTCCGGCAACGCCGCCGGAAGCCCGGCAATCGTGGTCCTTCACTCGTCGTGAAGGCGATTCTCGCCGACCTCCCCGATCCCGCGGACGTGCAGAGTCGTGCCATCGACGCGACGGACAGGCACGCCGTCCGCCGCCATGTTGTACGCAAGCTCCGCGGCGACTGAAACGTCAGCCCCCCACGGCCAGCCGCTTCATCTCGTCATGCAGCCCCGTCATCCACGTATGCGTCTTATCGATCTTCGTCGCCACGACCACCCGCCGCTTGCGCAGCACGAGCACCGTCACGAGCGCGACGAGCATCACGACGAAGCTGACCGTCGCGAGGATCCCGGGGTCCTCCAAGAGGGCGCTCGTCCCGAGTAGCCCGAGCCCCGGAAGGATCGCCAGCCACGCGAAGAGGTTCCACTTCTTCCACTCGGCGTTGCACGGCTCGCACAGCGGGACGTCGAAGCGCGACTTCTTCATCACGATGACCTGGATCAGCGGCCCGAAGAAGCGCGCCCACGCCGGAACGAAGCTGAACTTCACGTTCCGCGGGCGGAGCCCGGCCCCCGTCGCGCATTTCGAGCAGACCGACGGGAGCGCCGCGCCGTTCGGGAGGACGAGCGCGTTCCCATCCAGGCGGCCGACTGCGGAGCCATGCGGATCCCACTGCGGCCCGCCGGCGGGGGCCTGCGGAGGAGCGTACGGATTGGCGACGAAGCGGTTCGGGGAATTGCTCACATCTACTTCTACCGACGAACGCGCCCACCTCTCCCCTCGTGCCCGGCAATCGGTGCTCCCCCGACGCAAACGATGCACGTCCCCCGCGCGTGACCCGGCGCCGCTAGGCGTTTTCCGCACTCTCCGCGCGTCCTCCCCCTCGGAACGCCCCTTGCTCCTCATGCGCTCGGCCGACCTCGGCGCGTTCGTCCGTCGGCCCCCAGGAGTATTTGCATGCGACCTTTCGTTCACGCGAACGCGCCCATGCGCGTCTACTGGGAGGTGACGCGCGCTTGCTCGCTCGCCTGCCGCCACTGCCGCGCGGAGGCGACGCACTTCGCCGACCCTCACGAGCTCCAGCACGCCGCGGGGCTCCGCCTCCTCCGCCGGCTCGCGGAGGCCGATCCGAAGCCGCACGTCGTGCTCACGGGGGGCGACCCCCTGGAACGCAGCGATCTCTTCGAGCTGATCGCCGCCGCGCGCGGCTTCGGGCTCCACGTCTCGGTGTCGCCGAGCGCGACTCCGCGCCTGACCGGTGACGTGATCACCCGCCTGAAGGAGGCGGGCGTGGACGCGATCTCGCTCTCGATCGACGGATCGACGGCGGAGGGGCACGACGCCATCCGGCAGGTTCCGGGGACGTTCGAGCGAACGCTGCACGCCGCGACGCGCGCGCGCGAGGTCGGCCTCCCATTTCAGGTCAACACGCTCGTGAGCGCGGAGACGCTCGAAAATCTGCCGGCCATCGAGGTCCTCGTGCGGAAGATGGAGGCTGCGCGATGGAGCCTCTTCTTCCTCGTGACCGTGGGGCGCGGCACGCAGCTGCAACCGATCAGCGCGGAGGCCGCCGAGCGCTTGCTCGTGTGGTTCGCCGAGCGCGCCAAGGTGCGGCCGGGGCCGGTGTTCACGACGACCGAGGCCCCTTTCTTCCGTCGCATCGTCGCGCGCGTCGGCGGCGCGCCTCCAGGTCACGGCCACGCCGCGGGCATTCGCGACGGCAACGGCGTGATGTTCATCGGCCACGACGGCGAGGTCTACCCGTCGGGCTTTCTCCCCGTGTCGGCGGGCAACGCCAAGATGGAGAACCCGCTCACGCTCTACCGCGAGTCGCCGCTCTTCCGCGCCCTGCGCGACGTCGACTCCTTCCACGGACGCTGCGGCCGGTGCGAGTTTCGAGCGGCATGCGGCGGGTCGCGGGCGCGCGCGTGGGCTGCGAACGGCGACGTGCTCGGCGAGGATCCGCTGTGCAGCTACGAGCCGTCGGGCGAAGCCCGCATCTCGGCGCCGTCGCTCGCCGCTCAGTCCTCGAGATAGAACGGCGTATTCACCACCACCACGCGCGGCCCGCCGCGCAGCCGGAGGAGACCGCGGAGCATCGAGCCGCGGTTGTTGTGAAGGAAGGCGTGGTACCAGCGGCGGACCACGAGATCGGGAACGATGACGACGATGTCCCTGTCGGGATGCCCGTCGCGGATCTGGATGACGTAGTCGACGAGCGGCGCGAAGAACTGTCGGTACGTCGACTTCCGCAAGATGAGCTGCGGCGGCGGAAAGCCGGCCGCGCGCGCGGGCCCGGCGACCAGCTCCTCCCAGACCGGTGTGAGCTCCGAGATCGTGCTGTCCTGCGTGAGGATGTGCAGCGCGCGCACGTCGGGCGAGAGCTCCAGCGCGAACCGAATTCCGCGGCTCGTGAGCTTGCTCCACGACTGCACGGGCACGAGCACGATCGGCGGCTGCGCCTTCGCCAGCACCAGGGGCTCGTCGTTCGCCACCTGCGCGGCCACCGAGCGGTAGTGCGCGTTGATGCGCGAGAACAGGAGCACGACCAGCGGGACGACGATGACCGCGATCCACGCCCCCTCGGCGAACTTCGAGACGACGACCACGACGAGCGTGATGGCGGTGGCCACGGCGCCGACCGCGTTGATCCAGAGCGAGTGACGGCTCGCCGCCCCCCCGATCCGTCGCCAGTGCTGCACCATCCCCACCTGCGAGAGCGTGAAGGCGAGGAAGGCCCCGATGGCGAAGAGCGGGATCAGCCGATCGGTGACGCCGCCGAAGGCGACGAGGAGCGCCGCGGAGAGGAGCGCCAGGATGATGACGCCGTACGAGAAGACGAGACGCCGGCCGCGCGTGGCGAAGGTGTCGGGGAGGAACCGGTCGACCGCGAGCACGCGGCAGAGGCGCGGAAAGTCGGCGAAGCTCGTGTTCGCGGACAGCGCGAGCACGGCGACGACGGAGCTCATCGTCACGTAATAGAACGCGCCGCGACCGGCGACGGCAGCGGTGAGCTGCGAGAGGATGCTCTGGTACCCGGCCCCGCCCGGCTCGGTCGCGCCGACGGCGTACGCGCGGCAGAGAAACGCGATGCCTCCGAGGAACGCGATGAGGATGGCGATGATCATCGTCAGCGTCCGCTGGGCGTTGCGGATCGTCGGAGGCTTGAAGAGAGGCACTCCATTGCTGACGGCCTCGACGCCCGTCATGGCCGTGCAGCCGCTGGCGAAGGCGCGCATCAGGAGCCACAGGCTCGCCGTCGTCGTCGTGGCTACGAGCGCCGGCGGCATCGCGACGGCGACGGGATGACCCCCCGCGAGGGCGGCCTTCACGCTCCCGATCACGATGACCGCCGCGAGCGTCGCGACGAACAGGTAGGTCGGCAGGAGGAACGTGAGCCCCGACTCGCGCGTGCCGCGAAGGTTCACGATCGTGAGGAGCGCGAGGATGAAGAGGCACAACGGGAGCGTGAAGGGGAGGAGCGCCGGGACCGCGGAGACGAGCGCGCCGACGCCCGCGGAGATCCCCACGGCGACGTTGAGCACGTAGTCGAGGGCGAGCGCCGCGCCCGCCAGGAGCGCCGCGGGCTGACCGAGGTTCTCTTTTGCGACCGTGTACGAGCCGCCGCCGTTCGGATACGCGGCGATGGTCTGCCGGTACGAGAAGTACACGACGAGGAGGACGCCGATGATGATCGCGCTGATCGGCAGCACGTGCGCGAGACCGAGCGCGCCGAGAGGGAGGAGCAGCGTGAGCGCCGCCTCCGGTCCGTAGGCTGCGGACGAGAGCGCATCGAGGCCGAGCACGGGGACACCGGCGAGCGGACCTATCTTCTGCTCGTCCTCTTCGGCCGAGGCGAGTCGCCGTCCGAAGATGTAGTCGAGCGCGCGCTTCTTCGTCGGCTGCGGGGCGCACTCGACGACGCTGACGATGGGCGCGTTCGCCTGCTTCGTTGGTCCCGGCGTGACGTCGCGCATGGAGGAGACTCTACGCCACGAGCGCGTAGCGACCCGACGGTCGTTCGACGTGAATCACTTCCTCGACGCTCCAGTCGGGTCCTTCGAGGACGATGACCTTCGCATCGACCTCGCGCGCACGCTGGTGGGCGTGATCGATCGCGCGCTCCTTCGTGCACAGCCAATCGATCAGCGGGCGCGCGACTCCGTTGACCCTCACCTCCCAGCGGAGGTTTCGGCGAACAACCTGGACTTCGACGGAATGTGGCATGAGCGGTTCCTCTCGGGCCTCGCAGGTCCCGGGAGAAAGCGTAGGAAGCGAGCCCTAAACGTGCGCTAAAATCGGCGTCGCCGGCCGCTCACCGGCCCGGGGCATGTACATTGCTCCCGTTCAAGCTCGAGCATCCATGACCGAAGATCCACGCCTTGCGCGCCTCCGTCGATCGCTCGAGGAGGGAGAGCTCGTCGCCAATCGCGACTTCGACGCGCTCTACCCGCCGCGCGTGCGCGCGCTCTCCTCGATCTTCTGGACCCCGGTCCGCGTCGCCTTGCGCGCCGCGGAGCTGCTCGCGCCGGCGCCGGGGGCGCACGTGCTCGACGTCGGCTCGGGGGTCGGCAAATTCTGCATCGTCGCCGCGGCGTCGACCCGCGCCGTCGTCACGGGGATCGAGCACCGCGAGCACCTGGTCCGCGTGGCCCGGGCGGCCGCGGCGCGGCTCCAGGTCGACGCGCGCTTCGTGCACGGTGACATCGAAGCCGTTCAGTGGCATCGCTTCGATGCGTTCTACTTCTACAATCCGTTCTACGAGAACGTGGACTGCATGGGCGCGCGCATCGACGCCGCCGTCGAGCTCTCGCAGCGACGCTTCCTCGTGGACGTGCAGATCGCGCTCGAAGCGCTCACCCACGCGCCCGACGGCACCCGCGTCGTCACCTACCACGGGCTCGGCGCCGATCTCCCCGCGAGCTATCGGCTCGCGTCGAGCGAGTGCGCCGGCACAGATTCGCTCAAGCTCTGGATCAAGGGACGAAGCCGCGCCGAGGAGAGCGTGCAGCTCGCGGCCGAGTAGCCGCGCTCGATCACGCGAATCGAAGCCGGGCTGCGCCCTAGTCGAGCCTAAGCGTGCGCCTGCTTGCGCGATCGCTCCTGCGTCATCTCGCTGAGCGCCCGGAGTGCATCGACGGCCGTGAACATCCCCACGACCTCGCCCCCTTCCATCACCACCGCGCAACCATATTTCTTCGTCGCCATCGTGGCCGCGACGCGCGAGAGCGAAGTGCGAGGCGTCACGCAGTACGTGCTCTGCGACATCGCCTCTTCCACGGACACGCTCTTCGGGTCGACCTCGCGAAGCGTCTCGACGAGGTAGAGATCGCGCTGCGACACGATGCCGACGAGCTTGCCGGAGCGAAGGACCGGCAGGTGGCGGATATGATGAGCTCGCATCATCTCGTGCGCGGTGGCGAGTGGTTGGTTCACGCCGATCGAGTGCGGCGCCTCCGTCATGTAGTCGCGAATCGGGTGGTCCATGACCCTCACGAGTGCAAGGTGCTCGCCAGCACCCCGACCGGTGCTTCGGAGCGTTCTTCGTCGCTCCTCGGCGCGCGCGCCGTTCGCTTATCCACGCGTCGGCTCGCAAACGCCGCGCGCCCCGCGCAGCTTCTGCGCGGGAAGTCACGCCCACTGAAAGCGGAACACGGCCGTGCCGCGCGGAGGGATCCTCGTCTGATCGTGGATGTAGGCCGTCGCGCAGAACAGCGAGGCGATGTCGAGCAGCACGCCGCGGAAGGCCGCACGGAAATAGGTGACGTCGAACAGCTCGCACCCCACGATCTCGATGCGCGCCTCCTTCGGTCCGAGCTTCCAGACGGCGAGCGCGCCGCCGTCGGCTCCGCGGCGAAAGAGGCGATGGTACTGCGGGAGGACCGTCCACGGCGTCACCCCGCTGGCCTTCGCCATCGCGACGGCGGTGGCGAGGATGGTCCCCTGCGCGCGACGTCCGACGCCCATGCCCATCTGGAGCTGTTCTTCGGCGGTGAGACCGAGCTGGTCGCACGCGTCGTAGTGCGCGCGGGCGACGGCCATCGGCATCCACATCCCGGCGACGGCGAGCAGCACCGCGTCGTGGTGCTCGCGCGGCAGGAGCTTCACGTAGCGATCGTAGAACCCGTGCGCCTTGAGGGTCTGGAGCGACGAGACGATCCACGTCGTGCGGTAGTTGCGCGCGGGCGCCATCTCGGCCGGGTCGTCGGGGAAGGGGAGGATGATCTCGCCCGGTCTCGACGATCGTGGATGGGCCGACGGTGGTCTCGATGGGCTCATGTCTGGCGCGAGCAGGCGTTGAAGTCCGTTCGAGTCATTCTCGCACGCTCCCGCATCCCGATCAGCCTGCTCCGCCGCGGGCCTTTCGTGGCGTGGGGGCACGAGTCGTTCCGGCGGCGGGCGTCTTCGCCGCGCCGACCGCGCGAAAGAGAAGATCGATCGAGAGATCGGCGAGACGCTCCGCGTCCGGTAGCGCCGCGAAGAGCGGGAGCGCGCGCGACGCGCGACGCGCGATCTGCGGGAGGGGACCGAGCCCGAGAACGACGAGGAAGATGAACGGCGCCGGGATCGCGTCGTCGAACTCGCCGTTCGCGATGCCGTGGGCGATCGTGCCCATGACGAGCGGGATGTGCCCGCGCATGAACCTCGCCAGGATTCGTCGCAAGCGCTTCGACGAGCTCAGCGCCTCGCGCGCCATCAGTTGCATCACCTGGAGCTCGACGTCGCTGGCCGTGCCGAGGCGAACGAACGCGCCGCGCAGTCGCTCGCGCGCCGTCTCGCTGGCGCCGAGGATCTTCGCCATGTCGGCCACGAGCTTCGCGTAGACCTCCTCGACGACCTCCAGGAACAGCTCGTCCTTCGTGGGGAAGTAGTACGCGATCATCCCGATGTTGGTCCCGGCGTCGCGTGCGATCTCACGCAGCGACGCGCCGTCGACCCCTTCGGCCAGGAAGCGCGCGCGCGCGGCCTCCACGATGCGCGGTTGAATGTCGCTGCGCGGACGGGCCATCAGATCAGCTTCTTTCGGAAACGGAGCGACGAGATCACGACGAGCATGACGAGGATGCCCGTGAGCCACGCCAGCTCGGACGCCACCTCCTCGAAGCGGCTCCCTTTGAGGACGATGCCGCGCACGATCCGGAGAAAGTGCGTGAGCGGCAACGCTTGCGAGAGCCACTGCGCGGGACGCGGCATCGCTTCGAAGGGGAACATGAAGCCGCTCAAGAGGATGTTCGGGAGGAGGAAGAAGAACGACATCTGCATCGCTTGCTGCTGCGTCTGCGCGATCGTCGAAAAGAAGAGACCCACGGCGAGATTCGCGGCGATGAAAAATAGCGCGAGCGCATAGAGCAGCACCATCGACCCGCGAACGGGCACGTCGAACACGACGCGCGCGAACCCCAGGATGAGCGCCATCTGGACGTAGCCGATCGTCACGTACGGGAGGATCTTTCCGATCACGAGCTCCATGGGCCGTACCGGAGAGACGATCAGCTGCTCGAGCGTGCCTCGCTCACGCTCGCGGGCCAGCGCCATCGCCGTGAGCATGACCATCGTCATCGTGAGGATGACGCCGATGAGGCCCGGCACGATGTACACGGCGGTGCGTTGGTCGGGGTTGTAGAGAATGTCGGGCGCGAGATCGATCGGCTCGGGAGCCACGCGCCCGCCGACGCGCGCCAGGCGCTCCACGCGAATCTGCGCCGATCGCGACCCGACCAGCAGCGCGGCGGTGTTCTGCGCGCTCCCGACGATCTGCGGATCCGATCCGTCGACCACGAGCTGCACGTGCGCGGTCGCGCCCCCTGCGAGATCGGCGGCGTACCGAGGCGGGACGACGAGCGCCACGCGCGCTCTCCCCGAGCGAAGCGCGCGCTCGATCTCGTCGTAGCCGCGCACCTCGCCGACCATGTCGTAGTAACCCGTCGCCTCCATCCGGCGCGCGAGATCGCGCGAGGCCGCGCTCCGATCTTGATCGTCGATGAGCGTCGGAATGTGACGGACGTCGGTGTTGATCGCGTACCCGAAGAGGAGCAGCAGGAGGACCGGGAGCACGGCCATCATCGCCAGCGTCAGCCGGTCGCGGCGAAGCTGGAGCAACTCCTTCCAGGCGATGACGAGCGGGCGAAGGATCATGGGTTCGCCCGCACCATGGAGACGAAGGCGTCTTCGACCGTGGTCCGCGCCTCACGCGCGCTTCGCACGACGATCCCGCGCGCGTCGAGGATCTGCTTCGCCAGCGCGACGGGATCGGCCCCGCCGCTCACCGCGAGACGCAGCAGATGCCCGTAGTGCGCCACCTCTTCGACGCCGGCCGCCTCGCGCAGCGCAAGGGCGGCCTCGGGAGCGCGCTCGATCTCGAGCTCGGCGATGCGGAGACCACGACGCTGCACGACCTCGTCGGGGGTCCCCACGTCGAGCAACGCGCCCCCGAAGATGAACGCGAGGCGATGGCACCGCTCGGCCTCGTCCATGTAGTGCGTCGTCAGGACGGCGGTCGTCCCCTTGGCGGAGATCGCGTAGATGCGCTCCCAGAACTCGCGGCGGCTCACCGGGTCGACGCCCGCCGTGGGCTCGTCGAGGAACAGGAGCGGCGGCTCGTGGATGGTCGCGCACGCGAGCGCGACGCGTTGCTTCCATCCGCCGGAGAGCGTCCCCGCGAGCTGCTTCCTTCGATCGGTGAGGCCCGTCTCCTGAAGCACGTCGTCGACGCGCGCGCGCAGCTTGCGGAGCGGCACGCCGTAGATGCCTGCGTAGAACGTGAGGTTCTGCGCGACGGTAAGATCCTCGTAGAGACTGAAGCGCTGGGTCATGTAGCCGATCTTCGCCTTGATGCGCTCGGCCTCCCGCACGATGTCGAAGCCCACGACGGTCCCGCTGCCGCCGGTGGGGTCGAGGATTCCGCAGAGCATCCGGATCGTCGTCGACTTGCCGGCGCCGTTGGGTCCGAGGATGCCGAAGATCTCGCCGCGATGAACGTCGAGCGAGACGTCGCGCACGGCTTCGAGGTGCCCGAACGACCGCGAGAGATGCTCGGTGTGGATGATCGCGGGCTCGCCCGACGCGGCGGTCATGGCGTGACCCGCGCGAACGCGGGGACGCCGGAGTGCACTCGCCGATCCGGATCGCTCACGCGCACGCGAACGCGCACCACGAGGTGCGGTCGCTCGCGGTCGCTGAACAGGAACTTCGGCGTGAACTCCGTGTCGGGCGACACCGACTCCACCGACGCCTGGAACGGCGCGCTCGTCGCATCGACCCGCACCTCGGCGCGCACGCCCGGCTTGATGCCGTCGAGCTCTCCTTGCGGGACGAAGACGTCGACGTACGGGTGCGTCGTGTCGGCCACCGTGACCGCGGGGGTGCCCACCGCCGCGAGCTCGCCGGACTTCGTGGCCACGTCGATGACCTCACCGGCCTTGCCGGCGCGAAGCACGTGGCGCGCGAGGAGCTCCTCTTCGAGCGCCAGCTGCGCCTGCGATTGGCCGAGGCGGGCGCGCGCGCGTGCGAGCTCCTCGGGGCGTGCTCCGTGGCGGAGCGCGGCGAGTCGCTGGTCGAGCGACTCGCGCGCGAACGTCGCGTGCGCCAGATCGGCCTCGGCTTTGTCGAGCTCGGTCTTCGGGAGCGCGCCGTCGGCGAAGAGCTTCCGCGTCCGCTCGGCGATCGTCCGCATCAGGTCTTCGTTCGAGGCCGAGGCGTGCTCGTCGTCCGCGAGCGACGCGACGTCTTCACGTCGGCTCCCGGCCTCGAGCAGCGCGAGGTCCGCTTTCGCCGCGCTCGTGTCCTGACGATGCGCGTCGGTCGTGAGGCGCTCCACGGCGTCGTCGAGCTTCGCCACCGTCTGCTCGGCGGTCACTTGGTCGCCGCGGCGTACGTCGACGCTCTCGACGCGTCCCGGAACTTCGAACGACACGACGTGCTCGTCGTACTCGATGAGCCCTTGGTACCCGGGAGGAACGGGCGGCGCTCGGTGACAGCCGAAAAGAGCCAGGAGCGCGAGCCTCCGCCAGAGAAGGCGGTTATTGATCATTCGTACGAGAATAGAACCCGCAGCGGCGGACGCAAGGCGCCGTCGTCTTCGGCACCTCATGCGGCGCCGCCTACGCGCAAGGGTTCGACGCGATCTCGGACCTTGCGGCGCGCGTGATCGATACGCACGTTCGCCACGAGGAGGAGTGGACTCCTTCCGGAGGTGACCCATGAGCCAGGATCAGCGCACGCGCTTCGTCGTCGTCCTCGCGATTCTCGCGGCCGTTCTCACCTCCGGCGCCTTCGGCTGCCGTTCGTCCGGCAACGCGATGCCGGCCAGCACCACCACCACGACCACCGGGGCGGTCTCGTCGCCCGGGCTCGACGGTAAGTCGTACGACGTCGTGCTCGAGCTCGCGGGAGAGCAACCCCTGAAGGACTCGCTCCGATTCTCGAACGGGAAGTTCGAGTCGACGGCGTGCACGGCCGTCGGATTTCCGGAATGGACCGACTACACGGTGACGCCCAGACGCGACAGGACGACCTTCCACGTAGTCACGACCAATCCCGAGGGCGTGACCATGGATTGGACGGGGAGGAGCACGCCCAACGGCATCGAAGGCTCCGTCGTTCGCGTCGCGGAGGGGAGGATGGTGACCGGTCACTTCCAGGAGATGGCGGTCAGCAAGTAACGTCTCAGCCCGCGTGCCGCACCTCGATCAGCGCGACGAGCACTTCCTCCCTCGTGAACGGTTTGTCCAGGCAGGGGTTCTTCACCTCGCTGAGAAACTTCTGCGCGTCAGCGCTGAACGCGCCTCCGGTCATGAAGACGAACCGTCGCGCCAGCGCCGGGCGATCCTCGACGAGCTT
Organism: Myxococcales bacterium; assembly: GCA_003151595.1. Next base: position 83,129 of record PLXW01000077.1, read on the forward strand.
GGTGTAGAGCTCCATCCCTCCGACGCCGGCCATCATCAGGTCGCAGAGAATCACGTCGTACTCGGTGTCCGCCTCGAGGCGATGGAGCGCGTCCTCGCCGCTCGTGACGACCTCGACCTGATGCTCCTCCTCGAGCATGCGGCCGACCGCGAGCGCCAGCGCCCGCTCGTCGTCGATCACGAGCACGCGAAGTCGCTCCACGCTTCGCGGTCCCGTCTCCGGGCTGGCGATCGGTCCGTCGTGAGGAGGGAGGACGACGCGAAAGAGCGCGCCCGATCCGCAAGGGGTCCCCAGCGTGATCTGCCCGCCCAGATCGGTGACGATGTGCTGGCAGATCGAGAGCCCGAGTCCGCTCCCGGCGCGCGGCGGTTTGGTCGTGAAGAACGGATCGAAGATGCGGGTCTCGGCGTCCTTCGGAATGCCGTGCCCGTTGTCTTCGACCTCGACCACGGCCCGCCCATCGGCGTCGGTCCAGGCGCGCACGTCGATCCGACTCGTCGCCGGATCGCCGCCGGCGATGGCGTCGATCGCGTTCACCAGGAGGTTCATCACCACCTGACCGAGCCGCCCCGCGTCGCCGAATACGAGGGGGACGGGATGCATGTCGAGCACGAGGCGCCCGCGCGTGCGGACGTTTGCGGCGGCGAGATCGGCGGTGGCCCGGATCACGCGCGCGAGATCGACGGGCTCCGCGCGCTGCTCTCCGCCGCGCGTGAACATCCGCAGGTCGTTCGTGATCCCGCGGACCCGCTCGGCCCCCTCGCGCGCGATCGCCAGAGACTCCGCCGCCGTCTCCAGTCGCCCGGCGCGCAGGTTGCGGCTCGCGAGATCGAGCGCGGCCAGCGCGTACGCCAGCGGGTTGTTGATCTCGTGCGCGACGCCCGCCGCGAGAAAGCCGAGCTGCGACATTCGGTCGGCGAGCACGAGCTGCTCTCGCAAAGCGTCGCGCTCCGTGACGTCGCGGCAGTGCGCCATGCGCGCCGGAGCCTCGTCGTAGATCACCTCCTGCGGCTCGCCGATCTCGAAGGTTCGGTAGGAGCCGTCGGTGACGCGGAGGCGGAAGGTCCCAGCTCGGGCGGCGGCGATGGGGGTGGCGAGCCGGGAGGCCGCCGACTCCTTGTCGTCCGGGTGAATGAAGTCGAGCACCGACCTCCCGCGCACGTCGTCGAGGCTCGCGCACTCGAGCGCCGTGACGAGCGCCTGGTTGGTCCACACGATCACGCCGTCGCGCTGGACGAGGAGCGGATCGGGGATCCGCTCCATGAGGTGGTGCAGCTCGCGCTGCGTACGAAGGAGGGCGCCGAAGACCTCTTGTATCGCCTCGTGCCGGCGCGCGACCTCGTCGAAGAGCGGACTCTCGCCCCGCAGCGCACGCAGCGCGCTCCGGACGCGGCCGAAGATCGTGCGGCTCGGCGGCGGCGTGATCTCGAACACGCAGCCGCGCGGTCCGAGCGACGTCACTCCCACGAGCGCCGGCTGATATCCGAGGAGCGTCGGGATCGATCGGATGCCGCCGATGCACGCGCGAAAGAACGACTCGCTCCCCCGGTACGGCGCGGGCACCGAGAGCGTGAGTCGCAGCGCTCCGTCGCCGAGATCCTCGATCTGGTGCCGCAGGATGGGGAAGAGCGCCGGACCCGAGAACTGGAAGCCGACGCGAAGGAGGAGCGCCGGAGTCACGAGCTGCGGGACGAGCGTGCGAAACGCCCACGAGGAGCTGAGCGCCACGGAGATGCGCCCGACGTCTTCGATGCGCGCGCCGCCGGGGAGGGCAGCGGCGATCCGATCGCTCAGCTCCGCGAAGTCGTCCCAGTGAACGCGACCGCGCGGCGTGTCCAGCTGCTCCCGCAACACCGGGAGACCGGCGAGCACGCTCTCCGGCTCCACGCCGCACTCGCGGGCCGCGTCGAGGTAGTCGCGAACGAATCGGGCCGGAAGCTCCATGAGCGCGGGAAGTGTAGTCGCTCGCTGCTGGCGTCGTGGCTCCGAAGCGTTTTTTCTCACTCGACCGAGCGTCGTGCCTTCACGGCACAGTCCGCTCGCGCACCCGCGGGGGCGTTCACCCGACGCTGAAGAGCGTGGGCGGGCGCCCCTCCAGGATGTCCTTCGCCCGAACGGCGAACCCGGCCTTCGTCGGTTCGTGCGTGATGACGTAGAAGCGGTCGTCGCGCACGGCGTCGAGGATCGTGGCGGCCACGTCGAGCGCGGGGATCCCCTCCTCGACGGCGTGGAAGATCGCCGCTCGGATCTTCTCGGTCGGCGCGTCGATCGGCGCGTCGTCGACCGGGCGCCTCGCGATTCGCGTCTTCACCCACGAGGGGCACACCACCGAGACGCCGATGCTCGCCCGCCGCGCGCGGAGGTCGTGATGCAGCGCCTCGGAGAGCGCCACCACCCCCGACTTGCTCGCGCAGTACGCGGCGAGGCCGGGCGTGCTCACGAGGCCTGCGGCCGACGCGAGGTTCACGACATGCCCCGGCTCGCCCGACGCGATCATGCGCGGAACGAACGCCCGCACTCCATGCACCACGCCGAACAGGTTCACGCCCAGCACGCGCGACCACTCTTCGAGCGGCCCGTCCCACGCGGCGTGCACCGACGCGACCCCGGCGTTGTTCACGAGCAGGTTCACGCTCCCGAAGCGCTCGTACGCGCGCGCCGCGAGCGCGGTCACCGACTCGGCGTTCGTCACGTCGACCACGACACCCGCGACCTCGGCGCCGCCGTCGGACAATTCCTTCTCGGCGCGTTCGAGCGCGCTCGCGTCGATGTCCGCGAGCACCACGCGCATCCCCGCTTCGGCGGCGCGCGACGCGACGGCGTAACCGATCCCGCTGGCTCCGCCGGTGATGACGGCGACCTTTCCTCGTAGCTCTTGCACGGTGGAAGCTCCTCTCGCGCTGTACGTTACACAGCGGCGCGTCGCCCGAGCGCGCCTATCCTCACGGCCACGCACCATGGTTGGCACGAAGATTTCGAAGCCGAAGGACGCGCCCGACCTCGCCCCGCTCCTCGATCGCCTCTACGCCGCGCCGTCCGGCGACTTCACGCGCGTCCGCAAGGCGCTCGTCGCCGAGCTCCGGGCGCAGGGGAGAAGGGCCGCGGCCGACGCGCTCGCCGGGACGAAGCGGCCGACGCGCGGAGCCTGGGCGCTGAACCAGGTCTCGCGCCGACACCCCGGAGACGTCGCGGCCTTCCTCGCGACGGTCGCTCGCGTGCGCGCGATGCAGAAGCGCGCCCTGGAGCACCGCGACACCGACGCGGTCCGCGAAGCCGGGCGCGAAATGAACGCGGGGGTGTCGCGGATCGTGGCGCTCGCCGTTCGAGTCCTCGAGGAGGACGGCGCGAAGGCGTCGTCGCCGCTGGAGCGCGCGCTCGCCGGCGGGCTTCGAGCCGTGACCTTCGCGTCGCCCGAAGACCTCGAGCGCTTCACGCGCGGAACGCTCGACGCCGAGATGACCGCGCCCGACGACCTCAGCGTCTTCGGTGCGCTGGACTTCGAGGCGACGTCGCCGCCCACGCGAGACGCGAAGGACGACGAGCACCCGGCGGCGGCGCCGTCGAAGGTCGACGCTCACGCCGCGGCGGAAGCAAAGCGACGCGCGCGCGAGGAAGAAAAGCGGGCCCAGGCCGAAGCGGAGGAGCGCGCGCGAGAGATCGCGAAGCTCGAGCAGGTCGCCAAGGACGCGGAGCGCGTCGCGGCTCGACGCGAGCGTGAGGCGGAGGCGGCGGCAGCGCGAGCGCGTCGTCTCGAAGAGGAAGCGCGCACGGCGAGGCAGGAGGCGGCGAAGGCGAACGCCGCGGTCGAGCGGGCGCGCGCCGGCCGCCGCTTTTAGTGAACGTTTAGTCGTGACGCCCTAGATCTTCCTCTCACCGGAGCGCTCCCCATGGACCTCGCCTACCTCGGTCTCACCTGTCTCCTCTTCGCGATCTCGCTCGGCCTCGTGCGCCTGTGTGAGCGCCTCTGAGGCTGCTGCTCTCGAGTCGGAGCTCATCATGCCCATCCTCTACATCGCCGGCGGCGTCGTCTCGCTCGGCCTGCTCGTGTACCTGGTCTTCGCGCTCCTCCAGCCGGAGAGGTTCCAATGACCGCGCACGGCTATTTGCAAGTCATCCTGTTCTTCGGGGTGGTCGTCGCCACGGCCGTTCCGCTCGGCTACTACATGGCGCGGGTCTACGAGAACCAGGCGACGTGGCTCGACAAGATCGTGGGGCCGGTCGAGCGCCTCCTCTATCGCCTCGCGGGCGTGAAGAGAGACGAGGAGACGAGCTGGAAGCAGTACGCGATCGGAATGCTGGTCTTCAACGTGGCCGGCATCTTCCTCGTCTATGCGATCCAGCGCCTCCAGGGCGTGCTCCCGCTCAACCCGCAAAGCTTCGTGGCGCCGTCGCCCGATCTGGCGTGGAACACCGCCGTCAGCTTCGCCACGAACACGAACTGGCAGAGCTACGGCGGCGAGTCGACGATGAGCTACCTCACGCAGATGCTCGCGCTCGCGGTGCAGAACTTCGTCTGCGCGGCGTCGGGCATGGCGGTGCTGGTCGCGCTCATTCGCGGGTTCACGCGCAAGACGAGCAAGACCATCGGGAGCTTCTGGGTCGATCTCGTCCGCAGCACGCTCTACGTGCTCCTCCCGCTCGCGATCGTCGTGGCGGTCCTCCTCGTCTCGCAGGGGGTCGTCCAGACGTTCCATGCGTACGAGACCGTTCCGCTCCTTCAGGCGACCAAGGACGCTGACGGAAAAACGGTGACCGATCAGATCCTCGCCGTCGGCCCCGCGGCGTCGCAGATCGCGATCAAGATGTTGGGTACGAATGGCGGCGGGTTCTTCAACGCGAACTCCGCACATCCCTTCGAAAGCCCGACCGGCTTCTCCAATTTTCTCGAGATGTGGTCGCTCCTCGTGTTGCCGGCGGCGCTCTGCTTCACGTTCGGCCGGATGGTCAAGGACGTGCGCCAGGGGTGGGCCATCTTCGCGGCCATGTCGCTGATCCT
>PLXW01000115.1 GCA_003151595.1 Myxococcales bacterium
GCTACGGCGCGATCACGCAGAGCACTGCGAGCGGCGGGTTCGGCTTCGACGCGCAGTGGGACGGCTTCGGCTACACGATGACGAACGTGATCGTCCCGCCGAGCGACACCGGGCGCGACCTCGGCCAGGTCGTCGGCGCGCTCCAGGGGAACTCCGGTGGAGATCCGTTCGGGCGCCTCCTCTACCTCGAGAACCACGACATCGTCGGCAACGGTGGCGCGCGCATTCCGAACCGGATCGACGGTGCGAACCCGACCAGCTTCGCGGCGCGAAAGAGATCGATGCTGGGCGCGCTCGTGATGCTGACGACCCCCGGCGTCCCGATGCTCTTCATGGGGCAAGAGTGGCTCGCGACCGCGCCGTTCCTAAGTCCGCCCGTTCCCCTCGCCGGGCCGACCGCCGAGGGCGCGCTGGTCCGCGCGTTCTACCGGGACATGGTCCGCCTACGTCGCAACCTCGACGGCCAGGCCGGCGGGCTCTCCGATTCCGGTGTTGAGATCGTGCACCGAAACGACACGGCCAAGGTGCTCGGCTACCGGCGCTTTGGCGCGTCGGCCGAGGACGTGCTCGTCGTCGCTAACTTCTCGAGCACCGCGTTCGCTACGTACAACGTTGGCGCGCCCGACGCCGACCCCTGGCGCGTGCGCGTGAACACGGATCTTCCCGCCTACGGCTCCGACTTCACCGGAACGCAGAGCGGGAGCGTCACGCCCGTGCTCGGCGCGACCGACGGCAAACCCTACGCGCTCCCGCTCGTGCTAGGGCCCTACAGCGCGATCGTGCTTACGCGCTAGATTCATACGCGCGTTCAAGCGAGCCTCTCCCATGACCTTGTACGCGCGGGTATTGAGCTTGCCGCCGAGGGGTGAAGCGGTCGGAGATGTTCCATGGCGTCGTCCCTCTCGCTGGTGAAATTGGGCAGCGGTTCGAACAGCGATCTACGCGGCGCTCGACTTCTCGGTAACGGGATTGGTGTGAGCGCGTAGCACGGCGGCGAGGTCGCGCATTCCTGTGCGGCCCATCACGCAGCGGAAACGCGTGGATGCGTCTTCGAGGGCGGTGGCAACCCAGCGGAGCATCATGCGTCCGTCCTTCCACTTCTTCACGCGGCGCGTGCGATCGCGGACCGAGCCTATGAGGTTCTCAATCGCGTTGGTGGTCGACAGAATCCGTTCGAGCTGCGACGTGAGGTCGACGCGTTTCACCGTCAGCGTCTCGTCGAGCCCTTCCTCGATCGACGCCGCTGCCGCGGGATGCTCAGGAGTACGTGGGGCTGCGCAAGGACGGCTCCACGCTCCCTATCGAAGTTCGCGCTCGCGACTGTGCCTATGAGGGCCAAGCAGCGAGGGTCGCGCTCTTTCGCGACCTCTCCGAGCCGAAGGAGATGCAGAGCAAGCTCCTCCCCGCCAATCGCATGGCCTCGGTTCGCACGCTCGCGGCTGGCGTCGCGCACGAGATCAACAATCCGCTGACATCCATCACCGCCAACCTGGACATGCTCCTCGATGATGTGCGTCAGGCCTCGAGCGAGCTGGCGGTGAGCCGCACGGAGCCGTGGATCGAGATGATCGACGAGGCACGCGAAGGCGCGGAACGCGTCCGGAGGATCGTGCGTGATCTGAAGACGTTCTCGCGCATCGAGGAGGACCGTCGCGCGCCCGTCGACGTCCGGGACATCTTGGATCTGTCCATCAACATGGCATCGAGCGAGATCCGCCACCGCGCCCGCCTCGAGAAGCAGTATGGGACAGTCCCTGCGGTCATGGCCGACGAGGCTCGCCTTGGTCATGTTTTCGTCAATCTCCGCCTTCTCATCAACGCAGCGCAGGCCATTCCGGACGGCCGCGACGATCGTCATGCGATCCGAGTCGTCGCCAGGACGGACTCCGCGGGCCGAGCCGTCGTCGAGGTCCACGACACCGGCGCGGGGATCCCCCCCGAGCCAAACCAGAAGTACTTCGACGTTCGACGAGGCGTCACCTACTACAACTACGGCAGCGATCAGGTCACGGGCTTCCATTCGATCGTCATCCCCGGAACGATGCGCGATTCGCTCTTCATCCTGAGCGGACTTCTCGAGCAGGAGACCGATCTCCGGCCGAAGGAGCTCATCTCCGACAACGCTGGGTACAGCGACCTCGTATTCGCCCTCTTTCGCGTGCTCGGGTACCAGTTCAGCCCACACATCGCCGACCTCGGCGATGCGCGCCTCTGGCGGTTCGACCGCGATGCGAACTACGGCCGGCTCGACGGGATCTCTCGCAATCACATCAACCACGAGCTCATCGCCTCGAAGTGGGACGACATCTTGCGCGCCGGTTCGCTCCTTGCGGGGCGCGTGCTGGCCCACGCACTCGTGCGCGTTCTTCAAGCGGACGGTCGCCCCACCACCCTCGCCCGCGCGATCGCGGAGATCGGCAGGTGCCCTAAAGACGGTCCATCTCCTGCGCTACGCCGACGACGAGACGTGCCGTCGACGAATGAAGATCCACTTGAACCACCACGAGGGACGCGACGGCCTCTCTCGGGAGGTCTTTCACGGCCAGCTCGGCGAGCTTCGACAGCGCTATCGCGAAGGACAAGAAGATCAACTCGCGCTCGGCCTAGTCGTGAACACCATCGTCTTGTGGAACACACGCTACATCGACGCGGCGTTGCACCAGCCAAGTCGGCGGATACTTCGCGTCGCTCGGATCGTTCCGGGTGCGCTTCCGCCTCTTCTTTCCGAGCGCGCTCCGCTGACGTCTTGGTCCCACGACGACCGGCGCCTACTCGGTCCCCGCGCGCGCGTCGTGCATTTTGCACGTCGGGGCGACGACGCGATCACTTCGCGATCAGCACGACCATGCCGCGGCCGCAGAGCCCATAGTGCGCGTTCTCGCCGCCAACGACGGATTCGAAGCCGGGCGCCGCGACCTGGTTTGCGCCCTCGCCGAAGGGGCAGGTGTCCGTCACGCGGTACCACTGCTTTCCATTGGAGGGCCATGGCAGCGTGAAGTCGAAATCGCCAGACCAGCCGTTGTATGCGATGTAAATCGCGCTCGTCGTGTCGCCGAACTCGGTCCCATCGATGCGCCACGCGAGCGCGTGGTTGTTGGCGTTGGTGAAATAGCCCGGGTCCGCCATGGCGCCGTCAGGTCTTAGCCAGCGTAGCTGTTCCATCCCGTTGCCATTCGTGTCATTGCCGACATAGAAGTTCGTCGGTCTGAGCGCCGAGTGAGCCTTGCGGAACGCGATGAGCCCCTGCGCGAAGGACTGGAAGTTCACCTGATCGGGCGAGAGATTGTAGTTGAGCCAGTTCACCTCGGAGTCGAGGTTGTACGCGTTGTTGTTGCATGAGAGGGTGCGCATGAACTCGTCGCCGCCAGTGATCATCGGCGTGCCGGCGCTAAGCATCAAGAACGCGAAGCCGGTCCGGGTGGCCTTGCGCTGATTCGCGGCGGCGCCGCCCTGATCCCAGCTCCGGTTGTTGTCCTCCCCGCCGTCCGAGGGGCCCGAGGGCCACGGCTGGTTGTTGTTCTTTCCGTTGCAGGAGTAGAGATCCTTCAGCGTGAAGCCATCGTGGGCGACCATGAAGTTGATCGATGCCGACGGCTTGCGGCCGTCGTCTTGATAGAGGTCGGACGAGCCAGCGAACCTCGTGGCGAGGTCGCCTGGCGTTACCACTTCGACCCCGAGCTGGTTCTGAGACTTCCGGAGCGTGTCGCGGTAGCTGCCGTTCCACTCCGACCAGCCCGCCGGGAAGTTGCCGACCTGGTAGGAGTTGCCACCGATGCCCCAGGGTTCGGCGATGAAGTCCGTCCCGGCGCCGCCGGCCACGGGCCTCGGGGAGAGGTCCCTGGCAATGCGGTTGAGCGCGGTGCTCGGGTCCATCCTATCGTAGTTGAAGCACCCGTTGTCGCAGGTATTGCCGAGGATGGCGCCGAGATCGAATCGGAAGCCATCCACGCCCATCGTGTCGCGGAAGTAAGCGAGCGAGTCGACGATGAGATCCTGGGCGATCTTGTTGTGCGTGTGAAAATTGCCTCCAACGCCGGTGTTGTCGAAGGGAAACTGCCTGTCGTTCGTGAGGCTGTAGTACGTGGGGTTGTCGAGACCGCGAAAGGACGTCACGGTCATCGTCGACGGGTCGCCGTTCCACGGGCCGCCCTCGGACGTGTGATTATAAACCACGTCCATGAACACCTTGATGCCAGCGTCGTGAAACGCCTGCACCATCGACTTGAACTCTCTCGTCGGGCCGCCGGGCCTCTTATCGAACGCGTAGCGACGATCCGGGGAGAAGTAGTTCAGAGTCATATATCCCCAATAATTATCGCCGAAGTCGCTATTGGCATCGAGGTCGTTGGTGTCGTTCTGCGTCTCCTGCACGGGCAAAAATTCGACAGCGGTCACGCCGAGCCTCGCCAGAGCAGGCACCTTCAGCGCGGCGCCCGCGTAGGTGCCGCGGACGGCGACCGGGATGCTGGCGTCATTCTTCGTCAGGCCGCGGACATGCACCTCATAGATGACATCGTCGCGGAGAGCGCGGGTCGGCTTCCCAGTGACGGAGATCCCGTCCCGCGGTAAGACGATGCTCTTCGGCGCCACACGGCCGCTGTCCAGCCTCCGAAAGCTCGGGCCGGATCCAAAGGCGCTTCCGTCGGTGCTGGACGGGTTCTGGGGGTCGTGGCTCAGCTCCAGCCCGTAGGGGTCGAAGAGCAGCTTATTCGGGTTGAACCGATTGCCGGCCGAGTCAACGTCGGCGATGAACCCGGCCTCGGAGCCCTTCGTCCAGCCCCCGGAGAACGGCCAGTTCGGGCCCCACGCCCGATAGCCATAATACACGGTGTCCGTGACCCCGTTGCTCGCGAGCGTAGCGACGGAGACACTCGCGGACCAGACGTTGGTGGACCCGTCCCTGGTCATCACGAACTTGGTCGCCTCGTCGGAACCGAACGCACGACCGTAGATGTACACCTCGACGCGTGTGGCGGCCGAGGAGAAGACACTGAAGTCGACCTTCCCGTTCGTCGCGTCGTACTTGGCGCCCAGCGTCGCCGTGGTGGCTGTTGCCGAGATCTCGTCGAAGCGTGCCTGGCTGTCAGAGGTGTCGTCGGCGCCGACGCGGCAGCCCACGGGCAGCAGCGACGACAGGCTGAGCACTGCGAGCACGGCGGTTCGTGCAGTCCGCTTTAGTGGAAGTCGACTACCCAATTCTCTTGTGTTCATCATAGGATTGTCCTCGGCTAGAGAAGAGGATCGGCCCGCGTCGAGCCATCGGCCCAACGCATCGCACTACCTCTTACCCGCGATGCGATGACATCAACTGCGTTCCGAGCGCTGGTTCACGAGAGCGTGATTTGTTTGCGTAACCCACTGTACCTCGAGGTCGCCCGCTCCGTGCTCCCGCTCCGGGTGATTGAAGGTTTCGACACACAGTGTGAATCCTGCAAACTATGTAAATTTCCAAAAGGTGGCGGCCCGACGGCGCGGCTCAGGAACGTGCCCCAGGCGGCGCCTCACGCGAACGGGAACGCGCCCCACATCATCGGCGAAGCATCCGAAGGCGCGCATGGCGCAGAGCTGAATCGCGAAACGACGCCAGTTGTCGTCGCCGCGGCAGCGGCGGACCTCCTCGAGATCGTCGGCGCTCAGAGTCCACTCGCGCGCGAGGTCCTCGTCGGTCGGATCAATTGGGAGACGAATCCACGCGTCGGCCATGTTGCTCGCGGTCAGCCATAAAGTAGTGTTTCTGGCGAATGGCAAGGGCAACACGCGCGCATCGAGAAAAACAGGGGTCTCGGGCCTCGCGTTTGAAGGGGGTTTTTGGCGGGCCCCTCCGGGCCGCGATCTACGCGCGCGTCTCCACGATCGATCAGCACACCATCCCCGAGCAGGTGCGCCAGCTTGAGGAGCTCGCCGCGCGTCGCGGCTGGAAGATCGTTCGCACCGTGCGCGAGGTGGCTTCCGGCGCATCGAAACGAGCGAAGCGCGACGAACTACTCGACGCCGCACGCCGCCGCGAGCTCGACGCCATCCTTGTCTGGAAGCTCGATCGCTGGGGCCGCTCCGTTGCCGACCTCGTGACGACGATCAACGAGATGAGCGCCCTCGGCGTCTCGTTCACCGAGGCGCTCGACCTCTCGACGCCGAGCGGGCGCGCGCTCGCGGGCATGCTTGCCGTGTTCGCCGAATTCGAGCGCGACCTGATACGCGAACGCGTGCGCGGGGGGCTCGACCGCGTGACAGAACCCTTAAAGTAAAATTCCGCGCGACGGTTCGGGCTCATGGCGCTGCTCTCCGCGTGCGGCGGGAGTTGCGCGCGGCGATCGTTTTCTCGCTTTCGCGCTCGGTCGCAAAGAGCGTCTTTTTTTGCGTGCGCGTCGCGGATGACGACATGGAGGTGGCGTTGCTCGTCGCGATCGACGTCGACGACGACGCCGTGGTCTCTGCACGTCACGATCGAGCTCCAGGTACCGAGGGCGGCTTCGCCCTGCGCGGTCGGTTCGTCGGCGGTCGTCGCGGCACAAGCGCACGGCAAGAGGACGGAGAGCGACGCGAGCGTGAAAGCGAGACGACTGATCGACATTGTTTCGAATCTCCCTTGGCGCGCACAGGACGGACATCGCCGATGTCGTCCCGCGGTCAATTGCTTGCGTGCGGACGTCAACCGAACCATTCGCTCAGCGTGAGCAGAGGCGCATCCTCGCGAGTGATCCGTCGGATCCCACGGGTAGTGATTCAGCGGATCACTACTGCCCGGTTGTATTCTCTCGTCTCTGTCTCTTGTTCTCGAGAATGACCACGACGAAAGCTTCTATCGCGACGTGCGGTCACACGCGGCCAGTCGCGGGACGTCGCGCGGTCACGCGTCACCTGGGTCGGCGTGAAGCCATGCGAAGATTGCGCGAACTTGCGCTTGTTCTCGTGATGCGAGAGTGGCACATGCGGTGCACTGCGCCGCTAACGATGACAATTCGAATCCTGTTGAAGGTCGCGGTGCTCTCGTCGATTTTCATTGTGGCTGCGTGCGGCCCAACGTCTGACGAAGAGAAGACGGCTTCGTCGGACTCCGCCCTCGTGACCGCCGTCGGTGTCGACTACCCCTCTCTGCCAACGTGCGTGAGACAGCTCCCCGACCGAAGTTTAGTGTAGAGGGCGAGCGATCGAGCTCTCGTGAATTCATCCACCAAATCTCTCCATGTCTCACGCCCCCCGGCCGAAGTGACGGCAAAGGCCAAGCGGTGGAAGTTCACCGCGGAGTACAAGCGGCGGATCGTCGAGGAGGCGGACGCGTGCGATCGGGGCGACCTCGGTGCTCTCCTGCGCCGCGAAGGTCTGCACTCGTCGCATCTGGTCGAGTGGCGGCGTGCTCGCGACGCGGGTGCGCTCGCGGGCCTCGCCCCGAACAAGCGTGGGCCGAAGGCCAAGCCGAGCGATCCGCTCGCGCAGAAGCTCGCCGCCGTCGAGCGTTTTCCGGAACGACGCGGAGCTTGCGCAAGCGCGGGCGCTCCTCGGCCATGAGCGTTTCCGGAATCGCGCTCGTCGCGCGGCTGGGCCGCCGCGTATTGACCTCGATATGCCACTCGGCGAGCTGCTGGTGGAGATCGGCGTCGTCGATGAAGCGGCGGCATTTGAAGAACGAGCCCTTCACCCAACCGACGAGATTCTCGACGGTCCCTTTCTCCTGACCGCGTCGCGGCCAGCAAACCTCGGCTCCCACGCCGAGCTCGAGCATCACCTGGCCGAAGGTCGGATTCCATTCGAGGACGCCGCCGTCCTTCTGCGAGCTGAGCACGATCGTCTTCGGACGATCGAACACGGCCAGCAGCGGCACGCCCCCCATGCGTGCGAAGTGGGCGACGAGGGTGCGAACGAGGGTCTCCGTTTGCTCGTCGGGCACGAGCGTCACCTCGGCCCACCGCGAGTACTTGAGGCGTGACATGAACATCCCTTCCGGTGCCCTGATCGCCGTCCGGCGTCAGGGGCTGGTCGCGGTCCTTCACCGGCGGCGGCTTCGCCTCCGGCGACCGGCCAGATTTTCCGGAACGGGGGCGAACAGATTTTCCAGAACCCACAATCCTCGATGCGGCATTCATCGCCCACCCTGAGCGCTTCACGCGCGGTCGCCCCGTGCCGCCGTCGCTTCCCACCGAGGTCTGGATCAACAAGCCCCAGCAGGAGGATGTCTCGACAGGGTGTAGACCCCATCCTGACGCCCGAAACGCGTAGTTTCTCGACCCAGGGAAAACCCGGCGTCCCGGAGCACGCTCGGGAGGCGAGTGCTCCAAGAGCCCGATCGAGGGCGCACGTGGCATCGGGAAAACGGCTCGATTTTCACGCGCGCTTGCGCGTCAGGATGAGATCTACACCGTAACGGGAGAAGCCGCGTGGCGCGATCGGAGCGCTCGCTGATATTATGTTACGCGCATGAGTGTACGTTCGACGGGGGGAGGACCTGGGGCGCCGCAACCTCCAGGGGTGCCGGGTGAAGACGATCGTCCCGGGATGATCGCCGTGACCACGATCGAACCTAGCGAGCCGACATCGCGCGCGCGCATACATCCCCTTCCCCGACGTGCGTGGGGTGTCGCGCGCACCGTGCGTTCGGAATCCGTACGATCGCGCGGGCCGTCCTCATTTCGAACACGCAGCCAGGCTCCCCGCGCGTCATCGGAGCGCGCGCGCGCGGCAGTTCCAGGATGACGCGCTCCCTGGCACGGAAGGCGACTACACGTCGCGCGCGCCGTATCGCACGAGCCCCTCGACGAGGTTATTTCTTGGACAACGTGATCGTGGAGCGCCGAAGGGCGGGTGTGTTCGGCTTCGGTGAACGCCAATGAGTCCCGGCGACGCTCCGTCCGGCGCGCCGACCGTCACCCTCGCGAAGGGGGAGGGCCCTCACGGTGCGTTCACGCTCGCGACTGGAACGGTCCTCGGCCCCTACGTGATCGTCGGTCGGCTGGGCGCAGGTGGGATGGGCGCGGTGTACCTCGCCTACGACGCGCGGCTCGCGCGGCGCGTCGCGATCAAGGTGCTGCACCCCGACGCGGAGGGCGCCGACGCGCACGCGCGCATGCTCCGCGAGGCGCAGACGATGGCGCGCCTCACCCACCCGAACGTCCTCGCGGTCTACGACGTCGGCGAGTTCGGCGACGGCGTCTTCATCGCAACGGAGTACATCGAAGGGCATACGCTGAGGTCGTGGCTGGATGAGCGGCGCGGATGGCGCGACGTGCTCGCCGTCCTGAAGGCTGCAGGCCGCGGGCTCGAGGCGGCGCACGCGGCGGGCATCGTGCATCGCGATTTCAAGCCGGACAATGTGTTCCTCGGCAACGACGGGCGCGTCGTCGTCGGTGACTTCGGTATCGCGCGCGCGATCGCGCGCGCGCAGGAGGCGACGCCGCCCGCCGAGACCTCTCTCCGCCCCGGAGCGGAGGCGCAGTCCGGCGCGAACGAGGCCGCGAAGGCGTCCGGCGCCGTGAGCGGCCGCTCTCTCCACGGCTCGGCGCACACGCTGACCGGCACGATGGTCGGTAGCGTGGGGTACATGTCTCCCGAGCGCGCGTTCGACGGGCGCGATGATCCACGGAGCGATCAATTCAGCTTCTGCGTAACGCTTCATCGCGCGCTCTACGGCCAGGCGCCGTTCGTCTACTCGGGGCTCTCCACGTACCTCGACGCCCTCCTCGAGCCGCCGCGCCCTCCACCCGAAGAGCGCCGCGTGCCGTCATGGATTCACGACGTCGTGCTCCGTGGGATCGCGTACGAACCGTCGGCCCGGTTCGAGTCGATGACGGCGCTGCTCCGCGCGCTCGATCGCGATCCGACCCGGCGGCGCCTCGGATGGACGCTCGGCGCGTGCGCCCTCGGGCTCTCGGCGGTCATGACGCTCGGCTGGGCGCGGCACAGGCAAAACGTTCGCAACGAGTGCCGCGGTGGCGAGAGCTTGATCGCCGCGACGTGGGGACCGGACGCTCGCGCGAAGGTCGGCGCCGGGATCACCGCGACCGCCGTGCCGCTCGCGAGCGACTACGCAGCGCGCACGCAAGGGAGCCTCGACGCGTACGCCGCGGAGTGGGCGCGCGTGCACCGCGAGGCGAGCGAGGCGACGCTCCTGCGCGCGCAAGACAGCGCGCAGACGATGAAGGATCGACTCACGTGCCTCGACGGCGAGCGCGACGAGCTCGCCGCGCTCGTGGACGTCCTGTCGCGAGCCGACGCCGTCGTCGCCAGGAACGCCATCAGCGCGGCCTATGGCCTCCCCCTCCCGCGCGCCTGCCTCGAGCCCCGCACCGCGCGCGCGGCCTCGCTCGCCGCCGAGACGCCGGAGCGTCGCGGTCGCGTGACCGCCCTCCGGCGCAGCGTGGCCGAGGCGGAGGCGCAGCGCATGACGGGCAAGTTCGACGCGGCGCTGAACGCGGCGACGCGCGCGCTCGTCGAGGCGCGCGCGATTCCCCATCGCCAGTCGGAGGCGGAGCTCCTGTTCCTCGTCGCCGCGAGCAAGCGCGAGCTCGAGGACGACGCGGTCGCCCGGATCTCGTTCGAGGAGGCCTTCGCTGCGTCCGAGGCCGCCGGCAACGATTCGCTCGCGGCGATCGCCGCGGCGACGATCTCGCTGGAGCTGAGCGACAGTCTCGCCGACACGCGCGGCGCGGAGCGGTGGCTTGCCACCGCCAAGGGGATCCGCGAGCGAGAGGGGCCCGACGACCGCGCCGAAGCCGAGGTCCTCGAAGCGGAGATCCAGCTCGGTGCGATCGATGGGCACGCCGACCGCGTGCTCGTCCTGCGCGATCGGCTGATCGCGCTGCTCCAGCGGCTCTACGGGGCATCGCATCCCCGCATCGCCGTCGCGATCGCCAACCGGGGTTACGACCTGGCTTCGGCGGGGAAGCCCGATCTGGCCGTGGTCGAGTTCCGCAGGGCGATCGCGATGCAGGAGCTCCTGTTCGGCCCAGACGTTCCGTTTCTGAGCATCTACTACAACAACCTCGGATCGGCGCTCACGCAGTCCGGTCGATACGCCGAGGGGCAGGGGGCGCTCCAGCGGGCGCTCGCGCTCGTGGCGCCGCTCGGCGCGACGAGCCCGCACAACGTCTTGCCTCTCGCGTCGCTGGCGGAGCTGGAGAACCGCATCGGCGATCGCGACGCGGCGCTCACGGCAGCCGAACGAGCGATCGCGATCGTCGACGCGAGCGGCGAGAGCGAGGTGCGCTTGCTCCCGGCCCTTCTCGTCCAGCAAGGACTGGCTCGATTGGCGAAAGGCGACGCCGCAGCCGCGCATGTGTCCTGTACGCGCGCGCTCGCCCTGGAGGAGAAGCGGGAGACGCTCGAGCCGGACAAGATCCAGCCCGACTGGGAGGATGCGCTCACGTGCCTGGGCGAGGCGGAGACGGCGCTCGGACCGCTCGAGAGGGCGCTCGCCCATCTCGAACGGAGCGTGTCGCTCACGAAGCGGGAGATGGCGACCGATCTGTCGCTCGCGCGGTTCGCCCTCGCCCGCGCGCTGACGGCCGCGAAGCGCGACCCGAAGCGCGCGCGGGACCTCGCGGAGGCCGCAGGCCGAGAGCTTCGCGCGGCACCGGGGATGGAACGCGAGGCGCGTGAGGCCGAGTCGTGGCTCGGCGCCCGGCGCTGAGACGCGCGTCCGGGCGCGGGCCCGCGCGCGATGGGCCGCCAATGCTGCGCTCACCACCTTTCGCACTTGCCCCATAAATCCGCGGAATACGGGGGTGGCTCAGGATCTTATCGTCGAAGCCCGTGAAACGGCGCTGGTGCTTCTTCACGAGCTTCGGCTCGAAGGTGCCTTGCCGATCGCGCGGCACCTCGATCGGCAGCTCGCCCTGGTCGGTCGTCAGCGTCTTGTTGCCGACGCCGTTGCGCGCGTTGCCGCTGCCGCGGCCTTCAGCAGCGTTGGGCTCGTAGCCGAGATGGTCGGTCATCTCGGCTTGCAGCGCGCGCTCCACTAGCGCGCCCGTGAGCTGCTTCAGCAGGCCGTCAGGCCCCGTCAGGTCCTCGGGCTTCGAGTAACCCGCCAAGAGCTCGTCGAGAAGCTCACGGCGAATGTCCTTCTTCCTTTTCGTCGGCATCGGCTGTCCTTCCTTTTCCCAGGAAAGACCGCCACCGGCGAGCGCTCAGCAGTTACACGGAAAAACGGACAGGCTCTCAGGAGCTGAGCGCCCTTCCCCGTGCTCCGAAGCCCGGCGCAACCATGGCAACGATCCGATCGGCGTCCTTCACCCCCTCGCTGGCCAACCGCTCGTCGCACACACGCTCGAGCTCGCGCCCCTCGTCACCGCGGAGAAGCGCCCCGAGCCGGCGCCGCGCCACGGCCGCGTGCAGCTTCATGTCGGCGGCATCGAACCCGGCGATCGCCTCGCGGAGGAGCGCCGCCGCTCGGTCCTCCGACCCTCGCCTCCAGGCGAGCGCCGCGTACACGGCCTTTGAGAGAGGCACGGACCACGCTGCGCCCTCCCGCTGGAGGCTGCGCGCATCGCGCTCGGCGATGCGGAGGAGCGCGACGTCCCCACCGTCCTCGACGGCCGCGATCGCGCATCGTGCGCGGGCATGGCCAGACAGGATGCGCACGGACTGGATCGTGAGCGGCAGAAGCGTGCGGCGGAGCGCCCCCCAGCGCGCGTCGATCCGCGCGTAGGCTTCGCGGGCGCGCCCCACGTACAGGTCCACGTTCGTGAGCGCGACGAGCTCGTAGAAGTGCTCGAGATGGAATCCCTCTTTGGACCACTCGCTCATCGCATCTCGAGCCTGCTTCTCTGCCTCCGCAGGCTCGTCGATCGCGAGCCAGTGCAGGTTCGGCAGGCCGTTGCGCAGGCAGACCGCGCCGTACCGGTCGCCGCGCTCGACGGCGTCGCGGAGCGCGCGCGGCAGCTCCTCCCCGAGGCGCCGCAGCTCGCCGAGCTGC
Organism: Myxococcales bacterium; assembly: GCA_003151595.1. The sequence continues at coordinate 12,905 of PLXW01000115.1, forward strand.
GCCAGCGCGTTCATCGCGAAAAACTGGCACGTCGCGAGCTCCCACGCGACGCCGGTGCACTGGCTCCGGAAGATCTCGACGCCGGAGAGCGAGAGATCCCGCGCTTCGGTGAAGCGACCGTTCAAGTAGCAGGCGACCGCGCGCGTCCCGCGCGCATACGCGATCGCGTGCGGGTCCCCCGTCTCCTCGGCGAGGGCCCGCGCGCGGTCGGCGAGCTCCATCCCGGAGCGAAAGGCCGCGCCACCCGGGCGCGCGACGTACACACACTCCGACGACAGCGCGAACGCGACGCGCTTGATCTCGCCGGCGCGGAGCGCGAGAAGGAGCGCGCGCACCTGGAACGCCGCCCCGCGGACCGTGTCGACGACGCCAAGGCCAAAGGAGATCGAGCGGCACACGTCGACGCGCATCAGCTCCGTCGCTGCGATCTCGGTCGCGTCGCGCCGCTTGAATCGGAGCCCGCGGAAGCGCAGGACGAGGCGTCCGAAGACGAAGCGCACGAGCGCGCCGAGGGGAGTCTCCGGCAGCGACATGCCGACGGACGCGAGGACCGCGCGGACCGCGTCGAGCCCTTCGTCGAAGTGGCCGGCGCGGAGGAGCTGGTCGGCGGCGCGTCGCTCCAGATCCAGGGCGCTCGCGACCGGCGCGCCGCGCGCCGCACGTCGGTACGCCGCGGCGGCCGGAATCCCGCGTCCGGCGTTCACGAGAGCGTCGCCGAGCTTCTCCGCGACGTTCCTCTCGTCGCCCGGAGAGAGGGACGGCGAGGCGAGCACGCTCTCGTAGATCTCGGCGGCGTGATCGAACGCCAGCGCCTCGCTCGCCGCCTGGGCGGCTTTCAGGGCGTACGAGATCGCGCGAGCCTCGTCACCACCGCCGCGCCAGTGGACCGCCAGCGCCTCCGCGTCCGGCTTTTTCGCCGACTCCAGCGCCGTGGCGATTCGCCGATGGAGCTCGCGGCGCGTCTCTTCCGTGAGCGCCTTGAGGACGACCTCGCGGACGCGATCGTGGTAAGGCTCCACGAGATCTCCGCGGGTGCGCGACGCGCGCAGCACATGAATATTTCGCAGATGCGCGCAGATGCGCGTGACCTCGTCGAACCCGAGGGACGACGCCTGCTTCACGAACGCGAGCTTCGCAGGGCGCCCGGTGAGGGCGATGACCCGCAGGACCGTTGCGGAGGCCTCGTCGAGCGCGCGGAGGCGCTCGTCGAGCGCGTCGTCGAGCCGCACGAAGCCCGACTCGTGCTTCACGAGCGACGAATAGCGGACGAGCTCCGCGATGAACATCGGGTGCCCCTGCGCTTCGCGCGCTAGCGTCTCCGCGTCGAACGGGGCCCGTTCGCTCGTCGGAGGCTCGTTGGGTCCTGGCGCAATCTCGCGGGCGAGCGCTATGGAGTCCTCGACCGACAGGCGCGCGAGGTCGACGACGCGCGCGCGCGCGAACGCCGGCTCCTTCAGCGGCTCGCGAGCGCCTTCGCTCCGGAGAGTGACGAGCAGCGTCAACGAAGGTGCGTCGGGCGGCCGCGTCAGCTCGTTCAAGACCGCGAGACTGTCTGCGTCGGCCCATTGCACGTCGTCGATCACGACGACGACCGTGTAGTTCTCGCAGAGGCGCTCGAAGAGCTCGCGAACCGACGCCAGGAGCTGGCTTCGCTGCTCGATCGGGTCGCTGGCCCCACCTTGCGGGCCGCGGACGGGCGCCGTCACGACGGAGCGGAAGGTCGAGAAGACCTGTGCCAGGCGGTCGGCGCGTCGCGGGAGGACCGCCCTCGCTTCCCGCGGGCGCGCGGTGAGCATGCGCGCGAGGTCGTCCATGACGCCGTCGAACGCCTTGAACGGGATCCACTCGTTCTCGCGGCAGCGGCCGCTCAGGATCACCGCGTCGGGCGTGCGCTCCTCGACCTTCGCCAGAAAGTGGCCGACGAGCGCGGTCTTGCCGATTCCCGACTCGCCGCGCACCACCACCGCCGCGGAGCTCCCCGCCCGTGTCTCGGCGAACGCAGCTTCGAGCGCCGCGAGCTCCACCTCTCGCCCGACGAAGACGCGCTTCCTCCTGGTTCGCGACGACCCGTCGCCCGTGAGCTCTCCCGTGAACGTCGCCGACATCATGCCGAGGCGCTGAAGCACCTCGGAGGCGGTCGGACGCGCCTGCGGATCCAGCGCCAGCAGGTCCACCGCCAGCTGACTCAGATCCTTGGGCGCCGAGGCGACGAGCTCACGAGGCGCCTTGACGACGGCCGTGAGCTTCTTCGCAAGGATCTCCATCGCCGCCCCCTCGATGGGGCGCTTCCCAGTGAGCGCCTCGAACAGCATGACCCCCACGGAGTACATGTCGACGGCAGCCGTCGGTGCTTCACCGAGGGCGAGCTCCGGCGCCATGTACGCCGGCGTACCAACGATGCTGAACATCTCGCCGCGCCCCGCGTGGGCTCGCAAGTCGGTGGCGACGCCGAAATCGAGGACGACCAGCCTCCCCTCCTCCGTCACAAGCACGTTCGACGGCTTCACGTCCCGGTGCGCGATCCCCGCCTCGTGCATCACCTCGAGCGCCGAGACGAGCTGCGTCAGACAGTCTCTGAGCCTCGCCTCGGAGCACGCGACGTCGCCCGCGGCGTCGCCGGCCTCTGCCCCGCGCGGCGTGAGCCCACGGCGGGCGAAGGTGAGGAAGTCGAGCCCCCTCACGAGCTCCATCGTGAAGAACCACTCGTCGTCCTCGGAGAAGAGCTCCTCGAGCGCCACGATGTTGGGGTGCGCGAGCATCTTCACGAGGCGGAACTCGCGCTTGAACCGCACGAGCAGCGCGGGATCCTCGAGCGCGCGGAGAACCTTCAGCGCGAGGCGCCGCTCCGTCTCGGGCTCGAGCGCCTCGTACACGATCCCCGCCGAGCCACGCCCTATCTCGCGCTCCAGCGTGAAACGGCCGATCGTGTCGTGGGCGCGATGGGGGCGCATCGATCACCCACGCCCTTCGCGGGCGCAGACGACCGCGCTCTCGTCGCGCGCGCGAGAGGCTCGAAATCGGCTGCAAGACGTGAAATCGAGCACGGCGTTCCCCCCGGCTACTGACAACGGTAGCGCATTTGCCCGCCGACCTACTCCGCAAGCGGGTCCAGCTCAGTCTTCGGCGCGTCGCCGAAAAGCTTATGATCTCGGGAGGCGCAATGCGCGGCCGGCAGCTTATCCACGAAGTCGTCCAGATCCTCGTCACGTAACACTGCTTGGCAAGCGCACGGCGAAAGAGCTCGCCCAGCTCCGCGGCGATCCACCTCCAGTTCTTCCTCGAGCGCGGGAACCTCGACGACCGCGGTGATGATGTCGTCTGCGTCCTTGCTCGAGAGCGCGTCCTCGCCGCGATCACCGAGCGCAACGAGCTTCGTTGCAAGAAAGTACGCGGGGGAGATCGCCCGGACCGACCTGCCATCATCGAGCTTGTAGCTGTGCGCTCGTTCGGCGGCGCGCGTGCGGGCAAGCACGCGCACTTGCTCCTCATCCTCCACGAGAAGGATCGTTTCAGTGCCATGAAGCGTGGCGGGCGGCGGGGGTGTGGATGGCATCGACTCCTAAGATTCGACACTCGCCGGGAAATAGACTTTGAAGGTCGTCCCGTGGCCAGGCTGTGAACCGCGAACGCCGCTGTGAAGATGACCGGGGGAATTGCGATGTCGCGTATCGCCTTAGTGACATGATGCTCCTGCTGGCACTTTGAGGATGTGACGGTCTGAACGCGCAGCCTCGGGCTGCGAGACGCAAGAAGCCAGTTCCTTGTTGCAGAGAAGCAGCCCAGCGTCCGTCGCCCGTCCTGGCCGAGGACGAACGGCGCGTTCATTCGCTCGGCGCGTCGACAACCTCGGCCTGGAGCAGTTCCGCACGGCGCCGCGCTTCCCATGGCAGAACGGTTTCGCCGAACGATGGATCGGAAGCGCTCATCGGGACATCGTCGACCACGTGCATCGTTCTCGGCCACAGGGTACTGGACACTCTTCGACGCCGACGATGTCTCCGGTGCGTCGGGAAAGACAAGGCCGGCCTTCACCGTGCTCGCCGACCGCAATCTCGCGTATCACCCGCCCGCTGGCAGGGGGGCGTGCCCCTGATCGACACGCGCTCGCGAGAGCGCCTCGGCGAGCATCTTCGCTGTCGGCCGCTTCGCCGGGTCTTCCGTCAGGCACCGCTCGAGGAGTGACGTGAGCTCGGCGGGGGCCTGGGAGACGAGGGGCGCGGGCGCCGGGATGGGCTCACTGTTCATGGCGAGGATCGCGGCCGGCTCGCGGAACGGGAGCGCGCAAGTCAGGAGCTCGTACGCAATGACGCCGAAGCTGAAGAACGGAGGCTGGGCGAGCTGCGCCCTACCCACGAGCTCGGGGGCCATGTACTTCGGAGTCCCCAGGAGCATGCCTGTCTCGGTCAGGTTGCAGTCCGAATCGTCCTTGGCCTCGTGCGTGATCGTGCGCCCGGCGGGCGGAGGCGGTCGCGTCGAGCGCACCAACGAGAGCGCGATGCGCGTTCCCCCGGTGACGCCAATAGCCTGGGGTGCTTCGAGCCGTGAGATGCCGAAGTCGGCGATCTTCACGCGCGGGACCGACGCCGTGTCGCTGGACGCGAGGAGCAAGTTTCCGGGCTTCAGATCGCGGTGGACGATCCCGTGCTCGTGGATCGCGGAGAGTCCCTCGGCGACCTGCTGTAGGACCGCGAGCGCCCAGCGGAGATCGCCATACCGTGCGCGATGCTCGTCGAGCGACCGGCCCTCGACGTGCTCCATCACCAGATAGAGGAACCCGGAGCCCGCGACGGCGACGTCCACGATCGATACGATGCTCGGGTGATCGAGGCGGGAGACGATTTGCGCCTCGCGTGCGAAGCGCGCCATGTGGGATGTGTCGGCGTTCGCCAGGAGCTTGAGCGCGAGGCAACGTTTGTCGCTCACGCGCTCCACCTGGTACACGACGCCCATCGCTCCGCGCCCGATCGTGGCCGCGACGCGGTAGCGCTCATCGACGACCTCTCCGACGTTGAGTGCCCGCACGGTGGCGGTTCCCGCTGTCGTGAGGCGCGCGAGCGCCACGGCAAGGTGCTCCGAGCGGGCGCCGATCTGCCGGCGGAGCTCCACGTTGAGCACCTCGACTTCGCGGTTCTTCGATCGAAGCGCATCCACCTGGCCCGCGAGCTCGGCGTTGAGCTGATCGGCCTGCAGGAGCGACGTGATGTGGTCGCCGGCCTGCACCAGGGACTGGAAGATCGCGACCAGCGCGATTCCGAAGCAAGCGGTACGAGCGCCGCCGTACAGCTCGCCGAGCCCGAGCCATGCGATGAAATCGACCGCCCCGATCACGCCGACGGCCCCCCACCCGAGCAAGAGGACGACCGACTGCACCCGGCGCTTCGACCTGCGCCACAGGCGCAGCGGGAGGTAGATCTGGTAGGCGACGGTCACGGCGACGGACACGACCGTGAGCGGCGTCAAGACGCGCGTCGACCAGAAGGGGCCGCCGAAAAGGAGCGCCGTAGCGAAGGCCGCGATCGGAGCAAGGGCCCACGCGATGTGCGGTCGCGGCAGGCCGAAGTGGAGATGCGTGAAATGCACCGCGCATCAGACGCATAAGCACAGCCCGACCGACATGACCGGCGCGTCGTAGATACCGAAGAGTCGCGGTGTGAGGCCGAGCACGAACGCGGGATATAATATGCCGCTCAGCATCTGGACGGTCCACCATGCGTAGGCGACGCGCCGTCGATCGAGGAGGAACATGCCGAGGTACAGAGGGACGCCGAGAGCGACCGCGGTGAAGCCGAGCGCCGCGCCGAAATCGGTCGTGCCCGTGACGGCGAGGTACGTGGCGTCCCCCTCCGAGGTCGCGCTCAGTCGCGGCGGAGCGTCGAGCCACGCGCTCTGCGTCCAGGTGTGGTCGAGCTCGAGATCGAGCGCTGGTACGGAGGTGGCGTCTTCGGGGATCGTCCACCGAGGGTGGCCGTTGCCCCGGTAGTCGCGGGTCGTGCCGACGTCGAGCGGGGCCATTCGTCGGCCGTTCGCGAGGAGCGTGCACGGAGCGTAGAGAATCGGGATGGCGAACGTGAGCTGTCTGCCGCGTAGATCGGGCGGGAGCGCGACCGAGGTGCGCAGCACGTAGCGCGATCGGCGTGCCGGGAGCTCGTGATCGAGATGAACGGGGAGCGTCACGAGGACGCGTGGTGCGTCGGGAGCCTCGAGCTCCCACGAAGTGAGCACGAGCGCGGGATCACGGCTGCACCCCGCGAGAGCGAAGAGCGCGAACAGCGCGACGAAAAACGCCTGCGCCACGGTATCCCGTCTGACGATTACGCCCACGAGAGCCTCCCCCTAGAGGCATCCACAGGCGGCCCCCGCGACAGTATCGAGCGTTGCCGCTCGCGCCTAACGGCAACTGGCACCCAGCTCGTCCTTGCGTGGGCCACCCATCGGGGGCAGCTTGGGGAGCATGGGCGCCCCCATGGAGCACGTCGAGGAAGCGGAGATCGAGCTGCACGGTGGGCGATTCCGCTACCGCAAGGCGGGCAAAGGCCCGCTCGTGGTCCTCCTCCACGGCATCGCAGGGAGCTCGGCGATCTGGAGCAACATCATCGCCAGGCTCAGCGGCCATCACACCGTCATCGCCCCCGATCTGCTCGGCCACGGCCAGTCCGCGAAGCCCAAGGGCGACTATTCCCTCGGGGCCTACGCGAGTCTCATCCGCGATCTCCTCGAGGCGCTTGAGCAGCCCCACGGCACGATCGTCGGACACTCGCTCGGCGGAGGGGTCGCGCTGCAGTTCGCCTATCAGTTTCCCGAGCGCTGCGAGCGGCTCGTGCTCGTGTCGAGCGGCGGCCTCGGTCGCGAGGTCCATCCCATCCTCCGAGCCGCGGCGCTACCGGGCGCGGAGCTCGTTCTCCCGTGGCTCGCCGCGGGCGCGGCGCGCGGCATCGGCACGATGGTGAAGGCGATGGGAAAAGTTGGTTTCCACGAGAGCGCCGACATCGGCGAGACCTGGCGAAGCTTCGTCTCTCTCGGGCAGCCCGAGGCGCGACGCGCCTTCCTGCACACCGTGAGGAGCGTCATCGACCTCGGCGGCCAGCTCGTGAGCGCCACCGACAAGCTGTACCTGGCCAACGGGGTGCCGACCATGATCGTGTGGGGAGATCAGGATCCGCTCATCCCCGTTCGGCATGCCGTCGTCGCCCACGCGCTCATCCCGGACAGCCGGCTCGAGATCTTCCCGGGCGCCGGTCACTACCCGTTTCTCGACGATCCGGAGCGCTTCGCCGCGATTGTGCTCGACTTCATCCGGACGACGAAGCCACGGCCCTTCGACGCGCACCAGCTGCGCGCGCGCCTGCGGAACGGCCCGCCGAGCTCGCCGCGAGTCGAGACGGCTGCGTCCGCGCCTCGCTAGCGACGCCGACGCGACGCAAACGCCGCGAGCCCGATCAGCAGTCCAGCGGCGCCGAGGCCGTTGGAATTGACGCCGGTCGTCTTGCACGAGCAGCCTCCGCGCTTCGCTTCGCACAGCGCGTGTGTCGACGCGCCGACCTTGCCCGCCCACGAGACGATCCGCGATAGCGTCCACTCCGCCTGCGCGCGATGCGCGCTCGGCATGTGATCGGTGATCGTCGTGAAGCCGCCCTTCACCGACGACCGACGATGCGCCGCGACGCGCGCGCGACCGTGCAGGATCTCGACGACGTCGCCGCAGAGTTGCGCCTCGACCTCTTCGTGCACGAGCTTGTATGGCACCGAGTACAGGTGCCCTTCTGCAGGCGCTCGTGTCACCGGCGGGCAGCCTGCCGCGCGCCACGCGTCGATCGCGCACGGAGGACGCGCTCGTCCTGTCCTCGGACCCGCAACCGTCGCAGCCAAAACCACACTCTCGCGGCCGGCGTCGGAGCGTGCCCGTCACCGGGCCCACGTTCGAAGCGATCGTGTCGCAGCCAGCGGACTGATCGTGTCCGCCTCCTCGCTCACCGGTCTCCCCCTGTCATCGGAGACGGAGGTCGGCTCCTCGTGCGGCTGCGGGCGCTGGCACGGCGGCTGATTTGGTGGACTTCCATAAGCCATCCCGCAAGGTTGACGCGAGTGATTGAACGACTCGACGATCGACGATGCCGCGCGCGATGCGATCGCTGCACGGTCGCCTCCGACGTGCAGGCTGCGACGATGAAGGTGGCGGCCGATGTCCTCCGCGCGAGCGGCTGGAACATCAGTCGTCTCGGCGTACCAACATGCGTGCGATGCGCGGCGGCTCGCTAGCTACCGCGTGGCTGGGCGTAAGTCCTCGCCCCGCCCCGTCGTGACCGGCGATCATGGCGACCTACGCGTGCGATGCGGAGTCGCGTGATCAAGCCGCCGAGGTGCTCGTCGCGATCTCGTGCGGCAGCGGCACGCGCTCATCGCGAAGCGCGGCGCGGATCGCGAGTCGCAGGTACGCCTTCGGCTCGACGCCTGCGAGTTTCGCGCTCTCGAGGAGACTGTAGAAGAGCGCCGCGACCTCGGTGCCTCGCCGCGAGCGCGAGCCATAGTGATTCTTGCGCCCGATGACAGGTTCGCGCGCGGCGCGCTCGGTACCATTGTTATCGAGTGGAATGCGCGGGTCGTCGAGAAAGCGGATCAGCCCACTCCACATCGCGGTCATGTAGTCGATCGCCTTGGCGAGCCCGCTCTCGGGCGTCACCAGCGTCTGCATCACCCACTGCTGAATGCGCCGCACAATGTCGCGCGAGCGCTCCTCACGCAGCTGTAGCCGGAGTTCATCGCCCGGTGGACCGGTTGGGCACGCGCTCTCGACGGCGTAGAGCTCGCCGATGAGATTGAGGATCTGCCCGCATCGCTCCGGGAAGAAGCCTTCGATCTCGACATACTTCCTTCGGACGTGCGCCCAGCAGTGCGCGAGCACGAAGCGTTTGCCGCGTTTCTTCAGCGCGCTGTACGCGCCGTAGCCGTCGCACATCACGACGCCGGCATAGTCCTCGAGGAGCTTCGCCGCAGCCTCGGCCGAACGACTGTCTTCGATCGCGTAGTAGACCGCGTCGGTCGCGCGCGCGATCCACACTTGCCACCGCGAAGCCTCGCCCTCGTCTTTGCCCGTCGCACCCATCAGGCGCCAGCGCGTCTCGTCAGCGCCGATGACAGGTTGCGCGAGTACATGGGCGTGCAGTTGCGTATTCCGCGCGCACCTGACCGCTGATTCCGACGCAACTTGGGCACCGATTCCGGGTAAAATCCGGCAACATCGGTGACAGCTTGCCCGGCTGACACTGGTGACGGTCGTCCTGTTCACATAGGTGACACGCTCGAGGCAGGCCAAGGTGAATCTCCGAAGGGAGAGCGCCAATGGTCTGGAAGGAGCGATCGCAAGTGGACGAACGGATGCTGTTGATCGGGGAGTACTTGAAGGGGGAGCGCGCGATGACCGACCTGTGTCGGGAGTCCGGCGTCAGCCGGAAGACCGCGTACAAGTGGGTCGCGAGGTACAAGAAGGATGGCCTGGCGGGGCTCGCGGACCAGTCGCGAGCACCGCTCTCGCAGCCCGGCGCGCCTCGACGTTGTCGTCGTCGAGACCCTACTGGAAGCGCGACGGGCCCATCCACACTGGGGCGCCCGCAAGATCCTGGCCTGGCTCGATCGAAGGGATTCGCAATTCGAGAGCCCGGCGGCGATTACCGTCAGCGCCATCTTCGCCAAGTATGGACTCTCTCGGACTCGCCAGGCGCGCCGCCGCACGCCACCGTATACGGACCCGTAGTGTCCCACGTCACGGACGGGGCGGATCACGCGGCCTTTCGGTAGTAATAGCTGAGCAGGCCACCGAGCCGTTCACGACGCTCGATCGTCGCGCCGGCGTTCGCGGGCGGCGCGTTGGGGAACGCAATGATGTTGGCCAGACCTTGGTGGTTTCTCTCGGTGTGAAAGTGCTCCATGTACTCGGAGACCAAGCGCCGCAGGTGCCGCTCGCCGAGAGGAACGACTCGGTCGAGGCACTCCTCCGTGATCGAGCGAACGAACCGCTCCGCGTACGCGTTCAGGTTCGGGCTCGACGGGGGTAGCTTCAACAACTCGACGGCGCCCGATGCCAGGATCGTCTTGAAGTGCTCCGTGTAGAGCGGGTCCCTGTCGACGATACGTTCTCGCAGGACCCCCGTGCGGCCCCTCAGCGGGCTGGACCCTGGGCTCGGGCACGCGCACTGGCGCAGAAGCGAATGCGCGTCTCCCTGCGTTCCCCGACCCTGTTGAACAGGCAAACGGCCTGGCGTTCGGCCCCGAGATCCCCTCGCAGCGCGTTCGGCGAACGCTTCACGCCGACGCCACGGTGTCGATGTCCTCGCGCTGGCTGTCGCGAGCCGACACGTGTCTAGCGGCAGTAGCATCGGGGGGCCTTGCTGCAACGGCACGGCGAGATGAAGCAGTCGCGTTCGCCCGCCTCGCAGTAGGCGGCCTTGCCTACGTCGCAGGTGATCGAACACTGGGGACACGCGCCCATCGAGTCGACGGGGGAGCTGCAACTACTGCCACCACCGTTCGATCCGGCTGAGGGTGTGCCTACCGCAAGCGTACCTCCTGCGGGCGCACCAACCACCGCGAGCATTGCGGGAGAAGCAGGAGGAGCGGGAGCAGGTTGGGGCGCCGTCGCAGCTGGCACCGTTGTAGCTCCGCCTCCGCATGCGAGCATTGCCATCAGAAAGAACACCGCAGCTGAAGCTCGTACGGACATGTTCGCCCTCCCATTTTCTTGATTTGCACGCGGCTGAGAACCCAGCTCTCCGAGCTTAGCGAGACGCAGCTGGTGTGGTCGAGTACGCCATGATGGCCGCTTGGTGCGCGCCGTTGATCGTTCCAGCTTTTCCGACGCCCTTGGCTCGGCGGGTTATGCCGAGGACTTCACGAGACTCTTTCGTCGGCGCCCCAAGTCATTGCAGAGGGCTTGGCACCCTGCTTGAAGGTTCTTCATTTGATCCCGTCGAGCATCAAGACATCCCAGTCTTCATCATGCCCAGGTCATGAAATATCCTATCAAGTCCATCAAGTCATCTCCGCTCAGCACTTGTTTCGCAAATGCCTACTCGTTGACGTGCGCCACGCCAATTGGCTCGAACGCCCCCGTACCGAGCCCCGACCCAGCACTCGGGTGTGATCTTCCTAGTCGGCAAGGACTGGCCGGATCAAGCAATGCGTGGGTACTCTGTTGCGGATGCGTTGGGGACGGCGGGTCGTAGCGTCACTTCGGCGCGCGGTCACTCTCGCCGATCGTAGTGAGGTCATGCTCAGAGGCGAGGCGCTCGCACGTGACGACGATCTTCCGCGCGAGGTCGCTCGCCGAGATCCGCGATCGGGACGAGCCGATTCGTGAGCACGGTTGAGAGCGCGCTCGCCGTCTCACCGGAGAACGGGGGGGACCCTCTATGGGCAGCACTGCGACGAGCCCGTGCCTGAAGCACCCTGATTTGACTCAAGAGTGCAATTCGGCCCGACAGGCGGCATGGCCGGACAGGTGCACGTGTGAACCACGCACCCGCCATCTACTTCCGGGGCGCCGAAGTCCACGACGCAGGCGTCAGGACATCCGATAGTCCCGAGCCCCGATGGCAGCGATCCGCTACAGCAGAACGATTTTCCAGGGCCTGCGCTGTCGACGCCGATGATCGGACTGCAGTTAGGGTCTGAGTCGATCCCTGCCTGATAGCACACAACGGATGTCGAATTGGACCCACAAAAACCAAGAGGGTCCCTGCCGACGAAGCAACCAGCGCCTAGCGAGGCATTCGAGTCGAGAACCACGTGGGGCGGTGGACTAGCGCAGCTACTGGTGCCGAACATTGTTACAATAAGGAGCCTGCGACAGCGCGTCACGAGACGGCGCCCCCAGTATTCAGAAGTCAGGTTGCCCTCCGTTCTTCAGTATGCGGTCCAATCAGTAGTATAGGTCGTGTAAACACCCGTATTGCCCCACGCACCCGGGTGCCCAATCGGAGAGTTCTTCCCAAACAAGGCCGTTGGTGTCAACCACACTGAGCCAGAACCGTCCGTCACCCATTGACGCTACGCATTGATCGGATCTGGCCGGCGTAGGGGAATTTTCGGGACTTCGCTCGCGTTCGCGGTTCATGAAACGAGACGAGGCTCGTGACTGGGCATACTCGGAGTTTGGCCGGACGGATCTGGGTGACGCGCGTAGGACCG
>PLXW01000164.1 GCA_003151595.1 Myxococcales bacterium
GAGGTCGAGGTCGGGGTCGAGGGCGCGCTCGGGGCCGGCGGAGAGCCGCACGCCGCGATCACGATCGACGATCCGAACAGCGCCCGCTTCACCGCTCGCGTCATGCGCGCGACGCTACCAGACGCGCTACTGCACGCCGAAGCGGAACCCGTACGTGCCGACCTCGCTCGCCGTGTCCGCCGTCGGGAAGTGCCACGAGCGCACCTGGCGCAGTACGCACCCTTCGACGCGCGGGTTGCTCAACGTCGAGCTCACGAGCGACGCGGTCGACACCGCGCCGTCAGGTTGGATCTGCCACGAAAGGACGATCCCTCCGCGCAGGTTCGGGTTGCGCGACGCTTCGACCTCGTAACAAGCGCGCATCGATCCCTGGTGCGCCGTGACGACGCGCCGGATCTGCTCCGCGCTCAGCCCGCCCTTCGTGGCCACCGCCGTCCCCGACGCGACGCGCGCTTCGCCCGGTCCGCCGCCCGGCCCGTTGCCCGTTCCGGTGCCGCCGCCGTTCCCGCCACGCCCGTTGCCGCCAGACCCGCGACCCCCTGGCCCGCCCCCCCCAGCNNCCCGTTGCCCGCGCCCCACCCCGTGTTGAGCGTGCCCGATCCGAACGCGACCCCCGCGCCCGTGCCACCGCCGCCTGCGCCTCCGCCCTTCAGCGACGTCCCCGAGCCCCCGCCGAGCACGATGTTCGACGAGTTGAGCCCGCTGAGCGCGTTGGCGACCGTGTTGATCGTCTGCAACGTCGATTTGATCTGCTCGCCGGTCTCGCCGCTGAGAACCTCGCTGAGACCGCCGTACGCGGTCGTCGGCTTGATCTCGCCTTGCAGCTCAGTGTGGTTTTCTTTCCCGTTCAAACCGAGTTTCCCCTCGGCTCCAGCGATCTTCTGTCCGCCTCCTTGCGGCTTCTTGTCGTGCGCGCCGGGGTCTTTTACGCCCGAGCCTCCGCCCGATTGATCGCCCACCGCGGGAGGCACGACTTCCACGATGGGGCGATGCAGGCCGAAGCGCGCCGCGTACTCGTCCGGGTTCGTGAGCTCGAGAGGCTTCTCGATCGTCGGCGGGTTCTGCGCCCAGAAGACGAAGCCGATGATGCCGGCGTGGAAGATGAGGCTCGAGAAGACCGAGAGGCTCGTGAGGAGATCGGTGCTGGTCTGGTTGCCGATCGCCTTCGCCGGCGTGACGTACTGGAAGAAGATCGAGAAGAGCCCGTACTGCAGGAGCCCGTAGTCGCCGGGCATGATCGCGACCGCGGTCCCCGTGCGCCCGACCGCGACCGGATCTTCATCGCGCCCGCGCAGTCGCAAGATCCCCGACACCGTCCCCCGCGCGTCGATCTCCCAGCCGCCCGGCGCTGCGCGCACCGGCGTCTGCGGCATGTCGATCCCGTCGGGCATCGGCACCAGCGGCGGCTCTCCCTCACCGAGCACGAACGACTCGCCGCGCTCCAGCGTGCGCGTCGCGAGCACCGTCGTCCCCCACACGGCGGCGACGCGAAGCACTTGCGGGCGAAGCGGAGAAGCAGCTGCGGTCATGAAAGTGCGCCTCCTGGAGAGAGCGTAGCGACGTGCCTAGAAGCTTGGATCGTGCCGCGTGTCCGAAAGTTCCCGCATGAAGGTTCGATGACCGAGATCGCCGGCTGCGAACTCGGCGCGCACACGGCGCAGGAAGTAGACGAGCTGCGGATTGCGGAGCCGCCCCTCGATCTCCACTTCACCGAACCGGAATACGCGCGTCCCCCCGTCGAGGGTCTTCGACTCCACCGTGCCGGCGTCGACGGGCTTCGTCTCCGGCTCGTTGCCGCGCGAGGCGGCGAGCGGGGCTTCGCGTTGCGGCGTCTCGCCGGGGCCGGCGTCGGGTGCGGGCTTCGGGTGATGGTGATGATGTGCGGCAGCCGGCGCGGGCTTGGCTTGCTGCGCGAGGACGAGGGTCGAACCGAACGCCACCGAGGTGGCGACGACGGCGAGGACGGCGACAGCGCGGCGCATCACGGGGTGCCTCCTTTCGGCGACGGAGTTGCGGCGGGTGCGGGGCTCGCGGGCGCCGCGGGAGAACCGCCGCTCGACTGCGCGACGTAGCGTTCGGCTTCTGGGCGCGACGGATGGCCGGACGGCGCGTCGTCGAGGAAGCGCTGGAAGTACGTCTTCGCCTCGGCGGGCTTCTTCTGAAAGTCGGCGATGAGCACGCCGAGGTTGAACAGCGCGGCCACGTTGTGCGGATCGCGATCGATCACCTTCACGAGGATCCCGCGCGCCTCGTCGAGCTTCTGCGCGCTCTTCGGGTCGCTCTGTCCGCGGAGCGCGGCGGCGAGACCGACCTCGGCGCTCGAGTCCTCCGGCGCGACCTGCAGCGTCGCTCGGTACTGCTCCTCGGCCTTTGCGTACGCGCCTGCGCGAAGGAGCACCGCGCCCATGTTCAGGCGCGCGGTCGTGTCGCGCGGATCGTTCTGCGCGGCCTTGGTGAACGCCGCGAACGCCGCCGCGTCGTCTCCGCCGGCGAGCGCGATCATCCCGTTCGCGCGCGCAGCCACGGCGCTCTTCGGGTTCGCGTCGAGCGCCTGCTTCGCGAGGAGCGACGCCGTGTCGCGCTCTCCTTTCGCGAGATGCGTGAGCGCCAGCTCGGCCAGCGCCGCCGCGTCGCCCGGCTTTCGCACGAGCACTTCCTGCGCTTGCTTCATCGCCGCATCCAGCTGCCCCGAGTCGCGGAGCGCGGTCACGTCGAGCGTGCGCGCTTCGATCGCGTTGGGGTGATCTTGCAAGAAGTCGCCGAGGGCATCGGCCGCGTCCTTGTTCTCGCCGCGCCGCCGTCGAAGCTCACCGAGCGCGATGGCCACTTCCTCCGCGTCGGGCGCGAGCTTCGCCGCCGTCTTCAGCTCGTCTTCGGCCCCCGCGAGATCGCCCGCGCCGGCCAGCACCACGCCGAGATCGAAGTGCGCTTCCCACAGCGTTCGATCGAGCGTGATCGCCTCGCGCAGAAATCCGATCGCCCGATCGCGCGCGCCGTCCTTCGCCGCCTGCGCCCCTTGCACCATCTTCGCGACGGCCTGCGGATTCGCCGGCGGCAACGCGACCGCGGTCGCCGCTTGATGCTTTGCCGCCGTGCTTCCGCCGCACGCCACGAGCGCGAGCGCGAACGCGGAGCCGAGGAGGCGGAGCTTCACTTCTTCCCCCCCTTCCTCGTGGGGCTCGCGGGCAACGACGGCAACGGCGCAGCGGCGGCAGGGAGAGGCGCCGGCGCATTCCCGACGTTCCCCGCCCCTTCACGTCGCGGCGCTTCGATGAGCGGCGGCAACGGCGACGGCCCCGACGACCGAATGTCGAACCCGATCTCGCGCATCGGCGGATAGAGCTCGCCGTTCAACCGCCCCAGCGACTCCCGCATCTTCTGCGTCCACTGGTTGTAGATGCCGAGGTCGGTCGCCTTCTTCCAGCCGTTCTCGTACGCGTCGAGGCTCCGCTCCTCGATCGGCACGACGAACTCTTCGATCTGCTGCGTGTACGCATCCTTGTCCGCGTCCGACAAACCCGCGGGCGCCGGCGCCTCGCGCATCGCCTTGGCGAACGACTCGTACGTGTGACCGATCTGGTAGAGCGCCGCCGTCGTCCACTCGGCGACGCCGAGCGAGACGGTATCGAGGAAGATCGCCGACGCGCTCTTCAACAGTTCGGCCTTCTGCTTCAGTCGCTTCGAGAGCTGCTTCACGTCGCCGGCGATCTCGATCTTGTCGAACTTCGCCAGCACCCGCTCGCCTTGCAGGTACCGCGCGTGCGCCGCCGCGTACTTCCCATCGACGCCGAGCTCGCGCGCGTGGTGCTTCCCCATCGCCACTGCTTCGCCGAGCGCTTCGTCCGCGCCGCGATCGTCGCCCAGCTTCGCGTCGATCTTCGCAAGCGCCACGAACCCTTGCACGCGGTGATCGGCGTTGTGCGCGCGCCCCAGATACCGCCGGTACAGATCCGCCGCTTGCTTGTCGCGACCCGCGTTCTCTTCGGCCTTCCCCATCTGGAAGACGACCTCGTCGGCCTCCTTCTCGTTCGGATAGAGCGAGAGGTACCGCTGCCCGTCGAGCACTGCGCGATCGTGCTCGCCGATCGCCTCGCGCAAGACGACCGCGTTGAACGCCGCGTCCTTCGAGTGCTCGTACTTCTGGTACGCGGGGTGATCGCGATCCGCGAGCTGGCTCATCGACTCGTCGAGCGCGGCCGCGTCGCCGAAGAGACCCATCGCCTGGAACGTCGTCGCCGCGGTCCACGCGCCCACCGGCGACTCGGGCCGCTCGCGGTAGCTCCCGCTCGTCACGAGCGTCGCCGCTTCCTTCAGCGTCGACACGTCGCCCGCCTTCTGCGCCTCGAGCTCCGCGTTCACGCACGCCTGCGCCGCGCGCGGGTCTTTCGGAAACTCCTTGGCTGCGCGCAAGTACGCCGCGCCCGCGCCCGCGTGATCGCCGGCGGCGCCTTTCTGCTCGCCTTGCTTGAACACCGCCTGCACCAGCAGCGTCTCCAGCTTCGCTCGCTGCGCCGGCGTCTGGAACCCGGGCGCGGTCTTCAACCGTCGCGCCCACGTCTCGATGTTCTCGTAGTTCTTCGCGCGATTGAACGAGTCGAGGATCAACTCGCCCGCCCCTTGCGCGTACTGGCTGCTCGGGAATCGCTCGAGGAGCGAGCCCCAGATCTTCACGGCCGGATCGTAGACGCCGTAGTCGTAATAGAGCTTCCCCTGCCGGAAGAAGAGCTCGGGGAGCGCGGGGTCGGTCGGATAGAGCTGCGCATAGAGATCGAGCGCCTCGGCGAACTGCTTGTCCGTCGGCGTCTCTTGCGATCCCGCTTTCCCTTTTCGCGCTTCGAGCTCGGCAACGCGCAGCCGCTCGAGCGCCGCCAGCGCGTCGTAGATCGCGTCATGGCGAAGCGTCTTCAGCGGATCGTGCTGCGCCTGATCGTTCGGAATGCCGCGCGCCGCCGCCATGTAGTGCGTGGCCGCTTCGCCGTCCTTGCCCAGGTGGCGGAAGTCGATCTCCGCCATGTAGAAATGGATCTGGTACGCGTTCGCGTCCTTCTCGAAGCGCGACAGATAGATCCCGTACAGCGCCGACGCGCCGTCGTACTCGGCGCGGCTCGTCTTGTCCTTCTGCGCGCGCGCATGGAGCGCCAGCGCGTCTTGCCGGAGCTGCGCTTCGATCTTCGCCGTCGTCGCCGCCACGTTCGCCGGATCGGCCTGCGTGCGCGACCACGGCCCGCCCGCCGTGTACCCGGTGATCGCCCGCTCGTACGTCGCCTTCAGGTGCGGGTAGTCCTCGATCTGCCCGTACCCCGCGGCGATCGCCAGCACCCATGTCCCCGCGTCGCGGCTCGTCGGCTCGAGGCGAAGGAGCAGCTCGTACGCTTCGATGCCGCGCTCGTAGTGCGACTGGTCGTAGAACGTCTCGGCCAGCGCGCGCACGACCTTGCCGGCGAACTTGTCGCCGCCGATCTTCTGCAAGAAGCCGTACACGTCACGCGCGGTGTTGTGCTCGTCCTCGGTGAAGACCTCGACGAGGTATTTCAGCGCTTCGCTCTGGAGCTCGTCGAGCTGCTTTCGCTGCTGCGCGCTGACGCGATTGCCTTGCGCGTCGGTGACTTCGAACACGCTCACGAATCGCTTCGCGGCTTCGTCCGTGTTCCCGAGTCGCCACAAGCACCACGCGCTCTTGAAGAGCGCCAGGCCGTAGAGATCGATCCCTTTGTACTTGAGGACCTCTTCGTATTCCTTCAGCGCGTTTGCGTAGTCGTACTTCTGATTGAAGAGCGCCTCGGCCTTGAACATGTGCGCGTCGGGCGTGAAGCGCGACTGCGGGTAGCCCTGGAGAATGCGATCGAAGCGATCGAGCGCCTCGTCGTCCTTGCCGAGCTGGCTGGCGAGGAAGCCGTCGACGTACAGCGCGAGGTCGTACTCGGGGAACTGCGGGTAGTCCTTCAGCACTCGGCCGAAGAGATCGCGCGAAGGCTGGAAGTTCGGCTGCGGCGTCGGGCCGCGCTGATCGACGGGGAGCGCGTCCCATTTCTGGAAGCGCTCGACGAACGCTTCGCGCTCGATCTCCCAGCGCAGCTCGCCGAGTCGCAGCAGCGCTTCGGGCATCTCCACGGTGTCCTTCGGCGACTCGGCGACGAACGTCGTGAGCAACAGCACTGCGTCGCCGCGCAGCTCACGGATGCGACCGAGGTCGCGATCGATCCGCGCGTCGAGCTTCGCCTTGAGCTGCGCGCGAAGCGCTTCGGGAATGCGTGGGCCGTTCATCGCGGGACGTGTTCCCGGTCCGCTCGGCGCCGAGGTGGACGCGGATCTGCCGATCGTCGGCTTCGACGTGTTCTGCTGAAGCGTGCGCTCGGCCGCGGCCTTCACCGTCGCGTCGGCGGCGACCGCGCTGCCCGAGGCGAGCAACGCGATCACGAACGTGGCGATCGACGGCGCGCGCCTCATCGCGTCTCGCTCCCGATGAACTCGTCGGGCCAGTCGTCCCCTTCGAACGGCCAGTACTCCTCGTTGTCTTTCAGGTAGCGGGCGGCATCGAGCGAATCGACCGCGTCGGCCGGGAGCACGCCGGCGTTGATCGCTTCGATCTCCACTTCCAGCGCGCGCTTCCGACCGAGCACGCTCTCGATTCGCCCCAGCCTCGCGCGTCGCAAGAGACGCGAGAGACGCACGTCGAGCCTTCGCATCGCATCGCGCGCGAGCGCCCCTTCGGCCGTCGCCAGATCGCGCCGCGCGCCGTCGAGCTGCGCATAGAGCGCACTCGCCTGCGTCGCATCGGCACGCAACAGATCCGGCAGATCGGTCCCCGTCGCCGCCGCCGCCTGCTCGCTCGCCGCTTGCCGTCCGTTCGCGAAGGCGAGACGCGCGTCGAGCTTCTTCGCTTCGTCGCGCATGGCGGCGACTTGATCGGGCGCCGCGTGCGCCGCTTCCGCTTCGGCGATCTGCCGCTTCACCCCATCGAGCGCGCTCTGCACGTCGGCCGCGTGGTCCGCCGGGTCCGACGCTTCTTCCGCTGCCGGACGCACGCCGCCGTTCGTCGCCAGGCTCCGCTGCGTGTCGGCCAGCGCGCCCATCGTGAGCCGCAGCCCGCTCGCTTCACGATCGGCCACCGCGCGCCTTCGCGCCGCGCGTCCGTACTCCGGATCGAGTCGCACCAGTGCCGCGATCGCGCGCATCGAATCGGAGCTCACCCCGCCCACGTCGGTGCTTGCCGCGTCTTGCCCCGCGTGCGCCGCGCGCAGGAGCGCTTCGGTCAATCGCTCGTCGGTCCCCACGCGCCGCGCGGCATCCCGCAGCGGCTCGTAGCGGGCGAGGAACTCGACGAGCTTCTTGTCGGCCTCGGGGAACTTGCACTGCGCGAGGTCGATGTACGAATCGAGGATCCACGCCTCGTCTTCGTAGCGATGATGAATCTGCAGCGCCTTCAGCTCATCGAGCAGCTCACGAGCGCCCTGGTAGTCCTTCTTTTCGTAGCGCGTGGTGGCCGCTTCGTAGAGCGCCTCGGCGAGGCGGTCCGAGTCGCGCGGCACCAGGTAGTAGTAGTAGCGCGCGTCGTCGAAGCGCCCCGCTTCGTGCGCCACGCGACCGAGCGCGAGACGCGCGAGATCGCGCACGGCGAAGAAGCGTTCGTCGGCGAACACCGGCGTCGTGCGATCTTGCCGCTTCGGATCGGCGACCTTGCAGAAGAGGTCTTCGCCTTCCTTCCACTTGCCCCGCTCGACGTTGATCAGCCCGCGCAGGTACGTGGCCTGCGACCACCAGCGCGAGGCTTGCGTGACCTGCGCGTATGCCGCCATCGCGCCGTCGGGATCGCCCGCGGCCTCGCGCGCGCGTCCGGTCACGTAGAGCACTTCGCCGTGCGTCTCTTCGCGCGCGGTGCCGGGGACGGCGGAAAGATCGTTCAGCGCTTGCTGCCAGCGCTCGGTCTCGAGCCCGATCTCGACGAGCCTCCGCGTCGCCCGATGCGCCCACGTCGCGCGCGCATTCCGCGCAGCGCCCGGCACGGACGCGTCGTCCCACGCGCCGCGAAGCGCGATCACGCGACGCAGCTCGGCACGCGCGGGATCGAATGCGCCTGCGCTGGCGAGCGCGTCGCCGAGCAGATAGACCGCCGCGCGCCCCTCTTCGTTCTCGGCGAACGGCTCGAACGCCGGGCTCTCGACGAGCTCGGTGAGGCGCGCGATCGCTTCGTCGAGGCGGCCGGTGGAGATGAAGGTCTCGGCTTCGGCGACGTGGGCGGCGACGTCGTCGAGGCGCATGGCGTCGGAGGAGCCGAGGCGGCGGGAGATGAGGGCGGAGTGGTAGGCGCGGATGCCTTCGGCGCGGGTGGTGGGGTCGGCGGCCGCGTTCACGGTCGGGGTCGGCGCGTGCGGGTGCGCGGTCGGGTGTGGGGGTTGTTGCGCGCTTGCGGTTTGCGCCAGCAACGCGAGGCCCACGATCACGATCGCCGCGCGTCGCATCGTTCTCACTTCACGGGCGTCGCCGACGCTTTCGCGCGGACGCGCAGGTCGTAACGGCCGCTGTGATCGCTCGGGAAGTTCTTTCCCATGGTCGAGTCGTCGTCGATCTCGATCTTCAGCTCGAGGCGCTGATCCTTCGGCACGTCGACCAGGAAGCGCGAGCGCTGCGACGTACGGAACGTATCGTCGCGATCGTCTTTGCGATCGACGTCGACGATGACCGCGTGCCGACCGGGCGCGACGCCGTGATCGTAGAGCGGCGTCATCCCGTCGAAGCTCGTGCTGGTGGGCGCCGTGTAGACGACGCCGTCGTCCAGCGAGACCGTGAGCCGCCCGATCTTCGCGTGGCTCCCGTCGGCCTCGAGCGCGATGGCGATGCGCGATCGGAACAGCGTGTCGGTCACCGCCGCGACCCGCGCGCGAAGCGCCGACACGTCGCCAAGCAGCTTGTCGTAATCGGCCACCGGCGGCGCCGACGTTTGCGGGGGAAGCTCCGCCGCTGTCGGGTTCAACGGTGACGGCTTGATCCCGCCGTCGCCGAGATCGATGTGCGCGATCGGCGGCGAAGGCGGCCCCGCGTCGCTCGCGGCCATGTTCGACGCCGCGCTCGGCGCGGCCGCTGCAGCGCTGGCGGACTCGTCGCCGTACGGGTTCTCACCCGCACCGCCGTCGGCCGCGGTGGTCGCCGGCTTGGGCTTGCCGTGCTTGCCGCGCGCCGGCTGCTGCGCGACGGCCGCATGCACCAGCGCCATCGCGAGCACGACGAAGGAGCAACCCGCTAGAAGCGATCGTCGCAAACGCACCGCGATCAAGAATGCACGCCTGCAGCGGCGATAGCCAAGCAGCAAATCGGATCGCGAGGGTGCGAGCCGCTCTTACCCGCCGAACGGAATGAACACGCTCGCGCCGAGCGTCACGATCACGTCGTTCACCAGGTGCTGATCGCCGACGAGCGCTTCCTGAAGCACGTGATCGCGCACGTCGAACCGCAGCGCGAACCACTTGCCGATGAACATCTTCGTCCCGAGGCCCGCGCTTCCGGTGAGGCCGCGCGCCGTCTGATCGTCCGTGACGCCCGCGCCGATCGCCAGGTTGAAATCGAAGCGACTGATGCCGCCGCCCATCCAGCGAAGCTTGCCGTACGCGAACGTGTAGATGAGGTGCCCGAAGTACAGGCGCCCGGGCTTGTCGGTCGAGTCTTCGATCTGAATCTGCGGGTAGCGTCGCTCGTACGTGTCGGTGACGGCCGAGCGGAACCGCGTGAACTGAACGCTCGCTTCGAGCGCGAGATCTTCGGAGAAGTGAAACGTGTACGCGCCGCCGACGACCCAGTTCGACGAATAGAGATCGGCCGCGTAGTACCCGCCCATCGCCGACAGCTCGTGGCGATACGCCTTCGTGAAGAGGCGATCTTCCACGCCGCGGTAGTGACGGCCGCCGACGAGCTCCTCTTTCAGCTCCTCATCCACGCACTGGGCATGCGCCGCGCGGGGCACGAGCAAGGCCGCGAACGCGACAGCGACGCAAGCCAGACGGTCTACACCAGAGAAGCGCATCCCTCGTTATCGGGTATCAGGCGCGCTTTTGCGCTGTCAATGTGGCCGCGTGTCGCGACGGCGTTGCTTGCGGGAATCGCGGCAGAGGGCGCAGAGTGCGCACACGATGCGTTGCGCGTGTGCTCTGGCGATCGGTGGGCTCGATCCGGGCGGCGGCGCGGGGCTCACCGCGGACGTGCGTGGGATCGCGGCGGCGGGCGCGTTCGGCTGCGCGGTGATCGCCGTGATCACGGTTCAGTCGACTTCGGGGCTGCGCTCGGCGAAGGCGGTGGGCGCGAAAGACGTGCTGGCGCAGGCGCGCGAGGTCATTCGGCACCAGCGGGTGCGCGCGATCAAGACGGGCGCGCTGGGGAGCGAAGCGAACGTGCGCGCGGTGGGGGAGTTTCTCGCGCGACACGCCGAGATCCCGGCCATCGTCGACCCGGTGATGACCCCCACGCGCGGACGCGGACGTCTGCTGGCGGAGCGCGCGATCAACGCCGTGCGAACAGCGCTCCTTCCGCGCGCGACGCTGGTGACCGCCAACGTGCCGGAGGCCGAAGCGCTCACCGGCAAGCGCGTCGCGAGCGTCGGCGAAGCGCACGACGCGGCGCTCGCGCTGTGCAAGCTGGGAGCGCGCGCGGCGATCGTGAAAGGGGGACACCTCGGCGGCGTGCAAGCGATCGACGTCCTGGCCATCGCCGGCGAAGAGAGCGTGATCGAGCTGCGCGCGAAGCGCCTTCGCTTGCCACCGATTCACGGAGGTGGGTGCACGTTCGCGGCGCTCGTCGCCGGTCGCGTCGCGGCCGACGCGCGCACGTTCGACAACGCCACGCTCCTCGACGCGATCCGGTGGGCCAAGCGCGTCCACCATCGCTCGCTCGCCGCCGCGTGGGACGTGGGCGGCGACATGCGCGTGCTCGTTCCGTGAGGCGCGGCTCGTCCGCCCGTCTCCCCGCGCATCCTCACCCCCCAGCCCCCTCTCCCGCAAGGGGAGAGGGGGAGGAGCCAACGCGTGATCTCTCCTCCCCTCTCCCCTTGCGGGAGAGGGGCCGGGGGTGAGGGTTCGCGAGAGCCGCCGCGCAGATCTGCGAAGACCTAGCCGAGCCGTTTCCGCTGCCAGCGGACGACCTGATCGCGGATCGCAATTTCCTGATCGCGGATCGCGTCGACACGATCGCGGATCGCATCTTCCTGATCGACGATCGCGTTCGACGCGATCCGCGATCGCATTCTCCCGATCGACGATCGCTCTTGCTACCGCTCCACCAGCATCGCGATCCCCTGACCAACCCCGATGCACAGCGCGGCCATCCCGCGCTTCGCGTCGCGCGCGATCATCGCGTGCACCAGCGACCCGAGCACGCGGCACCCGCTGGACCCGATCGGATGCCCCAGCGCGATCGCGCCGCCGTTCACGTTCACGCGCGACGGATCCAGCTCGAGCCCGCGCACGCACGCGATCGACTGCGCGGCGAACGCCTCGTTCAGCTCGACGAGATCCAGATCCTTCACGCTCCACCCCGCGCGCGCGAGCGCCTTCTTCCCCGCGGGGATCGGCCCTTCGCCCATCAGGTTCGGCTCCACGCCCGCCGTCGCGAACGCCACCACGCGCGCCAGCGGCGTCACGTTCGCCGCGCGCACGGCCTCTTCGCTCGCGACGACGATCGCGCTCGCGCCATCGTTCAACGGCGAGCTGTTCCCCGCGGTCACCGATCCGCCTTTGCGAAACGCCGCCGGCAGCTTCGCCAGCTGCTCCATCGTGACGTCGGGACGCGGCGACTCGTCGGCCGCGAACATCACCGGGTCGCCTTTCTTCTGCGGGATCGCGACGCCGACGATCTCGCGATCGAACGCGCCCTTCGCGATCGCCTCTCCCGCCTTCTTCTGCGACGCCTGCGCGAAGCGATCCTGCTCTTCGCGATCGATCTTCCACTTCTCGGCGACGTTCTCCGCCGTCTCGCCCATCGATTGCAGCGGGAAGCGCTCGGCCATCTTCGCGTTTTCGAAGCGCCAGCCGAGCGTCGTGTCGAACACCTTGGGCGGCGTGCGATCGAAGCCGTCCGCGGCCTTCGCGAAGGCGAACGGCGCGCGCGTCATGCTCTCGACGCCGCCGGCCACGACCACGTCCGCGTCGCCGGTCCACACGCGCATCACGGCGTCGCTCACCGCCTCGAGCCCCGAGCCGCACAGGCGATTCACCGTCACCGCCGGCACCTCGTACGGCAAGCCGGCGAGGAGGCCAGCCATGCGCGCGACGTTGCGGTTGTCTTCGCCGGCCTGGTTGGTCGCGCCGAAGATCACTTGATCGACGCGCGCGCCGAGCGCCGCGTTCCGCGCCACGAGCGCTTTGATCAGATGCGCCGCGAGGTCATCGGCTCTCACCGTGGTGAGCGCGCCTTTGTATCTCGCGATCGGAGTGCGGACGGCGTCGACGAGATAGGCGGTGCGTAGCGCGTTCATTCCGCGTGACGGCTTAGCATCACTTCGCCTCCGCGACGCCGTCCTTCCAGCGATAAAACCCCTCGCCCGTCTTCTTCCCGAGCTTGCCGGCGCGCACCATCTGCCGCAGCAGCGTGGGCGCGCGGAACTGCTCGCCGACTTCCTTGTAGAGGTGGTCGAGGATTGCCAGGCGCACGTCGAGCCCCACCAGATCGGTGAGCTTGAGCGGCCCCATCGGGTGGCGATACCCGAGCTCCATCGCGCGATCGATGTCGACCGCGCTGGCGACTCCCCCCTCGAGCATGCGAATCGCCTCGGCGCCGAGGATGACCCCGAGCCGGCTCGACGCGAAGCCCGGCGTGTCGCGCACCACGATCGGCGACTTGCGTATCGCCCGCGCGAACGCGAGCGCCCGTTCCACCGTGGCGTCGCTCGTCCCCAGGCCGCGCACGATCTCGAGCAGCTCCATCACCGGCGGCGGGTTGAAGAAGTGGAGACCGACGGTCCTCTCCGGCGCGCCGATGCGCACGCCGAGCTCGGTGATCGACAGCGACGACGTGTTCGACGCCAGCAGCGCATCGCCGGCCGCGGTCTTCATCGCGGCCCGGAAGAGCGCCGTCTTGAGCGCCATGTCCTCCGGCACCGCCTCAATGATCACATCGGCTCCATGGCACGCCTGTTCGAGGTCCGTGGCCGCAGAAAGCCGGGCGATCGTCGCGTCGCGGGCGGTGGCGTCGATCTTCTCCTTGGTGACCAGCTTCTCCAGCTGGGCTCGTATCGACGTCAAACTCTGCGTGACGCGCGCGGAGTCGATATCATGGAGCCGCGTGAGGAATCCTGCCGACGCGGTGACCTGGGCGATGCCCTGGCCCATCGTGCCGGTACCGAGAACGCAAATGGTCTGGGGGGATGTCACGGCCGCAGCATAGGCACGCGATCGGCGTGCGCGGAAGCGGTTCGCAGCATCGGGAAGACTGGAGATGGTGAGCGGTGCGTAGAATCCTTTTGGTCGACGACAGCGCCAGCGCGAGGCACCTCCTCGCGGCAAAGCTGCGCGAACACGGATACGACGTCACCGACGCGCCCGACGCCGCGGTGGCCGCCGAGATCGCGCTGGCGCAACCGCCGCACGCCGTGGTCACCGATCTGTGGATGCCCGCGATCTCGGGGCTCCAGCTTTGCCGGTTGCTGCGCGCCGACGCCTCGACGTCGGCGGTGCCCATCGTGCTCCTCACGGCGTCGGATGATCGCCGCTCGCGCTTCTGGGCGCGGTGCGCGGGCGCGACGGCGTACGTCACGAAGACGGAGATCGATCAGCTCGTTCGCATCCTGGCCGAAGTGACGAAGGAGGGGGAGACGTACCCGCCGCCTCCCGCCACGACGCGCGGCGAGCTCGGTCGCGTGCAGGAGCGGCTCTCGGCGCTGCTCGACTCGGCGCTCTACGAAGCGACGATCTCGAACGAGATTCGCGCGCTCGCGCACAACGACGGCGACCTGCAGAAGATGTTCGGCGATCTCGTGAGGCTCGCGGCCGACGTCGTGAGCTACCGCTGGCTCGCGCTGTCGGCGACGGCGGACAACGCGCCGATCATGCTGCTCCACGCGAACGCGGGGGCGCGCGCGAACGCGCAAGAAGAGGCGCGGCGATCGTTCGGCGCGCGCGAGGACGTGGCGGTGTCGGCGATCGAGGACGATCGCGCGCTCCTCGGCTCGCCGAGCGGAGCGCCGCTGGTGCACGCCATCAAGTTCGGCGCGATCACGCTGGGCTCCATCGCGCTGGGCCCGAACCCGCGCGGCGCGTCGAGCGAAGACCGTCGCTTGCTCGAGCTGCTCGCCTCCGAGCTCGGTGGCCCGCTGCGAATGGCGGCGCTCATCTCCGAAGCGCGACGCCTGGCCGCGACCGATTCGCTGACGGGCCTCATGAACCGTCGCGCGTTCCTCGAAGCGATGGATCGCGAGCGCTCACGCGCCGCACGCCACACGTTGCCGCTCTCGGTCCTGATGCTCGACGTCGATCACTTCAAGCGCGTGAACGACACGCACGGCCACGACGCCGGCGACACGGTCCTTCGCGGCATCGCCGCGGTGCTCCACAAGATCGCGCGGAAGAGCGACTTCGTCTCGCGGTGGGGCGGCGAAGAGTTCATCGTTGCGCTCGCACAGACCGCGGAAGCGGGCGGCCGCGTCGCCGCCGAGCGCGTACGCCGCGCGATCGCCGACACCACGTTCACGCTCCCCAGCGGCGAGCCGCTCCACGTCACGGCCTCGGTCGGGCTCGCCAGCGCGACGGCCGCGATCAACTTGGACGAGCTCGTGGCTCGCGCTGATCGCGCGCTCTACGCCGCGAAGGGTCGCGGAAGGAACCGGGTCGAGATCGGCTGAACGCCGCTAGGCGTGGCTCTCCTGCGGCGCGCCTTCGCTCTGCGCGTCGCTCGTCTCTCCGCTCTTCGGCCCGTCGCTGCTGTCGCGGCTCGACTTCGCGGCGTTCGTCAAGGGGCCTCCGCACTCGCACACGTCGGGGACGTGCTCGTGGTGATACACGCGCTCGCATCGCGGGCAGACGCGCGCGTCGGGCTCGAAGGCGATGATGATCTTGCTCTCCGCGCAGCGCTTGCCGACGACCTGCACCGGATCGAGCGTCAGCCGCTCGCCCGCGTTCTCGCGCGCCACCGGCAACACGATCTCGTCGCCGAACGAAACGACGGCAGGCACGCGCTTGCGCGCTTCGGTCGCGATCCACGCCGCCGCTTGCGGGTGACTCGCCGTGCGCACGCGGAGCTCGACCTCGCCGCCCCCTTCGTCGTGCCCCTTCACGACCACGGCCGCGAGCGCGCCGTCGTACGTCAGGCTATCGACCGCGTGCCACGGGACGCGCCGGATGCCCCCCTTTTCGATCCCTACGCCGCCGTCGCCCACGCGCAACGTCGGCTCGCCGCTCGTCCCGAACCATATGGCGAGCCCGACCAGCACGATCCCGCCGGCGAGGACCCATGTACCGTAGCTCGCGGAGGCGTCCACGTTCGTCACCACGACGCGCAGCCACTGCGCCCAGGCGCCAGCGCCGAGCACGAGCGCGCCAATGCCGCCGATCGCATAAACGACCGCCGGCTTCGCGGTAGGGAGCGGAAAGAAGCGACGCTCACGACGCTCGCGCTTCGACCTCAATTTCTTGTCGGCTTTGGCCATCGGGACGCGGACCTTAGTCGCGAATCGGGCCTCGTGCCACGTCTGGCCGGGCGGCGGGTAAGCGGAGAACGCGCCCCCCTCCCGGTCGGCGTCGGTCGGCGCTTAGCCCAGCTTGCTCAGCTCGTCATAGAGGTACGCCGCGCTCTTGATTCCCAGGTGGTAGTTCTCGAGATCGAGCCACTCGTTCGGCGCGTGGGCGTTCTCGTCCGGCTGGCCGAACCCCATGAGCAGGCACGGCTTGCCGGTGGCGTCGGCGATCGTCCGCACGAACGGGATCGAACCCCCTTCCCGGATGAAGACCGTCGGCCGTCCGAAGGCCTTGGCGAACGCCCGCTTGGCCACGTCGAACACCGGGTGGTCCGTCGGTGCCAGGTACGGCCGCCCGCCGTGCAGGTATTTCACGGTCACGCGAACGCCCTTCGGCGCGATCGACTTCAGGTGCTCGCCGACCTTCTTCTCGATCTCCTCGGGCTCCTGATGCGGCACCAGCCGGCACGAGATCTTCGCCCGCGCGCGCGCCGGGATGATCGTCTTGGCCCCTTCGCCCTGAAAGCCCCCTTCGATCCCGTTGCAGTCGAGCGTCGGCCGCGCCCAGATTCGCTCGAGCGTCGAGTACCCCTTCTCGCCGAACACCGCCGGCGAGCCGGTCGAGGCCAGCCACTCCTTCTCGTCGAACGGAAGCGAAGCGATCTCCTCGCGCTCCGCCTTCGTGAGCTCCTTCACGTTGTCGTAGAAGCCGGGGACGGTGATGTGGCCGTCGTCGTCGGTGAGCTTGGCGATCATCTTCGCGAGCGCGTTCACCGGATTGAAGACGCCGCCGCCGAACGACCCCGAATGGAGATCGCTCTTCGGCCCGTCGACGTGAACCTCGAGGTACATGAGCCCGCGAAGCCCGACGCACAACGACGGGATGCCGCGCCCGAACATGGCCGTGTCGCTCACGCACACGAAGTCGGACGCGAGGTCCTTGGCCTTGTCGCGCATGATCGTGTCGAGGTTGTCGCTGCCGATCTCCTCTTCGCCTTCGACGATCAGCTTCAAATTGATCGGGAGCTTGCCCGCCGTCTTGATGAACGACTCGATCGCCTTGGCGTGAATGTGCACCTGGCCTTTGTCGTCGACGACGCCGCGCCCCCACATCCGCCCTTCGCGAATCGACGGCTCGAACGGCGGCGTGATCCACTCGCCGAGCGGATCGACAGGCTGCACGTCGTGGTGGCCGTACACGAGGAGCGTGGGCTTGCCGGGCGCCTGCAGCCACTCGGCGAAGACGGCGGGGTGACCTTTCGTCGGCCACATCTCCACGCGGTTCGCACCGAGCGATTTCAGATCGGCCATGAGGAACTCGGCGTTCTTCACCATGTCGGCGGCGTGCGCCGGGTCGCTCGAGATCG
Organism: Myxococcales bacterium; assembly: GCA_003151595.1. The sequence continues at coordinate 17,017 of PLXW01000164.1, forward strand.
CCGGGATCTTCACCCACTCGGCGAGCTGCGAAACGAAGCGCGCGCGGTTCTCATCGATGTACGCGAGGACGTCTTTCATGTTTTGGCGATCGATCGCCTAATGCGCGTCACTTCGCAAGGAGCACGAGCGCCTCGCGGACGAGCTCCGTGAGCGACGCGCCGTCGAGCTTCCCTTCGAGCTGCCCCACGGCCCGCTCGGCCTCGACCCCGCGATACCCCATGTGCACCAGCGCCGAGACCAGCGTCTCGCGCGGCGTCCCTGCGCTCGTGGCCTTCGCCGGCGCGGGCGCCTCGGCGCCGCCCAGCACGGGGAGCTTGTCGCGAAGCTCCAGGACGAGTCGCTCCGCGGTCTTCTTGCCGACGCCGGGCACGTCGGTCAGTCGCTTCAAGTCCTTGGCGGCGACGGCGCGCGCGAGGTCGGACGCGGGGAGCGCGCTCAGGATGCCGAGCGCGGTCTTGGGGCCGATGCTCGAGATCCCGATGAGCGTTCGAAACGTGAGCCGCTCCATCTCGTTGGCGAAGCCGTAGAGGGTGAGCGCGTCTTCGCGAACATGCGTGTGCACGCGAAGGGTCACCCGCCCGTCCGCTTCGTGAGGCGCGCGCCCGAGGGTTCCCATCGGCACTTGCAGCTCGTAGCCCACGCCGTGCACGTCGAGCACGAGCCCGCCATCGGCCTCCTCCAGCGGCACTCCGGTGAGACGCCCGATCATTCTCCGCTCGCGTCGCCGGCGTCGTTCCCGCCTTGCGTGCCCGCGTCACCGGCGTCGTTCGCTGCGCCGCCGGCGTCATCGCCTGCGCCGGCATCCGGGGAGACGATCGTGAAATCGGCCTTCGCGCCCTGCAGGATCCAGTTACGAAATACGAGGCGATCGTTCACCGCCATCAGGTCTTGTCCTTGCGGCATCAGTTCGGCGCACGTGGGGTCGGTGCATCCGATGAGCGTGCAGGCGTCACCGTCGATCCTGTGCTGGAGGACGCTGTTCGCCGGATCGCTCGCCTTCACTCGGACCATCGACGGCTCGTAGGTGGACGCGACGTCGACGAGGTTCAGATACATCTTCGACAACTCCGGTCCGAGGTACATCCCGGCGGCGGGCGCCGTGACCGACCCGTGGCACGAGGCGAGCGCGCAGCTCCGGTTGACGAGGGGCACTACGTCATTCGTGAAGCTCACGAGGACCGTGTTCGAGCCGGTCTGAGCGGGCGGGACATACGTTTCGCACGTCCCGCTTTCGGGCGACAGCGTGGGGGCCGCGTCGGTGCTGCTGCAGGCGGCGATGGAGGAAGCCACGAGGGCGGCGACGGCCGCGAAGGAGAGCGATGCGCGAAAAAGCATTGTCCCCTCCATTGCCTGCGAACAGCTCGTGCGACCACTGAAAAGATGAAGCCGCGCGTCAGCCATCGGCGACCTTCCGCGCGTCATTCGCCGTGTTTTTGAGGCAGATCGTGCGCGCCGAGGGGGCTCATTCGTGTCGCGCCGCGTGAGACGGTCTTGGCGCGGGGCGTCTTTTTTGTTGTGTTACGGGCCCGCACTCGCTAGGAACCGCGGCACTGGAGATGGAACACATGCGAACCCTGAAGCTGCTTGCCCTCGCCCCGTTTGCGCTCGCCGTCGCTTGTGGCGGTGGTGGCAGTGACCTCACCCCGCCCGCGGTCCCGTCGGTTCCCGACATGGACGCGTCCGCGGCGGTGCCGACTGACATGCCGTCCGCTGCGCCGGTCGACACGTCTGCCGCCGCGGCTCCCGCGACGTCGACGACGACCACGACCGACACCAGCGTGACCGACGCCGGTGCGGCCACCACGACCACCACGACGACGACGGACACGTCGGCGGTCGACGCCGGAGCCCCCAAGAAGGGTGGCAAGGGCGGCGGCAAGAAGGGTGGCGGCAAGAAGAAGTGAGCTGAGGCTCTCTCTTCTCGCGTCACTTTTCTGAGTGAGACGAGCGCGACTCCGGGCCGATGGCCTGGGTCGCGCTTTGTCTTTTGTCCGCTCGCCTGCGCGCCCCGTCAGACGAATTCGTCGATGGAGCCGGCGCCTTCGCGGATGATCTCCGGAGGGATGCGCGTGAGGTCGATCACGGTGGTGGGGATGACGCCGCCCCCGCCGCCGTCGAGGACCATGGCCAGGCCGCGGAAGTCGGTGTCGATCTCGTGGGCGTCGACGTACGGCTCCCCGCCGTCGTGCGCCGCGGTGGTGGAGATGACCGGCCGTCCGAGCTCGCGCGTGATGGCGCGAATGACTTCGCTGTTCGGGATGCGAATGCCGACCGTCTTGCGCTTCGTCTGAACGAGCTTCGGGACGTCGCGCGTGGCGAGCAGGATGAAGCAGTACGGGCCGGGCAAGAAGTGCTTGAGGACGCGGTAGTGCGCGTTCTCGACGACGGCGTAGCGCGCGATGTCCGAGAGGTCGTGGCAGATGAAGGCGAGCTGGTGCGCCTTGTCCATGCGCTTGATCTGGTAGAGGCGATCAATCGCCTTCCGGTTCATCAAGTCGCAGCCGAGGCCGTAGACCGTGTCGGTCGGGTAGGCGATGACCTCGCCCGCCTCCAGCGCCTCGACGGCGCGGCGGATCTTCCGCGGCTCGGGGTGCTCGGCGTTGACGGAGAGGATCACGGCGATTGCACGCCGACTTAGCACGTGGCGCGCGGCGTTTTCGCGACGAATCGCGATCGGCGCTACAGTCGCCGCGCGCGAATGTGGTTGGCCGACGTCCCGACGTGGTTCCTGCGCGCGTTCGCGATCGCCTTCGGGCTCATCTGGGGGAGCTTTCTCAACGTCGTCATCTACCGCGTGCCGCGCGGGATGAGCGTCGTACGACCGCCGTCGCATTGCCCTGCGTGCGACAAACCGATCGCCGGCTGGAACAACGTGCCGGTCCTCTCGTGGGTGCTCATGCGCGGACGCGCGCGCTGCTGCGGAGCGCCGGTGAGCCCGCGGTATCCGCTCGTGGAGCTCATCGGAGGCGCGCTCTCGCTGGCGATCGTGCAGCGCGTGATCCTCGCGATGCCTCCGGGCACACCGCTCACGCGCGTGGCGGTCGTCTACGGCGCCGACCTCGCGCTGTCGCTGGCGCTCGTCGCCGCCGCGTTCATCGACGCCGAGCACATGTACCTGCCCGATCCGATCACGATCGGCGGCGCGCTCCTCGGCCTCGCGACCGCCACGCTTCGCGGGTACTCGTTTCGTGATTCGCTCATCGGCGCCTTCGTCGGCTTCGTGTTCGTGTGGCTGCCGTTCGGCGTGATCTACAAAGCCCTCCGCGGTCGCACCGGAATGGGCATGGGCGACGCGAAGCTCATGATGCTCGCCGGGGCGTGGTTCGGCTGGGCCGGCGCGGCGTTCGTGCTGCTCGCGGGCGCGATCCAGGGGACGCTCGGCGCGCTCGCGATCTTCGCCGTGAAGGGGAAGATCGACGAGCCCGAAGCGGTGACCAGGGATCGCGAAGAGCTGCAGCAGGCGGCCGCGGGCGGAGACGAAGACGCCAAGCATGCGCTGGCCGAAGACCCGCTCGCCGAACCGCAAGGCGAAGGGCTCGGCGCCGCACGATTGCCGTTCGGCCCGTTCCTGATCCTCGCGTGCCTCGAGTTTCTTCTCGCAGGCGACTGGATCTTCGCGTGGTACGGCGGACTGCTTCGCGTGCGTTGATCGCGGGGGTTCTTCGCTGCGCTCAGGATGACACGCAGGAGCGTGTCACTTCCCGGCGCGCTTCTCGATCGGCACGTACTGGCGGAGCGTCGGCCCCGTGTAGATCTGCCGCGGGCGGCCGATCTTCGTCGTCGGGTCCTGCATCATTTCCTTCCAGTGGGCGATCCATCCCGGAATGCGACCGAGCGCGAAGAGCACCGTGAACATGTTCGTGGGGAAGCCCATCGCGCGATAGATGATGCCCGAATAGAAATCGACGTTCGGGTACAGCTTCCGCTCGACGAAGTAATCGTCCTGCAGCGCCGCTTCTTCGAGCGACTTGGCGATGTCGAGCAGCGGGTCCTTGATGCCGAGCTTCGAGAGGACCTTGTCGGCCGCGGTCTTGATGATCTTCGCGCGCGGATCGAAGTTCTTGTAAACGCGGTGGCCGAAGCCCATCAGGCGGAAGTTCGAGTTCTTGTCCTTCGCCATCGCGACGTACTTCTTCACGTCGCCGCCGTCGGCCTTGATGTGCTCGAGCATCTCGATCACTTCCTGGTTCGCGCCGCCGTGCAGCGGGCCCCAGAGCGCACAGATGCCGGCGCTGGCGCTCGCGAACAGGTTCGCCTTCGCGCTGCCGACGAGACGCACGGTCGACGTCGAACAGTTCTGTTCGTGATCGGCGTGGAGGAT
>PLXW01000153.1 GCA_003151595.1 Myxococcales bacterium
TCGGGGTCGCGTTCGGGGTCGCGGTCGCGGGGGCGTTCGCGCTGACCGGCGGTCGCGGCGGAGTTCGCCACGCGACCACGGCCCACGCGATCACGAGCGACGTCGCGATCATCGTCGCGCTCCAGGCGCGGCTGCGTCGCGTCCGCGCGGCGGGGCTCGCCGTTTGCCCCTCGTCCGGAACGCGCTCGACGTCGAGCACACCCGACGACGGTGGCAGCGGCACGTTCACCATCGACGACACGCTCGACACTGCCGGCGGCAACGTCGAGCTTCGCGCTTCGATCTTCGTCACCGAGTCTTGCGCCGCACGCGTCCTCCGCGGCGATGGATGACTCGGCTCACTCCGCGCGAGCCACTCGCGCACGGCGTCACGCTGTTGCTCGAGCTCCGTCTTCATCACCTCGTTCACGCACGTCGCCACGTCCTTCTGCGTCGCCAGCGCCTTCAAGGACGATGCCGCCTTCTCGAGCGCGTCGGCCATCTCGGCGCAGGTCGCGAAGCGCTTGTCGGGGTCGCGCGTGAGGGCCTTCATCACTATGGCGTCGAGTGCCGCCGGGATCGTCGGCACGGCGCTGCGGAGCGTGGGGATGTCTTCGTAGAGCACGCGGTTCAACGTCTCCGCTTCACTCTCCCCTTTGAACAGGCGACGGAACGCCAGCGTCTCCCACAGCACGATCCCCATCGCGAACACGTCCGCGCGGCGATCGACGTTCGCCTTCGAGCGCGCCTGCTCCGGCGCCATGTACGCCAGCTTCCCTTTCAGCTGCCCCGTTCGCGTCACCGAAAGGCGCGTCGCCGCGCGCGCGACGCCGAAGTCCGTGATGCGGGCGACGCCGTCGACGCCGACGAGCACGTTCTGCGGGGAGACGTCGCGGTGGACGATCTCGAGCGGCTTGCCGTTGTCGTCTTCGAGCTCGTGCGCGGCGTGGAGCCCGGCGAGCGTGTCGAGCGCGATGCGAATGCCGATGCCCGGCGCGATCTTGGTCCCGTCCTGCGTCGCGCGCGCGAAGAGGCGCGCGGCGGTGTCCCCTTCGACGTAGTCCATCACGAGGTAGTAGCCGCGGTCCGTGATCCCGATCTCGTGGATGGGCACGACGTTCGGGTGGCGGATGCGCGCGGCGAGACGCGCCTCGTCGATGAACATGTCGACGAACTCGCGGTCCTTCGCGAGGTGCGGATGGAGTCGCTTGATGGCGAAGAGCCGCGCGACGCCGCCGAGACCGAGCAGGCGCGCGAGGTAGACGGTGGCCATCCCACCGCTGGCGAGCTCGGCGATCAGCTCGAACCGATCGAGCCTCTCTGCGGTGTCGTCTCCCATCCGCTCCCGTGCAATTAAAGCATCTTTCGTGGAACGGGGCGCTCGGTCGGCGCGGATCTCAGAACGCGCCGCGAAGGCCGAGATCGAAAGTGCCGGGTGCGGCGCTCGCATAAGGGAAAACAGCGGCGCTCGGTGACGACGCGCTCGAAGATGACGCGCCGGGCCGCGTCCATTGTGTGAGAAACACACCGATCAGCGCCGTAGTCACCCCGGCGCCGGCCGTGCCCGCGAGGATCAGGTTCGTGCGGAGCTCGGCGTCCTTGCCGCGCTGGTACTCCGGGCAGCTCGAGCCGAGCCCGACGCAGTCGCGACGAACGGCGTCGACACCGGGATCGTTCTTCGCCGCGATCCCCGAGACGATGGTGGCCGCGATGCCGACCGCCGTGAGCCCCGCACCGACGATGAAGACCGCGGGGCCGAGCGGTTTTCGCTTCGGAGGCGCAGCGGCGACGACGCGCGGATCGGGCGCGGGCGGGATCGCAGCGACGGCGGGCCGCTTCTCGGGCAACGGCGGCGCGACGACCTTCACCTCGCGCACGCTCCCGGCGTCCCCTTCGACGCTCATGGCCCGCGTGCGCTCGCCGGCCCAGCTCACGAGGACCTCGTGCTTCCCGGGCGCGAGATAGAAGACGTGCTGCGTCGCATCGAGCACCGAGACCACGCGCGCGTCGGCCGCCACGCCGCACGCCGGATCGCAGGCGACGCTGACGCCGAGCAGGCGCCCCGAGAGCTCCTCGAGCGTCGTGTTCGCGAGCGACAACGTCGCCGGATCGGTCCCGTACCGAACGGCGGCCAGCGAGGCGAGCGTCGCGGCGCGCGCGTCGTCGTGGGCGGCGAGGCGCGCGCGAATCGCGCTGCGGAGCGGCTCGGGGCGCGGCGCATCCTGGTACGCGTTCTCGAAGTGCACGGCAGCTTCGCCGAAATCGCCCGCGAGGTACGCACGGCGTCCCTTGTCGAACTCCTCGGCCGCGCTCTTGATGCGCTCCGCGCTCGGCTCGGCGTCGGCCGCGCGCGCCGTCGAGGACGCGACCATCGTCACCGTCGCGATCGCGACCAGGAGTCCGACGCCGGCAGAAGAGCCACCGCGCATCCACGAAGCGTCGCAGAGGGCGAGGCCCGACGCTACAATCCCAGCATTGCTTCGTCGTCGCCCCGCCTACACGAGTGCCGTGATCCCGTTCGCCGCGTGCGCGCTCGCGTGCGTCGTCATCGGTGCCGCATGCGGAATCTACGGCCAGGACGATCTCCTCCCGGCGCCGACACCGCTGCTCGACGCCGGTCACGACGCCGCGCCGATCGTCACGCCGCCCGTCGACGCCGGTCGCGTCGACGCCGACACGTGCGCGCACACGCGCTGGCCCGCGCGTCCCGCCGACGACGACCCGAGCACGACGCCGAACGTCACGGCCATGAGCGCGATCGCCACGCTCAGCCTCGGGCTCGCGCCGGAAGGCGGTCCGGCGCCGCTCATTGGCTTCGATCTCGATCGCGTGTGCACCTGCCCCGGCCCCGACTCGTGCGTGAACTCGTTCAATACGAACCCCCACTGCGACGAGAAGGGCGGGCGCGACAACGCGGCGCAGGCGCTTCTTCAGATCGTCGAGACGCTCCCCGGGTTGAACGAGGCGGCGCTGAATCAGCAGCTGAGCAGCGGCAAGTACGGGCTCGTCTTCGCCGTGAGTCAGTGGAACGGCCAGCCCAACGACACGCAGGTGAACATCTCGCTCTTCGTCTCCAACGGTCTGACGCCCGACGACGCGGGGACCGTCGGACCGGTGAAGGGCGACGGGAGCGACGTGTGGCTCCTCTCGTCCGGATCGCTCCTCGGCGGCGACTCGCTGGCCGGCGTCGACTGCGGCAACGGCAACCCGCAATGCTCGCCCGTCTACTACGACGACAACGCGTACGTCACCGGTGGCACGATCGTCGGCAGCGTCGACTTCCAGATCGCGCTCGGCGGCAGCGGCTCGGGCACCGTGAACGTGAACCTCACCGGCAGCGTCGTGCTCGCGACGCTCGTCTCGAGCGCCGGCGGATGGTCACTCGCGAACGGCACGATCGCCGGACGCTGGGCCACCTCGAAGCTCCTCTCGAGCCTCGCCGCGCTCGACGATCCGCTGAAATCGGGCTCGTACCTCTGCGGCGACGACGGCACCTACGGGATCGTGAAGAACGACATCTGCAACGCGATGGACATCGCCGCCGATCCGAACCTCGATCAGACCGGCGCGCCGTGCGACGCGATCTCGGTCTCGCTCGGCTTCACTGCCAACCCCGCGCAGATGGGCGTCGTCACGACGAAGGGGCAACCGTTCACCGGCTGCACCAGCGACGCCGGCGTGCCGTTTCACGATCAGTGTCAGTAGCGGGCGTCGCGCGCGATCGCGATCACGCCATCTCGAGGAACAACCGATCGGGATTCTGCAGATACCCGATGACGTCGTACGCGAACGCCGCGCCGACGTGGCCGTCGACGATGCGGTGATCGAACGAGAGCGACAGCAGCATGATCTCGCCGATGGCGATGCGTCCGTCTTTGACGACCGGCTTCTCTTTGATCTGGTGAACGCCGAGGATCGCCACTTCGGGGAAGTTGACGATCGGCGTCGCGAAGAGCCCGCCCTGCGCGCCGAGCGACGTGATGGTGAACGTCGAGCCGCTTAGGTCTTCGAGCTTCGACTTGCCGTTCTTGGCGTCGGTCGCCACGCGCTCGATGTCGCGCGCGATCTCGAGGATGCTCTTGCGATCGCAGTCCTTGACGACCGGCACGATGAGCCCGCCCTCGGTCGAGGCCGCGATCCCGATGTTGTAGTACTTGCGGTAGACGAGCTCGTTGGTCGACTCGTCGAGCGCGGAGTTGAGGATCGGGTGCTTCTTCAGCCCGGCCACGCACGCCTTCACGATGAACGGCAGGAACGAGAGCTTCACGCCTTGCGCTTCGGCTTGCGGCTTCATGCGCGCGCGGAGCGCCTTGATGGCCGAGACGTCGCACTCTTCGACGAACGTGAAGTGCGCGGCGGTCTGCGTCGACTGCTGCATCTTCGTCGCGATCTTGCGGCGAAGGCCGGCGAAGGGCTTGCGCTCCTCGAGCTGCGATTGCTCGGCTGACGGCGCGTGAATCTTCACGGCCTCCCGCGCGACGATCCCTGACGCTCCGGCGCTCGGCGCACGCGGCGCTTCGGATCGCACGGGCGCTTGCGACGGTGACGGCGACGCCGCAGGCGCGCTCGTCGCGAACATCTGCACGTCGGCCTTGGTGGTCCGCCCTTGCGGTCCGGTCGGCGGGACGCGCGTGAGATCGATGTCCATCTCGCGCGCCAGCCTTCGCGTGGCCGGCGTGGCCAGCGGCTTGTCGTTCTTGAACGACTGCGTCGCGCCCGAAGCGCCCGACGAAGACGCGCGCGCGGCGGGCGCGGCGCCCATGCCGGGGAGGTGCTCCTTGATGTCGCCGACGGCCGTCGCCGCGGGCCCGTCGTCCTTCTTCTGCGTGCCGTTCGTCGGCGCGAGGCCGTTGCCGTTCGTGTGCTCCGCTTTCACGCCGGGCGCAGACGCGCCGCCGAGCTCGAAGACCACGAGCGTCGAGTGCACCATCACGATCTCGCCGACCTTGCCGGTCGTCTCGAGGATCGTCCCCGCGCGAGGCGCGCCGATCGTCACGGTCGCCTTGTCGGTCATGACCTCGACCATCGGCTGGTCTTCTTTGACGACGTCACCCGGCTTCACCAGCCAGTTGACGACCTCGCCCTCGGTGACCCCTTCGCCGATGTCCGGAAGCTTGAATTCCCAGCGCGCCATGATGTGTCTCGATCTACTCGGGTTGCGGAAACTGAATGGGAAAACGTCAGCGGAACTGAGCGGTGCTCACGATAGCCGGCAAGATACGGTGCGCCAGCGGGAGGTACTCCATCTCGAGCGTGTACGGGAACGGCGTGTCCCATCCCGTGACGCGGACCGGCGGCGCTTCGAGGTGCACGAACGCCTTCTCGTTGATGAGCGCAACGAGCTCGGCCCCGAACCCGCACGTCTTCGGCGCCTCGTGCACGATGACGACGCGGCCGGTCTTCTTCACGCTGGCGACGATGGCGTCGATGTCGACGGGCCACAGCGTGCGGAGATCGATGACCTCGCACTCGATCCCCTTCTCCTTGGCCTGATCGGCCGCGGAGATGGCCTCGTAGAGCATCGCGCCCCAGGCGATCACGGTGACGTCTTTCCCTTCGCGCGCGATCCGCGCCTTGCCGATCTCGACGACGTAGTCCCCCTCCGGCACCTCGCCCTTGGCCGCGCGGTAGATCCGCTTCGGCTCGAAGAACAGGACCGGATCGGGATCGCGGATCGACGCGAGGAGCAACCCCTTCGCGTCGGCCGGCGTCGCCGGGCAGACGACCTTCAAGCCCGACACGTGAATGAAGAGCGATTCGGGCGACTGCGAATGGTAGTGCCCGCCGCGAATGCCGCCGCCGACCGGCGTGCGGATGACGAGCTTGGCGGAGTACTCGCCGCCGGAGCGATAGCGGTACTTCGCGAGCTCGCTGACGATCTGATCGTACGCCGGGAAGATGAAGTCGGAGAACTGGATCTCGGGGATCGGCACCATGCCGTAGAGCGCCATGCCGATCGCGCAGCCGATGATCCCGCCTTCACTGAGCGGCGTGTCGATCACGCGGTCGTCGCCGAACTCGTCGTAGAGCCCCTGCGTCACGCGGAAGACGCCCCCCACCTTGCCGACGTCCTCGCCGAGGACGACGACGCGCGGATCGCGCCGCATCTCCCCGCGGAGACCGTCGTTGATGGCCTGGACCATGTTCATCGTGGGCATCGTGTCGTTCTCGTTCTCGGGTCTCTGGATCGGTGCGTATCGGTGATGGGGCTACGGCTTGGCGAGGCCGGTGGCGCGCGGCGAAGCGAGGAGCTCTTCGCGCTGTTCATCGAGTGAGGACGTCGGGGTCTCGAAGACGTCGTCGAACATCGTCCCCAGGGCGGGGGGCGCGAGGCGCTCGGAGAGCTCGATGGCGGCGTCGATCTCGCCGAGCGTGGCCGACTCGTACTCGCGCTGCGTCGCTTCCGACCACAGGCCGCGCGACTCCAGGTGGCGACGAACGCGGAGCAGCGGATCCCGCTTCTTCCACGGGTCGTTCGGGTCTTTCGCGCCTTCGCGCGCCGGCGGCATACGCGCGGTGAGCGCCTCGATCATCGTGGGCCCCTCGCCCCGCGACGCCCGCGCGATCGCTTCGCGCGTGACGGCGATGACCGCGAAGAGATCGTTCCCGTCGCACCGCAGCCCCGGGATCCCGTACGCGATTCCCTTCGCGGCGAACGACGGCGACGCGGTCTGCTTGTCGGCCGGGAGCCCTTGCGCCCACCCGTTGTTGCGACAGAGGAGGACGAGCGGCACGTTGAAGACGCCCGCGAAGTTCATCCCGTTGTGAAACTCACCGGAGCTGGTGGCGCCTTCGCCGAAGAAGACGAGCGTGACGACGTCGTCGGCGCCGACCGCGGCCTTGCCTGCGCGCTTCGCGTTCGCGTCGATCTTCGCCGCCCACGCGAACCCGGCCGCGTGCGTGATCTGCGTCCCGACCGGCGAGCTGATCGACGTGAAGCGCGCGATCTTCGCGCCGTAGTGATCCGGCATCTGGCGCCCCTTCATGGGGTCGGCCTCGTTGCCGAACATGTGGTTCACGTATGCGGCGAGCGGCATCCCGCGCCAGAGCGCCGCGCCGAACTCGCGGTAGCACGGGAAGATCCAGTCTTGATCGCGCAGCGCCGCGGCCGATCCCAGGATCGCCGCCTCTTCTCCCTGCGATCCGATGTGAAACCCGATGCGCCCCTGCCGCTGAAGCGCGACGAGCCGCTCGTCGAGCAGCCGCACGCGAACCATCGCCTTGTAGATGGCGACGATCGCGTCGGGCTCGAGCTTCGGATCGTGCGCCGGGTCGAGCGACCCGTCGTCGCGGAGAACGCGAACGACGTCGTCCTCGAGCGGGGCGATCGGGGCGGCGTGCGGTGCGGGAGCGGCGCCTTGCATGGAGGGGAGGCGCGACATTACTCGAATGGAGGGCGCGCGGAAGGGGCCTCGCATCGCCTTCAGGCGATCGGCGATCGCAGGCGACCTCGCATCGCCTTCAGGCGATCGGCGATCGTGTGCAGGCGATGTCCGATCGCCTCTAGGCGATCTGGGCCGCCTGATAAGCGACCTGCGGCGCCTGCCAGGCGATCCGGGCCGCCTGCCAGGCGATCCGGGCCGCCTGCCAGGCGATCCGGGCCGCCTGCCAGGCGATCCGGGGCGCCTACCAGGCGATCTGGGCTGCCTGCAAGGCGACCTGGGTCGCCTGCTAGGCGATCTCGGTCGCCTGCTAGGCGACCTGGGGTCTTGTCGAGGCGAGGTTTCCGGACACGCGGGGCGCGCGATAGGCACAAACTTACGTAACCGCTGCACATTCAACCCGATCGACGAGAACGTCGCTTCGATCGCGACGCGCCGGACCCCGAGCGTCAGCGATGCGCTGGACCTTGGCCCCCGGCCCTCCCCTCGATGCGCCCACTCCACCGCGCGACGAGCGCAGCGCGAAGTAGAGCGTGACGCCCCTTGGATTCGCAAGGGCGAGTGACGCTCACCTCGGCTCGAACGTCACCGGCACTTCGACCTTTCGTGGATCGCCCGGTGGGAACGCGATCGCCAGCGCGGCGTCCCGCATGCATTGCTTGGCCTGGTCGTCGAACCGGTTCTTGTAGTCGATGTTGACCGTGGAGACGTGACCGCTCTCGACGCGGAACGACAGAGTCATGGTCGTCCGCCCGAGCGCAGCGTTCGCGCTTCGCGCCTTGTCGTAGCAAGCGCGGAGTGAGGCGCGCGCCGCTTCCACAGCCGCTTCGTCGGGGTTGCCCGTCGTCGTGGGAGAGGGCGGCGCGGGAGCGGCCGGCGTCACCGTCGCCGATGGCGGCGTGGCCGGCGCGGCGAGCGACGCATCACTGCCACCGCAGCCCGAAGCGATCACGAGGAGCAAGCACCCGGCACCGTGAGTCACTTTCATTCGGAAGCTCCTTTGGTCATCACGCGAGATGCGTCGAATCGCCTACGGCTTCGGATGCGCGCTGAAGAACCCCCATACGAGAGTGCCCCAGCTCGGCGTCATCGACGGTACGTGCTTGCCCCCTTGAATGGACCACAGTTGAACGTCGATGCCCGTCGGGCAGCCGGCGACGCTGCTCACCACCGTCTCGCTCCCGGCGAGCACGGTGTCGATGTCGAGCGTCTGCCCCGTCGACGCGAGTGAGCCCGTGCATCCGTTCTTCTGCGTCCACGTCGCAATGGTCTGTTGCTCGGAGGGATACTGGCCGGTCTGCGACATGCCGCCATCGTACGAGATCGTTTCGTCGGTGGTGCCGTGCACGTCGAGGACGGAGACCGTGTTGGCCGGCTTGCACTTGGACGCGTCTTCCCACACCGCGCCGGCGAGGCTGATGATGCCCGCCACCCGCGGCGCGACGTCGCACGCCAGTCGATGCGCCATGAAGCCGCCGTTCGAGTGACCGACGACGAAGATGCGCTTGGGATCGACGTTGTACTGATGGGACACATCGTCGACGATCGCGTTGAAGTAGGCGACGTCGTCGACCGTCGAGCCGTTGAAGTTGCAGCACCCATCGGTCGCGTTCCAGAAGCGACTCCCGGCGTCGTCGATCGTCCCGTCGCCGTAGGCGTAGAGGAACCCGGCGCTGTTACTCGTCGGAGTGATGCCCATGTAGATCTCCTCAAGCATGCCCGAGGCCCCGTAGCCGTGAAACATGACGACGAGCGGGGTCGGCTTCGACGCGTCGTAGCTCGGAGGGACGTTCAGGGTGTAGGGGCGCGCAGCGATGATGGCGGCCGTGGCGTCGCTCTCCGCGTCGACGACGGGGGGACCCGCGTCGGTCGGCGAAGACGCCTCGATCGGCGACGAGGCGTCGCTCGGCGAAGCGGCGTCATCGGGGGAAGCGACCGATGCCGGCGAGCCCGAAGTACCGCACGCGATCGACAGCGAAGGGAGAGCAAATGCGAAGAATGCGCAGAAGCGAAAGGCGTTCATGCGGCGGACTCTAGTCATTCATGGGCAGCGCGCCGGAAGAATGATGCGAGCGGATCGATACACCTCTTCCAATGACTCGTCGTCGCTCCCTAGACTCGCGCACATGATCTCGCTGCACATGCACCGCGCGTTCGGTTTCTCCGCGCTCCTGGGGCTCACGGCGTGCACGTCGAGCGCCGGCGGGGCGAGCGGCGCGATGTCGTGGTCGTCGCCGCCCGCCATGACGATCGACACGACGAAGTCGTATGCAGCCGACCTCGTGACCGACGACGGGACGATCCACGTTCAGCTCTTCGCCTCCGAGTCGCCGCACACGGTGAACAACTTCGTCTTCCTCGCGCGGCAACACTTCTACGACGGGACGTTCTTCCATCGCGTCATCGCCGGCTTCATGATCCAGGGCGGCGACCCGACAGGCACCGGGACCGGCGGACCGGGGTATGCGTTCGCCGACGAGCTACCGCCGAAGCACGCTTACGCTTCCGGCATCGTGTGCATGGCCAACTCGGGCCCCAACACCGACGGCAGCCAGTTCTTCATCTGCTCCGGCGACGGGTGCGCGGGCCTTCCCCCGAGCTACACGCAGTTCGGGATGGTCACAGCGGGTGCCGACGTCGTGAGCGCGATCGCGTCGGCGCCCGTGGGGCCGTCGAGCTCGGGAGAGAACAGCGCGCCGAAGCAGCCGATCCACGTGCGGTCGGTGGCCATCACAGGCCCGTGACCCCGCGCTCCTGTTTGCGAGCGGCGTGCACATCGAAGACGTACGTCTGCAACTCCGGGAAGAGCGAGCGCGGCTTCGTTCCGCGCGGCGTCGTGAAGTGCACGAGAGGCTCGCCGCAGATGCGGGCGTGCATCTTGGCCGAGTGCCGACCCGACCAGATCGCGCTCGGCTGATCGACCAGGTAACACCCGTCGTCGTCGTTCTTCTTCTCCTGCGGGACGTAGCTCACTACCAGGTAGTCGACGCCATACGACTCCAGCACCTCGGTGAGCGGTTCCTGGTGCCGCACGTGCTCGACCATGGCGCGATCGGCCACGAGCCCCTCGGCCTGCACGAACGGCGCGTCGAGCGCGTAGGCGGCCATGCCGCAGATCGCTCCCATGGCGTAGAGCCCCCTCCGGTCGTGCATGCGCGACGCGAGCTCGACGCTCGACGCCGCGAGCGGGCTGTCGGCGAGCGTCCACTCCGGTCCGCGCTCGACGAAGTAGCGCGCGGCCATGGGCGGGACGAACGCAGCGGCGACGGCGAGGACGGCCGCGAGCCTCCCTGCGCTCACGCGTGGCGCGAGGGCTTCGGACACGAACACGAGCGCGGCGATCGTCGCCGGCGCGAGCGGGTACGCGTACCAGCTGAAGAAGACCCAGCCCGTCGTGGCGTTCATGGCGAAGAAGACGAACGCGAAGAACAGCGCGATGCCCCCCACCACGCGAGCCCGAACGCCTGCGTGCGGCGCGCGCCGTTGCAGCACGAAGAGAGCGACGACACCTGCGGGCAGCACGACGCCGATCGTGGGGCCGTACAGAGTGAAGAAGGCGATCGTGTACGCGTACCAAAGCCCGAATCCACGCGACACGAGCAGCTGCTTCGCCAGCGCCGACACGGGGAGAATCGAGCCGAAATAAGCCGCGTTCAGCGCGGCGTAGGCCAGCACGGGGAGCATCCCCAAAGAGAAGACCGCGAGCATGCGCGCCGCGCGCGCGAGCGGAGGGCGCTCGAGGAACGCCCAGGCACCCACCAGGAGGATCACGATCATCCCGATGTCGAGCCGCGCCAGCGTGGCGAGCCCCGCGATGACGCCGAGCTTCGCCGCGCGACGCGCCGTCATCTCTTCGTCGACCGCCGCCTCGGCGAGCAGCCAGAGGAGGAGCGGTATCGCGACTGCGCACTCCATGCCGGTGCAAAGAAGGCGCGCGGAGCCGACGGCGTAGACGACCGCGATGAGCGGCGCGAGCAACGTGGAGGCGCCGAGCGCGCACGCGAGGCGGCGCGAGAATTCGTACGTCGCGATCCCGCAGGCGACGAACAGGGTGGCGAGCGCCGCGTGGTACGCGAAGCCGAAGCGGCCGAAGACGAGGCGCACGACGAAGACGATCGCGAACCACAGCGGATGAAAGCCGTTGGTGATGGTCACGCCGTCGAAGGTGAGCAGCCCCCGCGTGACGAGCTTGTCGGCGATGATGGCGTAGTAGAAGTAGTCGTCCTCGAAGAGCCCCATGTACGCGTTGGAGCCTCGCGCCACGTGATAGACGACGGGCGCGGCCACCGAGAGCACCGCGAAGTAGGCGGCGGCGCGGCAGAGAGCCGGCGCGTGCTCGACGAGCCACGAGAGAAACGACGGTCGCCTCGTCATCGCAGGCAAGCTAACAGTACGGAGCGAGACCGATGATCGGAAAGCCTCTCAGCGAACGATACGGGATCGACCTCCGGCCGCTCGAAAGCGAAAGGGCCGCGGCCATCGTGCGCGAGAGGCTCGGCGAGGACGGGGCTGCGCTGGTTCAAGTGCGCGCGCGCGACGCGCACATGATCGCGTGCCTCTTCGTTCGCGCCGACCCGACGGCGGTCCGTCTGTGCAAGGAGCTCGGGCTCGATCTCACGCCGGGTGGGACGGGCGTCGTAGGACTGCTCGGAACCGACGCGGCGCGCCTCTTCGCGCAGCTCGCCGAGCATCGACGCGCGTGGCTGGAGACGCCGTGCGGTCCGCGCGAAACGAAGGTGCTCCTCATCGCCGGCGGGATCGCGATGGTCTCGATCGAGACGAACGACGGGAGGGTCGTCGTGAGTCCGGTCGCCTAGGTGCGGCGGCGTCGCGCCGTCGTCGTCAGCTCGTCTGTGCTTCGACGATCCCCAGCTCGATGAGGCGCGGGAGTCGCTTCGCGCGGAACGGCTCCACCTGCTCGAGGAGGACGGTCACCCTCTCCTCGTCGTCTTCGACCGCGCGATCGGCGACGCGCATCCGGAACGGTTGCCGCTGCGCGAACGCCGTGACCCACGCGCGCCACTCTGGCGGCGGGATCTCGGTGAGCAACCGGAGGATGACCCCTTCGAGCATCGGGATGAGGATGCCCGTGCCCGCGACGGGCGACGCGAGGACGATCGGATGGTCGCTCGAGAGCCGCTCGCGGAGCAGCATCCGGTTGTAGGCCGACGTGACGCGGTACCTTCCCGAGGGAGCCGGCCCGGCGTGGGTCGTGCCTATCGTCGGTGAGACCTGCCCGGCGAGCGCGAGGCGGATGACGGCGTCGCGAATACGCGTAGCGCCGAAGGGAGCGAGCGCGGGCATCTTCGCCAGCTCCGCGACCGTCGTCGCGCCGACGCCGAGCGCCGGGAACAACGCATCGAAGATCGCACCGACGAAGTGCAGCGTGTGGTGAGGCAACCGAACGTCGCGCGTCACCGGGCCATCGCCGATCAACGTGCCGAACGGCGTCGCGTCGAGGTACGCGGCGGCCGCCGCTTCATCGCGCTTCACGCGTCCCTTGATGAAGACGTCGCGCCGAAAGAACTCGTTCGTCGCGTAGTCCTTCAAGCTCTCGAAGGTGATCCGATCGGTCACGCCTTTGAAGAGCTCCGCGAGCGGCGCCGGGATGGCCAGGTCGCGGTAGTTGAGATGAAGCGGGAGCTGGCCCACGAAGTACAGGTCGTTCGCGGCCATCTCGGCGGCGACCTGCCCGAAGTACATCGGCACCCAGTGCGCGTGCAGATACTCGTGCACCACGTACGGGAGGCCGATCTTCTGCATCCGCTCCAGCATGTCCTTCGCGGCGGGATTGGCCGTGAAGTACGTGGCGCCCGAGTCGCAGAGGAGCTTCGCCAGCGCGAGCCCTTCGCGCGCGCGCTCCAGGCTGTTCCCGCCGACGGCGGCGCCGCGATCGAGCATCAGCTGGCGTAGGGGCTCGACCGCCGCCCAGCCGGGGAGCGCGTTGTAGCTGACGTAGAGGAGGCCGCCCGGCTTCAGCTTCGCCGACGCAAAGTCGACGATCGCCTTTCGCTTCGTAGGGCCAATCCAGCTGAGCACGCCGTGCGCGGTGATGAAGTCGAGATCGGCGACCTCTTCACGCGCGAGCGCTTCGAAGTCGCGCTCCAGAAAACGAACGTTGTCGAGCTCACCTTCGGACGCGAGGCGGCGCGCCGACGCGATGTGCTCGGGGTTGATGTCGACGCCGAGAAAGCGCCCGCGCGGATACGCCGCGGCGAGCGTCGCGGTGGTGTCGCCGTGCGCGCTCCCGAGCTCGCAGTAGTCGAAGTCGTCTCCGCGCGGGACCGGGAAGCCGTTCAGCGCAGCCACGAGTCGGAGCATCAGCGGAGTGAGGTCGCTGGCGAAGCCCCGCATGTACGGGACGTCGGTGACGTACTCCTCGGTCGCGCCAGTCGCGGAAGTCATCTCGACGCACTTTGTACACGATTCCCTCGAGGCGGTCCGTCGCGCGCGCGTTGTCACCCGAACGGGTGAGTGAGGTCACGAGCCTGAATGACGCGAGAAGCGCGCTCGTCGATCCGGGCGCCAAAGGAGGCACACTTCGATGAAACGTTTTCTTACGATCTCGGTCGCTTCACTCGTCGCTTCGATCGCTGCGGCGTCGCTCTCTTCCACCGCACGCGCCGACGAGGCTCCCCTCCCCGCTTCTCCCGCGCCGTCGATCTCGGGCGAAGCCGCACCGTCGACCGCGCAGCAGGATCGCGCGACGGGCTCCGACGCCATCAAGCCGTTCAAGTCGTTCGCGCTCGAAGCAAACCCGCTCGCTGCGGCGGCCGGTCGCTACAGCATTCAGGCCGAGTGGCTCCCGGCGGTCCACCACGCCATCGTGGTGAACCCGCACTTCGATCACATCTCGCCGACGATCCCCGTCGGCAACGGCGCGTCGTACAGCGAGTCGTTCACTGGGTTCGGTGGTGAGCTCGGCTATCGCTATTACACCGGCACCAAGGGGCCCAACGGCCTCTTCATCGGCCCGTCGGTCATCGCCGCGCACTACTCGACGAGCGTCGACGGTCAGTCGGGCGGGTCGTTCTCGAGCTACGGCGCGGCGATCGACATCGGCGGACAGGCCGTGATCGGACCTGGCATCGTGATCGGCGGCGGCTTCGGGTTGCAGTACACGAAGTCGACGCTCGACGGCTCGACCGACGGCTTGCCGCTCCTCGCCACGGCCATCGCCGGTGAAGGCGTTCGCCCGCGCTTCCTCTTCACGATCGGCTACGCGTTCTGAACCGCGTCGCCGCGCGCGCTAGCGCAGCGCGATGATCCCGCGTTCGACGAGGCCCTTGATGATCTCGAGGGCCTCGTCCGCGGACATCGCGCACACGTCGAGGATCGTCTCGATCGTGGAGAGCCCGTCGACGCGCGAGAGAAGAAACCCTTCGCGATGATCGAGCGGCAGGAGAGAGATCTCGCGCTCGTCGACGGCGAGGTACGGAACGAGGAGCATGAAGTCGGCCGCGGCCACGAGCTCGGGATCGGTCGAACGCGCGTCGTCGGGACGATCGATCCGGAGCTCGACGTGCGAATCGCGATCGTCGGGCGAAGTCCCGAACAGGAGCTCGTCGTCTTCGAAGAGGCGCTTGGCGTTCATGAATCCTCAGCGTTACCCACGAGAGCGTGATCGCGCGAAGCGCATCGCGCCATGGTTACTTTCGGCAAGCAATCGCTAAAACCACGCGTCGCGCATACGTACATAGGAGCCTTCGCCCGCGCGGCAAAGGGTCGTCAGCGCATCTACCTTCGGAAGCTCGGTCGCGAGCCAATACTCGCAGGCGCATATCTTTCCTTCGTAGAAGTCGGCGTCGCTCGCGCTCGCGCCGCGGGCGAGAGCTTCTCGGGCAACGGTCGCCTGCCAGAGCCAGATCCAGCCGACGACTACGATCGCGAAGGCATTCAAGTAATCGGCGCTGTGCCGCAGCATCCCCTCGGCGTCGCCCGCCATTCCCAGGCCGCCCAGGTGCGCCGTCACCTCGGCGATCGTGGCAGCGGCCCTCCGAAGATTCGTCATCGAGGTGACATCGGCCCCCGCGAGCGTGGCGCGCGCGATCGTCTTTTCGATCTCTTCGATCAGGATCCGGATCGGCTCTCCCCCCTGCGCCACGACCTTCCGGCCGAGGAGGTCCAGCCCGTGAATCCCCGTGGTCCCTTCGTGGATGCTGTTGAGCTTCTGGTCGCGGAGCCACGCTTCCGGAAGCTGCTCGCTCGAGTATCCGTACCCACCGTGAATTTGCAGCGCGAGCGCGTTTGCTTCGAAGCCCCACTCCGCGGGGAACGTCTTCGCGATCGGCGTCAGCGTGTCCAGGAAGAGCGAGGCGCGCCGTCGAACGTCCGCGTCCGGCGCGTGCTCGGCGAGGTCGGATTGATTCGAGCAGAACGCCAGGAGCGCCATCGCCCCCTCGACGATGGCCTTCTGTCGCAGGAGCATCCGACGAACGTCGGCGTGCTCGACGATCGGCACCTGTGGGCTCGTAGCCTGGCGCGAAGCGAGCGGGCGCCCCTGAGGACGCGTGCGCGCGTACGCCAGCGCCTCGTGGTACGCGACCGTCGCCGTGGCCGCGCCGTTCACGCCGACCATGATGCGGGCCTCGTTCATCATCTGGAACATGTAGGAGATCCCCTTGTGGGGCTCTCCGACGAGCCACCCGCGACACTCGCCTTGATCGCCGAACGAGAGCGCGAGGCTCGGTAGACCGCGCCACCCGATCTTGTGAATCACGCCGGCGATGCTCACGTCGTTGGAGACGAGCGTGCCCGCGCCTTCTTGCCGCCGCAGCTTCGGCACGGCGAAGAGCGACACGCCCTTGATCCCCGCGGGCGCCCCCTCGATGCGCGCCAGCGTCATGTGCACGATGTTCTCGGTGAGCTCGTGGTCGGCGCCCGAGATGAAGATCTTCGAGCCGCGAATGGCGTACGTCCCGTCGCCACGCTTCGATGCGCTGGTGGTCACGTCCGAGAGGCTGCTCCCGGCGTGCGGCTCGGTGAGCGCCATCGTGCCGGTCCACTGGCCGGCGTACATCTTGGCCATCATCTCGCGCTTGAGCGCGTCGTCTCCGAACGCTTCGATCAGGTGTGCCGCGCCGGTGGTGAGCCCCGCGTAGGCATAGGCGCTCAGGTTCCCGGCCATCAGGTACGCGTGCGCCAGCGTGCCGACGGTCATCGGCAGCGCTTGCCCTCCGACCTCCGCGGGGCGCGTCGCCGAGATCACGCCGAGCCCCACGAGCTGCTCCCAGATCCCCTTCATGCGCGGATGCGTGACGATCCTCCCCGCCTCGAGCCGCGCGGGGCTCTCGTCCATCGGCTTGTAGGCCGGGAAGAGAACCTCGCGCGCGAGGCGCCGCACGCTGCGGAGGTAGAGATCGAACGTCTCGCGCGAGTGCTCGGCGAAGGCGGGCAGAGCGCAGAGAGAGGGAGCGTCGAGCAGCTCGTAGAGCAGGAAGTCGACGTCGCGATCACGCAGCAGCGGGTTCTGGGTCTTCTCCATCGGTGCGCGCAGTGGAGCGCGCATCGGGTCGCGTGGGAAGCGCCCGGCGTCGTTGGACGCGCCCTACTGGCAGGCGGGGAGCTTGCCGCCGCACTTCGGCGGAGGCGTCTTGATGATCTTCGTGACGCACTCCTGGTTGTTTCCGTCCCAGACGGTCCCTGTCGGGCAGCACACGTTGGACGAGCAGACGTCGCCGCCCGGGCACGAGCCGCACGACACCATGTTGCCGCACCCGTCGGAAATGGATCCGCACTGAAAGCCGTAGTAGCCGCACGCTGCGCTCGAGGGGACACACGCCTCCACTTTGATCTCGTACTGCAGGTAATGCGTCGCGCCGCCCGCGGTTGCAGCGATGGTCATGGTGCTCTGCTGACCCAACGTCGCGTTGGTCGCGGCGACGAGCTGGAACGTGTCGCCAGGGTCCGCCGGGCTGCCGTCGGGGGCGATGTTCGTGACCGAGACCCCCTGCGGAAGTCCCGTGAACGACAGGGACAGCGGGTGCCCGCCCGCCCACGTGGTGTCCGTTCCGACGCCGTAGAAAGGGAGGTTCGTCTGGTGGGGCGACACGACGATCGTTCCCGTCCCCTGATCTCCGAGGAACGGATCCGACTCGTTGATCGATGACTCCCCGTTGTCGAGCATGTTGCGATTCACGAGGGCCATGTCCATGCCGTCGGGCGTACCCATGCCGGTGGGAGCGTCGTACCCGATCGCGGCATTGCACATCGTGCCGGCGCAGGCTCCATCCTGTCCCGCGACCACGTCGTTGAAGTACAGGGGATGGATATAGGGATAGGACGGTCCGGCGCCGCCGTTCCCCGTCTGCGCGAAGATGGCGGCGACGAGCGACATCGACACGTTCGGAGCGAGCGTCCCGTCGGAGACGATCCATCCCGCCGAGCCGGTCTCCGGGTTGAACGTATTGAACGTCCAGACGGGACCGCCGACGGCCGACACGTCATTGGCGGTCCGTCCGCCGCACGCCGCATCGTGCTGCCACGAAGGCTTCGCGAACCCCGTGCACATGGCGCCGACGGTGCTCGAGGCCGATTCGGCGACGAGTCCGTAGGGCCCAGCGATCGTCAGATTCGTGGAGCCGACGGAGACGACGCTCGGCGACATCGCGGGGTACGTCCCAAAGCCGGTCCAGTCGAGAGAGGCGAAGATCGTCGTGCCGGGGATCGCCAGCGCAGCGTCCGTCGGTACCGCACCGTAGGCGGGACCCGCCCAGTTCGCCGTGACGATCATGGCGCTCGCGCCGCGCCCCTTTGCCATCGTGATCGCAGGGACGAGGGCCGTCGCGGCGTCGGTGGGGTTCAACTCGACGACGAGCAGCTTGCAGTTGGGACAGCCGGCCGATGCCATGTCCAAGGCGAGCGCCATCCGATCCGCGTGGATCAGGGGTGCGGGAAGGCCGGTCACGGCGCCCGCCTTGGTCACCTTCGTGAGGCAACCGTTGAGCGCAGTGCACGCCGGGAGCCCGTAGGCAGACCGATAGATCTCGAGGTCCTCTTCGGCGTTCGGATCGTCGCCATCCTGCGTGATGATCGCGATCGTCGTGTTGGGCTGAAGGTAGGTCGGGATGTTGTAGGCGTTCTCGAGATCGGCCGCGCCAAACGCAGCGACGTTGCTCGGCGGGTAGAGCGAATAGCTGACGGCTGCCGACGTTCGCGCCTCTTGCTCCCCCTCCGGAGCCGCCGAGCACGCGACGGCCGTCGCGCCCAGACCAGCGAGTGCCACGAGGAGAGCGGACGAGCGCGTGATCGCGCGTCCCGTGAGAGCACGAGAGCGATTCATGGACGAGTTCCTTTCGAATGATTCGAATGAGACGTCGCGCGCAGCCGCCGCCGAGGCGACCGCGTCATCGTCGTCGTCGGCCACACTAGGCGGCGGTGTTCGAGCGCGCATGTCACCCGCATGGACTGCACGAGCTGAATCGGCCGTCTTCGCGGTCGACCGTGGCTCCTCCATTTGGATGACGCTTCGATCTCGCTGGTCGGTCCTGTAGGTTGCCCGCGTGGGGGAGAACCAACGCGACACGGGTCTCGTGCGGACCGTGGGCACGTGGGGGCTCGCCGCGAGCATCGTCAACACCGTCATAGGCGCCGGCATCTTCGCGGTGCCCGCGGCGCTCGCGGCGTGCGTGGGTCCGTATGCGCCTCTCGCATTTCTCCTGTGCGCGATCGCGATGGGCGCGGTCGCCATCTGCTTCGCTGAAGGTGGGAGCCGAGTGCCGACCAGCGGCGGCGCCTATGGATATGTCGAAGCCGCGTTCGGGCCGCTCGTTGGGTATGTCACCGGCATGCTCCTCTGGTCGAGCGATGCGCTGGCCTGCGGCGGCATCGCCGCGGCGTTAGCCGATGTTTGCACGAGCGTCCTGGCCCCATCGGTCCGATCGCCGGCGCGCGTGGTGATCGTCGTCGCGGTCGTCGGCGGAATCGCGCTCGTCAATCTGGGCGGGGCCGCGCGCGGCGCGCGGTTCGTCGGCGCGGCCACGCTCCTGAAGCTCGCCCCGCTCGCGGTCTTCGTGGTCGCGGGCGCGAGCGCGATCCATCGCGTGAACTTCGCGCAGACGGTGGCGCCCGCGACCGACGGGCTCGGTCGCGCGGCGATCCTCGCGCTCTTCGCGTTCACCGGCATGGAGGGGCCTCTCGGCGCGAGCGGCGAAGTCGCCGAGCCCTCGCGCACCATTCCACGCGCGCTCGCGATCGCGACCGCGTCGGTGACGGTGCTCTACGTCGCGATCCAGATCATCGCCCAAGGGATCCTGGGTCCGTCGCTCGCCCACTCCACGAGCCCGCTCGCCGACGCGATGGCCCAGATCAGCCCCTCCTTGCGCCTCCTGATGCTGGCCGGCGCCGCGCTCTCGATGTTCGGCTGGATCGGCAGCGACATGCTCGGCACTCCGCGCATGGTCTTCGCTCTCGCGCGCGACGGCTTGCTTCCGCGCGTGCTCGGTCGCGTCCACGGGCGGACGCACGTGCCGCACGTGGCGATCCTGTTCTACGCGGCGCTCACCATCGGTCTCGCGTTGAGCGGCACGTTCGCCGAGCTCGCCGTGCTCTCGACGCTCGCGGTCGCCGTGGTCTACATCGCCGGCTGCGCCGCGGCGTGGACGCTCGCGCGCCGCGGTGTCGCGCGCGCGGGCGAACCGCTCCGCTTCCGCGGCCTCCGCGCTGCAATGGTCACCGGCATCGCCAGCATGCTGGTCTTGATCGCGCTCGCGTCGCGCGCGGAAATTTTAGGCCTGATCGCGGCCGTCGGCGCGAGCGTCGCCCTCTACGTGCTGCAGACCCAAGGCTTTCGCCTCCGGCGATGACGGCCGGCGCTTCGCCTACGAGCCGCTCGCCAGCATCGTGAACGTGTCGTCGGCGCTGGGGCCGTCGGTGGTGGCGTCGGTCCACTCGTAGACGTACCAGGCGTTGGGATACCCGGCGTCAATGCCGCCGTCGGCGACGATCCCCGGCACCATGTGGTTCTGGAAATACCAACCGGCGGCCGTGGTGCCGGGAGAGAGCATTCCATACGCGGTGAGCACCAGCGTTCCGCTCACCGGCTCGGTGGTCACCATGACCGTGAAGTAGTCGTGCGTTGCCGTGAGGCTCATGAATGGGCTCGATATGATCGTGCCGCCGTCGCGCATCTCGAACGCGAGCGTGGCGCCGGCGTCGGACGACGTGACGTGCACGGGCGTGATCCCCTGCGAGTCGAGGTAGCCGATGCCGTGTTGTTCGTACGGTCCACCCGCGGCGGCGAACGTGTTTCCGACGCCGGTGATCGGACGATCGGTCACGGCCTCGAGGACGCCGCCGTCGTCTTGCGGAACGATGTGCACGGTGATCGACGGTGTGCACTGACCGAAGCCGGCCGCGATTCGCGCGCCCGCGTCATCGTCGACAGGGACGCCGTCGATGACGACCGTGGCCTTCGCGTTGTCGCAGAAGTTGTCGAGCACCAGATCGAGGCACGTGACGCTGTTGCAGAACTGAGCGCCGCTGCAGGCGTTGCCGCACGCGCCGCAGTTCTGCGGATCCTTCGCGGTGTCGTGGCAGAAGCCCGAGCAGCACGAGCCGAGCGCGCACGGGCTGGCGTCGTCGCACGGGATGAACGGCGGCGCGGTGTCGGTGCCCGCGTCCATGGCGTCGGGTCCGGCGTCGCTCGTGTCGCTGCCGTCGCTCGCGTCACCTGCGTCGCCGGACGCTTCGACGGGCACGGAGGTGTCGGTGCCGGTGTCGTTGACGGTGGAGTCGGTGCCGTTGTTCGCATCGACGCAGTCGGCGCCGCAGCCGTCCGGCTCGGGCGTCGTCGCGTCGGGTCCAGGCGCGATGGGCGTGATCGCGTCGTCGCCGCCGCAGTTGACGATGGCACCGAACGCCGAGACCGAGGCGAAGAACGAAAGCAGGCCAATGCGCGCGCGGAGCATGGCGAAGGTGTCGCTGAATTCAGGCGCGAGCACAAGGTCATGCGTGGCGATCGGCGCGCGCGATCAAGCACCTGTGGAAGAACGACTCAGTTGCTCTCCGCGATCCGGAAGTAGACCACGCGCTTCGCTCCGCACGGCGGGCACGCGACGCGGATCACGCGCAACCTCCGCCCTTCGATCTCGCGCGCTTCGTGCTCCTCGATTCGCGTACCGAGATCCCCGCAGCGGAGACACGCGAGCGCGCGCGCATGCGGCTCGATCACCGACGCCGTGGTGACGTCGATCGGCCGATCCGGCGCGCCCCCCGCCTCGAGCTTCGACAGCTTCTCCCGCTGGAGCACGAGCTTCTCGGCCGCACGCGCGGCCTCTCTCCTGTCTGTCCGCGCGCGCTTGGCCATCAGAACCGAGTCCGACTACGCCGCGCGCCGCTTCTTCTCTTTCACGCGCGCGATCTGCTCCCCCAGCTGCTCCACTTTCTTCTCCCACGTCTCGCTCATCATCGCGTCGCTGCGCTTCTTCCGCGCCTCGGGCGATCCTTCGCGGAGCTCTTTCACGATGCCGGCCATGAACTCGTCGTGCGTCTTGGCCACGCTGCATCGGTCTTTGTAGAACGCCACCTCGGGGAGCTCGGTGGACACGACCGGCAACCCCGCCGACAGATACTCGCGCAGCTTGATCGGGTTCACGTTGCGCGTGAGCTCGTTGAGCACGAACGGGATCAACGCCACGTCGAACCCTTTGCAATACGTCGGCAGGTCCGCGTAGGGCTTGCGGCCGAGCAGGTGCACGTTCGGATACTTCGCGAGGCGTGACATATCGACCAGCGACTTGCCGACGATGACGACGCTCCCGTCCTTGTACTTCTCGGCGATCTTGCCGAGCAGCTCGAGGTCGACCCAGTCCTGCACCAGGCCGATGAACCCGAACACCGGCTTCGGTAGTCGCGCGATCTCGTCGGCGATCTTGGTCTGCGGAGCGAGCGCCTTGGCGAAGTGATCGTGATCGACGCCGTGCGACGCGAGGTGCGTCTCCGGGTTGTACGCGCGCTTCCGTTCGACGAGCGTGCGGGCCGTGCAGAAGACGATGTCCGCCTTCTCGCAGAGCTCCTTCTCCATGGCGACGATCTTCTTCCCGTCGACGTAGCTGAAGTGCGACCACTCGTCGGTGCAGTAGTAGACGACGAGCGACTCGCCGAGCTTGCCGACGTAGTCGACCGCCGTGGGGATGAACGTCCACAGCTGAAACTCGTCCATGCCCCGCCCTCGGCGAAGCATCGAGAGCGTCGCGCGCAGGATGCCGCGGTTCAGCGTGGTGGCGGCCTTCGAGTGCGGAAACGGAAGGACGATCGGCGTGTACACGTCGAGCCCGTTCTCGATGTGACGCGGCCCCTCGGAGAAGCTCTTCAGCTTGCGTCCGATCTTCTGGAGATCGCGACCGCTCGTGAACGTCGGCGTGCGTGTGGCGATCGAGTTGAGCCACAGGACGCGGTTGTCCTTCGCGAGCAACCGCATGACGTGGTTGTTGCTCGTGGGGTCTTCGCTCCAGTCCTTGGCGAAGCAGATGATGTTCTCGCCGGTCATCATCTCTACGAGCTTACGGCAGCGCGAACGGGACGCGGGCTTCGATTCGTTTGAACGCCTGTTCCACCAGGCGCTTCGCGCGATGCGAGGCGTGCGCCGCCGGCCATTCGCGCGGCGTCGTGGGGCTCGCGCGCTCGTCGCCGCGGGCGAGGCGCCTGGCGAGCGCGCCGCAGGTATCGACCTCGAAGTCGCGCTCGTGGTCGGCGAGGAAGCGGCACAGCGATTTCAATCGGTGCACGTTCACGGTGTTGGGTCGCCCGCGCCGTTCGGCGATCGAGTCGATGTGACAGAACTCGAAGGAGTGCGTCACGATGCACACTTCGCGAACGCCCTCGGCGCGCGCGTCGATCATCGCCGCGTGCAGCTCGTCGCTCGACACGGCGGTGATCTGGAGGTGACGAGGCGCGCCGCTCGCTTCACGGAAGTTCGTGATGGGGAGCTCCCAGACTCCGCTCGCCGCTTCGAAGAGGCCGGCGCGCGCACTGTCCGATCGCATCGCGCAGCGCTTGTCGAAGTAACACGGGTTGTAGTTGCTGGAGAGGGCGAGCCCCGCGCGGCGCATCGCCTCCCACGTCTCGTTGCTCGCGCCGAAGTTCCCCGCGCGAAGCGAGACCACGTCGTCCTTGGGGACTCCGGCGCGGACGAGGAGATCGATCCCTTCGCGAACGAGCGCGGTCTGCGCGTCGACGTCGTACGCCGCGAGATCGTCGGGCGCGGGCTCGTCGCCTTTGCTCCGGAAGCCCGCGTTGCGCTGGATGGGGTGCGTGTGGAGCTGCACGTCGTGCCCGCCGTCGCGCAGGCGCGCTGCGATCGCGCGGAGGCCGGCCATCCCGAAGAAGTACGAGCCGAACACCTCGGTGAAGAACGTCCCCTTGAACCCGAACGCATCGAGCTCGCGCGTGATCAACCCGAGCCCCAGCTCGTCTTGCCGGTTGCGAAACCGGCACCACACGCGGAGGTCATACCCTTGCGGCGGCAGCGCGCGACCGCGCACCACGCGCTCCTCGGCCCCTTCGACATCGACCGTGAAGTAGACGCGCGTGCGGTCCATGGTCACAGGGCTCAAAGACGAAAAACCGTCGCCAGCGCCTCGTCGATCCGCTGCGCCGACTTCCCATCCCAGAAGCGCGGCGCGCGCCCCGACGGCGGCGACGTCTGGAAGCGCTCGTACGCCGCGAGGATCGCCTCGCGCTTCGTCCCCGCGAGAACGTTCGTCCCTTCGGTGATCGTGACAGGCCGCTCGGTGTTCTCGCGCAGCGTGATGCACGGCACGCCGAGCACGGTCGTCTCTTCCTGGATGCCCCCCGAGTCGGTCAACACGACCTTCGCGCTCGCCGTGAGCTTGAGAAAATCGAGGTACCCGAACGGCGGGACGACGCTCCACCGCGAGGGATCGAGCGTGATGCCCGACGTCGCGATGCGCGCGCGCGTCCGCGGATGAACCGGGAACACGACGCGCACCTTCTTGGCGATGGCGTCGATCGTCTCCAGGAGCGGCCCCAGCGTCTTCGGATCATCGACGTTGCTCGGGCGGTGGAGCGTGAGCAGCGCGTACCCCCCCTCGCGCACGCCGAGCGTCTCCAGCACGCGCGACTGCATCGCCTGCCCCTTGGCCGCGAGGAGCGTGTCGATCATCACGTTGCCGACGAAGAAGACCCGCTCGTCGGCGACCCCTTCCTTCTTCAGGTTCTCGACGCCCGCCGGATCGGAGACGAAGAGGACGTCGCTGATCGTGTCGGTGAGCTTGCGGTTGATCTCTTCGGGCATGTCGTCGTCGAAGCTGCGAAGGCCCGCCTCGACGTGAATCATGATCGGCCGGCGCCGCTCGCCGAAGGTCGACGGGAACGATTTCTCCAGCGTGAATTTCGCGGTCACGAGCGCGCAGGCGATGGTCGAGTTCACGTCGCCGACGACGATGACCCCCTGCGGTTGCTCGGCGACGATCACCGGCTCGAACCGCTTCATGATCTCGGCGGTCTGCGCGGCGTGCGAGCCGCTTCCCACTTCGAGCTCGATGTCGGGGCGCGGAATGGCCAGGTCGTCGAAGAACACCTTCGACATGGCGGCGTCGTAGTGCTGCCCGGTGTGAACGAGGCGCGCGTCCCACCTCGGATTCGCCCTGAGCGCCCGCATCAGCGGCGCGATCTTCATGAAGTTCGGCCGCGCCCCCGCGACACAAAGGAGCTTCGTCGGCATGCGTGGCTTCCAGAGTGGAGGGACGACGCTCCGCACGTCAAGACGAGGTGCGTTTCGCGCGAGCTACGGACGCCAGACCCCGCGCGATGAGGCCATTTTTTCTTCGCGTAACCCGCGTCTAGGCCAAGTCTGAAATCCGAAGGAGACGAAATCTCACGCGTGCGCTACAGTCTTACGTATGGCGCGTCGCGCCTTTATCCCCACGATTCCGCCTCCCCCTGGCACTCCGGCCCCTGCAACTGGCCAGGGTGGGCCTCCGAGCGCACCTCGGAGCGTTCCGCCGCCTCCGTCGGGATTGGGCGGTGGGGAGCGCCTATCGTCACCGCCGGGGTCGCTGTCGGGCGGGGCGCTCGATCAGATCTCGATGGCGGCGTGCGCGCAGCTGCTCGATCGGCTCGCCGCGGCCGACGAAGCAGCGTTCATCGTTCAATGGGTGGAGTCGGTGCTGGGCGGGCGCTCGCGGGTCGATTCGTCACTCGCTGTGCGGTTGCTGCGCGCGTACCGCGAAGTGGGGCGACTGGATCGCGCGCGTGAGCTCGCGGCGACGTTGCCCAGCTCGCCGTCGTCGTGGAACCCGCTCGATACGGCGCGCCTCGCGATCGAGCGCGCCATCTTCGCGACCATCGACGGTCGCCCTGATCACGCAGACGCCGAACTCCGGCAGGCCTCGCGCGCGCTTCAAGTCGCGCCGCGCGGCGCAGGGCTTCGCGAGCAGCTCGACATGCACCTCACGCAGGCGCAGCTCGAGCTCCGGATGAATCGCCCGCAGCAGGCGGCCGGCGCGCTGCGGCTCGCCGAGCACGTGGCCGAGCGTCTGGAAGAGGGCGCGTGGAAGGTCCAGGTGTCGATGACGCTGGGCCATCTCTCGATGCGCCTCGCCGAACCGCGCACGGCGGCCAAGCACTACGCGACCGCGCTCGCGCGATCGCCTGCGCGCGGCGTCGCGGCGATGAACGCGCACGGGAACATGGCCATCTCGCTCGGCTCGGTCGGGCGCTTCGACGACGCGCGCGCCAGCGCGATGGCGGCGATCGGAATCGCGGGCGACATCGCGGCCGGCTGGCGTCACGCGGATGCGTACGACGTGCTGGCCATCGTGGAAATCGCGTCGGATCGCGCGAACGAAGCGATCACGGCGATCGACGAAGCGCTCGCCGTCCTCGGCGACCTCGAGCAGCAGACGCTCCGCTACCAGCTGGCCGAGCACCGGACGTGGGCGCTCGCCGTCCTCGGCAAGGGGCCGCTCGCCAAGCAGTGGCTCACGAAGACCGACAAGCTGCGGTCGGAGCTGGCCTCGGTCGATGCCATCGACGAGCAAGACCTCGTGGCCACGCGCGCGCGCACGCTCGAAGCGTGCGGTCAGCTCCGCGAGGCGATCCAGATCGCGCAGACGCACGCCGAGCGCCTCCCCGACGCGTTCGTGACCGGCAACTTGAACCTGGTGCTCGGCCGCTGCGCGCTGGCCAGCGGCGATCAAGGGCTCGCGCGGATCGCCGTCGAGCGCGCGGCGCTCAGCGGCGACAAGCACGGCTGGGTGTTCCCCGACCGGCAAGCGAGCGCCGGCCTGTGGGCCATGGCGCTCAAGTCGGGCGACAGCCGCGTCGTGCGCTTCGCCGAGAAGATCATCGGCGTGTCGAACGAAACGCCGGCGCCGGCGTCGATGGGCCCCCCCAACTCGCGTCGAAGCTTCCCGTCGCTGTCGGAGATGGCGGCGACGCAGGGGCAAGACGCCGAGCGGATGGCGGAGCAGCACGTCGAAGGGGCCGAGGCGCTCATCTACGTGACGACGCCGAACGGCGTGAACCGGATTCGTCGCTCGGAGCTCACCAAGCACTGCGCGGGGGCCACGCTGGTCGTCGATACGCTGGCGCACGCGCTCCGCGTCGATGATCGCGAAGTGTCGCTCGAGCGCCGCCGCGCGCTGGAGCCGCTGGTCGTCCAGCTCCTTCGCCGCGCGAAGGAAGGGCTCAGCGCCGAAGAGATCCTGCGCGCCGCCGGCGGCCCGGGCCCCGAGTCGGCCGACGCCGAGCACCGCGTGCGCGTGCTCATCTCGCGAGTGCGCGATCTGCTCGGTGACCCGGCGGCCATCGAGCGTGTCCGCGACGCAGGCGAGTACGGCAAGACGCGGTACCGCCTGAGCGGCGTCGTTCAGTTCGTGCTGATCGAGCCTCTGTTCACCTCACAGAGCTGAGGGGCCTCAGCGGCGCGGTGGGGGCGCCCCCCGTCCGCCCTCGGTCGGATCGCGATCCGGTCCGAGTCGGATCACGTCCGTCCTCGGTCGAATGACGATCCGACCCGAGTCGGCTCACGTTCCCCCTTCGGTCGGATGGCGATCCGACCCGAGTCGGCTCACGTCCGCTCTCGGTCAGGGCGCGATCCCACCTCGGTCGGATGACGCCCGCGCGCGGTCGGATCGCGATCCTCCCTCGGTCGCCCTTCGATGCGCGCGCACCCTGGTCCCCCTACCAGAGCCTACCCGGCTCGATCCCCACGCTCGCGCCCGTGGTCTCGCCCGTCTATCCTGATCGGTTGGAGGGGGGGTGGCCTCGTTGCAGCAGGCGCAGGCGCTGATCGACGGCAAGTACCAGCTCGTTCGCCGCCTCGGCGAAGGGGGCATGGGGAGCGTCTACGAAGCGCGCCATCTCGGGACCGGGCGCCGCGTCGCGGTGAAGATGGTGTCCCCCGAGGTCCTCGCGAAGGGGCCCGACATCGCGGAGCGCTTCCGCCGCGAGGCGATGGCCAGCGGCGCGATCGAGTCGCAGTACATCGCGCACGTGCTCGACACCGGCGTCGATGCCGTCTCCGCGAGCCCGTACATCGTGATGGAGCTCCTCGTCGGCGAGGACCTGCAACACACGCTGGTCCGCGTTCGTCGCTTCACGCCCGACATTGCGCTGCGAATCACGGCGCACGCCTGCATGGGACTCCAGAAAGCGCACGATGCCGGCGTCATCCACCGCGACGTGAAGCCCGCGAACCTCTACCTCACGCGGCGTGACCACGAGGTCGTCGTCAAGCTGCTCGACTTCGGCATCGCGAAGGTGCGCGCGGACCCGCTCGCGGAGGCGCAGGCGGACCGGACGCACTCGGGCATGATGCTCGGCTCGCCGCTCTACATGTCGCCGGAGCAGATGCGATCGTCGAAGGACGTGGATGCCCAGACGGACATCTGGGCGTTGGGCGTCATTCTCTTCGAGCTGATCTCGGGGCGCCCTCCGTTTCAAGGGGACTCGATCACTGAGTTGGCGATCAAGATCAACAACGAAGCCGCGCCGCCGATTCAGAGCGTTCGCCCTGACGTGCCTGGCGAGTTGCAAACCACAGTCTCCAAATGCCTCGAGAAAGACCGCCGCCGACGGTACCGCAATGTGGCGGAACTGGCGTTGGCGTTGGTGCCGTTTGCCCCGAAGCGCGCGCAAGGGACGGTCGATCGAATCTCGGGCATCATTCACGCCTCAGGCCTATCGACGAGCACGTTGACTGCGCCTCCGCTCGGCCAGCCCTCGAACACGCGACTCTCCACCGGGACGCTGCCTGCCATGGGACGGACGACCGCGGGATCGTACGCGCGCAAGCCAGCCCGATGGAAGGCAGTGGCAGGCGGCCTCTTAGCAGGGGTGGTTCTGCTCGTCGCCATCGTGTTCTCGGTCCTCGCATGGAAGCGCCGCTCGGCTCCAGGCGAGATGGCTCAAACGCCGACTACCGTTTCGAGTTCAATGCCGCCTCAGCAGCCGGCGCGAGGAGCGGCAGCCGCTGATGTCAACCCAACGGAAACCTCGTTGGCGGTGCCCATGCCTCCCGCAGCGCAATCGGCGACGCTGGCAGCCCCTACGGTAGCCAATGCACCGCTGACGCTGAAAAGGAAATCGGTTCCGCCGGTGTCGTCGACGCCCGTCGCGGCGGCAGCAACTTCCCCTCCGGCGCCCGCCGTGAAATGCGATCCGCCATATTACTTCGACCCTAAGGGCAATCGCATTTTCAAAAAGGAGTGCCTGTGACCTGCGAAATACGTCGGCAAAGCGCGTCGGCTGCCCTTGCCCTAGCCGCGAAGGATCCGGCTGTCCTTAGTCATTTGTTTTGCAAGCTCAAGAAACACATCCTTCTGCGGCCAGAAAGGCGTCTCGCCGAGACTTGACGTCTGTGGACAAGGCAGGTGAGATGTGCGACGAGCGGGGTTGGCTGGTGGCGACGACATCGACGATCTGCAGTTCAAATGGCGGTTGGGGGACCGCGACGACGTGCCCGTATGCTTGCGTCGGCGGAAGCTGTGCAGGTGTATGCGTCCCCAATTCCGCGCGGTGCGGGCAGATGTGCAACGCGAGTGGCCAGTGGAGTGGTGCGGGCTGCCCTGACGCCGCAGCTGACGCTCCGACCGGAGGATAGCCGTCGTGACCCCTCGATCCCGTTTGGCTGCGACGACCAGTCTCGTGGCCTTTCTCGCATCAACTCCAGCCCTCGCCGACGTGACGAAGGACCAGTGCATCGCCGCCAACGGCCGCGCGCAGGAGCTTCGCCGCGAAGGCAGGCTGATGTCCGCGAGAGAGCAACTTCGTGCCTGCGCCGACCCGGCGTGTCCGGCGATGGTGCGCGACGACTGCACCAAGCGCCTCGATGATCTGGAGAGAGCCCAACCGACGATCGCCTTCGAGGTGAAGGATGCTTCGGGTGCGGACCTGAGCGCGGTGAAGGTGACCGTGGACGGGAAGCCACTGGCAGACAAGCTCGACGGCACGGCACTTTCCGTCGACATCGGGGAGCACGTTTTCACGTTCGAGGTGGCGNNATCATTGCGATCGCTGCGGCGACGCCCTCGACACCGGCTCCCGTGCCCCCACCGGCGCCGTCCCCCGCGCCCGTACCCGAGGGCAGCGCACCTGCTGGAGTCGCCCCGCTTCTCTCTGCGACCGAGACGCCCCCCACCGGCGGGGGAATGGGGACGCAGAAGGTCCTCGGCTTAGTCGCTGGCGGGGTCGGCGTGGTCGGCATCGGCGTGGGCAGCGTGTTCGGGCTGCTGACGCTTTCGCAGAAGAGTCAGCAGCAGAGCGACTGCGGGGGTCCGTGCTCCGCCGCTAGCCATGCGCAGGCCCTCAACGACCACGCGACCGGGATGACCGACGGGACGATCTCAACGGTCGGCTTCATCGCCGGGGGCGCGTTGCTCGTCGGCGGCGCGGTCCTGTTCTTCGCAGCCGGCCGCTCCCCCGAACAGTCAGCGGCTACCGGGATGGTCATCGCGCCAAGCGCGGGGCCTAGGGGTGGCGGGCTGTCCTTAAGGGGGGAGTTCTAGGCCATGAGGCGCTTTCTCATTCTTCTGTCGGTCGGGTCGCCCCTTCTTGTCGCGGCCTGCACCGGCCTCGTTGGGTTTCCCGAGGTGCCGGGCATCGAGGACGGCGGCAGCGATGCCACGGTCGTGGACTCGGACGGCGGGAGTGGGAGCGGGGGGAGTAGCTCGGGAGGCGACAGCGGCCGGGCGGACGGCGGGACCGACGCGACCAGCAGCGACAGCGGTTCGGGGAGCAGTGGAGGAAGCAGCTCGGGCTCCAGCGGATCCAGCAGTGTTGACGGCTCTGGTTCAAGCAGCGGCACCTCTCCGCGGAGCTGCCAGATGAGCACGTTGGGGACGACCAACTGCGGAGCGAGCAGCGAG
>PLXW01000118.1 GCA_003151595.1 Myxococcales bacterium
GTGCCGCCGCCGCCGATGCCGCCGCAGGTCGATCCCAACCCCGAGCGCACGATCACGAACGCGATCCGCGCGTGCGAGAGCGTGCACGTCGCGCACGCGACGGGCGTCGTGGTGACCGTGAGGACGAGCCTCGAGCTGCACGTCGGTGACAGCGGGATGGTGGAGTCGGCGCGGTTCGATCCGCCGCTCGCCCCGGACGTGCAGCAGTGCGCGGTGAAGGCG
Organism: Myxococcales bacterium; assembly: GCA_003151595.1. Next base: position 223 of record PLXW01000118.1, read on the forward strand.
ATCTACGGGACGCGGTTCTCCACGCCGGGTGGCGTGAGCGTGCCCATCGACTTCACGCCGTAGGCGCGTAGCGATCTGCGGCCGAGCGCCGGCGACGGTCGATCGTGTGATCAAATCGGCGCCGTCTGAACATCGCTCCTGGCATGGGACCAAACGGTCCCGGAGGTACGCCATGGCTCGATGGATTCGCGTGGGCGGCTGGCGCGGACGAGTCGTCGTCTCGGCCGCAGCCCTGGTGCTGTGCGCATGCTCTGGCGCGTCGACGACGGGGTTCGGGGACGCGGACGGCGGGGCGGGCTCTTCGGGGGGCGGTTCCGGAAGCGGCGGCTCCGGGAGCGGCGGCGGCGTGAACCTCGGAGGAGGCGTGAGCGGGAGCAGCTCGGGGAGCGGCTCCGGTGGGACGTCGGTCGAGGCGACGACGATCTACGCGCACACCGATACGACCCTCTACTCGATGGACCCGCAGACCAAGGCGGTCACGGTGATCGGGAAGTTCGCGGGCCTCGGTGGCAAGACGGGCGACACCTCCGTCACCGACCTCGCTGTGAACGCCGCGGGCGCTCTCTTCGTGAACAGCGAGACCGTGGTCTACCAGGCCTCGCTTCCGGCGAACGGCACGGGCAACGTCGCTCTCACCAAGCTCGCGACGATCGCCGCGCAGAGCGGCCAGCGCTTCTACGCGCTCGCGTTCACTCCGAACGACGCGCTCGGTTCCGGAACCGGCGAGGTGCTCATCGGCGGCGACGGCAATGGTGAGCTGTGGTCCATCGACCAGAGCACCGGTGCCACCAAGGACGTCGGGAACTTCGGTCAAGACCCGAACGATGCGACCAGCATCCTGGCTCTCTCGGGCGACATCGTCTTCTACGCGGGGTCGACCGGAGCGCCGAAGGGAATCGCCACCATTCGCGCCTGCACGAAGAGCTCGAAGGGGACCACCACGTGCAGCGGAGCGACCGACTACCTCGCCGGGATCGACGTCGCTGCGCTCGCGGCGGCGTACGCGGGGGGCACGCCGGCCGCGTCGCTCAACGCCGGCATCTATGGCAGCCCGAGCCCCGATCAAACGGGACCAGGCATTGGATACAAGGACGTGTTCGGCCTCGGCGTCTGGGGCGGCGGAGTCTATGGCTTCACGCGAGAGACCACGGGAACGCCTGCGTCGCTGGTCTCCATCGCGACGTCGAGCGGAGCCGGGACCCTCATCCCGGAGCAAGTGAGCGTCTCCAGTGGCTGGTCGGGCGCAGGAGTGACGACCAAGGTCACGGTCACCATTCCGCCTCCGCCGACCCCGCCGAAGTGACTTCCTAGGTATGGCCAGGATGGCGCGATCGACAGGAGGGGGCGGGTTGGGTAGTGGGTTGGGTCCTGTACCCAAGGCGCCCGGCAAGGCGGGCCCTGAGAGTGAGAAGCCGAATCGAAAGCTCACGGCCGCCGAGCTTCCGGCGACGCTCGCGCTGCTCGCGCGGATCGAGGCGGCGCTTCGAGGGCACAAGGATGGACTGTCGCTGGGGGAGCTTCGCGCAGCGCTGGACGTGCAAGCGAACGAGCTGCGCACCGCGCTCGGCGCGGGGCTTCGCGCCAGGACGCTTCGTCGCACGGGGGCGCATCAGACGCTTCGGTACGTATCGAATGGAGGATCGAGCTCGCGAGCTGAGTAATGGCCTCGCTCGATCGTCGAAGCTCCGGCGTACGATGTCGAAGCCCACTCCGAGGGGAGCGATTGGATCAATACAGCCAGCGAGGTCTCAAGCCCATCTCTGGGCCGGTCGCGCCGTGACGCGAGTTTGAAATGGGCTGATGGAGAGCCCGTGCTCTCCACCAACCGCATCGGGGCTGTCGTCATCGGCGTCGCGCTTTCGGCAAGCGCGTGCTCTACGGGCGCGACCTCGGGGGCGGCCGCCTCGGACGGCGGGGGCGCGACGAACACGACCACGACGAGCGGAGGCGCACTGCCCTGCGACGTCGATGCGGTCCTCGGCGCGCACTGTCGAACCTGTCACGGGAATCCGACGCAGTTCACCGCGCCGATGCCGCTCGTGACCTATGCCGATCTTCACGCGCCCACGCCGTCGAATCCGTCGGTGCCTGTCTATCAGACCGTCGGGGTGCGAACCCACGACGACGCGAAACCAATGCCTCAGCCGCCGAATGCGAGGCTCGGCGCGAACGATCAAGCCACACTCGATGCCTGGGTCCAGGCGGGCGCTCCACCGGGCGACGGAAGCCAGTGCTCCGTGGGGAGCGGGGCCGATGCGGGGACGACCGACGCGGCGTCACCGGAACCCGACGACTGCGTCTTCGACACTCACATCGCGCCGAGCGCGGCGTACACGATGAGCGGTCAGGAGGTCTATGCCTGCTACGGATTCGACATTCCCGCCGCGGGCAAGCGCCACGTCACCGAGATCAAGGTGCGACTCGACAACAGCCGGATCGTTCACCACGCGCTCCTGCTCGAATCGCCCACCTCGACGAGCGCAACACCGGTGGCCTGTGACGCCGTGACTTCGCTCACGGCTCCGATGCTCTACGCCTGGGCCCCGGGTGGCAATCCGCTCATCGTCCCGCCGGAAGCCGGCTTTCCGCAGGACCAGACGACTCACTACGTCGTCCAGATCCACTACAACAACGCGGCCAATCTCCCCAGCCCGTCCGATTCGACGGGCTTCGATCTCTGCACGACCGCGAAGCTGCGGAAGTACGACGCCAACGTGATCGCCTTCGGCACGGACCTGATCTCGATCCCTCCGCGCGGGTCGGCCACGGCGACCAGCTGCTACTCCATCCCCTCCGGGCTCGATGGCCGGACGTTCTTCTCGGCGTTCCCACACATGCACAAGCTCGGAATGTCGATGGCGACGACCCTCGAGAGCGACGGTGGCGTCACCGACATGGGCGCGATCGCCAACTGGAATTTCTCGAACCAGCCCTGGCTGTCGATCTCTGCGACGGCCCACCTCGGCGATGTGGTCCATTCGACGTGCACGTGGAACAACCCTGGAAGTTCGACGGTAGGGTTCGGTCAAACCACGAGCGATGAGATGTGTTACTCGTTTTCGGCCTACTACCCTGCGGCGAGTCCAGGCATGGGTTGGGGCGTCCCCGCGACGCTGTCGGTGCCCTGCCAATGAGCGCGCGTCGCACCGCAGTCGCTGCCCTCCTGATCGGGCTCGTCCTTCGCGCGTTCGCGGGGTGCGGAAGCTCGTCGCCGTCGGCTCAGCCCGGGAACGCCGGTGGTGGCGACGCGGGGATCACGCCGCCGAATCTCATCGGCGGCGGGGGCGACGCCGGCACGCCGTCCGGCACCAACAACGGCCTCGTGGCGATCACGCCGGCCAACGCGACACTCGACGTGACGGGGACCACGACGACCCTCGCCTACAAAGCATTTCTGAAGGGGAGCAGCGCGCCGAGCTCGGCACAGTGGTTCGTCGATGACCCGTCGCTGGGGTCGATCGATGGGAACGGGCTCTTCACGGCGTCGGGTACGTCGGGCGGCGTCTTGAATGTGTCTGCCCAGATTGGCTCGGAACTCGGCTCGACCCCACTCACGATTCGCCTCCACATCAAAGAGAACCCGGGCGGAATCGATCCCGGAACCATCACGGGGTTGGAAGGAGGTGGGAGCGCCGACTCGGCGTTCCGATGGCTCTATCCGTACGACAAGACGGTCTTCCCGCGCGGCCTGACGGGGCCCACGTTGCAATGGGACGGCGTCGCGCCCGACGCCGTGCTGGTCCGCGCGAAGTCGAGCCTGCTCGACTATGAGGGGGCGTACAAGCCGTCGGCGACCTCGCAGCTCGCGCTGCCGGCGATCCTCTGGAACGCGATCACGACCTCGGCGCAGGCGTCGGATCCGGTGACGATTCAGATCACCAAGAGCGCCGGTGGAGCTGTCACGGGTCCGATCAGCGAGTCCTGGACGATCGCCCAGGGGAGCCTGAAAGGGACCGTCTATTACAATACGTACACCTCACCGCAGGCGAACGGCGTCGGCGCGGTGATGCGGATCCAGCCCGGGGGGAGCGCAAACGTATTCCTGGGAGGTTCGCAAACGGGGTGCACGGTTTGCCACACCGTGAGCTCCAATGGCTCGGTCTTGATCGCCGCGCACGGGACGTCGGAGCTGACCGGGGATTACAACTCCGGGACGTCGTACGACCTCACCAACAACGCAGCCGTGTTGCACCAGGAAGGGGACTCCGCGTTCTCCTTCGGGGCGCTCACGCCCGACGGAGCGTTGCTCATGTCCGACGGCGCCATGACGCGGACGAGCCCCGGGAACTCGCTCGACTGGACACCGAACGTGCCGGGGCAAACACAGGGGCCACGCCCGTCGCGGCTCTACGATCCGAGGACGGGAGCGACCGTCGCGGCTCCGGGTTGGGATACGGCGATCACCTATGCGCTCATGCCGGCCTTCGCACCCGACGGCAAGCAAGTGGTCTTCAATCACTTCGACGTCGGCGCAGGGCATTCCCTCGCCGTCATGGCCTTCGATCAACCCTCGAAGACATTCTCGTCGCTGGTGGACGTGGCGACCGATGCGAGCTCGTTCCTCGGTTGGCCGAGCTTCACGCCCGACGGGGCGACGGTGATCTTCGAGACCGACTCGCGCGCGGACTTCGCGACGTGGCAAGGGGCGAGCGGAGACCTGTCCATCGTGGACCTGGCCTCCAAGACCACCGCGCCGCTCGATGCCCTGAACGGGCTCGCGGGAGGCGCGGTCTATCTCCCCTATGGAGCCACCGAGGCGCACCTCAACTACGAGCCCACGATCCTGCCCGTCGCCGTCGGAGGATACTACTGGGTCGTGTTCACGAGCCTGCGCGAGTATGGCAACACGATCACTGATCCGCTGGCGCAGGACCTGCTCACGCGACGGCGCAAGCTCTGGGTCTCCGCCATCGACATCTCCGCGCCGGGGATCTCACAGTCCGGTCACGACTCGAGTCACCCCGCGTTCTACCTGGAGGGGCAAGAGCTCGCAGCAGGCAACATGCGTGGCTTCTGGGCCCTGGATCCGTGCAAGGCGCAGGGTGGGGTGTGCTCTTCGGGTGCGGATTGCTGCGACGGTTTCTGTCGCCCTTCGGCGGGTGGGGCGGGCGGCAACCTCACGTGCGTTGCGCCACCGAGTGGCTGCTCGCAGGAGACCGAGCACTGCACGAAGGACGCCGATTGTTGCGGCAGCGCGCAGGACTTCCGTTGCCTCAACGGGTTCTGCTCGCAACCTCCGCCGAAGTGAACGAACGATTCGTGGCGCTCGCGCACGGAGTGCTCGGTCGCGGACGGGTTCCGTGAGAAATTGCGCGCCATGAAAGCGAACCGCCTCGTGCTCCCGCTTCTTCTGATCGCGTCCGCAGGGTGCGGGGGCGAGACGCCGGTTGCCCCTGCCGTCACGCCCGCCGCGTCGCCTCTTCCGCCCGCCGCGCCCGCGGTCCCGTCCCCTCCCGTCGCGCTCCCGAGCGCCGACGCCACGACGGATGCCGGCGCGAGCCCGAAGCTCACGTCCAGGAGTCTCCCGCTGCCGGGCGCCGTCGCGCCCGTCTCCTTCGATTACCTGGCTGCCGACCGCACCAACGGACGCATCTACGTGCCCCTCTCGAACACGGGGAGTCTCGCCGTCCTCGATGTGGCGAGCGGCAAGTTCTCCCACGTCGACGGCTTCAAGACGGCGGAGCGCGAAAGGAACGGCAAGAAGCGCACGTTCGGACCCACGGCGGTGGCCATTGGAGACGGCGTCGCGTTCGTCGGTGACCGGGGAACGGACGAGGTGTGCGTCGTCGATACGAAGGCGATGAAGATCAGCCGTTGCGTCAAGGTGCCCCTCCGGATCGACGGCGTGGAGTATGTGCCCTGGGCGAAGGAAGTCTGGGTCACGGCGCCCGACGACCACTCACTCACGATCCTCGATGCGGCGCACGACCTCAAGTCGAAGGCCGTCGTGAAGACCGACGGTGCGCCCGAGGGCTACGGCAAGGACGAGTCGCGCGGGCTCTTCTTCACCAACCTCGAGGACAAGGGGAGCACGCTCGCCATCGACGTGAAGACGCACACGATCAAGTCGACCTGGAACCCGGGCTGCGGAAGCGATGGTCCGCGCGGCCTCGCGGTGGACGCGGCGCGCGGCTTCGTCTTCGTCGCGTGCACCGACCATGTCCAGGTGCTCGACGCAGCGCACGACGGCGCGGTCCTCGGCACGATCGCCGGAGGGCAAGGGGTCGACAACATCGACTACGTCGCGGCGAAGGGGCTGCTCGTCATCACGTCAGGCAAGGCGAGCGCGGCGACGCTCGTGCATGTCGACGACAAGGGCGTGCCGAGCGTCGTGGCGACGGGAGTGACCGCTGCGGGCTCGCGCAACGGGGTCGCGGACGCGAACGGGAACATCTACGTGATCGATCCGGTAGCGGGAGCGCTCCTCGTCCTGTCGATGTGAGCCCGCGGACTCCCCGCCCCATTCTCAGTTCCACGCAGCGTCCCTTTGTTCAGCGGAGCGGGAGCGGTCGGTGCGGAGACTGCTGCGGCGGTCTCAGGGTCGGTTTCAACGTTCATAGTCTTCGTTCATGCGACGCACGAACCGACACGTCGTACCCACTCTCCTGGTCGCACTGCTCGCGGGTTGCGGTTCATCTCTCAAGACGCCGGGTTCCACGGACGACGGAGGAAGCTTCGTGGAAAGCACGGACGCGTCGTTCCCGAGCGACGGCGGGAGCGGCAGCGGCGGCAGCGGCAGCGGCAGCGGCAGCGGCAGCGGAGGAACGCTGGATGGTGGCGGGAGCAGCGGGAGCCCGATCACCTGCCCCGCACAGGGCACGTTCACCAAGAACGGCGGCGCGTGCGGCACGGAGCGGTGGGACACAAAGACGGGCACCGACCCCTACACCGCGAGCGTGAGCCTCGCTCCGAAGAGCACGACGATCGCGACGCTGGTCGCGCTCACGGCCGCAGGCGGCGGGGCGCAGCGCGAGTCGCCTACCGAGACGACGCTCTGGGAGCTCAAAGACATCACGCTGGCGATGATCAAGCTCGAGACCGACAGTGACTATCACATGGTCTTGAGCGACGGCGCCGACACGATGATCGGCGAAATTCCCTACCCCGACTGCGCTTCGAAGAGCACGTGGGCTTGCTTCATTTCGCGCGCGAGGTCGGAGGTCGACGCCAAGCTCACAGTAGGCTCGCCGCAATATCCGGCGCTGACGGTCACCGTTCGCGGAGTCGGTTTCTTCGATTTCCAGCATGGCCAGACGGGCGTGGCACCGAACGCCATCGAGTTGCACCCCGTGCTTCAGATCTGTTTCGGGAAAGGGTGCACGCCCAGCTGATGAGTCACCCCCCGTCGGGCATCGGAACGAAGACGGCTCGGACGGTCTCCAGCTCGCCCGTGTCGGCGTAGCCGAAGCCATTGAGATAGACGCGCCCGTCCGGGATGAGCCCCGCGCGCGCTCTGACCGAGCCGTCCGGCTCGCGGATCTGCGACTCCCAGTGATCGAGCTTCCACCCCTTCGCGGCCGTCGCTTCCATCGTCGCGGGCCTCCGCTCCTTGAACGTCACCCTCTTCGGACCGCATTCGCCCGTCTGCGTGCCGCCTTCCGAGACGCAGTCGAACGCGGCGATGAAGGTCTTCACGCGCCCGTTTCCCACGATGGCGATCTGCGCGCGCCAGACGTGATCGAGCTCTTGCTCTCGCTCTTCTTCCTCGTCGGCTTCATCCTCGCGGCACGCCTTGAAGCCAGTGGCGGCCGCGCCCACGGCGACGACGAACGCCCACGCGAGCACGGCTTTGATTCGACTCGAGATCATCCGCTCACTCTCACGAACACACTTCCGTGTTCGTGCGATGAGCCAAAGGGATCTCGGCGGGGTCTCGGCGAGCAGTCGTCGAAAACCGAGCGCGTGAAGGAATCTTGCGCGCGAAAAAAACGGTCGCGCTACTCCAGTCGCAAGGTGGCTCCCCGACTCACGCCCACGAAATGCGGAGCACGAAGGGAGAGTGAGACGTCGGGGCGGGCGCGGCGACCTCGGTGGCATAGAGCTTCTTGCAGAACAGTTCCCCCGAGCCGGCGAACATCCCGCGCCAGGAATTCCGGAAGTACGCCCACTTCACGAGTGGATTGCCGTGCGCCTCGACCCGCGCCTCTTTCGGCCCGAGTCGATACACGGCGCCCGAGCCCCCGAGGAGCACGCGGTCCCACATGCGCTGGAACTGCTCGAGCCCCATCCAGGGGGTCACGCCGATGTTCTTGGCGGCCCGCACCAACGTTCCGAGCATCGTGTTCTGAACCCGCTCGGCGACCAGGCGCCCGTTGCTGAATTGCTCGAGCGAGGAGAGTCCGATGGCATCGGCCGCCGCGTAGTGCGCCATGCCGACGGCGAGCGGCATCCACGATCCGGCGACCGCGTCGAGCACGGTCGCGTGCATCTCCTTCGGAAGCTTGCCGAGGTACTCGTCGAACAGTCCGCGCGCGCGGAGCGTCTGCACCGACGACGCGACGAGGGTGCTGCGAATGTGGGTGACCGGCGCGACCTTGCCCGAGGTCGTGCGGAGCGGGACGACGGTCTCGCCCTGCGCGCGCCCGGACATCGTCACGCTGCGCGCGGGGTCCAAGAGTCAGAGCGTATCCGTGAGCGGCGCGAACGCCATGGTCGATGGTGGGCGCCGGTTTCTGGCGGCCTCGACCGAGGTTCAGCGGGCCGGGATCGGGCCCTTCACGTCGCAGAAGAAGTGCAGCGCCTGGGTCGTGACGCGCCGGCGCTCGTCTTCGTCCGCCTGGCGAGCCATCAGCGCATCGACTGCCCCTTCGAGCTGCGAGAGGCGCGTCCGGAGCGAGCGGCGCCATTCGCCGGTCGGCATGACGGCGAGCGTCGCGCGGCTTTCGACCACGATGTCGGCCGCGAAGGAGGGATCGGGGACGATGGGGGCGGGGACGGAGGCGGAGTTGTGCTTCATGAGCGGGACTACGGCTCGGGGAGGGGGGAGCTTGAGCGGGATGAGCTGGTGGAGGTCCTTTTCGGCCGAAGAATGCTGAAGAGAGGGGCCCTCCGTCTGAAGATCGGGGGCGAGCGCGTTGGGGGAAGGGGTCGTCGTCGCCTGCGCGTCTGAAGGCGAGCCGGCGAGGGGCTCCGGGCACGAAAAGCGCGCGAGTCTCCAATGAAATCGCGCAATCCGGCGCGCGGCGATAGCTCGCTTGGCGTGAGGCGACAGCCCCGTGCGCCGTCGTCTTTGGGCCGCCATGTCGATTTTTAGCAACAAGTTCTCCGAACGTTCCGATGGGACTTGTAGGGGGCGCGATTTGCGCTCCCGAACGAGGTGTCCCCATGGCGTGCGTTCGGCTTCTGCGGTTCATCGTCTTCGGTAGTGCGCTCGTCGCCTGTGGCAGCGGTCAGGGCGACCCGACCGTCGTCAAGCCCGCGGAGGAATGCGCCGCCTACGCGAGCGCTCTTCGCGCGTGCTTCGCCGCGACGGGCGCCCCGCCGCAACTGGCGGACGAGATCGCGGCGAGCGCCCTCGTGCCGCGTGACGAGGCAACCCGCGTCCAGATGAACGCCACGTGTGCCCACGACCGCGTGCGACTGCGCGCCGCCTGCAAATGACCTGGAACGTCGTGTCGCCAAGGAGTCCGTCCATGTTTCTCAAGTCGATTCGTCGTCGCAGCGCCCCCGTATCAGTCCTCACTCTCGCAGTCTTTCTCTCGACCTTGCTCCCAGCGTCGCGCGCGCACGCCGACCCGCCCGGCGGCGAAGACACCGATGTGACTCCGGTCGAGCACGGGGTTGGTGGACCACACACCATGGGGCAGGCCAGTGGAGCCTCCGGGTCGGCTGACGCTCTCATCACGGCGGACCCCGTCACCGGTGCGGCGCACGCAAGTCTCGGCTTCGAGCTCCCCGCCGCGCGCGGATCAGCACAGCCCTCGCTGTCGCTGACCTACAGTTCGTCGTCCGGTATGGGCGCCGCCGGGATGGGCTGGAGTCTCGACATTCCGTCGATCGAACGGAGAAATTCGTCGAGCTTCCCGAATCTCATCAACGTCGCGCCGGGACAGCTACCCGGTCCTCCGAAGGATCCCACCACGGACCCCGACGACTTCGTCATGAACGGACAGCCACTGGTGCCGATTTGCATCGTGACGAGCACGGGGACGTGCGGGAACGACGGCAACGTCTTCCCAGGTTCGATGTCCGGCTGGACGTATTACCACCCTGAAACGGACTCGTTCGTCCGCGCCTTTCGGGCTCCGGACTACTCGGCCTGGATGGTCCAGCTCAAGTCCGGGGTCTGGCTCAACTTTGGTGTCCCTTCCGACGACCCCGCCGACGCGGAAGGTCTTGAAACGGCTCTCGGAAATACCGTCGGGTCGTGGGCAGACAAGAGCGACGTCTATCGATGGGATCTCGTCCGCGAGTACGACTCCTCGCTCCGAAACGAGATCGTCTACCACTGGGCCGCGCTCGGGTTCTCCGACGGAGAGCAGCCGAGGTCGGAGGCGCAGGACGGTCTGAAATACCTGACTGACGTCTATTACACGCGCGGCGTGAGTGAGGGGCCCCTCGACACGTCGCAATTTGCTCATCACGTTCAGTTGTTCTGGCGCGGCCACGATACCGTCCTTCGTTACTCTCCTGGCTGGAAGAGCACCCCGGCGCGCGTACTCGGGGACGTGGCGGTCACGAGCATCCCGATGTCGGGCGCCTCTGGCTCGACGCGCTCACTGGTGCGCCTCTACCATCTTGGGTACAGCGACGAGACCGCATTCGAGCAGAGATTTCTTCTCTCGTTCGAGATGCACGCATGCAGCGCCGCGGAGAACGCGGGGAATATCGCGGACCCGTCGACCTGGGCGTACGCGGGAGCGACCGCCTGCCCATCCCTCCCCGCGACGACGTTCGCGTACAACACTCAGGGAGGCGGAGCATTTCCTGCCCTCGCGCTCTCTCGAATCAAGACACAGGACCTCGGATACACCACGGGCTACGTCCGCGCAGCCATGGTCGACGTGGACGGCGACGGGGTCTCGGATCTCCTCGGCAGCCAGTCCTCGGTGCAGAACGAGACGCCCGACTCCGGAACAACCGTCACGCTCGGAGCGAGCGGTACTCAAGCGCCCGTAGTGCCCGACGTGACCTCAGGTGGGATCCGTGCGGCGCGCCCTGGCGACCTTCTGCCCAGCCTTCGTTCTTACTGGGGTGATTGGTGGGGCACCGACCGACAGACTCTGTTGTTCTTCAACGATGACCTCGGCGACACGGCATTCAATTATTACCTAGCCACTCCTCCAAACGCGGGGACCTTCGAAATCTACGGGTTCGCTGGCACCGGGTCCGGCACGACCACGCCTGCTTGGCTCGGTAGTGGCCCAGCGAGCATCCCGCAAATTCACGCGGACGGTGAGCCCGACTACACCGAAGGTTGGGATAACCAGACGTACTGGGAGCAGGGGAAGGTTTTCGACGTCGACGGTGACGGTCTCACCGACGTCGCGCTCATCCCGGAATCGCGCGACTACCCGGCGAAAGGCGACCGACGCACCTACTTCTCAGTGCGCCCGAAGGACGGAAAGACATTCAACGGGATCTTCGCTCGCAAGGTCTTTCACTCGGGCCTCCTCGGCTACAATGGAACGGGTTTTCATGCGATCGCGGACATGGATGCCGACGGTCTCGCAGACGTCGTCGAGGTCGAACAAGCGCGAGTAGCGACGAGCTTACGCTGGTGGAAGAACCGCGGCGACGGTCGCTTCGAGAACTCCTACAACGGTGGTTACGAAGCGGACGACGGCTCGGCTGCGCCAGACATCCTGGTCGCAAACTGCACGACCTGTAATTGGTCGGTGAATCAGCATGCGTCAAACATCGCAGTGGGAGACGTCAACGGCGACTCGCTCGCCGACTTCGTCGTCGTTCACAACAAGGCGCTGACTGTCTACACGCAGACGCCTCGCGCATTTCAGGCGGGCGCGCATGTCGCTTTCACTCTTTCCGCAACCCTCGCGAATGCCGCGCCTGATGACAATGCGTCCATCTCCATCGCTGACACCGATGGTTCGGGGACGCCACACATCGTCCTTGTCGATGTTAAGGCGGTGTCCACGTTCCAGCTCCAGGCATCGATTCCTCACTATGGCCTGTTGCGAACCATCTTTGATGGCGCAGGTCGGCAAACGACCGTCACCTACGATTCGGTCGCCCATCTTGCGCAGGTAGCGTCGCCCCCCTGGGCCACCAAACTTCCGATTCCGACGCAGGTAGTCGTCAGGACCGAGACTCAGAGCCAGGACAAGGAGCCCGACGGCACACCCGACGACTACGTGACGGCGCTCGCTTACCGAGATCCGAGCTACGACGCCCGCGACCACGCCTTTCTCGGATTCGGAAGCGTGACGACGACGACGCCGGGCAGCGCCGCGTCTCCCGGTACCGTCACCACGGTGAGCTACGTCCCTCCCACCTGCGGCGCAGCGCCGTGTGGTTACGACGTCGACTACGGCTGGCGGTTCCGTCGCGGATTACCCTATGCCGTCCAGGTGAGTGATGCCGCGAGCGGGCAGATGCTCTCGGCGACCATTACCAAGTGGGCCTACATGGTCACGCACTACGGGGTCGACACTCGCCGCACCCGAATGGTGTATCCGAAGCAGGTAGACACATTCATCGGCGATGGCAGCCACGGAACCACTCCGGTTCAGGTCGGAGGAGTCGAGCCTGTTTTCTCCGAGGTCGACACGACCTACGCGTGGACACCGCCACCGATCGCAGTGCCGGTAGGGAGCGCGGGCGTGGTCAACCTCCGCCGTACACAATCGATGGGGCTCCTCGGCAACGTCTCGCAATCGGTCGACTTTGGCCAGGTCGGCGTCGATACGCCGATTCTCACGAGCACGATCTGGGGCCTGGGAACTCTCGACAGCTCCGGATGGTCCTACCGTCCCACGCAGACGAAGGTCGGTTACGCCGACTCGACCGGCGCGACGTTCAGCGGACCGACGCGCGAGATGGACTATGCGTACAACTCGGTGGGCCTACCGACCACGGTGTCCTCGCCACTGTCAGGGACGGCGCCGCTTCAGCGAGGAAGCGATGACGTGACGAAAGTCGCTCCGACACCCGCCAGCGCCTCGGTTAACTCGCCGGCCGGACACTCCGTCCAGCTCGCGTCGTATTCGTACGACTGGTGGTGGAACGTGAACCAGGTGCAAGGGCCCAACGGCCACTGCACGGGGATTACGTATGCAACGGGCTTCAACGACTTGCCCGTCGCCGTCGCTGCCTACCGCAACGGCTGTGGCAACCAACCGCTTACGACGGCGCTCTCGTACGACCGAGGGCTCGGCGCCGTCACGGTGGTCACTGATCCGTCGCTAACCACCACCATTCGACAGTACGACTCGTTTGGGCGTCTCAAGGAGGTCGATCAGCCGAGTGCGGTGATCCTGGGGACCACTGACCTGACACCTGCTGTTTCCATCGACTGGTCGCTCTATCCTCAAGCGCTTCACGTGACGACGCCGGCGCATGAGTCGTACGTCTATTACGACGGGTTCGGCCGGCAGCGGTACCGGCTCGACAACGGAGACCTGAGCACGCAGTGGATTCTGCGCGGCGCTTCTCAGCTCTACCCGAGCGGTCGTGTCCAACGGAGCTACTTGCCCGTTCTTTGGGACGGGCCCATTCAGCCCGGGCAGATTCACCCTGCGTTCGCATCGATGCTGAGCGACAGTGCTACTTACGACGCGCTCGGTCGGGTGCTCGTGGCGACCGGGAGTGATGGGAACATCACGGCGAAGCTCGCCTACGCTCCGCTGTCCGTTACGGCCGTGGACGGCGAGCAGATCCCAGGGGGACTTCATGCTGGCGCGTCATCGACCGTAACCTACGACGGCCACGGACGCACGGTGACGTCCGGCCAATCGTTGGTCTCTCCCGCACGAAGCATCACGTCTCGACAGACGTACTTGGCGACCGGAGAGGTGCAGTCCGTCAGACGGTCTCACTCCGACGGCGCAGATACGTTCACTCGCACGTTCAAATACGATTCTCTCGGGCGCCTCGTCGGAAACATCGAGCCGAATACGAGCAGAGCCTACTCGGTGCTCGGCAACGTGCAGGGCGCCGTTGGATGGACGTATGCCTACGACGACGCGGGCGACCTCGTGGGAACGAGCGATGCGCGGGGCTGCGGCGAGAATCTGGCGTACGACAACCTGGGGCGACTCGCGAGCGAGGACTACTCGCCTTGCACGCTTACTCAGACGCCGTACTCGGCGCCATCGGGCTCGACGGGGTACGAGGCGCTCTACGGCTACGACGCGCCGGAGTCGTCGAGCGGTGCAGCGCCGAGCGCGATCTACGCGGGAAAGCTCACGGCGACGTACGACCGCGGGCAGCATTCGCAGTTCATGTACGACGCGCGCGGTCGCACGACCGCGCACCGACGACAACTGGCCGTGCCGCACAACGCCGTGGCGAACGGCCCCGGGTCGTACGCTCCGCACTGGTTCGAGCAGGACGTATCGCTCTACGACGAAGCGAATCGCGTCGTCACTCGAACGACTGGGGCGGACCCCGCGGTCTTCGGGTTGGCCGCGACGACCTCTCTGACGACTCATTACTCCGCCCGCGGAAACGCGAGCCGCGTCGACGGGAGCTACGGGGCACTCCTCGCGAGCCAGGGCTTCAATCCCGACGGTTCGCTCGGATACCAGGTCTTCGGCGACGCTGCGAATACGGAGACCGACTACGGATATGCTTCGTCAGGTCGAGTCCAGTCTATTCACGTGCATCGCCCCGCCGGGCCGTGGAAGAGCGGCCCGGGCTACACAGCCGCGGGCGCGGACACCGAAGACGACCTCGAAAATCTCTCGTTCATCTACGATCGCGTTGGGAACCCACTAGAGATCTTCGATATGTCGAGCGCGGCGTGGCCGGTCGGCTCGAAACCGCAGCGCGTGCGCAACATGAAGTACGACGACGCGTATCGTCTTCAAACGATTCACACCGATTACGCGGGCATCCAGGGCGGGCCCCTCGACGGCTTCGCGTCGCCCCCGTACGCGCCAGAAGTAGCGGCGGCGAGTCGCGAGTTCCCCGCGATGGCATCGCCGCAATATCGCGTAGCCGACCAAGGGTACGCCTACGATTGGATGGGAAATACCACGTCGTCGTCGGACGATGCGAACACGTTCCCGGATCGTTCACTGGGCACCATCACCAACGGCATCCCCGGCAGCCTGAGCGTGGCTCCGCAGGGACCCAATTGGCTCGTCTCGGCGACCGAAGGAACGTCGAGCCTCGCCGTTCAATACGACACGGCAGGCGAGATTCTCGGAATCAACGTCGCGCGAGGAGCGCCGTGCACCTCGGACTGCGGAACGGCCTACCACTACACCTGGGACGAGGTCGGGCGGCTCGCCACGGCTGCTCGCACGGAGGTCATCGGACGCTTGACCGAGCTCGCGGTCACCGAGAGCTTCGCGTACGACGCCGGCGGCCACCGCATCCTCAAGTCGTATCAAGGCGGCGGGACGGCGCCGACCACGTACTTCGCGAACGTTTTCGACTCGCTACGGCTCGAAGGCGCGACGTTCCCCGACGCGAGCGGCGACTACACACGCAACATTTCGGACGAGTCGGTCTTTCTCGTCGCGAACGGCGTGACCTACGGACGGGCCGTCTACTCGCAGAGCGATCCGCTGATCAGCGCAAGCGGGACGCTGCACGTGTTCCTGGAGATCGGTGATCACCTCGGCTCGACGTCGTTCGTGATCGATCGCGATACGAGCGAGGTGGTCGAGCGCGCCACGTACCAAGCCTATGGCGCACCGGACTCGGACTTCCGCCCGGCGCGATGGGCGAGCTTTCGTGATTCGTTCCGGTACACGGGGCACGAGGACGACTCGGAGGTGGGGCTCGTGTACTTCGGGGCGAGATACTACTCGCCGATGCTCGGGCGCTGGATGAGCGCCGACCCGCTGGCGATTCACGGGGGGGCGGGGGATCCCAATCCGTACGCGTTCGTGCGCGGGTCGCCGATGCGGTACGTCGATCCGCTCGGGCTGACGGATTGCGACAAGAGCAGCCAGAGTTGCCGAGACGATGATCCGCCGATAACGACGCCGGTCGTTGGTGGTGGCGGCGGCGCAGGCGGCGGAGGTGCTCGGAGTTACGTTGTGGGCGGTCGAGAGGGTGCACACGGCCAGTCAGATGTCCTCCCGCCCAAGGAAGTCCCCCCGCCCCCGCCCCCGCCGGCTGCGGCAGGGCGGGTGGGCGGCACGACCGCTTCGGGCATGGGCGCCTCGATCTTGCACAACCTAGCGGGTCAGTGGCGCACGATGCTCTTCGGCGTGAATTTCCCCACGGCGATAACGGTGACATTTCTCGAAAATGTCTCTGATGCGGGGGACTCGAGCAAGTCGGAGGGTCAACGCGTTAAGTCAGGGGTGCTCGCGATTGGGGCGATCATCCCGATGGAAGCCGAGGTTGCGGAAGGCGTCGCGTTTGTCGACACCGCAGCCGTACAGGTCATGCGGGCGACGGAAGGAGTCCCCGGCGCGTACTCCGTAGCGTTCGAGGCCAAGCTCACCCCGCAGGGGATCGGAACGTACGGTTCACATTTCGTCGATGCAAACGAGCAGTTGTTGAAGGCGATGGCCGACCCCGAGACGGCCAACGCGCTAAGGTCGACGCTCGGAGAGAACTTCGAGGGATCGATAGTGAGCTCGTCCGGAACCGTGCGAGGCGTGTCGCCGTCAGGGTGGACGTGGCATCACGTGCCGGATCAGCCAGGTGTTGTTCAACTTGTGCTCGGATTCCAGCACGGACCCGGCTCAGCGTGGCAACCAATGTTGCACCCCGGAGGGGTAGGAGGGATGTCGATATGGGGCTCGTTGTTTTAGGTGACTTGCTAGACGGTTGGCGGCACTTTGCGCTCGACGACTCGATTTACGTGCCGGCAGGAAAGGAGCCGGCGCTCGACACCGAGGTGAACGTGCTCGCCTTTGACCGGGCGCGGAAGCGTGCGTTCGAGGGCCAGCATTACTTGCTGGGGATCGAACAAGTCCGCGATGTCGTAGAGGGGCTTGAACGCCAGATCGGGCGAACAACCACGCCGAACGAGCGGCTTCGTGCGGTGCTGCACTTTGCACGACACGACGCGTTCATCGACCCGCGTGACGCCGTGGGCGGCTAGTCCGAGGCGCTGTCGGTGATGCAACGTCACGCGCGCCCTTCGCGCCCTTCGCTCCCTCGCCTTGTCCCCAATCGGAGCCGCGCTAAGCTCCGCCGCGAAATGGCCCATTCGCCAAAGCCAATTCGACGCGCGCGTCGCCGATGGACCGTACTTCTCGCGGAACCGCCGCCCTCGCCGTGGCGGCATGCGGCGTCGCTTTTCACAGCGGCCACGAGACCCCGCTCGCGGACAGCGGCGCCGACGCGGGTGACGACGCGACCCCCGCGATCCCCGATGACGACGCGGGCTTCGTGATCATCCCTCCGCAGAAGATGCCCGACAGCGGCCCTTGCCCCCTCGGCGCGCGGCGTTGCTCGGCCGACGGTGAAGTGGAGATCTGTGGCGCGGACGGCGCATGGGGAAACCCGATCAGTTGCGGCTCGGACGCGTCCGTATGCGCGAGCGGAGCATGCATCGCGCCATCGCTCGACGGTGGAGTGACGACGCCGGCGAGTTGTCTCGCCGGTGGAACTGGGCTGTCCACCTGCGGCGACAGCGGGGTCGAGAGTTGTTGCACGAGTCTCGAAGTGACGAGTGGAACCTTCTATCGAACCTACACGACGGATCCCGATAGCGGAGCGGCGACGGGGGAGACAGATCAGGCGAGTGTCAGTGGCTTCCGCCTCGACAAGTACGAGGTGACGGTTGGTCGCTTCCGTCAATTCGTGAATGCAGTGCTCCCGCCGGATGCAGGAGCTGGCTGGGCGCCCGCAGTGGGCTCTGGCAAACATACGCACTTGAACAATGGACGAGGTCTGGCGAACGTCGCGACCGATGCGGGCGCGTACGAGCCCGGTTGGGTCGCGGCAGATGACGTCAATATCGCCCCGACGTCCACGAACCTAACGACTCAATGCACTCCTACGTACTTTGCTACGTGGACCGACGTACCGACCCACAACGATGATCTGCCAACCGTCTGCCAGAACTGGTGGGAGGCCTACGCGTTTTGTATCTGGGACGGTGGCTTTCTACCGAGCGCCGCCGAATTGAACTACGCCGCCTCGGGTGGGAACCAGCAACGCGAGTACCCGTGGGGCTCTAGAGACCCGGGTACGGCGAACCTCTATGCGATCTTCGGATGTCACTTCGGTCCGTCGACGTGCGGCTCCGTGGCGAACATCGCTTCCGTGGGCACGCCTACTCTCGGCGCCGGACTCTGGGGGCAGCTCGATCTGGCGGGGAACGTCTCGGAGCGCGGCTTGGACGCCACTGGCACGATTGCTCCTTATGTCGTCCCTTGCGCGGATTGCGTCGCTCTGCCGAACCCTGCGGCAGTCACCACGCGCATGCACCGGGGTGGCTGGTACGACGTGGACACTAGGTATTTCGGGAGCTCGGAAATTCCGCCCACCCTCCGCGGCTCCGGAACAGGGATTCGATGCGCGAGGGCTCCGTGACGACACTTCCGCGCAAGTCGGTGTGATCTGGCTCACGCCCCCGCGACCGTAGCGCTTTCCGTCTTGTCTCCCGCGTCCCGCCCGCTACGCTCCTCGGCCACCCTGATGCCGAAGCTCGCCCTGCTCGCCCTCGCCGCTTCACTCGCGGGCGTCGGCTGTCTCAGCTCCTCAGGCTCGGCGCCCGCCTCGACCACGAACCTCGACGGGGGCACCCCTGAAGCCGGCCCTCCGGCTCAAACCATCGACGGCTCGGTCGGCATCGACGGCGCGGTCTCCGCCAGCCTCACGACCGGCCTCGGCTCGGGCGTCGTCGCGCACAGCGCGCACTTCACGCTCATCACGAAGACGGGCGAAGTGCCCGGCGCGGGCCCCAAGAACAGCGCTAACTTCAAAGTGATCTCGGGCGCGGCTCCTGCCGCAGCCACGAAATAACGTACGGGGAGCAACCGATGGTCAGCCGCAGACTCGACTACAAGATCGCTGGGCTTCTCACGTCGCTGCTCGCGACGGGCATCGGCTCGAACGCGGCTGCCGCCGTCCCCGCGACGATGACGCAGCAAGGGCTGCTCCTCGACGCGAACAATCAGCCGGTCGCCGGCTCGCAGAGCTTCACCTTCACGATTTACGACGCGCTGACTGCCGGCAACGTCCTCTGGACCGAGAAGCAGACGATCACGCTCGACGGCGGTTACTTCTCCGCGCAGCTCGGAACGACCGCGCCGATCCCGACGAGCGTCTTCGACGGCTCGACGCGCTACCTCGGCATCACCGTCGGCACAGACGCCGAGATGACGCCGCGGGAGGCGATGACGAGCGTTCCGTACGCGATGGTCAGCCGCGACGCGACGGGGGACATCAACCCGACGACGGTCACGATCAACGGGACGAAGGTCATCGACGCGACGGGGCACTGGGTTGGTCCGACGACCGGGCTCGCGGGAACGCCGGGGCCGACGGGGCCTGCAGGCGCGACTGGTCTCGCGGGAGCGACGGGCGCCGCAGGGGCTACGGGCGTAACCGGCGCGACGGGGCCCACAGGCGCGATTGGCCCGACGGGGCCCGCTGGCGCGATTGGTCCGGCGGGGCCCACGGGAGCGACGGGCGCCGCAGGAGCGAAAGGGGCCACTGGTGCCACCGGCGCGACGGGAGCGACCGGCGCCACGGGAGCGACCGGGCCAACCGGCGCGACTGGACCCACCGGTGCAACTGGCGCAGCAGGAGCGACGGGAGCGACTGGTACGGCAGGAGCAACGGGCGCGACGGGCGCCACAGGAGCGAAGGGAGCGACCGGTCCTGCAGGTCCGACGGGCCCGACTGGCGCCACCGGCGCAGCAGGTGCGACCGGCTCCACAGGCGCGACGGGTGCGACCGGTCCCCAAGGCCCCACGGGTCCCGTGGGCCCGACCGGTCCCACGGGAGCAACGGGCTCGGCGGGCGCGACGGGCCCCGCCGGAGCAACGGGTGCGACCGGCGCCTCGGGCGTCGTCGGCATCTACACGAACAACGGCACCGTCGCGTCACTGCCGGGTGGAGGAACCTCGTTCCAGCTGAGTGGACCTCTCGGCATCGCAACGCCGACCGTGTCAGTACCGATCGTCGCTGGCCAAACGATTCTCGCGATGGGAACGCTCGAGATTGCGAGCAACATCTTTGGCAACGACGATCCGTCGCTTCAGATCCGTATGTGTTACTCCACAAGCGCTGCGCCGAATACGTTCATCAAATTCCCCGATGAACCTGCCGTCGTGGGCGGACAGGGTGAGATCTTCCCCGGCGCCTATGGCGGTAATTCCATGTACTCGTTCAGCCGCGAGGGAGCCGCACAAGGACTCCCGACTGGAACGTACAATGTGGGATTGTGCGTCTCGATCGCTCTGGGCGGCTCCGGCGGTTCATGGGTGCTAACGCAGATCAGTTCATACAACTCACTTTCCCACACGGGCATCTCCAAGATCACCGCGATGGTGACTAGGTAGTCTTTCCGGAATTCGCTCGATGACGACGATCTGCCTCGCCGTCATGGCGAAGAACGAAGCGCACGTCATCGCGCGCTGCCTCGCGTCGGCGAAGCCTCTGGTGAACTCCTGGGTGGTCCTCGACACGGGCTCGACCGACGCCACGATCGCCGTCGCGCGCGAGGCGATGCAGGATCTCCCCGGCGAGGTCATCGAGCGGCCGTGGCGGGGGTTTGGTGCCAGTCGCACGGAATTGATCGAACTCGCCCGCCCGCGGGCGGACTACACCCTTGTCCTCGACGCGGACGACGCCCTCGAATATCCGCGCAATGCCTGCTTCCCGGAGCTCACTGAGGCCGGCTACGCGTTGATGATTCTCGACGGCCCGTATGCCTATCCCCGCTCCCAGCTCTTCAAGAATGCGCTGGCCTGGAGGTTCGAAGGGGTCACACACGAGATTCCCTACTGCGACGAGGGGCACACCGTGACGGGGCTCGTCAACGGGATCGTCTATCGGCGGATCGGCGGCGGTGCGCGCTCTCTCGATCCGCGAAAATACCAGAAGGATGCGGAGGCCTTCGAAGAGGAGCTCCGTCGCGATCCGTCGAGCAGGCGCAACGTCTTCTACCTCGCGCGCAGCTACGAAGACGCCGGCGAAGATGCGCGCGCCCTCGCGCAGTACGAGCGTCGTGCGTTCATGGGCGGCTGGGACGAAGAGGTCTTCTATTCGCTCTTCTGCGCCGCCCGCGTTCGCGAACGGCTCCGCTTTCCGCGCGAGCGAGTGAGCACGGCCTACCTCGAAGCCTGGAACGCGCGCCCCCATCGCGCCGAGCCGCTCTTCCATCTCGCGGTGCTCGCGCGGGATGCAGAAGACTGGTCGCGCGCGCGTTCGTTCGCGGCCGTCGCGTCCGCGGTTCCGTATCCGCGCGCGGACACGCTCTTCATCCACCACGAAATCTACGCCTGGCGCGCCCTCGACGAATACGCCAACGCCTGCGCCAAGCTCCACGACTGGCCCGCCACCATCGAAGCCTGCCGCCGCCTCCTCGCCCGCAACCTCCCCGCCGGAGATCGCACCCGCATCGAAGCCAACCTCGCCTCCTGCGAAGCCGCCGCCCTCGCGAAGCTTCCGTAGCGCGCGAGCGATCGCGGCCCGATCTCCGAGAGTGTTACCATCGCCCTCCGTGGAGCGAGCACAGAGCCCCTTCGGTGGATACCTGCTCGGCCTCGTGCCGCTCGGCGCGGCGATCGTCTTCGGCCTCTTGCTCCTCCCGCGCGCGACGCCCGCCGAAGACGTCCCCGTGCCGATCGCGGATGGGCGAGCGCTCTCACGCATCCACCACGACGACGCCGCGATCGCGAAGACTGCGCTCCCCGATGACGTGCGCGCTCTCGGCTCCTCCATTCGCGCGTTCAACACGCTCCAGGCGCAGCAGACGACCGACGCCTACGTCACGCCCGAGAAGATGAACGCGGCGCACGCCGAGATTCTGCGCGCGGTCGCGCCGATCGGGTCGCTCCCCAACCGCGACGATCTCCTCCTCGCGCTGCGCGCCGCGCAGCTGGAGTCGTTCATCACCGAGCTGAAGGCGTTCCAGAAGACCGGGAAGGAATCGGCCGAGCTCATCGCCGTCGGCGGGCCGTTCGTGCAGCGCATGCGCGACGTGGGGTGGGGCGTGGGCGAGCACGGGCTCGCGGCCGATGAAGACGCGCTGCGCGTGATGTTCAAGACGGCGTGGAACGGTCTCCTCGGGAGCAACCGCCCGCCGTTCGCGCCGTCGCTCGACGAAGAGCGCGCGCTCTATGCGTTTTATCTGCGCCACCCGCACGCGAACGAGCAGACGCGCAAGCGCATCGACGAAGCGCGCTCCGCGGCGACGACGGTGAAGGCGTGCGCGGCGCTCGTCGAGGCCGAGGCGATGGCGGCCGAAGGGTGGCGGCTCGAGAAGGTGCGGCTCATCGGCGCCATCGATCCTTCGTACCCGCGCGCGTACGCCGAAGGGGTCGCGCACTACCGTCACAAGGACTACGAGGCCGCAGTCGAATCGTTCCGCACGTGGCTCGGCGCGCACCCCGAAGGGCCGTGGACGCTTCGCGCGCGGAACTACATTCGCGCTTCGCTGGCGCAGTCGGCGGTCGATTAGCGACTAGCGAGAGGCGTCGAGCGCGCCGGCGTCGGCCGCCAACCAGCCGCCCCCATCGGCCGAGACCGACGGCGCGATCACGTACCCCTGCGGCGTCGTCTCTTCGTGGGGCACGCAGGCGGCCAGCGCGATCCCGAGCATCACCCACGCCGCGCGTCGCATCGAACGAAGATACGCGAGCCGACGCGCGCGTGCGTTTACACTTCTTTGCGCGGCGTCCAGGCGCGACGCCCCGCCGTGCGTGCCATCTTCAAAGAGAGTCAGCTCCCACAGATCATGCGTGCCCTCCTCATCGACGACGACCGCGAGCTCGCGCGCTTGCTCACCGAGTACCTCACGCCGCACGGCGTGGAGCTCGAAGCGGTGGAGACCGGCGCGCTCGGGCTCGAGCGGCTCGAAGCGCGCGGGTTCGACGTGGTGCTGCTCGACGTGATGCTCCCCGGCGCGGACGGGTTCGAGATCTGTCGACGCATTCGCAGGAAGCACGACGTACCCATCGTGATGCTCACCGCGCGCGGCGACGACACCGATCGCATCGTGGGGCTCGAGCTCGGCGCCGACGACTACGTGCCCAAGCCGTTCAACCCGCGTGAGCTGCTCGCGCGCGTGCGCGCCGTCATGCGCCGCGCGCGCCCCGGCATGGTGAACGAGCGGCTCACGGTCGGCGTGCTCGACATCGACGTGCCCGGGCATCGCGTCACGGTCGACGGGAAGGAAGTGCCGCTCACGTCGTTCGAGCTGCGCCTGCTCGTCGTGCTCGCGCGGCGCGCGGGCGAGACCGTGCCGCGCGAAGATCTCGCCAGCGCGCTCAAGGTGCCGGGCGCGTACGACCCGAGCGTCGATCGCTCGCTCGACGTTCACGTCAGTCACCTGCGCCACAAGCTGGGCGACGACGTGCGCGAAGCGAAGATGATCCGCACCGTACGCGGCGTGGGCTACGTGCTCGTGAGGCCCGCGTGAGATGGCGTCGCCACCACGGTCCTCACCACGGCCACGGTCCGCATGGCTGGCGCCCGCGATGGATGAACCGGCCGCGCCTGCGACGCCTGCAGACGCGGCTCTTCGTGTGGTTCCTGGCGGCGATCCTCACGGCGTTCGCGGCGAGCGCGATCACGCTGTGGGTGATGCGAAGCGCGGAGTCGACGCCGTCGGCGCCGAGCATCGCCACGCGCGCGATCGCGAGCCGCGTGGCGCGCGACTGGGATGATCCCGCGGCGTGCGATCGCTACGTCGCGCGCGTGCACGAGCTCATCGGGCTCGACGTGCGCGTGCGCCGCGACCTGGAGCACTTGCCGCATCGGATGGCGCTGAAGAGCGGCGTCGTCACGTTCGACGCGCACGGCGAAGGGTTCGTGCCGGTGGAACGAAACGGCGAGCTGCTCGGCGCCGTGGAGTTCGCCGCGGGGGGGCCGACGCCGACGCACTCGAATGGAGTCGTGGCGATGGGCGCGGCGCTGTTCGTGCTGGCGCTCGCGGCGCGGTTCGTCGCGCGCCGGCTGGCGTGGCCGATGGAAGACGTCGCCGATGCGGCCGAGCGCTTCGGCGCCGGCGATCTCACCGCGCGCACGCGGTTCGGCGGGCGGAAACGCTGGGCCGCGCAAGAGGTCAGAGGCGTGGCGCAGGCGTTCGACACGATGGCCGAGCGCATCGAGCGCGTCGTGCGCGATCAGCGGGAGCTCCTCGGCGCGATCAGCCACGAGCTCCGTTCGCCGCTCGGGCGCGCGCGCGTCGCGCTCGAGATCGCGCGCGATCGCGGAGGCGAGGGGACGCACGGCTCGCTCGACGACATCGAGCACCAGCTCGCCGACGTCGACGCCATCCTGGGCGATCTGCTCGCCGCCGCGCGCGCCGGTCTCTCCGACGTGAAGCCGACGGTGACCGCGATCGCACCGTGGCTCCGCGCGCGCATCGCCGCCGAGCCTTCGCCGCCGACGATCGAGCTCACCACCGATGTGGGCGACGACGTCACCGCCCCCATCGACGCGCAGCTCTTGAACCGCGCGCTCCACAACGTCCTCGCCAACGCACGCGCCCACGGCCATCCCGACGGCGAGCCGATCGAAGTGCGCCTCGAAGCGACCTCCGCGCGCCTCACGATCGTCGCGCGCGATCGCGGCCCCGGCTTCCCGCAAGACCTCCTCGCGCGTGCGTTCGAGCCGTTCGTGAAAGGCGACGCGGCGCGAACGCCCGGCGCCGGTTACGGGCTCGGGCTCTCGCTCGTTCGGCGAATCGCCGAAGCGCACCGCGGGACGGCGTTCGCGCGCAATGCCGACGGCGGCGGCGCTGAGGTCGGCATCGAGCTCCCCCGCGCGTGACCGCGATCGCGCGGGCTCGAAAATCGTCTAAGCTGGCCGGCGCGGATGGATTTCGAGCTCGGCAT
Source organism: Myxococcales bacterium (assembly GCA_003151595.1). The sequence goes on from PLXW01000118.1 coordinate 25,332, forward strand.
TGTCTGCGCGCGGTGCGATCGCTACGCGCCGATGGGAACTGCGAGCTGCGCCGAGTGCGCGAACTCTCTCGCGCTCGTGTCGCGCGCTGCGCCGGCCGGACCCATCGAGCCGGCGTCGCTGATGCCTGTGGCCATTCCTCGCCTCAAGGTCCCATCGCTCGAGCCGCCGCCCACGTCGCGCCAGGCCATCGCGTCGGTCGCCCCCGCGTCGAAGCGCGCCGGCGGTCCCCCGCGCCCCGCGCCCGGGTCGCAGCCCGGAAACACCGCGCGCCGCTCCGAGGCCACGCGGCCGATGGAGAAGGACGTCGCCGAGGCCACCGCGATCATCGCCGCCGCCGAAGCTGCGAAAGCCGCGAAGGTCGCCGAGGCCGCGAAAGCCGCCGAAGCGGCCGTCGTCGCCAAAGCCTACAGCGATCTGCCCCCCGCCTCGCTTCTCGGCCACGAGCAGCTCGTCCCGCGTCGCGGCGCGATGGGCACCGGCGCGGTCCGAACCTCGCTCGCTACGGGCACCGATTCGGCTGTATCGTCACCGACCTCTGACCTGCCGGCTGCGCTCGGCGCCCCGACCGACGCGCACACCACGTCCCCCGACCTCTCGACTCTCGCCGCCGCCGCGAATCTCACGCTGGAGGAGCTCATGGATCAAGCCCGTCACTTCGTATGCCGCTCCTGCTCGACGCCTGTGCCCATCGGTCACAAGTTCTGCGGTCGATGCGGCGCGGCGATCCCTCCGGAAATTCTCGGCGCGCGCACGCAGTTCTTCGGTCAGCTCCAGGCGCCCGGCAAGGCGAAGCTGATCCTCATTCGCGGTGAAGGGGTCGAGGGGCTCTCGTACCAGCTCAACGCCGAGCAACACATCGTCGGCCGCAACGGGCAGCTCGTGTTCCCGGACGACCCGTTCGTCTCGCCGAAGCACGCGAACCTCTTCTACCGGAACGGCAAGCTCGTCGTGCGCGACGAGGGCTCGTACAACGGCGTCTTCGTCCGCGTGCGCGGCACGATCGAGATCCAGCTGGGCGACGAGATCCTCGCGGGCGAGCAGCTCTTCAAGGTCGACGCCAACCCGAAGCAGAACGACGGCCCCGCGCCCGACGGCACGTACTTCTACTCGTCGCCGAAGCACCAGACGCTCTTCCGCATCTCGCAGATCCTGCAAGGGGGCATCCCCGGCATGGTCGTGTGCGCGCGCGGTCAGAGCCTGCAGATCGGACGCGAGGGGGGCGACCTGAACTTCCCGGGTGACCTCTACATGAGCGGCTCGCACTGCCGCATCGAAGAGGCCGCGGGGAAGTACGCGCTCACCGACTTGAACAGCCGCAATGGCACGTACATCCGCCTGCGCTCGGAGCGGGAGCTCGCGCACGGCGATTACATCTTCATCGGGCGGAAGCTGCTGCGGGTCGAGATCACCGCGGCGTAGGGAGAGGGCGAAGCCTCACCGTCGAGGCCTCACCGTCCGAGCCTCACCGTCGGAGCCTCACCCACGAACCCTCACCCCCAACGATGCGGCGCGTATCGCGCGTCCCCTCTCCCGCAAGGGGAGAGGGGAAAGCATTGGAGTCGGTATCCCTCTCCCCTCGCGGGAGAGGGAGCGCGGGGACAGTGCGCGAAATGGGAGGGTGAGGGGACGCGGGGGGAGGCCAGGCCTCGTTGCGCGCGGCAGCTTCGCCCCCTCGCTCACTTCGGAAAATACGACGGCAGCCGCACCGGCGGCGGCGTCACTGATCGCGGCGCGGCATCGCCCAGCACCGTCTCGTACAGCGCCTCGAGCATTCGCAAATGCTCTCCGTCCGCGCGCGCGAACGCGTCCGCGAACATCATCGCCTTGGCCGCTTCGTACAGATGCGCCGGCCGCGCGCCCACGAGCCCGTTCTGAAGCTTCACCAGCACCGACGGCGACACCGAGCGATGCACGGCGAAGATGTCCGACGGGATCGGCCCCGCTTGCGCCACGATCCGCACGCTGTCGAGCGTCAGCCCGTGCGAGCCGGTGTACGTCGATCGCCCGATGTGGATCGCGTCGCTCACGACGTTGAAGCACGTGGCGCCGACGTCGACCGCGCCCGTCGTGATCGCGCGCACCACCTCGGAGTGGCTCCGCAGGAAGACGTCTTCGGCGAACGCATCGACCAGGCTCAGCCCCTGCTGCCGCAACGCCGCGCGAATCACGACGTACCCCGACGCGCTCTCGCGATCGACCCACGCCGCCTTCAGCCCTTTCAGATCGGCGACCGTGCGAATCGCGCTCGACTCGCGCGTGATGAGCCCCGTGAAGTAGCTCGTCGCGCCGTGACGGATCGCCACCGCGACCGGCGTGATGCTCGCCGCCTTCACGGCGCGCGCCGCCGCCAGCGGCGGGAGCCATGCGAAATGAACGAGTCCCTGCTCCACCGCGCTCGCCAGCGCGCGGTAGTCCGCGGCGTTGTGCAGCTCGATCTCCGTGCCCAGCACCCCCTCGAGCGCGACCACGAACGCACGCATGCGCTCCTGGCCCCCCTCCCCGTACGGGATGACCCCAAGGCGCGAGCGCTCGAGAAGCATGAGCCGCGCTTATCAGCGCAGTCGGCGGGAGCGCAAGAGTGCCGGCGTCGGCGTGTCGATCGAACGCGGGGCCGAGACGGGCGGAACGGTCGTCTGGCGGGGCAATGGCGGAGGGGGGGCGGTCGAGCGGTCGGGCCCCTTGCTTCGCGGGCGCGTGCTCACCGAGCTGACGTTCGCGTTCCACGCCACGCCTTCGGGCGGGAACGACGAGCTCGCGTTCTCGCTCGCGCGGTGCGCCGTCGGCTTCTTCGACACGTGGCTCACTTCACCGCGCTTGGCCGCGATGACCTTCTCTTCGAGCTCGGCCACGCACTCCAGCATCGCCTGCACCTGGGGCGTCGTCGGGGCGTAGGTGGCCCAGTTCGCGATCACGCGTCCGTAGGTCACGGCCTTCCCGCGGAGCTCGCGCACGTGCGGAGTCACGGCCATTTCCTGCAATTCGTGAATGAGCTCTTGAATGGTCGACTCCAATTGAGCCGGCCGCGGGGACTTCTCCACACCGTGAAGCTTAGGGGCTGAATGGTCGTCGGCGAGCTACTTGGGGTCCCGCGACGCGCTTTGCTCGCACTTTGACGCAGACATGTCGCCATCCGAGCGAACGGGCCCGCGTCGCTCGGCGGCGCTTTTGGCGGCGATCACGAGCCTCCGCGCCTCGTGCAGCTCGAGCGTCGAGCGTCGAGCGACCTCAGCGCTTCGCGCGCGCGCTCGCGCTCTTCGCCGTTTCCCGCCCGAACAGCCCCATCGCGCGCCGCGCGACCGAGCCCACGGCCGTGAGCACCGATGTGGGCAGCGCCTCGATGAGCGCCTCCAGGTCCAGCGGCCCTTCGAACGCGGGGAGGAGATCGTTGAACAGGATCGCGAAGCGGTCGTACTTGCGACCGAGGCTGGTGATGCGATCGCGAATCGCGTCGGCCTCCGGCCCCTTGGCGTTGCCGAGGATGTCGAGCGTGCGCGCGCAGAGCTGCTGCTTGTCGGCGACGACGCGGCGGAGGCGCGTGATGTACGCGCCGATGATCACGTCGGGGTACTTCCCGCGCAGCGAGAACGTGTCGTAGCGCGCGCCGGCTTCGCGATGGCGCTGCACGATGCCCGCCGCCTCGAGCCCGCGGAGGTTCGCGAAGATGTTGCTCTTCGATCGCCCGAGCTCGAGGGACAGCTCGTCCATCGATCGCGGATCGTCTGACAGATAGAGCGCGGCGACGACCTGCCCGCCGAGTCGCGTGATGCCGGGGAAGCTCGCGGCGATCTCGGCCCCGACCCCTTCGAGCAACGTCTTGCGGGCGATGACGACGGGGTCTTCGGACTTGGGGGCTTGGGCGCGGGTCATTCTGGACGGACGGAATCGCTAACACAGCCGTGCCGCCGCGCAAGCGAGTGCCCGCGGCCGTGCTGAGCTTTACCTGCGTTCCCTCGCGTGGTTGTAGTCACCTGCGTGAGCACAGAACGCCGTCCGAACCGCCTCGCTCAGGAAGCCAGCCCGTACCTCCAGCAGCACTCGCTGAACCCCGTCGATTGGTTTCCGTGGGGCGACGAGGCGTTGTCGAAGGCGAAGCGCGAAGACAAACCGATCCTGCTGTCGATCGGCTACTCGGCCTGCCACTGGTGCCACGTGATGGAGAAGGAGTCGTTCGAGAACGACGCCACCGCGAAGGCCATGAACGACGGCTTCGTGTGCATCAAGGTCGATCGCGAAGAGCGGCCTGACCTCGATCAGATCTACCAGCTCGTCGTTCAGTTGATGGGGCGCAGCGGCGGGTGGCCGCTCACGGTGTTCCTCACGCCCGAGCAGAAGCCGTTCTTCGGAGGGACGTATTTCCCGCCCGTCGAGAAGTACGGGATGCCGAGCTTCCAGAAGCTGATGGGCGCCGTGCTCGATGCGTTTCGCGCGACGCGCGGCGAGATCGACGCGCAGGCCGACGAGATCACCAAGGCCATCGCCGGCGTCGGCGATCGCGAATCGCGCGACCGCGCTTCCTACACGCTGGGTCCCGACCTGCTCGCGAAGTCGTGCGCGCGCCTCGAGCCGCGCTTCGACGACGAGTTCGGCGGCTTCGGAACGCGCCCGAAGTTCCCGAGCACGATGGCGCTCGACGTCATGTTGCGCCGCGCCGCGCTCGAAGGGGACGACCGCGCGCTCCATCGCGTGAGGCTGGCGCTCGATCGGATGCGCGCCGGCGGCGTGTACGACCAGCTCGGCGGCGGGTTTCACCGCTACTCCACCGACCAGGAGTGGCTGGTGCCGCACTTCGAGAAGATGCTCTACGACAACGCGCTGCTCCTCCGGCTCTACGTGGACGCCTGGCGCGTGACGGGCGAAACGCGGTTCGCGAAGACGGCGCGCGAGATCGGCGCGTACGTGGCGCGCGAGATGACTTCGAGTGACGGCGGGTTCTTCGCCACGCAAGACGCGGACAGCGAAGGCGAAGAGGGGAAGTTCTTCGTGTGGGACGAGCGCGAGATTCGCGACGTGCTCCCCGGCGACGACGAAGCGGCGCAGATCGCGATCGCGCGATGGGGGGTCACGAGCGGAGGGAACTTCGAGCACACCGGCAAGACCGTCCTTCACGAGTCGAAGTCTGTGGCGGATCTCGCCGTGCAGCTCGGGATGGCGCCGTCACGCGTGGAAGAAGCGATCGAACGGGCGCGCATGAAGATGTTCGAGGCGCGCGAGACGCGGGTGAAGCCGTTCCGCGACGAGAAGGTGCTGGCGAGCTGGAACGGGTTGATGATCGGCGCGCTGGCCGATGCGGGCGGAGCCCTGGGCGACGCGACGATGATCGCCTGGGCCGCGCGCGCGTTCGCGTTCGTCGAGGGGAAGCTCCTCGAGACACGCGACGGCGAGCTGCGCGTGAAGCGACTCGCGTTGGACGGCGTGGCCAAGGGGAACGGCTTTCTCGACGACTACGCCTTCGTGGCCGACGCCGCGCTCGATCTCTTCGAAGCCACCGGCGACGCGCGCTACGTGGGCGTCGCGCGCAAGCTGGCCGACACGATCGATGCGCGCTTCTGGGACGACGCCGATCACGCCTTCTACTTCACGCCGAACGACGGCGAGGCGCTCATCCATCGAACGAAGGATCCGTTCGATCACGCCGTGCCGAGCGGCACGTCGATCGCGTGCAAGGTGCTCCTGCGGCTCGGCGCCGTCGCCGACGCGAAGTACGCCGTCCACGCGACCGCGCAGCTCGAACGACTCGCGGCCGCCGCCGTGGAGAACCCGTTCGGCTTCGGGCAGACGCTCGGCGTGCTCGATCGCCTCGTGCGCGGGAGCGTCGATGTCGTGATCGCCGGCGCGCGTGACGACGCGAAGAGCGCCGAGCTCGCGAAGGCGGCGTGGCGCGCGTACTTGCCGAACCGGAACGTGGTGTGGCTCACGGACGAAGCGGCGCGCGTGGCGTGCGCGGCGATCGCCGAGGGGAAGGACGCGGGCGCGGGCGGGGAGGCGCGGGCGTACGTGTGTCGCGGGAGGGCGTGCTCGTTGCCGGTGGGGGAGGGGGAGGAGCTGGGGAAGCTGTTGTAGGAGGCGTTCGCGCGAGGGATTCCCGCGAGGGATTCGCCCGTCTCCCGCGAGCCCTCACCCCCCAGCCCCCTCTCCCGCAAGGGGAGAGGGGGAGGAGCCAACGCGTGATCTCTCCTCCCCTCTCCCTTTGCGGGAGAGGGGCCGGGGGTGAGGGTTCGCGGGGGAACCGGCCAGTGAGGGTGCGCGCCGCTTGGCGCAAGCTCGCCCTCACGCGCGCTCGGCGTCCGCCCTCAGCTCCTTCGCGGAGCCCCGCCCCGTCGTCGCCACGTCCCGCCCCGCGCGATCGGTCGCGCGCTCGGCGGCAACGGCGGCGGCAACTCCGCCTTCATGCGCTCCAGCGGCGCCAGGTCTTTCCCCCGCGCCATCCAATCGAGCTCCAGCACTTCGATCGCCGGACCCAGGACGTCGTTGCGCGCGAGGCGCCCCATCTTCCCGGCCGCCAGGCGCGGTTGAACGGCCACGATGCGACGCACGCCGTCGGCGATACGTCGCGGCATCGCGATGCGCTCGATCATCGGCTCGAGGAACTCGACCATCGCTTCCAACCGCTCGCGCGCGCCGGCGCACGCTTCGTCGATCGGCTCGTGCAGGAGCGCCGACCACAGCACGATGTCGTCGAGCGCGTGCCCCTCGGCCTTCGTGCGCGAATCGATGGCGCGCATCTTCGCCCAGAAGCGCGCGCCGCCGCCGGCCGTCGCTTCGTCGTCGTCGATGAACGCCGACAGCTCGGGGAGGAGGATCGCCATCGCGCCCGTCTCCCAGAGGAGCCACATCGATCGATGCGCGGCGCCGCCGCGAAGCAGGCGCAAGATCTCTTCGAAGATGCGCGGCTTGGCGGCGCGGGCGAGCGTGTCGCGGCACGAGACCATCGCGTCGTACACGTCGGGCTGGATGCCGAGGTCGAGGCGGGCGGCGAACTTGATCGCGCGGAGGATGCGCACCGGGTCTTCGCGGAAGCGGACGATCGGATCGCCGATCGTGTGGATCGTGCGGCGCCTGATGTCGTCCATCCCGCCGCACCAGTCGAGGATCTCGCGGCGGTCGACGTCGTAGAAGAGCGCGTTGATCGTGAAGTCGCGCCGGATGGCGTCTTCGTGTGCGAGCCCGAACACGTTGTCGCTGCGAATGAGCAGGTCCGAGTCGGCCGCTTCGACGCCCTCTTCTTCCGGCACTTCCGTGACCGGGCTCCGGCGGAAAGTGGCGACCTCGATCACCTTGCCGCCACCGAAGAGCACGTGCACCAGCCGGAACCGCCGCCCGATGACGCGGCTGTTGCGGAACACCTGCCGCACGTCTTCGGGGCGGGCGCTGGTGGCGATGTCGAAGTCCTTCGGCTTGCCGTCGAGGAGCAAGTCGCGAACGCACCCGCCGACGAGGTACGCCTGGAACCCGGCGCGCTCCAACCGACGGACCACCTTGGCGGCGTCGGCGTCGATCCGCTCCTCGATGTGCGCGGCGTCGTGGCGGATCAGTCCAGTCCCGGCGTGACGCTCACGCGCCGACAGGTCGGCGTGCGCATCGCCCTCGGCGACGGGGGTTGGCTCGACGGTGAAGGACGGAAGCTCGGGGGGAGCGGGGTGGTTGTCGTTTTGGTTGCGGCGCATCTGATCGGGAAAAAACGCTCTGATCCCGGCCACAACCATAACAGTCACCCGATCCCGCCGCAATGCATGCACACATGCGGTCGAGCTGCGGACCCCTCGCGCTGGGCCTCGCGCTGGGCCTCGCGGTCAGCAGGAAAGTCCGCGTCCGCGCCGCCGACCCCTTCGGTGGTACGATCCTGAGGCGTGGCGCTCGAGCCCATCCATCTCGCCGATTTCGAGCTCGGCGACCCGCTCGGATCCGGCGCGACCTCCCGTGTCTTCGCCGCCAGGCACAAGTCCACGAGCCGCCAGGTGGCCATCAAGATGCTCGAGCCGTCGCACCGCGACAGCAGCGAGCTCCGGACGCGCATGCAGCGCGAAGCCATCATGCTGTCGGGCGTCGAGAGCCCGCACGTCGGGCGGATCCTCGGCTTCGGCTACGAGGACGAGCAGCCGTTCCTGTGCCTCGAGCGCCTCCACGGCATGACGCTGGCCGATCTGTTGAAGCGAAACGGGCGGATCGAGATCGACAAGCTCGTCACGTCGATCGAGCAGCTCCTCGTCGGCGTGCGCGACTGCCACGCGGCCGGCGTCATCCACCGCGACATCAAGCCGGCGAACATCTTCCTCGACGAGACCGAGAACGGCACCACCGACGTGAAGCTGATCGACTTCGGCGTCGCGCGCCTGAAGGAGATCGCCCAGGCCGGCCGCAGCCTCACGAGCACGCACCACTTGCTCGGATCGATGGGCTACATGGCGCCCGAGCAGTTCCAGAACGCCAAGCGGGTCGGCCCTCAGGCGGACGTCTACGCCATCGGCGTCGTCATCTTCCGCTGCGTCACTGGAAGGCTCCCGTTCGTGAGCAAGTCGTTCGAGACGCTCATCAAGATGAAGCTGGAGAAGCCGTCGCCCCGGCTCTCGACGATGCCCGGCGTGGGGAAGAACGATCTGCTCGATTCGTTCGTCCAGACCGCGCTTCAGCCCAACGCCTCGTCCCGCTTCGACAACGGCAAGCAAATGCTCGAAGCGTGGTGGCGGGTCGCCGCCGACCTCGATCGCGAAGCGCTCTTTCTCGACGGCGTCGAAGTGGTCTTCGAGTTCGAGGACGACATCGAGGTCTCGACCGACGTGGTCGCCGGGGGCGCGGTCATGATGAACGCCACCATGGCGGAGATCGAATCGACCACCGTGAACCGCCACCGCGGCGGCCATTCCCACGCGGTTTCCGGCGAAGGGGACTCGGACGACGACACCGACGCGACGGGGAGGAACGGCACTTCCGGGACTTGAATGCGCCGGATCGGCCCACGATTCATGCCTGAGCCGTTGACTCACCAAACCATGTGATTAGCTTGGCCCGCGAACCCACTGGGCTCTCGAGGTCTCCCGCAAGCGGAGGCAAGGGCGGTGGCGATTCGGGAGGCATCTCGCTATGGGAAAGATCATCGGTATCGACCTCGGTACGACGAACAGCGTCGTCGCGATCATGGAAGGGCGTGAGCCGAAGGTGATCGTGAACGAAGAGGGGTCGCGCATCACCCCGAGCGTCGTCGCGTGGGACGAGAAGGGCGAAGTGCTCGTCGGCCAGATCGCGAAGCGCCAGGCGGTGACGAACCCCGAGAACACGATCTACAGCGCAAAGCGCTTCGTCGGCCGCCGGTTCGACGAGGTGACCGAAGAGACCAAGCGCGTTCCGTACAAGGTCGTCCGCGCGCCGAACGGCGACAGCGCGTTCAACGTGCGCGGCCAGGTGCTGAGCCCGCAAGAGGTCAGCGCCAAGGTGCTCCAGAAGCTGAAGAAGGCGGCCGAGGATTTCCTCGGTGAGAAGGTCACCGAAGCGGTGATCACCGTCCCCGCGTACTTCAACGACGCGCAGCGCTAGGCGACCAAAGACGCAGGCAAGATTGCCGGCCTCGAAGTCAAGCGCATCATCAACGAGCCGCCGGC
>PLXW01000047.1 GCA_003151595.1 Myxococcales bacterium
GCCTTCCCGCGCCCGCTGCTGCACGTCGGCGCGCTTCCCCATCGAGGCGTTCGTCGAGACGTGACGACCGTGGCGCGTCGACTTCACCTGACCCGCGCGCTTCTTCGCCTGCTGGAAGTAGTAGAGCGCGAGCTGGTTGAACGCGGGCATGTACGCGTCGTCGATGGCGAGCGCGCGCTGAAGGTTCTTCTTCGCGCACTCCATGTCGTTCTTGCAGTCGCTGCCGCCCGTGTCCGAGTCGCGCACCATCTGGAACATCGCCAGGTTGACGAGCGCCGGCACGTTCTGGAACTGCGCGTCGAGGACCGCTTGCTGAAGAGCGCTGATGGCGTTGTCTTCGTTGCTGTCGGCTTTGTACTGATAGAGCGCGAGCTCGGCGCGCGCGTAGTGGAACTTGGGGTCGTCCTGGAGCGCCTTCTCGAAGAGCCCCTTGGCGTCCTTCTCGTCACCGCAGCGCTGGTACGCGAGACCGGCGTCGAACGTCGCTTCCGGAAGCTTGCCGCTCTTCTGCTGCGAGGCCGCCGCCTGGAACTGCGAGGCCACGTCGGCGCACGACGCGTCGCTCCAGTCCGCCGCCTTGTCGTGCGCATTGAAGGCGTCGAGCGCCGCGTCGAACTTGTCTTGAGCGGCCTTGTCGACGGGCGGCGGCGTGTTCGCCGTGCTCGTCTTGCCCGCCGGTGTGGTCGGCTCCGGGTTTCCGCCGCCGCAGCCGCTGATGCTGGCTGCGCTGGCTGCGCCGAGGAGACCCATGACCAAAACGCTCTTGCCGAAATTCATCTTTCGCATTCTCCGTAGCGCCTCGATCTCAGTGTCGCTTCTTCTTCGGCTTCGCAGCCGGCTTCTTCGACGGCTTGTCGTCGTCGTCGGACGAAGAGGTGGCCGAGCCGGCCTTCTCCGTCTTCTCGCCTGCCGCCACGACCTGCGCGGGGTGCCACGCGCCACCACCGACCATGAGCGGCGGCGGCTTGTCGTCGAGGCCGCTGTTGGAGAGCGTGGGCGACGGGCGGAGCTCGTCGACGACGTGGTATTCGGCCTTGTAGTTCTTCGCGAGCCACACTTCGCAGCTGCGTGAGAACTCATCGAAGTATTCGAACTTCACCGAGTACGCGAGGCAGGTCACGAGCGCCGGCTTGGCCTGGCGCGACTTGATGGGCTCACTGGCGCCGTCGAGCGCGTCGTAATAGACGCCGCGCATCTCGGCGTCCTTTTTCCAGGCTTCCGGGATCGGAGCGGCGCGGAACTCGTCGACGAACGAGCCCCACATGAGCCCCACGCGCGAGCCGGCGGCGATGACCCAGCGCGGCGGCGCGTCGGGCTGAAGATCGACGATCTTCTTGTACTCGGCGGCCACCTTCTCGATGGCCGGGCGCTTCTTCTCCATCCACGCCGAGACCTTGGTCTTCACGTGCTTGAGCACGTCGTCCTTGGTCCCGTTGCCGTGGTACTCGGGGAACTTGATCGTATCGACTTCGGTCTTCTTCAGCGCGTCGGCCGCGTAGAAATACGCTTCGCCGACGGCGGTGACGGCCTTGCCGATTCGCTTCTGCTTCGTCCCTTCGTCCTCGCCGGGGTAGGCCGAGTTGATCCGGGCGATCGCGTCCTGCGGATTCTGCCAGAGGGTTCGCACCTTGGCGTATTCCGTCTTCGCGTTCCCGTCGCCGCCGCGCGTGTGCGCATAGGCACGGGCGAGCGTGGCGTGCGCTTGCACCTGGATGTCCGGGGCCGCCTTGTTGATGACGCCCATCGATCCGGTGAGCGCCCCCTTGGCGTGATCCCAGTCTTCCTTGTCGGCGTAGTGAGTGCCGATGGCGAAGGCGATCGACGCCGTGGTCTCCGGCTTCGCCGCGCCGTAGTTGCGCATGAACAACTTGGCGTCGGTGATCGCTTCGTCTTCTTGACCGAGCTGGAGGCGAAGGAGGGTCGCGTCGCTGAGAGCGCCGTCGGCGCCCTCGGCGTTCTTATCCATCTTCGCGTACTTCTCGTACCAGTCAGCCGCGGCGTCGTAGACGGCGATGGCCTGGTAGTTCTTGCCGATCTCGAGCGTCGCCTTCTTCGCGAGCGCCGACGAGTCCATGTGGAACTGCGGATTGAGCAGCGTCATACGCGCCCGGATCGCCTTCGCCACGAGGCGTGCCGCCTGGTACGCGCGCGCCGAGTTGTAGACAATCTCGTCGAGCTTGTCGCACGTCGGCGCCTGGTTCTGGCTGATCGGCCCTTCGCCGTATTTCCGCCAGAGCTCGTAGTACGTGTTGCCGGCCTGCTCGTACGTCCCGAGCGCCGCCGACCCGCCCGTCTTGTCCGCGAGCTGCACCAGCTTCTCCGCCTTGAGGCGCTGGATGTCGCACTGAATCTTCGTGAGATTCGTGCACTGCTCCTGGTTCTTCGCGAACTTCTCCCCCGTGCAATACAGCTCGAGGAACTTGGGAACGTCGCTCGCCATGTCGTCGAAGCACGACGGACGCGGCGGGTTCGAGTGCTGGCCGAGGACGTTGACGCTCTCGAGGTAGAGCTGCGCGGCGTAGATGCCGACGTCCTTGTCCGAGTTCTCCATCGCGATGTCGCGGAACGCGATCGCGGCCTCTTCCCAGTGCTGCGCTTCGAAGTAGGTGCGCGCGCGGGCGAAGCGAACTTCGATGAGCTGGTCGTTCCCCTGCGTGTCGGTCGCCGCCGGGTGGATGTAGCAAATGTACCGGTTGAAGGCGGAGATCATCCCCTTCTGCGTGTCGGTGAACTGCTTGGTCGCCAGGCGGTCGTCGTCGGCCTTGGTTTCCTTCTTCTGACCGGGGAGGTTGCCGCTCCCCTTCTTGTCGGCGCCGTTCGCGTGGGTCTGGTCGTAGATGTTCTGGTAGCAGAGCACCGAGGCGTAGGCGGCTTCGGCCGCTTCCGGCGCGCCCGGGTTCTCGGCGACGACGTTGTCGAACGCCGGCCCGCACTCGTTCCACCTCTGCTGGAAGTAGAGGAGGTCGGCCATGTCGTATTTGATCTTGTAGATCGTCGGCCAGTCTTCCTTGACGATGCGCGGGAACTGGAACTGCGAGAACTCCTGCGTGTTCCAGGTCTCCGACACCTTCTTGTAGAAGTACGCCGCGAGACCCATCGTGCGCGGATCGCCCGTGCCGCGCTGGCCGGGCGGACCGACCGCTTCCAGGTGCCAGGCCATCGCGGTCTCGACGAGGAGCGCCGCGGTCTTGTTCGCGCACTCCTGCTTCGAGTCGGGCGGGTGGTTGCTGGCCTTGTACTCGTTGTAGATCTTCGACTGGTTATCGAGCTCGGCCTTGATGACTTCCTTGTTGCCGGACTTCATCGCCATCGTGGCTTCGGTGATGTGCGCTTGATAGACGCACGTCTTGTCGCCGCTGCGATCGCGAACCAGGAGGTCTTTGTAGAGCGCGACCGCCTCGGGGTAGTGACCGGTATCCAGGTAGTTCTGGCCCAGGTCGTCCATCATCTTGAACGTCTTGCCGGTCTGGCCGGATTCGTCGCCCGAGATGTTGTGGAAGAAGTTGAACGCCGCGGTCGGGTCCCCCTTGAGCGCGTAGACCGGGATGATGTCGCGACGCGCGCTCTCGGCCAGCTTCGAGGCGTTCGGGATCTGCGCGTACGTCGTGCCGTAGTCGATGGTCTTCTTGAAGGCGTTGAGCGCCTTGGCGAAATCACCCTCGTTCCAGAAGACGTAGGCGAGCTTGTACCAGGCGTAGCCGTAGACCTTGTTGTCCGGCGGCGGGTACTTGATGACCTGTGAGTACGCCTGCGCGGCCGTGTCCCACTTGCTCGGATCGCCCTGCGCTTCGTTGAAGAACAACTCGCCGAACGCGAGGTACGCGTTGGGGATGTACTTCGAGTTCGGGCGGGTCTGAATGAGCTGGTAGTAGATCTTGCGGGCGTGGTCGTTGTCGTTCGCCTGCTCGTACTCGTAGGCGAGGTAGTAGAGGACCTCGTCGAGCTGCGGATAGTTCGGATAGTCCGTGGTGATCGTCGTGTAGTACTTCTCGGCGTTCGTCCGAGCGCGGTTCATGATCGACGTCGCCTGGATGGCGGCGGTCTGCTTCTGACCGGCGGCCGACGGATTCGTCTTCTTCAGCGAGTCGCGATCGATCTCGGCCTGCGTCTTCTCGCGGAACGCCGTGCTCTCGAGCTCGACGTAGTCTTCGGCGAGTCGCCGCGCGAGCTGCACACGGTCGGGCGAGTTCTTCGGAGTGCTCCCGAACAGGTTCTCGAGGCCCGAGATCTCGGTGACGAGGAGCGCGCGCGCACGCGACTGGAGGCGGTTCTTCCGCTCGTCGCGTGAGGCCGCGCCCATCAGCTCGTTCGGGTTCGGCGGCTTGATCTGCTGATCGCGCTTCTTCAAATCGGCCGGCGGAGGGGCCGAGTGGAAGTTGACCTGCGGCGCCTTGCCGTGAGCGGTCACGTCGAACTTCGCGGGACCGGTGCCGGCGCAAGCGTTGAGGTTGTCCTTCGCCTTGTCCGACACACACGCATCGCCCGCCGTAGCCGCACCGGCCGGGCGTGTGACCGCCGAGCCGAGGAGTGCGACGCTGACGGCGAGCAACGAAACGAAGCGATTCATCCGAATTACCTCCCGCACTTCGAGGTGATGGTCTGGCGATAGAAGCCGAGCTCGTCGCGCCAGTACTCACCGTTGAACGGCCAGATCACGTGCTCTTCGTCGGGCTTGACGATGTTCGCCTTGGATTCGGCGACGGTGATCTGGCTCCCTGCGATCGCCTGATCGAGCTGGTTACGCTGCGCGGCCGTGATGTCGATGAGGATCTTGGCGGCGTCGCGGATGTGCTCGTTGAGCTCGTCGAGATTTCGCTGGTAGCGATCCTTGGCGAGCTGCCCTGCGTTGCGAACGGCGATGTCGCGCGCGAGCTGCAGCGCGTCCTTCGTGTCGTTGCCGAGCGCCGAGCTCTGGAACGACTGCGGCGCCTTCGAGAAGCGCTTCCCCTCTTCGTCGAGGAGCCGCACGTACTCGAGGTTTCGCAGCAGCTGCCTGTCCGACAGCGCCAGCTCGACGACCTTCTTCACGCGCGGCGGCACGTCGGCCTTGTTCTCGCGCACGTCCTTCAGGAACTTGAAGAACGCCTCTTCCTGGTTGTCGCCCTTAAACTTCGAGAGCGTTTTGTTGAGGTCGTCGTAGATCGGCTGGTACTTCGTCTGGAAGGTGGCGACGATCGTGGTCGCGTCTTCGTACTGGCAGTTGGAGAAGTAGATGACCGCCTTGAGGACTTCCGCTTCCGGGTAGTACGAGTTCGGGAAGTACGGCGCCTGGATGGTGTGAACGTTCCCGAGCGCGTGGCTGTAGTCGCCGGCCATGAAGTAGGCCCACGACTCTTCGAACAGCGCGTCGAGCCAGTACTCACTCCCCTGGTCGACCTTGTTCCAGTATTTGACGGCGGCCGAGAGCTTGTTCGAGTCGATCGTCGGCGAGTTGTTCTCGTCGAGGCGAACCGAGGCCGAGTAGTACGTGCGGGCCATCGAGAGGAACGCGAGGTCGCGCATGCGCGACTCGTCCTCGACCCCCTCGACCCCTTCGTCGATCGCGCCGACGATGCGCTGGAACGACTGCACGGCCGGGACGGACTTCCGGGTCTGGACGTTCGAGATGCCGGCGAAGAACTGCGCCTGCACGTAGTACTTCGACTCGCGCGCGACCTTGCCGAAGAGGCGCAACCCCTCCTCGTACTGGCGGTTGCGGTACTTGTAGCGGCCGAGCAGGTAGTTCAGCTGCCAGTACAGGTCGCGCTGGTTCGGGTTGTCGAAGCGGGCGATCTGCTCGTCGTTGTACTTGCCGACGCGCTCGACGATGTCCGCCGGCTCCGGCAAGTCGGTGGCGAGCTTCGCCAACCAGAGGAGCGTTTCGTTGAACTTGAGGTGATTCGGCTTGTCAGCGATCTCGCTGAAGATGCCGTACGCCGCCTGGTAGAACTTGAGGCGGTAGAGCGAGATCGCGAGGTGGTACTGCGCGAGCTGCTTGTTCCCCTCGTCGTCGCCCGTCTCACCTTTGTAGACGCGGTAGAGAGCGAGCGAAGCGTCCGACCACTTCTCGCCGTCGAAGAGGCGCTTGGCCTGCGCGGCCTGCTCGGTCATCTGACCGGCGGACGGCGGCGGGGAGTTGTCGACGGCCTTGGGAGTGCCGGACGAAGGGGTCGGCGGATTCCCATTACCACTGTTACCGTTATTTTGCGGCGTGGCAGGAGCGTCCAGCTCGATCTCTTGCTGCGTGTTCTGCGCAGGCTTCTTCTTCTTGGGTTTCTTCTGGGCAAATGCGTCGTTCGTCAACGTCGCTCCAGTTACGCAGAGAGAAACCATCGCGGCCCACGCGAAGACACTCGCGCCAAGAGACCGTGTACGCATCGTCAATGCTCCTCGCGTGGTCGGGGTGCGGCAGGTCCAAAACAACGGCATTCCGATGGCGTCATCGAAGTGCAGCGAATGCCGAAAAACTCAACGATGTTGAAAGGATAATCCGTCGAGCCGCGCGATGGTACGGACGCTCTTTCCTCTTTGTCAAGGCGAAACCCGGCGAGCAGCGCCCACACTATTGACCATTGCCAGGTCCCAACCTTGGAAGGAAAAGGGAGAAACGGCGTAAATCGCGCGCGCCGAGTCCTCGAGATCGACGGATGTCTGAACTGCGTCCCATACTCAACGCGAAGCCATCGTGAGGGGTCAGAGAAGATAGGCTCGGTTCGTCTTGACCCAACCGACTCGCGTCGGCTAGCTTCCCCCGCGTTTTCGCGTGTATCCACTCTGCGTCTGCAGAGGCCTGTCGCCTGCCGCCGCGACAACAAAAGTCCACCGAGACGCCTTCACGCAATCAGTCGTCTAGGGAGAGCAATCGAAATGACTCGCTCGTTCATTGCCGCGCTCGTTCTCGGCGTCGCAGGTCTCTCGCTGGCCCCGGCGTTTCTCCAGGGGTGCTCCCAGACCGGCGTCGGCGACCCGTGCACTCCCGAAGAGGAGTTCACGGCGACGTTCAACGGGTTCAGCCCCGGCGAGGTCAACACCGAGTCGAAGAGCTTCCAGTGCCAGACTCGTCTCTGTCTGGTGAATCACTTCCAGGGGCGCGTCACCTGCCCCTACGGCCAGAACTCGCAAGGCGTCCCCCCCGAGAACGGAACGGCTCCGTACAAGGACTCGAGCGGGAACAACATCATCGGATGCGGCATCCCGGGCAGCGTCCCCGACGGGACGGGCCTCAAGCAGACCGAGCCCGTGGGCGGCGACCCCACGAGCAAGGCGCTCGCCCTCGTTCAGCCGCAGTGCCTCTCGCGCACCGCCGACAAGGCGGTCTACTGCTCCTGCCGCTGCGCCAACCTTCAGGGCGACACGAACGACGGCGCGAACTACTGCAAGTGCCCCGAGGGGTTCGCCTGCACGCAGCTCGTCTCGTCGATCGGCCCCACGGACACCGGCCTCACCGGCGCGTACTGCATGAAGTCCGGCACCGACTACAAAGAGTCGGACTGCCCCGCGACGCTCCTCGGCTCGCCCATCAGCGTGCCGGCGTGCGACGCCTCCAAGGGGAACTGCGGCTCGTACAACGGACAGTGATCGCGCGGCCGTCGCGCCGTTCGTGAGCGCGACGTGAAGGCCAAAGGCGACCGCGCAGAAGACGCGGTCGTCGACTACCTCGTCACGCGCGGCTTCGAGATCCTCGCGCGGAACGTGCGGCTCGGCGCGCTCGAGATCGACGTGGTCGCGCGCATGGGCGAGCTCGCGGCGATCGTGGAAGTGCGCATGCGCGGCGCGGGAGCGTTCACGCGCGGGCTGGAGAGCGTGGACGCGAAGAAGCGCGCGAGGGTCGTGCGCGCGGCCGAACGGCTCTGGCGGCAGAAGCTGTCGAAGATGCCGGGGATCGAGCGGGTGCGGATCGATGTGGCGTCGGTCACGTTCGAAGGGACGAGCACGCACGTCGAGTACATCGAGGCGGCGTTCACGGCTTGATTCGTCGGGCGTGTGAGCTGGACCTCTTCGACGAAGAGGTGCGTGGCTGGCCAAGGGAGCGCCTCTGCAGGCCATCCCGGAGGCTTTCCGCGGCGTGAGCGGGGTCCGGGATGGCCAGGGACCACCTTCACTCGGCGAGTGAGAGGTACGGTTTGGCCTGCAAGAGCAGCGGTACGGCCAGGAAGACCTCCGAGGTGGCCAGCAAGGCCTTCAGCTTGGCCAGGGACAGCGCTGGTTCGGCTTCCCGACGGCCTGGTTTGGCCAGGTACGGGCAGTTCGTGGCCAGGAACCGTTGCTCTTGCCCGGATGGCGTGCGATTGACGGCCATGGGCGACGACATTGCACTGCTGCTGCGCCAGGACCCAGCGCACGTCGCAGGGCTTCTCTCGAGAGTGGGCATCACCATGGGGATGTTTCACGGCGAGATGGCCAAGCTACTCGGCGTGTCGCGAAGGTCGTACTCCCGGTGGGCCTCGGAGGGGACCCGCCTCGAGAGGAGGCAGGTCGCCGTGCTCGCCGACCTCGCAATCACCCGCGACGAGGCGCTCGCCTCGGAGCTCGCCGCGCTCGTCGGCGAGACCCTCGTCAGTCTGGGCCTCGAGGAGCCCGCAGCCCCGCTCGCCCCGTCACCCGTACCGTCAGCGGAGCCCCTTTCGACCTCGTCGCCGAAGCTCATCGACGTCGTGGTCTGCGCCGCCGCCGAAGCGCTCGACGTCTCGCCGCGCGCCGTTCGCCCTGCCCTCCTCGCCGCCGTGCGATGCGCGCGCGAGCTCGGGCTCACGCTCGAGACGATGGAGACGATCCTCAGCGCGCCGAGGACGTGAGCGCTCGCGCGCGCGCGCTCACGAATCGATCGCGCGCTTCATCTCGTCGCGCACCAGCCGCACCTTCGCCAGCGACTCCTGGCTCGCGCCCGATTCGCCCGCCATGCGAATCGCCGCCTCGAGCTGCGTGACCTCGTGCGCCTGCCGGTCGCGGAGCTTGTCGACCATCGTGGCGAACGCGCCGAAGAAGTCCTGGAGCTCGTCGCCCTTGCGGAGCTTCCCCTGGAAGACGAGCTTCCCGTCGCCCACCTGGCGAAGGAGCATCTTCATCTTGTAGATGGGCCCGGCGATCTTGTGCGTGAACCAGATGCCGCACATCCCGATGACCGCCACCAGAAACGTGAGCCCGAAGACGAGCTCGTAGAGCATCACCTGCTGCTGGCGAACGAGCGCCTTCTGCTGCTCTTCGATCTTCTTGTCCTGCGCGGCCGACTCTTCGTTGAACGCCGCGGCCAGCTCGGGGTTGTCGCTGTAGCTGTCTTTGATCGACATCTTCACGACGTCGCTGACCTTCTTGCTCTCGACCACCACTTCCTGGCTGACGGAGACGACCTCGCGGCTCGTTCGATAGAGGAACGCGCCGAGCACTCCGCTCACGACCACGGCGACGATCACGAGGAACGCCGTGTACCGGAGCTGGAAGCGCGAATCGATGAGGAGGTTACGGACGCTGCGCTTGTAGCGACCGGTCGCCGACGAGGGGAAATTCGAGGTGTTCATGCGGGGACTCGCGCGGCAAGGCCACCTTCATGGTGCGCCCGAAGGGGCGAAGGGGGCCAGTTATGAACGTCGATCATGGGAAGCTCTGGGCGAACAGCTCGACGGCGCGGGCCGTGGCCATTTGCAGCAAGTTGTCTTCGGCCGCCTTGTCGCCGCTGCTCACGCCGCTCTGCGTGAGGCCGGCGGGGACCTCGCCGCGGAGGTCCTTGCCCGGGTAGCTGAACACCGCGACCTTCACGCGCACGCGGAGGTTGCCGTCGGAATAGTCGAAGCGCTCGACGCGAATCGAGAGGTAGTAACCGGTGAGCTTGCGCTTGTTGATCGCGGCGCGCGCTTGCTCGGGGCTCTCCTGATCGGGAGCCAGCTGATAGCCGTGAAGCTCGCCGAGCTTGCCGCGAACGGCGCCGCCGACGAGCGCCGTGATCTCGGCGTCGGGGCGACCGGTCTGGTTCGCGATGGGGGAGATCGAGACGTAGTACTTCGCGTTGGCCACGACCGGCGGTGGCCCCCCCGACGGCGATGACCCACCGCTGCCGATGGCGTCGATGGCGCGCGTGATGGCGCGCTTCACGGCGTCGCTCGTCTCGGTGTTGGCGCGCGTCTTCAGGCACGCGAGCGCCGAGGGGCGCGCGAGCTTCTGAAGCGCGGCGACGACGGCCTGACGAACGACGTCGCTCGCGTCGGAGATCGCGCCGCACAGCGCGGGGACCGCGGCGTCGTCGCCCGATTGCCCCAGCGCCAGCGCGGCGTTGGTGCGAACGCGGAAGTCGTCGGCCTTGAGGCGTCCGATCAAGAATTCGGTCCGCGAGTCGGCGCGCGCCACCGAGCCGAGGAGCAGCACGCACGCCAGCGCGACGAAAAGCACGGCCGCGAGACGCACGAGAGCGAACCCACGCGAGCGCGCATCGACAGTCCGCGTCATGCGATCATCCACGTTATCACCTCGTCGGACGGTTCTGCTCGCCGGTCGCTTCAACGAGATCGATCGAGTGCCGCGCGGGTATGCTCGGACATGTGAGACTCGGACCTGCGTGCGGCATCGCTTGGGCGCTCGTCGTCGCCGCGAATTCCGCGGCGGGGGCCGGCCCGAGCGGCGACGCGCTGCACGTGCGCGTTCGCGGAGCTTCACGCATCGAAGCGCAGGGGGTGCGCATCGACGGCAACGCGATGCTGCTGCGCGGCGCAGTGCTGGACGACGCGAACGCGCCGATCGCGAAGGGGGCGGTGAGCGTGACGTTCGCCCGCGCGGCGACGCCGGGAAAGACGATCGCGCTACCTAATGGGGGGAATGGGGCCAAGGGGGCCGAGAGCTGCGGGAGCGTGCGCGACGCGCGCGTCGACGCCGACGGCACCGCGCACGTCACGACCGACGACGCGGGTCGCTTCTGTCTGCGCGTACCGCTGCCGATCGAGCGCTACGCGGTGCAGGTGCAGTTCGCCGGGAGCGTGTACGTCGACGCCGCGTCGGTGGCGGTGCCGGTCGATCTCTCGCGGCGCGCGTGCACGCTCGCGTTCACGCCCGAGCCGCGCGTCGTGTCGCTCGACGGCAAGGCGGGGCCGATGACGATCGACGCCACGGCCACGCTGGAGAGCGACGGCGCGACGAACGCCGGCGCCGGGCTGGCGCTCACGCTGAGCACCGAACGCGGCGCGATCGGAAACGCCACGACCGACGTCTCGGGGCACGCGCGCTTTGCGATCGAGCCGTCGACGCTCGGGCCGCCCGGGCAAGGCGAGCTTCGCGTCTCGTTCCAGGGGAACGCCGACGCCGCTGCCGCGACGCGCGTCGTCGCGATCGAACGGCACGCGCGCGTCGCGCTCGACGTGACCGAAGCGCACGACGGAGCGCTCCCCGCCGGCTCACCGGAAGACGGCGTCGCCATCGTGGTGCATGCGCGCGCGGCCTCGGGCGAAGTGACCAGCGGGAGCGTCGAGGCGCGCGTGAACGACGTCGTGGTGGGCGCGGCGCCGATCGAAGCGGGGAGCGCGCGAGTCGTGGCCACGTTCGCGCTCTCCGAGTCGTCGGGCTCGGCCCCTGGTGTGGACCGATCCGCGCTGCGCGCGGACTCGTTGTCGGAGATCCCCATCGCGCTTCGCTACGTCCCGAGCGCGCCGTGGCTCGAGCCCGGCGCCGACTCGACGTGGAGGCTGCCGGTTCGCGGACGAAGCCCGCTTCACCAGTGGCCGCTCGTCCTGGCGGGCCTGGCGATCGTGGCGTGGTTCGTCGCGTCGCGCGCGCAGCGGGCGCGTGTGCTCGCGAAGTGGGTCCCTCGTTCGACGGCGCGCGCCGTATCGCGCGGCGAAGCGAAGCTCGACGTGGTGCGCGTGGCCAAAGACGCGAACGAAGGGTGGAATGGTCGCGCCGTCGACGCCGACGACGCGACCGCGATCCCGAACGCGCGCGTTCAGATCGAGCGCCCCGCCTTCGGTCGCGCCGAGATCCTGGCGGGCGTCGTGGCCGATGAAGACGGGCGCTTCGTCCTCCCGCGCGTCGTCCCCCGCCCCGGCGACGAGCTGGCGATCGAAGCGCCGCTTCACGTCACGCTCCGCCGTGCGCTCCCGCCGCCGAGCGAGCTCGATGCGCAGCTCGTCCTTCGAAAGCGCGCGCTGCTCACGCGCATGGTGGCGTGGGCCAAGTCGCGCGGGCGCCCCTTCGACGTGCGCCCCGAGCCGACTCCGGGCCACGTGCGTCGCGCCGCGGGCGACGACTTTCGGGTCGCGCGATGGGCCGACGCCATCGAGCGCGCGGCTTATGCCGGCGAGCCGGTCGACGCGCAGGTCGAGGCGGACGTCGAGCGCCTGGCCCCTTCCCCGGCCGTCGCCGCCGCGCCCCCGTCGGGCCGCGACGCCAGCGATCGCGCCCTCGCGAACCCCACGAAAGCGAATCGCTGACCGCCGCGAGCGGACCCGGTCGGGACGCGGTGCCGATCGCTCACGTTGACGCGGCCCGCCGCCCCTCCCTATATAGTGCGCGGATGGACGCCTGGGTCTACGTCGTCGGAGCGGTGATCGCGCTGGTGGTCATCTATTTCGCGTTCGTGCGAAAGCCAGCCGCGCTCCCGGCAAAGCCCGAGGGGACAAAGCTCCCGCCGAAGCCTGCAGAGAAGGCACCGCCGCCGTCGGCGCGCGCGCCGTCGAAGCCGCCCCCTCCCGTCTCCGCGAAGGCCCCCGAAGCGCTCCCGTCGACCGACCTGATCCCGTCGGCGTCCGACAAGCCGCCGCCGAAGGAGCTCTCGAAAAAAGACGTCGCCGGCATGCGCAAAGGGCTCGCCGCGACGCGCGGCGGATTCATCGCCAAGCTCACGGCGCTCTTCGGCGGCAAGAAAGAGATCGACCCGGCCATCCTCGAGCAGATCGAAGAGGTCATGATCTCGAGCGACGTCGGGGTGAAGACGACGCACGCGATCCTGGAGCGCCTCCGTGAGCGCCTCGCGAAGAACGAGCTCGCCGACTCCGACGCCGTGTGGGCCGCGCTTCGAGCGGAAGCCTCGCGCATCCTCTCCATCGGCGGCGGCGCGCTCAAGGCGACGACGAAGCCCACGGTCGTGCTGATGGTCGGCGTGAACGGCGTCGGCAAGACCACGTCGATCGGCAAGCTGGCCACGCGCTACACGAACGACGGCAAGAAGGTCCTCCTCGCCGCGGGCGACACGTTCCGCGCGGCCGCGGTGCAGCAGCTCGAGGTGTGGGGCAAGCGCGTCGGCAGCGACGTCGTGAAGGGGAAGGAAGGGGCCGATCCGGGAGCGGTCGCCTTCGACGCGACCGAGAAGGCCAAGGCCGCGGCGGTCGATTTCCTCTTCGTGGACACGGCCGGTCGCCTTCACACGAAGGCGCCGCTGATGGACGAGATCAAGAAGGTGCGAAAGACGATCGCGAAGGCGATGGAGGGCGCGCCCCACGAGACGCTCCTCGTCCTCGACGCGACCACGGGACAAAACGCACTTCAGCAAGCGGTCCTCTTCAAAGAGGCGCTCGACCTCACGGGTATCATCCTCACGAAATTGGATGGGACGGCGAAGGGTGGCATCGTGCTCGGCATCTGCGACGAGCTGAAGCTCCCCGTTCGCTACGTGGGCCTCGGCGAGCGCGCCGAAGACCTGCGCGAGTTCATGGCCGACGAGTTCGTCGAAGCGCTCTTCGGTCAGGGCGGAGACGAAGCGGCAGCAGCTTGAGAGTGTGTCCTTAATCCCTCGCTCCCTTTCATGTCTGAAAGAGAATGCAGGGACGAAATAGCGGTTCTCGAGAGAACTACCGCGCCAGCGGCGCCAAAAAACCAGGGCCAGCCTTCCAGCATGAGAGACGCAGATATTGGTTGTTGGTTCGGCTCGGGACACGTAAGCGTTTCGGCCGGCGCGATTCCCACTCAGGATCGTTTGGGAATGTCGTTGATTGGCCGAAATCGTGCGTGATATAGTCCGGCGCGTTTTAGCCATAGGTCCGATTCCCCACTGTTTTCAAACCGTTAGCTGTATCGCTTTGCGCCCAAAGTGCTCGTCGTTGGAAGGGATGCGGAAGGGGTACCGATGAAGGCTCGAAGGTGGCTGCGCCTCGTGAGCGCGGCAGCAGCGCTGATGCTGTTGCCGACGGCGGCACAAGCCCAAAAGAAGAAACCGAAGCCTCAGGCCCCGGCTCCCGCCGCGCCCGCGCCCGCAGCGCCGGCCAACGGTGGGGAGATCGAGCTCGATGCTCCTGCCACGCCTCCCCCCGGGGATGCGACCGGCGCTCAACCTGCCACGCCCGATGCGGCAGGTGGAGCCGCTGCTGGAGGCACCGCCGCGGGTGGAACCGCGGGAGGCATCTGCGAGATCGATCCTTCGGCCTGCCCGAAGCCCGAAGACATCGCGAAGGCGGCCAATCGGCCGGTCTCCGCCGAGGTCTACGCGGTGGAGCAGATCTATGCGCTGCGCAGGCACCGCCTGGAGATCAACCCGTATTACAGCTTCACGCTGAACGATCAGTTCGTGTCGCACCCGGGGCCCGGGCTCGGTCTCAACTTCTACATCACGAACGTCCTCGCGGTCGGCCTGAGCGGGAACCTGTACGCAGGCCTCAACGGCGACTCGGACTTCAACTTCGAGAACCGTCGCGCCGCCCACCTCTCGGTTCCGCTGAACGAGTATCAGTGGGGCGCGAACCTGAACTTCACGTACGTGCCGGTCTACGGCAAGTTCGCCGGGTTCAACAAATTCATCTTCAGCTACGACGCCTACATCCTCGGTGGTCTCGGCGCGATCTCGACGCGGCCCATCGCCGTCATCGACCCCGACAACCGGACGTTCACGTACCAGCCCAAGCTCGACGTGGACCTCGGCATCGGTCTCCGCATCTTCTTGAACCGCTGGTTCGCGGTGACGCTCGAAGTGCGCGACTACATCTACAACGAGAAGCTCGAGAACACTCAGGTCTCGCAGACGAAGAACGTCGCGCCCGCAGGGGCCTCGCCGACCGCGGGCTCCGCGCAGGATCCGGGCACCTGGTTCGGCGACAACAAGATCACGAACAACGTCGCCGCGCAGATCGGGCTGAGCGTCTTCCTCCCCTTTAGCTGGGAATACCGGTTGCCCAAATGAGCGCGCGAAAAGAGCTGAAAGCCAAGGCGCTCCGCAGGAACAAGATCAAGATGAAGCGATTCATCTCTGGGCTCGTCGTGGCGATGGGTCTCGCATCGGCGACGAACGCCGCGGCGCAAGAGATCCTCATCACGGGGCCGCTCGCTGGCGCGCCGGCCGTCCGCAAGGAGCGCCAGTATCGCGGTGGGCGCCTCGAGCTCGCGCCGACCGTCTCGTTCACCCTGCTCGACGAGTATCGCCGGACGATCTTCGTCGGCGCGCGTCTTCAGTACAACATCACCGAGTGGCTGGCGGTCGGCGTGTGGGGCGCGTACGGACTCGTGAGCATGCCCACGGCGCTCACCGGTGAAATCGACGACTCCTCGCCGCGCGACGCTTTCACCAAGACGCAAGTGAACCCGGGCACGCCCACGAACCTGAACAACGGGACGTCGTTCGCCGACCAGACGGCGAAGATGAGCTGGGTCGTCACGCCGCAGGTTCAGTTCACGCCGTTCCGCGGCAAGCTGGCCATCTTCCAGAAGATCTTCGTCGACACCGACGCGTACATCCACGGCGGCCTCGCGGTCGTCGGGATTCAGGAGCGCGGTCCCTGCGGAGCGACGACGGATCCGTACTCGTGCTCGGATCCAAAGTCGTTCGCGCTCGCCTCGTCGACGAAGTTCGCGCCGACGTTCGGCCTCGGGCTCAACTTCTACATGAACCAGTTCATGTCGCTCGGGCTCGAGTACCGCGCGCTCCCCTTCTCGTGGAACCGTGCCGGGTTCGACTCGCGAGGCTCGGGCAACAACGGCAAGTTCCCCGACAACAAGATCGACTCGAACGACGACACGTTCAAGTTCAACCAGATGATCACCATCTCGTTGGGCTTCGCGCTCCCGGCCAAGCCGAAGATCTCGGAATAGGCCTCACGGCGAAGCAGCAGCGCTAAGGACGAGCCTTCGAGGCGCGTCTTTAGCGCTTCTTCATTTCGCCGGTCGCGTCGATCGTGGCGCCGCTCGGGAGGGCTTTGCGGACGGCTTCGCGCTTCTCTTCGGGGACGACCCAGCCGCGGGAGATGAAGCCGTCGACGAGGCGGTGCTTCACGCGGACGCTCTCCTCGTCGACGAGGCAATCGAGGAGCGCGGGGATGGCCTCGGCGTCGTCTTGCGCGAGCGTCGCGCCGACGGCGTGGAAGCGGGCCGACTCGTTCACGTCGAGCAGGAAGCGCTCGGCCTCGGCGCGGATCTTCGGCCCCTTGTGCTCTTCGAGCGCGGCGAGCAGCTGAATCTTCGGGTCGATGAACTTCGAGTACTCCGTGTCCCACTTCGAGAGCCAGAGCACGAGCTCGTCGACGAGCTCCTCTTCGCTGCTCAAGATCTCCTTCATGACCTTCATCGGCCAGGAGAGGCTCTCGGCCTTGGCGACGAAGGCGCGGATCGGCTCGATGGCTTCACGCCCGGCGCGGACGACCCCGTTGAACGCGGCGTCCTTCTCGTCCTGATCGGTGATCGACGGGTCCATGTGGAACGTGAATCGGCGAAGCAGCGCCGCGGCGGCCTCGGCGGTGCCCATCGCCGCGAGCGCGCCGATCGCCTCCTGGCGGTCGTAGTTTTGCGCGCGCTTGTCGGCGGCGACGTTCGCCCATTTGGCGGCGGGGTTCGCCTTCGGTTTGTCGCCGCGCGCGTCGCCCTTGCTCTTGAACAGATCGAACAGGCCCATGGATGCGCTTCCTTTACCACGAACGGCGCCACATTCTTCCCGGGTCTCAGCAAATGCCAGACCGCGAAAATGCGAAACGCCCGCGGGAGCGTGTGTCCCGCAGGCGTATTCGTGGACGGTACCGACGGCGCGCTACTGCGGAAGCGGGACCGCGAGCAGCACCACTTCCTTGTTCCGCGCGTGCACCTGGTAGCGCACGGGGCGGCCGTACTTCTGCGCCGCGTCGCGCTCCATGCCCTGGATGCGCGTCGCGAACGCCTGCTCGGTGATGTGATCGGTCTGCTCGCCGAGCGCCTTCTTGGCATTGATGTACTCGCGGTAGATGCGCGCGTAGTACGGCGCCGCAGGCTCGGTCGCGAGGGCTTGCGCCGCCGCGGGATCGACCTGCTGCGCGTCGGCGAACGCCCCTTGCGTCGATCGATCGACCGACATCGCTTCGCGGAAGTCCGCCGCGCTCGGCGCCTTCGAGGGGCGTCCGTGCTCGTCGGTGGTGTCTTCCTCGATGCCCATGAGTTGATTCAGGAGCTGGTCGATCCGGAAGGCCAGACCGCCGAGCTCGGGGTGGTCGAGCTCGAAGCGCTTCTCTTGCTGGCCGTTGAGGATGGCGAGGAGCCCCTCTTCGAGCATGTTGATCGGGCGCGTGATGTAGTTGCCGAGCATCCAGCCGCCGATGATGACGAGGATGACGCCGAGGATCATCACGTAGAAGATCGGCTGCGTCATCGCGCCGGCGTTCTCGATGAGGGTGAACGGCGCCGCTGAGGTGAGCGCGGCGTGCTTGCCGTCGCCCAGGCCGTCGAGCGTCGCCGCCCCTACGAACATGTCAGCCGCGGCCGCCGCGTCGGCCTTGCCGCCGGCGAGCACTCGCATGACGAGATCCTTCGCCGGTCCGCTGACCGCGTCTTGAAGCGACGCCGTCGCGTTGGTCGACTTCGCGACGATCGCGATGTCTCCCTTTTCAGGCACGACCAGCGCGAGCCCGCCGCCCGTCGTCTGCTCGCTCACGCGAAGCAGCTCGTCGGCCATCGTGACGCCGATCGCGATCATCCCGGCGACCTTCCCGTCGGCCGTGCGCACAGGCACGTACGACGCGAGGAAGCTGTCCTGGCGATCCTTGTTCGCCCAGAGGTCCGACCCGCTGTGCCCCTTGGTGAGCGCATCTTTGAAGGTCGGATAGTCGGCGCTCAGGTCGCGCCCGGCGTTCAGGTTCGAGCCGTTGCGGCCGACCATCTTGCCGTTCTCGTCGATGAGCATGGCCACCGCGGGGGCGATCCCTTCGAAGGCCGAGCTGGCGCGCGCGTCGCTGAGGACGCGATCGCAGAACGACGTCGCCGCTTCCTTGCGGGCGCTGTCGCTCGACTTCTGGAAGGCGTCGAGGGCGGCCGGGTCGCTCGACTTCTGCGCGAGCCAGCGTTCGGCGCGCAGAGCGTCGAGCTGGAACCGAGCCGCAGCCCCCTGGACCCCATGCTTGGCGTCGCTGAGGAGGACGGTCTGATTGGCAGCCGCCGCGGTGATCGCCTGGTGCATCAGCACGTACGACAACAGCCCCACGATGAGGACGATGACGGCGTTGACGGCGATGATCTTATTTCGCACTCTGCCTCCCCTGCTCCCGGTTGCCTGTCGTTAGCCTGCGCGAGCGATCCAGACCGAGCGAGCCACGCGCTTTAATGCGCGCGGGGACTTCGCTGGGATTCGGTTCCACCTCGCTGACCCTTCGCGACTCCGGGCCCCCAGCCCCGCGAAGTGCCCGGAAAGCGGCACGGAAGACGCTATCATCGTGCGCGCGAGCGCGGCAACATCCTCCTCGCGTCTCTCTGCGTCTTGTTGAACGTGTAACCGAATGCCGCTGCGCTCCTCCATCCCACCTCCCCGCAAGTCGCTCCCACCGGACGCGCCTCGGGCGCTCCTCGTCGACGACCCGCGGTTCGACGCGCACGCCTCGGGTGCCTACCACCCGGAGAGACCGGAGCGACTCGTCGCGGCACGGGCCGCGGCAGCGCGCGCGAACGTGACGTGGGAAGCGGTGGCCGCGCGTGAAGCGACCGATACGGAGCTCGCGCGCGTGCACGATCCTGCGTACATCGCGGTGCTCGAGAAGCTCCGCGGCGCGCGTACGAGCCTCGACTCGGACACGTTCGTGGCGCCGGGGAGCGTGGAGGCGGCGCGGATCGCGGCCGGGTCGCTGGTGGCGATGGTCGATCGCATCATCGACGCGCCCGCGCGAAACACGACACCGCGCGGCGTAGCCCTCCTTCGACCACCGGGGCATCACGCCCGGCCGGCGCAAGCGATGGGCTTCTGCTTATTGAACCACATCGCCATCGCCGCAGCGCACGCGGTCTCGCGCGGCCTCTCGCGCGTGCTCGTCCTCGACTGGGACGTTCACCACGGCAACGGCACGCAGGAGATGTTCTGGACCGACCCGCGCGTCCTCTACATGTCGACGCACCAGTGGCCGTTCTATCCGGGCTCGGGCGCGGCGAAGGAGCGCGGCGAAGGCGCCGGCGAAGGCTTCACCGTGAACGTGCCGATGACCGCGCACGGCGGCGACGGCGTGTACGCCAGCGCGTTCGAGCAGGTGCTCTTGCCGATCGCCGAGGAGTACGCGCCCGAGCTCGTGCTCGTGAGCGCAGGCTTCGACGCGGCGATGCGCGATCCGCTGGCGCAGATGGAGCTGTCGTCGGAGGCGTTCGGATGGATGGCGCGGCGCCTCGCGGCCGTGGCGGCGAAGAGCGCGAAGGGGCGAATCGCGCTCGTGCTCGAAGGGGGATACGACCTCGTCGCCCTCGAGTCTGGTCTCACGCAGGCGATCGACGGGATGGCGCGGCCGAGCGCGCCGGCCCCCGAAATCGCGCGTGAGCCGGACAGTCCGGACGTGGCGCGCGGGCGTCGGGCGGCGATGCGGGCGTGGAAGAAGGCGGTTGGTTGAGGCGCGTTTCGCGCTTTCCCTTGCATGCGGTGCGCGCGCGGCTATGTTCAGCGCCGCTTTCGGTGGCCGTAGCTCAGCTGGTAGAGCGCTGGATTGTGGATCCAGCTGTCGCGGGTTCGAAACCCGTCGGTCACCCCGGTTTTTCGTCGAGGATTTGAGGGTGTACGCTGAAGGCATGCGTACCTCGCTCCGATTCGCGGTGCTCGCTGCGGCGCTCCCGGCCTGCGGTTCGAGTGGTGGAGCAACCGGAGGCGCTCCGCCTAGCAGCTTCGATGCGGGCGGCGGTCTCGACTCGTCGCTGCCCCCCGTCACCTGCCCCGGCGTGGAGACCAACTGCAACGGCACGTGCGTCGACCTCACGCTCGACCCGGCGAACTGCGGTGCGTGCGGCATCGCGTGCGCCGCGTGCTGTGCGGGCGCGTGCGTCAGCAACACGGCGACATGCGCGTTCTCCGTGACCGGCGTGCAGCCGGCGGTCGGGGGTGTGAACGGGGGCGACTACATCACGCTGAAGGGCCAGGGCTTCACCGCCGGGATGCAGGTGCTCATCGACGGCGCGCCTGCGCCTTCGCGAGTCATCGACGCCGCCACGGCGCTCGTGCAGACGCCCCCCGACGTCGCCGGGCGGAAGGACATCACCATCCAGCACGGCACGAGCACCGCGACGCTGCCGAACGCATTTCTCTACGCGGTCGGTTCCATCCAGCTCCCGTGGCAAGAGATCAAGATGGCCTCCGTCCGCGGCGAAGACCCGGGGCTCGGCGTGCTGCAGGACAATCGCGTTCTCATCGCCGGCGGAACCACGACGCCCGACTCCACGGCCGACGCGCTGGCGAGCGGGGAGATGTTCGACCGCGCGACGAACACCGTGGGCGCCGCGAAGGGCGCGATGTCGATGCCGCGATGGCACGTCGCGACGATCCCGCTGATGACCGGGAAGGTCCTCGTCGCCGGCGGGGCGTGCGGCGCGGACGACACGGGATGCAACGCGGCGTCAGACGCCACGAAGGCGGAGATCTTCGATCCGCAGACCAACACCTTCACCCCCACCAGCAATCCCCTCAGCGTCGCGCGCAACTACCCGCGCGCCGTCATGCTCGCGGACGGGCGCGTGATCATCGCCTCGGCCACGCAGGCGACGGTCGACCTCTACGACCCGGTCGCCGATTCGTTCACGCAGGTGCCGACGCTCGCCATTCATACGTTCGGCTTCATGGTCCGCCTTCGCGATGGACGCGCGATGCTCGGCGGGGGCGACGGCGGACAGACGGCCGTCGAGCTCTTCGATCCGCAGTCGAACACCTTCACCGCCACGGGCGCGCTCAACGTCGGCCGCTCCATGCTGACCGCGCACACACTCCCGGACGGGCGTGTGATCGCGATCGGCGGGGCGAGCACGAGCGCGGGCGCCGTGACGGTGCCGGAGGACAGCGTGGAGCTCTACGATCCGGCGGCGAAGGCCTGGTCCATCGCCCCGTACAAGCTGTCGACCCCGCGCTGCTGGCACGCGAGCGCGCTCGTACGCGACGGCACGGTGGTGGTCATGGGCGGCTACAACGTCGACAAGTCGTGCTCGATGACGTCCGCGTCGCAGAACGTCGATCAGATCGATCCGACGAGCAACAGCGTCTCGACGTTCGGAACGTTGCCGGATCCGAACACGGAGTGGACCGCCGTGACGCTCCTCGACGGGTCGGTCATCGGGGTGGGCGGCGGAGCGTGCGGAACTTCCAGCGCGCTGCCGGACGTGTACTTTCTCCAGGGCGTGCCGATCGTCGCGAAGTGACTGTCGCGAAGTGACCGAGCAGACGCGGGCCTTCGCCTTTCTCGGATAGCCTCCCGGGGCCCAATCCTTGCGACAGGCTCCCCTCGAGGAGGTTCGCAAAATGAAGACCTTCCTGCTCGTCGCGCTCGCGCTCGTCGGGTGAGGTGCAGCGAACGGAGCCCACACGCCCCCGCTGAGTCCCCTGTGTCTCACGAGCGCCCGTGTCCCGGTGGACGAATCGCTCGGACTACGGCACTACCCATGAGCCCGGTTTGAACGGACCCGCGACGTCACTCCCGATCTCTTATAGGGACGGGACTGATGCCGGCTGTGAGAACTCGCAGTGACTACGGCTCTCGTCGCGCGTCGACCGATGCGCTGTAGCGAAGAGCCCCATCGGGGCGTGAAGACTCACCACGACGCGGGCGCGCGTTCGTCGTCGCCGCTAGATGCAGCTCGGTCGTGTCGCGCCACACAGGCGACCCGCTTCCGCCCGCGTCCGCTCGGCGCGGGCCAAGGCGCCGTTCCACAGCGTCGCGAGCGGCGCGTCGGCCACGGAGCCGAGGCGCGGCCCGAAGAAGTCGCCGAGGCGGACCCCTCCGTCGGGGTCGATGCAGGCGCGCTCCCACGTCGCGCGGCACGGGTGGATGGTGCTCCGATTCGCGTACTCGTCGGCGGCGAGGAACGCGCGCGCAGAGTCCTCTTCGGCCAGCTTGCACCGCCACACGACCGGCGGCGCCGTGTGATCGACGACGACCACGCCGCGCTCGCGCCCGATGGCGATCGCGCGCGCGATACGCTCGCGCATCTCGGGGTCGGAGGGCGAGACGATGGCGCGCGCCGCGAAGGGGTTCACGGGGACGATCTCCTCGAGCTTCACCCAGTCGACGCCAAGGTCGGCCGCGAGCGCGACGATCGCCTCGATCTCGCCGAGGCTCTTCCGCCAGACGACGCTCGAGATCCCGAGGCGGAGGTCGAGCCCGAGCGCGCGACGCACCGAGACGGCGTCGCGAACGTGATCGACGATCGTGCGAAAGTCACCTCCGACACGCACGCGGTCGTTCGTGGCGGCGGTGGCGCCGTCGAGCGAGATCGCGATCGATCTCACGCCGGCATCCGCCAGGCGCGCCGTGGTCGTGGCGTCGAGGAGCATGCCGTTCGTCAGCAGATGAACGGTGGCCGGCATGCCCCCGCGCGCCTCGCGAAGCGCGCGGAGCACGTCCCACAGGATCGGCGCGACGAGCGGCTCGCCACCGTGAACGAACCCCACGTAGTCGGCGAGCGCCAGAGGATCGCGCAGTCGGTCGAGCAGCCACGGGGTGAGCGTTCGCGCGCGACCCGACGTGGTCTTCTGAGGCGCGAACGTGATGCAGTGCGCGCATTTCAGGTTGCACGCCTCGGTGAGCGAGAAGTCGACGCGCGTAGGGGGCGGAGCGAGCGCGATGGCGCGATCGGCGAACGCGGAGTCACGTCGCTCCGCGTGACCTAGCTGCAAGACGCGCAGGCGGCGTGAAGGACCGCCGCGCGCGCGTCGCGCGACGATGGCAGCGCCGGGCCCGAGCAAGACGACCGCGCCACGCACGGTGACCTCGCCGCTCGTGACGAGCATCTCGATCGTCGGATGCTCGGGATCCGCGATCTCGATCTCGACGCGCTCGTCGCCGCCGTTGAGCGCGACGTCGACAATTTCCCCGTCGCCCGATCGTCGATACACCAGCACTGCCCCCTCGGCGCAGAGCACCTCGTGTCCGCCGCTCCTGAGCGCGGGCGATGCCGAGCGCGTGGCCACCAGCCGGCTGACGAGCGCGCGCATCGCCTCGTCGCGCGCGCCATCCCATCGCATCGGCATTCGATCCGGCCACGCCGACTCGGGAGCCAGCTCGGCGACGTCGGCCGCGAGCCCGATCTCTTCTCCGTAAAGGAGCATCGGAACGCCCGGCGAGGTGAGCAAGTGAACCATGCCGAGCGCCGCGTTGCGGTCGTGGCGCTCGGCCTTCGCTTGCGTCGTGAAGCGGGCGTGGTCGTGCGTCGACGCGAAGCGGATCGCGGTCGACGCCGGCCCGCCGCGCGCGAGCTCCGACGCTGCAATCGCGCGGCACGCCTCGGCGGCGTCGATCGTGCGGCGCGCGAAGAGCTCGCACGTCGCCTGCTGGAACGCGAACTCGGTCGCGACGTCGATCGCGCCGGCCGCGCGCCACCTCCATGCGTGCGCGGGGACGACCTCGCCGATCACGATCGCGTCGGGGCGCGCCACGCGAAGTCGCTCGCGCAACGCACGCGCAAGATCGAGCGGAACTTCGGCCGCGGCGTCGAGCCGGATCCCGTCGATCCCGCGTTTCGCCCACTCGTCGATCGCATCGAGGGCCATCGCGCGCACGGGCGGCGCGTCGAGATCGAGGAGCGGCGCGTCGCTTCGCTGACCGTAGTGGGCTAGCTCGCCACGCGCGTCCCACTTGAACCACGACGCAAAGGCCGACGCCCTCCCGCGAATCCGCACGTCCTCGTACGGCAGGAATCCGCGACCGGCGTGCCCCATCGCGAAGTCCACGATCAACCGGAGGCCGCGCGCGTGGCACGACTCGACGAGACGCGCGAAGGCGTCTTCGCCACCCAGCGCAGGATCGATACTCACCGGATCGACCACGTCGTACCGATGGCAGCTCGCGCCGACGTGGACTGGCGTGAGGTACAGGACCGTCACGCCGAGCTCGACGATCGAATCAAGCGACCGCGTGATGCCGTCGAGGTGACCGCCCGCAGCGACGTCAGCCCCGGGATCGCGCGACCACGCGTCGTAGTCGACGACCGGCCGAAAGCGGTCGACGAAGATCCCGTAGACGACTGCCCCCCGGATCCATGCTGGCAAGGGGCTCGGGGCGGCAGTGCGCTCGACCACGAACGCAGCGCCGCGCGCGTCCGAAGCGATGCGCTCGCCGCGATCGATCTCGAAGGCGAGGCTCACGCGCCCGGCGGAGGTGGGGAGGCGCGCGCGGTAGATGGAGTGCTCCGACTCGTCGGCCACGAACGTCATCGCGGTCCGCTGCTCACCCGCGCGCGGGTCTTCGCTCCACACCACGTCGATGCGATCGCCGGCCCCGCGCCGGATTCCCGCAACGACGGCGAGCCCGCCGCCATCCTCTTCGAACACGAACGGCGCGGCCGGCGCGAAGAGCAGCGGTTCGGCCGCGGCGCCGACGGCGAGAACGTTGTTGCGAAACACACCCGACCCGCGCGTCCGCGGGTTCGACTCGTCGAGCTCCCACGCGCCGTCGACCTTGAGCTTGTAAGCGTAGGCGCCGTCCGGCAGCGCGAACCTACTGGCGAAGACGCCCGGCTCGCGCTCTTCGAGCGCCCGCGGCGCGAGCCAGTCGTCCATCTCGCCGGCGACCTCGACCTGGCGAGCGCCGGGTCGAACGACGCGCAGCTCGACGTTCCTCAGACGCGATTGGCCCCCGGTTGCATGTACGGCGTTCATGTCGTAGAGGAACGTAACTCATGTAGTAGTTACGCGCTACGACCCCTTGTTTTTCCGTTCAACATGCAGAGGGATGGCATGGTCAAAGTCACGATTCGCCGCATCCGCGCCGGGCTCACGGGCGCGTCTGGGCTCTTTCTCCTCGGTCAGATCGAAGCTGGCTGCGCGGTGCCGGTCGCTCGCGAGAGCGTGGGAGCGACCAGGTCGGCCGACACGACGATCGATCCCGGCACCGGCACGCTCACGCTCACGCCGACGTGGGGGTCGCCCGCCCTGCACTACGCGTTCAACGTCGCGGGCTCGGTCGACGAGTATCTCCGCGTGGGGCAGGTGATGACGCTGGACGTCTCCGCGTACGACCTGTGGTCGGCGATCCACCCGAACGTATCGCCGCCGAGCGACCCCTCGCTCATCACGACGCTCCAGCCCACGTTCGAGATTCAGTTCATCGGCAAGGGTGACGTCCTCGGAACCGCGACGGCGTCGGTGACATGGACCGTCGCAGCGCCATGGGCCATCACCGGGGCGAGCGCGCCCTTCACGATCCCCGCCGGCACCGACACGCTCGAGTTCGGGCTCGTCATCGTCGATGCGACCGACGGCTCACGCGTCGAGCTCTCCGATCTCGACTTCCAGACGTTGCCGGTCTTCGGGGCCGAGCTGCCGCTCAAGCACGCGGTCTTCGACAACGACGGCGCGGGTGATCTGCGCACGCGCGTGATCGAAGGGGGCGCGCTCGTGCAAGGCGGTCAGGTCGACGTCGCGTTCACGGACTGGCGCGCCGACGAGATCGTCCAGAAGACGTTGCTCGATCGCGAGATCGGCACGGCGCAGAGCTACGGGCGCTTCGGGCCGCAGATCATTCCCATCTATGGAGCCATCACCTACGAGGTGTCGGTCGGCTTCGCATTCGACGAAAATGGTTGGTCGGAGTGGCCGATGACGGCGAACACGAGCCCGCGCGTCCTCGACCTCGCCGGGCGCACGGCGTACGAGTCCACGATCTGGATCGACGGCGCTGCGACGGCGATGAACGTCTACTTCCACGTGAAGGCGTTCCTCGAGGTGGACTACACGCCGTACGGCACGAGCGTCTTGACCAAGAGGTATGAGCAGGGCGCGCGTGTGCTCCTGCGAGAAGCCTGGGACAACGCGAACGGTTCGCCGGGCGCGAACTACGTCCTTCCGATCGCCGGAACCTCGCTGTGAACGTCGCCACGGACCTCCACGGGCACACGCGCTTCAGCGACGGGCGCGCGACCCCGGAGGAGTACGTCGCGTTTCGGCGCGAGCTCGGCATGCGAGTCATCGCGGTCGCCGATCACGATCTGTTCGCCGGGGTGCGCCGCGCAGCCACGGCCATTGCGCAGACCCGCGCGTCGATGCTCCTCGTGCCCGCTGCCGAGATCACCTCGTTCCTGCATTTCGGCTCGGCTGACGCGGAGCAGTTCCACGTGCTGGCGTACTTTCCGCCTGACGTCTTGCGTGGAGGGAGGCTGGAGGGGACGTGGCTGTATCGACGTGGCTTGCGCGTCCAGGCGGCGTGGCGCGCGTTCGTGCTCGCATGGCTCGATGGTCTCGACGAAGACGATCGCCACGCCATCGATCCCGAAGGGGCGCTCGCCAAGCTCGCGCCGGTCGACTTTCCGGCGTTGCAGACGACGATCGATCTCGTCGTGGCCCGACGACGCCCGCTGTTCGAGCGCTTCCGCGATCATCACGTCGCGTTCTGGGAGCACGGGAGCATGGCGCAGGAGCTGTTCGGGTGGACGCCCGAGGAGTGCATCGACGCGATTCGCGCCGACGGTGCGATCGACATCGTCGCGCACCCCGCGCGGTACCGCGACAAGGCGCGCACGCGCGCGGTGATCGAGCTCGCGAGCGGGCTCGAGGTCTACACCTCCCGCCACAAGCCAGAGGTTGCGGCGCAATGGCGCGACCTCGCGGACGCTCGCGGAAAGCTATGGACGGCATCGGCGGACGATCATCAGAACGCGCGGTACGTTCGGCCGCCGTGCGGAACGCCCCTGACGACGCTCGAGCGGATCGTCCGCGCGCCGCTCCCGCTGCAGATGATCCTGGCCGCGTAGACGACCCGGCGGTGTCATGACCCGACACTCCCGTGTCGGAGCAAGACACCGAGCCGGCCGCGGACGACCGCTGGCGCACGACGCCCCTCCACCGCGCTTCGCGAGCACGCCGAAAAAGCCGCGCGGTTCGCACCTCGCCGTGCGAGGCGAGGTGCGCGCGAGTCGCACCGTGGATGCCATGCGAGCGACCTCGAGTGAGCGGTACACCGCTTGCGATGGGCTCGTCGCATGAAGAGCTCCCTCCCCTCCCACGCCGCCGTCCTCGTTCCCTTGGCCATCGTCATCGCGGCCTGCTCGTCAGCGCCCGGCGGGGGTGAAGACGCCGTCTCCAGCTCGGCGGCCATCACGGGATCGACCATCGTGTCTCGAGGCATGGAGTGGGTGGACGCGAAGCTCCACTACTGCCAGGCCGCTCACGAAGGCGTCGACTACGACTCGTCGTGCTGGGCGTTCGAGGGGTCCAGTCACCGCTGCGATCGCGAGAGCAACGCGGCGTGGAACGCCTACCGGTCCGACTGCTCGGGCTTCGTGACCTTCGCGTGGGGCCTCCCCGCGGTCGGCGACGGCGGGTACGTCACGTCCGAGTTCGCCCCGTACGGGACCTCGTTCTCACACACGATCGCGGGGAGCGCGCTGCGCCCCGGCGACGCTCTCAACAAGACCCCCGACGAGCACATCATCCTCTTCAAGCAGTGGGTGTCGCCGGGCCACTCCGCCATCTTCATGGAGGAGCCGGGGTGCTCGACGTCGGAGCCGTACGCGCACGAGTTCACGTCGAACGTGTCCATCAGCGGCACCCACGTATACGTCGACTACGAAGGGGCGACCTTCTACGCGATTCGCTACAACGGCTCGACGGCTAGCGGCGGCAGTGGTGGCAGCGGCGGCTCGGCTCCGGACGCGTGCAGCAAGGGGAACGGCTTCTGCACCGAGACCCTGCAGTGCGACGGCGGCCACTGGATCATCCGGCAGGACGACCCCGCGGCCTGCACGTCCGTCGAGAACGTCGCTGAGCCGTGCAGCGTCGGCGGCGGCTACTGCACCGAGACTCTTCAGTGCGAAGGCGGTCACTGGGTCCCCCGCAAGGACGATCCGGCCGCGTGCACGTCCGGCCCCGGCGCGGGTTGACGTCGACGGCTCGCGCACGTTTCGAAGGCTGCACGATGAACCGAAGGTAGGATCGGGGCGTCACCCACGCCCATGCCTTCGCCGCGCCCCCTCACCTCGCTCGAGCGCGTCGCGCCCTGGATCGCGGGACTGCTCATCGCGCTCCCGGTCGTCGTCTTTCATTACCCGCCGATGGCCGACGTGCCGATGCACGAGGCAGTCGTCGGCCTCCTTCGGCATTGGGGAGATCCTTCGTACGTCCCCGCGGGCCTCTACGACCTGAACCTCGGCCTCGGCAACCAGCTCTTCTACTTTCTCATCCTGCCGCTCGCGTACGTCGCTCCCATCGGCGTCGCGACGAAGCTCGTGGTCGCGATCACTCTCTTCGCGCTTCCACCCGCCACCGCGCGCCTGGCTGATCATCTGAGCGTAACGCGATGGTCGGCGGTGATCATCGCGCCGCTCGGCCTGGGGTGGCTCTTTTTCTGGGGGCTCCTCTCCAACCTGATGGGCCTCGACGTCTATCTGCTCATGCTCCCCGCGCTCGATCGCCTCAGCGACCGCCCCACGCCAAAGGAGGTGGCTAAAGTCTGCGCGTGGATGGTCCTGATCCACTTCACCCACGACCTGATGATGCTCGTCGCGGCGGGCACGCTCGTCGTCTTCGCCGTGAGCACGTGGCGCGGCTGGCGTGAAAACCTCGTGCGCGTTCTCCCCGTGGCGCTCGCCGCGGTGCTCGCCCTGACGACGACCACGCTCGCCACGCGCCTGCTCAACAAGCGACACGTGAAGCTCCTCGGCTACGGATGGACGGGGATCGATCACAAGCTGCGCGTCATCCCGAGCATCCTCTTCGGCGGCTCCGATCGCGGGTCGCGACTCCTGATTCTCTTCGTATGCGCGGTGCCCACGATCCTCTTCGCCGTCGAGCGGTGGAGGACGCGCGACCGCAAGGCGCAGACGGGGCGCGAGGCCGCGCACCATTTCCGATTCGAGATCGTGGGCGTCCTGCTCGTGCTCGGATACCTCGTCGCGCCGATCAAAGTGAACGCAACCACGCTCGTCTATCAGCGCTTCCTGCCGCCCGCGTGGATCCTCCTCACGGTGACGGCCTGCACCCGCGCGCCGCTCGATCGTCCGTGGCGCCTTCCGCGGATGCTCGCGGCGTTCGTCCCCTTCGCTCCGCTGCTCACGGCGTGGCCGACGTTCGCGGCGAATGGGCGTCTGTACTCGGACCTCGACGCGACGATCACTCACATGGATCGGAACAGCAGCTACATCGTCGTGGAGCTCGGTCCCGACGGCGACTCCGGGCTCGTCGCGCCTGCGAACACGGTCGGTCACGTCGTCGCCGCGCTCGGCGGGCGAAGCTTCCACGACTTCACGTCTTCGGAGATCGCGCCCGTGTACCAGCGCCGCGAGGCGCAGTGGATCACCGCCTACGATCGAATGAACGGGACGCCGTACGAGATGATGCCGTCGTACGACCTCACTCGCTTTCGCTATGCGCTCCTCCACACGCCCGACGAAGGCATCGCGAACGTCGCCGTCGTCGCACTCGCGCCCGACGCGCGGATGATCTTCCGCCAGGGGGAATGGACCGTCATGGAGTCCACGCTTCCGCTCGTGCCCATCGACGCGCTGGACGAGCCGACGCCGACGCCCGCGCCCAAGACGCTACGCGAGCGATGCATCGAGGCCGTCGCGCGGATCCGCAACGCGCGTAGATGAGAGGCCCTCAGCGCGCGCCGGGTGCGTCGAGCCAATGTTGGTACGCGGATTCCAACGCGTCGCGTTCGGCCGGCGCGCTGCCGTAGACGTTCGCGGTCTCCCCGGGATCGGCTCGCAGATCGAAGAGCACGCGGCCGCCGTTGGGGACGTCGACGATGAGCTTGTAGCGCTCGCCGACGATTGCGCGCTTGAACTGCGTCTCGTAGCCGACGGTCGCTTCGGTCACGACGGGGAGCGGGCGCGGATCGAAGAGCCCCCATCCCGGAACGGTCACGCCGGCAACGGCTCCCAGCGTGGGGCCGATCTGCGCCGTCCCGACAGGCTGCTCGACCACGCGCGGAGCGCAACCGGGGATCCAGACGACGAGCGGAACGTGCGTGCTCTCTTCGAAGAGGTTCGCACCGTGCCCTTCGCGCCCGTGCGCCATGAGCTCCTCGCCGTGATCGGCTGTGACCACGACGACGGTGCGCTCCAGGAGTCCGTGCTGCTGCATCGCGCCAAGAAGGTTTCCGAGAGCGAGGCCCGTGTACGCGACCCCTCGATCGTACGCATCGCTCTCGGTGCGCGGACGGCCGGCCTCGTCGCGATCGAATTTGTAGCGCGCGTGCACGTCGGTGAAGTGCAGCCACGCAAAGAATGGCGCGTCGGACGCGGTGACGAAATGGACGGCGGCGCGGGCGAGCGCGCCGGAAGTCAGCGTCTCCTTCGTGCCGATCGGCGAGAGGTCCACCCACGGGTCGTTCAAATGATCGAAGCCGCGGAGCTGAAGAGAGTGCACTTCGAAGGCGTTGAAGGCCGCGGTGCGATAGCCGGCGTCGTGAAAAAGCGACGCGACGGTGAACGGCGCGCGGAGGTCGTCGTCTTCGAGGGCGTTGTCGACCAGGTCTGCCAGCGGTCGTGC
This sequence comes from Myxococcales bacterium, assembly GCA_003151595.1. Next base: position 30,767 of record PLXW01000047.1, read on the forward strand.
GGTCAGCATCGCGGCCATCGAGGTCACCGTGAGTCCGGTCGGCGCGTAGGCGCGCGTGAATATCGTACCGTGGACGGCGAGGTTCGCGAGGGCGGGCATCGCGGCCGCGTTGGCGCGGTCGGCACGAAGCGCGTCGATCGTGACGAGCAGGACGGAGAGACGCACCGAGGGCAGGTGGCAGTCGCTGGGGACGCTCGCGGCCGGAACGGGTGCGGGGACCGGTGCGTCGCCGCCGCGGCAATCTTGATCGATGCCGTCGTTCGGAATCTCGCGGACGAGCGGGCCGCGCGTGGGGTCGCCCTCCGCGCAATCGGTCCCGCCGAGCCAAGCGGGCGCGCTTCCGTCGTGATCGCGATCGAGGGCGTCACGAACGACCTCGGCCAGCGGCGCCGCGAGCGCGCCGTGGTTCCAGAGGAGGAAGCGGGCGTGCTCGCTCGATGCACCGGGGACGAGCCATACGATCGCGGCGAGCGGGATGACGAGCGCGGTCGCGGCCTCACGAGACGAGCGCGCGCGCGGAAGCACGGCCGACGACGCGACGACGGCGAGCGCGATGGCGGCGACACCGACGATGGCGCACGGCGCGACGAGGCTCTCGGGCGCGAGGAGAAGATGGGCCGACGCAACTCCCGCCATCGCCGCGGCTCCGAGGGTGATCGCGGCGAGGTTGCGTCGCACGCGCCACGGGATCCGAGAGACGAGCGTCGTGAACCGAGCGCGCGTCGCGTACGCGATCGCCGCGACCGCGAAGAGCGCGCCGAGCTCGAGCAGCGTGTGCATCGCACGCATCTGGCGCGGGAATTCCCATGCGACCGCGAACACCTTCTCCAGCGCGGCGATGGGCAGCATCGACCCCATCGACCACACGAGCGCGAACGCGACCGCTTCCCCGCGACGCGCGAGGGTTCTTTTCACGCGCGCGGCTCCGACGAACGCGAGCAGCGTCGTGCATGCCAGGGCCCATCCGCCGAAGAGCGCCATCGTCATGGCCCACGCGATCGCCAGCCCGGGCGTGCTCGACGTCGCCATCGGGATCATGGCCGCGACGAAAAGGACTTCGAGCGTCGCTACCGCGAACGCCGCGAGCATGGCCGCACCAACGCCCTCTCTCCAGCGGCGCGAATATGGTCGCCTAGCGGCTCGCTCGCTCGTCATGGACCGCGCAACGTCGCGCTCAGGCCAGCGCCGAGCGAAGGTGGCGTCGCGCCGACTCGACGAGCGGCGCCATCTCCTCGCGCGGAACGTCGTCCGGGCAGAAGTGGAAATCGCAGAAGAGCTTCCCGTGCACCGTAACGGTCCCGCACGCGAGCGACTCCATCACCGGCAGCGCCAGCAGGATGTGCATCTCGCGGATGCTGCGACCGAGCGGGGTGTCAGGGGCTGCGAACGGCCCGAGGTTGGTCACGCCGAGATCGGGCCAGAGGCGCAACGCGATCCACCGCGGCTTGGTGCGCGGCTTGTTCGTCTTCGATCCCTTGGCGAGTCTTTCGTTGGCGAAGGGGGCGCCGCGGGCGATGGCCTGCTCGATGTCGGCTTTCACCGCGCGCGCGATCTCCCAAAGATCGCCCTGACACGGCACCCACGTCGTGGTGCCTGCGGCGAAGTTGCCAATCTCGTCGGGCGCGGGGGGTTCGACGATCTTTCGCAGGTTGATCGGCGAGTGGACAGCGATCCTCTTGCGACCCATCCGCGCCGCGCGTTCTCCGACGGCGAGTGACATTGCGGCCGTCAGCGCGCCCTGAACCGTCGTGCCGCGCTCGCGGCTCACGGTCCGCAGTCGCGTGGTCTCTTCGGCGGAGAGCTCGATCGTGATCCAGTCGACGTTCGAACGACCGTGATAACCGCTCGCCAGCCTCGCGTTCCGAACCGGGTCGTGCGGCGCCCCGGCGATCTGTTCGATTAGGTGTCGCGCGAAGTGAAACCACTTCCCACGAACCGCGCGGGGGGCGCGCTCGTCGAGCGTTCCCCGATCGGGCACGGGCTCGCTGGGGCGATCGGGATCCTCGAGGCATCGGATCAAGTCGGTCGTGATTTGAGCCATCGAGAGGCCGTCGCCGATCATGTGCGAGATGCACACGATCAGATCCGCGCCGTGCGCGTCCGCGATCACCGTCAGCCGAATGTACGGCGCCGACGGGAACCCCGTTCCCAGCTCGCGCGCACCGATCGCGCGCCAGTCTTCGCGGGTGCGCCGCTCGCGCCATTCGACGGGAATCGGCGCGTCATTCGGGACGAAGCGCACTTCGTCGCCGGCAACGTCCACGCGCGCTGAGAGCATCCCGTAGCGCACCTGAAGCCACTTCGCCGCGCGCTCGAAGCGCGCGCGATCGATGGGCACATCAAAGCACGTCGTGAGCGCGATGTTGCACGGCGCCCGCATCGCTTGCAGCCACCACTGTCGCTCCGAGCCGCCGAGCACTCGATTCATTGCGCCGAAGAATAGCCGCAAGACGCGGAGCGCCGGACGGCATTCCGCGCTAGTCTGGCCGCCGTGTCGAGAGCGCGTCCATCCACGCTCTCGCGGATGGAGCTGCTGCGGTTTCTCGCCGAGCGCCGCCGCGATCCCCTGAGTGCGCTCTATCGCCTTCACCGCGCGCACCCGGGTCTCGCGCGCCTCGATACCGGCGCGGGGACGTTCTTCATGCTCGTCGAGCCGACGCACCTGCGTCACGTGCTCGTCGACAACGCTCGCAACTATACGAAGGAGTCGCTCCAGAAGCGCTTCGAACCGCTCGCCGGGCTCGGCCTCTTCACGAACGACGGTGCGCCCTGGGCGCGGCAACGTAAGCTCGTTCAGCCGGCGTTCCAGCGCGATCGACTCGCCGAGTTCTCCGGCGTCATGCTCGAGAACGCGCGCGCGCTCGCCGATCGCTGGGTCGCGAACGCGACGGCCTCGGGCGAGCCGATCGACATCGCGCAATCGATGGTCGACCTCACGCTCGACATCGTCGTGGAGACGCTGCTCGGATCGGACGCGGGGCCCTACCGCGAGACGCTGCGGACGTCGTTTGGGACGATGATCGCGGGACTCGAGGCGCGGTCGTTCGCCGATCGCATCGTCGATCTCGTCCCGATTGCACGGCGCTCGCCGAAGCTTCGCCGCGCGGTGCACGCGCTCCCCATCGGACCCAACCGCAACTTCGACAAGTCGCTCGCCGAGCTCGACTCCGTCGTCTATCGCCTCATCGAAGACAAGCGCCGCGCTCTCGCCGCAGGCGACACGAGCAAGCGCGACGTCGTCTCGCTTCTCCTTCGCGCCCGCGACGACGAGAACACGGGGATGACCGACAAGCAGCTGCGCGACGAGGTCGTCACCGTCTTCCTCGCCGGGCACGAGACGTCGGCCTCGGCGCTGGGGTGGACGTTCATGGTGCTGGCGCAACAAGCGGAGGTCGAGCAGCGCGCCGTCGCGGAGATGCGCGCGGTGCTTGGCGACGGTGACGCGACGCAGTCCGGAGTCGCCAAGCTCGCGTACACGGCGCGCGCGTTCGACGAGGTGCTCCGGATCTATCCGCCGTTCTGGCGCCTCACGCGCACCTGCGTCGCCGACGACGTGATCGACGGGTGCCCGATCCCTGCCCGCTCGACGATCGTGATGGTCCCCTACTTCACGCATCGCCTCGAACGCATCTGGGAAGACTCCGAGCGCTACGATCCCGATCGCTTCCTCCCCGAGCGCGTGGCTGCGCGCGAGCGTCTTGCTTATGTGCCCTGGGGCGCCGGCCCCCGCTCGTGCATCGGCGAGAGCTTCGCCATGCTCGAGATTCTGATCATTCTCTCGACGGTCCTCCGGCGCGTGAAGCTCACGTTGGTCCCGGGTCAGACGATCGCGTTCGATCCGCGGTTGTCGCTTCGCTCGAAGCACCCCATATGGATGCGCCCTTCCCTGCGAGCCGAGGCCCGATGAAACGCTGGATCACCTTCCTCAACGAGCGCGCGCCGCTCCCCGCCGTCCTCACGATCGGCGCCGGCGTCTCGCTCTCCGCGGTCTACCTCGCGGGGCACTTCGATCCAAACGCCGTGCTCCTGGGCATGCTCGCCCAAGCACTCTTCCTCGTGCTTCTGCGCGTGATGGACGAGCGAAAGGATTTCGAGAAGGACAAGGTCGCGCATCCGGAGCGCCCCCTTCCGCGCGGGCTCGTCACGGTGGCCGAGGTCGATCGGGCGATCGCGATCCTGGCCGTGGCGATGTTCGCCATGGCGGCGATCGTGGGGTGGCGGGTCAACGTCGTCGCCGGGGGGTTCCTCGCCGTCGGCGCCGTCTACCTGTGGCTCATGTTCAAGGAGTTCTACGTCGGCGAGCGCCTCGCGCAGTTCCCGATGGTCTACGCGCTCTCGCACCAGATCATCGAGTACCCAATCTACGGATTCGTCGTCGTCCTGGTGCGCCCCGACATGGCGTTCACGCTCCTGATGATCGGCTGGATCGCCATGAACATAGGCTCGTCGATGACGTTCGAGATCGCACGCAAGCTCGACCCCGCGGCCGCTCCCATCCTGAAGACGTACCTCTCCGTGTATGGCCCGGCGAAGACGGCGGTGCTCCTCGCGGTGTTCACGATCCTGGCGGGCGTCGGCTCGTACGCGATCGGGATCCTCCCGCTCACGATCCCGTTCGAGCTCTTTTGCCTGGCGACGTTGCCGGTGCTGTTCAAGGCGCCGCACAAGCACCAAATCGTCCTCGGCGCGGCCGCGCTCTCGAGCTTCGTGCACGTATGGGCCGTCGCGTTTCACGCCTGGCTCGGCTGGCCTCGATGACGTGGGTGCTGCGGCCGGCGGACGCGATCGATCGTTTCGCCGCGGTGGGCGGCGGGAAAGCGAAGCACCTCGCGCGGCTGACACAGCTCGGGTTCGAGGTCCCGGCGTTCTTCTGCATCACCGCCGACGCGCTCGGCGAGTTCATTCGACAGAACCGGCTCGAGTCGATCGTCGTCGGGGGAGACGACCTCGCCGCGCGCGCGCACGCGATCGAGTCTGCGTTCGATCTGGCGACGCTGCCAGCGCCGGTCGACGACGCGCTCGTGGCGGCGCTCGCCTCACTGGCGCGCAACGATGCGTTCGTCGCCGTTCGTTCGAGCGGCCTCGACGAAGACTCGGCCGAGCACTCCTTCGCGGGGCAGTTCTCGTCGTACCTCTTTCAGCGCGGGATCTCGGCGGTGCGCGGCTCGCTGAAGAGGTGCTGGGCCTCGGCGTTCTCCGAGCGCGCGCTCCATTACCGTCGCGAGCGCGGGCTCTCGCTCACCGACGTGAAGATGGGCGTCGTCGTTCAGACGATGATCGATCCCGAGAGCGCCGGCGTCGTCTTCTCGCGCAACCCGGTTCGCATGCTCGATCGCGACACGATCGTCGTGAGCTCGGTGTGGGGGCTCGGCGAGGGGTTGGTGAGCGGCGAGCTCGACGCCGATCGCTTCGACGTCAGCCGGAGCAAGCTCTCCATCGTTCCCGTGACGGTCGACAAGCCGTTCGCCATCCGACAGGCGCCCGCCGGCGGGATCGAGAAGGTCGCCGTCGCCGCAGACAAACAAAAGGCCGCCTCGCTCACCGACGCGCAGGTCGTCGCGCTGGCGAAGATCGCGATCACCATCGAGGAGAAGCTCGGCGCGCCGCAAGACATCGAGTGGGCGTGCGTCGGCGATCGCGTTCACGTCCTGCAATCGCGGCCGATCACGAACCTCCCTCGCGACGCGATCTTCGATCCGCGCGTCGCCGGCGACGAGCCGATCCTGTGGGACAACTCGAACATCATCGAGAGCTACTGCGGCGTGACCTCGCCGCTCACGTTCTCGTTCGTGAGCCGCGCCTACGCGCGCGTCTACGAGCAGTTCGCCGAAGTGCTGGGCGTGCCGGCGGACGTTCGCGCCGAGAACCGGATCGTCTTCCGCAACATGCTCGGACTGGTGCGCGGGCGCGTCTATTACAACCTGATCAACTGGTACCGGCTCCTCACGCTCTTCCCCGGAGGCGCGTCGGGCTCGCAGGAGCAGATGGAGACGATGATGGGGGTGAAGCAAGGGCTCACCCCCGACGTGACCGCGCTGTTCGAACGCGCTCTGAAGCCGCCGCAGTATTCGTTCGGGCGGAAGCTCGGCGTGGCGATCGTCACGCTCTACCGGTTCATCGTGGTGCGCGGGATCATCGACCGCTTCGTGGCCGATTTCGCGCGCGTGTACGACGAGAGTCGCAAGAAGGATCTGAAAGCGCTGAGTCTCCCCGAGCTCGTGGTGTACGTGCAGGACGTCGAAGAGCGGCTCCTCTCGCGGTGGCAGGCGCCGATCATCAACGACACGCGGTGCATGGCGTTCTTCGGCACGCTGAAGCAGCTCACGGCGAAGTGGATCACCGACGTCGACGGCGCGGGCTCGCTTCAAAACGATCTGCTGTGCGGCCAGGGCGATCTCGAGAGCACCGAGCCGACCAAGATGCTGATGCGGATCGCGAAGGCGATCGACGAAGGCGACGCCGGGTTCCGCTCGTGGTTCACGGTGACGCCGCCGGAGACGGTGTGGACCGAGCTTCAAGCGGGGCGCGGGCCGGACAGCGCGCGCGCGGCGTTCGCGTCGTTTCTCGATCGCCACGGCTTTCGATGCGTGAACGAGCTGAAGCTCGAAGAGCCCGATCTGCACGACGACCCGGCGTTCGCCGTCGAAGCCGTGGCCGCGTACGTCCGCGCGAAGGCGTACTCGATCGAGGCCATGGAGAAGCGCGAGATCGAGATCCGCGACAAGGCCGAGGCGATCGCGCGCGGCAAGCTCTCCGGCATGCGTCGCGCGGTCTACTTCTGGGTCCTTCGCAACGCGCGCCTCGCAGTCCGCGATCGCGAGAACCTCCGCTTCCTGCGAACGAAGGTGTTCGGCCTCTTGCGGCACGGCTACCACGCCATTGGCGCGCGGCTCGCGCGGCTCGGCTTTCTCGACTCGCCGCGCGACGTGTTCAACCTGACGACCGACGAGGTCACGACGTTCGTCGAAGGGCGCGCAGTGAGCCTCGACCTCCGCGCGATCTCCGCATCGCGGTACGCTGAGTACGAGAAGTACCGCGCGACCCCCGCTCCGCCCGATCGCTTCCTCACGCGCGGCGCAGCCGGCGCAATCATGCAGCACGCCTCACTGCTCCTCGAGGCCGACCTCCTTCGCGGCGTCGGCGTCTCGTCCGATCCCGACGTGCTGCTCGGAACGTCGTGCTGCCCCGGCGTGGTCGAAGGGGTCGTACGCGTCGTGCGCGACGTGCGCGACGCTCAAGGTCTCCGTGGCGAGATCCTCGTGACCGAGCGCACCGATCCAGGGTGGGTCCCGCTGTTCCCGTCGTGCAGCGGGCTGCTCGTCGAGCGAGGGAGCTTGCTCTCGCACTCGGCGGTCGTCGCCCGCGAGCTAGGGCTCCCGACGATCGTGGGGATCTCCGGAGGCATGATGTCGAGGCTCGAGACCGGGATGCGCGTGCGGATGGACGCGGGCAAAGGCGAGGTTAGGATCCTGCGATGACGATCGAGCTCGAGACGGGAGCCGCGGGGGACGATCGCTTCCGCAAAGCATTCGCACAGGTTCAGCGAAGCGTGCGACAGGCGCCGTACGATCGCGCGCTGCCGCCGCCCGAGCACTGGGAGAAGCACGTTCAGCTCGGCGGCGCCGACGCTTCCTTCTGGATCGCGCGTCGCGCAGGAACGCCCGTCGGACGAATCGGCGCGACGATCTCGCCGACGCGCGCAGGCGCGGGATACGTCGGCTACTTCGAAGCGGCCGACGGCGGCGACCCGACGATCGCTGTTCCGTTGATGGATACCGCGTTCGCGTGGCTCCGCATTCGTGGCGTCGAGAAGGCATACGGTCCGATCGATCGCAGCACCTGGTACGGCTATCGCTACCGCGTGGAGTCGCGCCCGGGCGACGTATGCGCCGCGCACGAAGAGCCGTTCGCGTGGGAGCCGTGGCAACCGGCGGGCTACGTCGATGCCTTCGCCACAGCCGGCTTCGTCGAGGTCGAGCGTTACTACTCGCACGGCTACCGCGGTGTCGACGGGATGCACGTGAAGGACGCCGCCGAGCTCGTGAGCGGCGCGGCCGACATGGCCAAGTCGCAGGGCTACGTCCTCGAGCCCTTCTCCACGAACTGGGAAGAAGTGCTCCCTGATCTCTACGCGGTCGGCAACGTCTGCTTCGCGCGCAACTTCCTCTTCGAGCCGATCGGGTTCGAGGAGTTCCGCGCGCTCTACGACGGCGTCGGCACGAAGGTCGACTACCGCCCCTCGGCCTGGCTGGTCGACGCGGCGGGCGTGAAGCGCGGCTTCATCTTCGCGTACGTCGATCGCGGCTACGTCGTCATGAAGACCGTCGGCGTCGCCCCCGAGCTCCGACGCGGCGGCTTGAGCCTCGCGCTCCTCTGGTTCGCGTGCGATCGCTGCGTCGCGCTCGGTCACGACGGAACGATCGGCGCGCTGCTCAAGCAGGGAAACAACAGCGAAGGACTTCTGCGCAACGGCTTCGCCGGCGCGACCGCATGGCGCCACGACTACGCGCTCTACGAACGCCCGCTCACTCCCTGATCACGTCGGCCGCGCGACCGGCCACGCGCTCGAGGCTCCGAGCGGGATCTCCGGAAGCTCCTCGGTGTCGAGCACCTCGAGCATGCGGAAGATCGACGCGGCGACGCGCGGCAGGAATTTGTACTGCTTGAACGTGTGCGCCATCAGATAGAGCAGCAGGCGATTGATCGCGAGATCACGCAGGCTCAGCGCGAAGCCTCGGCGGTACGAGTCGGTGTCGAAGCGCCGCCCGGTAGCGCGCTCCTCTTGCTCTTGCGAGAAACCGACCCAAGCTTCGATCTCTTCGGGGCGCGCATCGGTGGGGAGCACGAAGGCGAGGAATTCGGCGACGTCGCGCTGCGGGACGTGGATCGTCGCCAGCTCCCAGTCGTACGCGCACAGACGACCGTCGCGGAGGCAGGCGTTGCGCGGGTTGAAGTCACCGTGGATCAACGTGCGCGGCATCGTCTCCAGCGTGGGCCACCAGTGGGCGACGCCGCGGATCATCCGCATCAGGAGCTCGAGTCGATCGGCCGTGATGATCTCGGGGAACTCCGTGGCCGCGTGCGTGGCCAGAGAGCCCCACAGATCGCGCAGGTCGTGCATCGAGCGGCTGGTCTGCGGCTCGCCGATCCAAGGCATCGCGCGGAGCTCGTGCTCGCGCCCCATCCAGATGGCGTGAACGTCGGCGATGCCTGCAAGAGCGCGCTCGACCGCCGGCGCGTTCCACTCCGTGGGATCGTCGGCGCGATCCAAGTGCGTAACGCCGGTGAGCCGCTCCAGCACGAGCACGTACGCTTCGCGCTTGTCGTCGCGGTAGGTTTCGTAGGCGCGCGGCGCGTGACGAACGAAGCGCGGATCGGTCTGCTCGTAGATCGCCAGCTCGCGAACGTGGCACCCCCGGAAGCCGGTGCGCTCCTTGGCCTTACTGTGCGCGTTCGCCACGCGCGGGCCGCACATCGAAGCCATCCGGTTGATCATGAGGATGACCTCCTCGTCGAGCGGCTTCACCTTCACGAGCACGTCGTCGTGGACGGGCGCGTCGTCGGCGGGGCTCTTCGAGGTGATCCGGTACGGGAAGAAGCCGACCATCTTGCTGACCGCTCTTCCGGTCAGCTCGGTCACGATGCTCGAGCCGAGCGTGGCGGTGGTCTGCTCGAGGCCGATGACGGTAAGCTCGTCGTCGAGGTGCACGCGACGTAGTCCCGGCGTGAAGAACGCGGGAGTGAGATCTTTGCGCGCAAAGAAGTCGACCGGACGATTTCGTCCGAGTCGCTCGTGCGCGCTGGCGAACTGGCCTGAAGCGACCGCCGAGAGCGTCGACAGATCGAGCGCGAGGCAGAACCCGGCGACGATCTCGGCGAGCTTCCCCACGTTCCCCGCGCCGGCACACCCCATCATCTCGAGCAGTGATTTCTGGGGCGCGAGGTGCGTCCCGCCGCCGACGGTCCCCACGATGAGCGCGGGCAGGACGATGCTGGTGTAGATCCCTTCGTTCGTGGCCTCGAGAGAGAACTGCCCGAGGCTGCACTCGTGCACGCACGCGATGTCCTGCCCCGTGGCCGTGAACATCGCCGCGATCACGTTCGCGATGTTGATGTTATAGCCGACCATGCCGGCGTGAACGCTCCCGGCCATGATGTTCCGGTTGGCGCGTCCTAGCTGCTCGGGGGTGACCTTCAGCACCTCGGAGAGAATCGCGGCGGGGATCGTCGCTTCGGCGACGACGCGAATGCCGCGCCCGGCGATGAAGGACTGGTAGGTCACCTTCTTGTCGCCGCTCATGTTCGCTTCGATGATGAAGTCCTCGATGCGAACACCGTCGACGTGCCGCATCTGATCGATGAGCCACTGGCAACACGCCCACGTGCACGCGGTGGTCATGTTCTGACCGGCGGCGTCGCCGGTTTCGTACACGAACGCGACGTTCACCAGGTTGCCGATGATCGAGGGCTCGACGCTGGCCAGATTGGCGTGGCGCGAGACGCGCATGCTCTGCTCGCGGAGCTTGTCGACGTGATCGCGGACCCAGGCCGCGAAGAGCACCGCGCCGCGCAGGCTGGTGATCGTGAAGCACGGAACGCGCATCATGCGCTGCGAGATCACGCGCGTGACGACGCCGTTGGAGCGCGAGATGGCGGTCGCGCCGCGTGTCGCCGAAGCGACGAGTGCCCCTTCGGTCGTGGCGAACGGCGCGTAGAAGACCCCGCGCGCGTCGGTCCCGCGGAAGCGGAGCGGCCCGGCGATCCCCACCGGGATCTCGACCGCGCCGATCATGTTCTCGAGGTTGCTCGACAGGCGTTCGGCGACGAGGCGCGTGGGGTGCATCGCGGCGAGCGGCGCGCCCGTCTGGCGCGTGAGCCAGCCGAGGCGATCGATGCGCGCTTCCTCCGAGTAGTCACCACGTCCGGGAATCTTCGGAAGCTCGGTAAGGTCGGCAGCCGAGTGGAGCGAGCCGCCGGAGCCGACGAGCGAGTCGAGCATCAGCCACAAGCGCGCGCGCAGCGCCGGATCGTCGGCCAGCAGCGTGACCGAAACGCGCGAGTCGGCCTCGGTGACGATGCGCCGAACGATGAGCCCCTCGAGGCTCTGCACGTGCCCTTGCCCCACGAGGACGCGCACTTGAACCGTGTCGCCCATCGGTGGCGGCGCGTCGTCGCCGCGACGGAGCGCGATGCGAACCCCACCCTCCGCCAAATCGATGAGATGCCCCATCACCCGCGCGTCGCGGTACGTGATGACGACTTCCGGCTGCTGATCGCGGTTGAAGAACAGACGTCGTCCATGACGTCGGTCTCTTCGTCCGAGGCGCGATTGACTCATCCCGAGACGACCTCCTCAACGTGAAACGCTCGATAGAACCACGAACGATCGCGCGCGTGCAGATTCGAAGCGAGCCCCGGCATCGGTCGCAAGCGTGCCCGCGCCGCGGCATCGCCCGGAGACCGAGGGACGAGCAAGTTCCAGAAGCACGCGCGTCCCCCTTTGCGCAATCGCTCACCGATGGTCGCGAACAGCGACTCGGTCGCTTCATCGGAAAGGTACTCGAACAGATCGGAGAGGTTCGTCTTCGAGAACGTCCCGACGGGTCGCTCTTTCAGTACGGTCTCGACGTCCGACACGGTGATGCTGACGCGCGGCAGGAGCGAACGAAGGCGCGCGTAGTTCTCGCGACGCAAGTATGGCGGCATCGCCTCGAGATCGCGGTATCGCCCCGTGAGGAACGAGTGGAGATAGAAGTTGCCGCGCGCCGGAAGCGACGTGAGCACCCAGCGAAAGCGCCCCCAGAAGAACCCCGCGACGTCCATCGCCGCGACGTAACGCATCTGCCGCGGATCGCGACCCTCGCTCGCGAGGCGTTCGCGCGTGAAGTACGAGGTGAACGCGGCGTGCAGCGCTTCGGTCCCGAAGGTCTCGTCGAAGAAGCGCGTCTGCGCGCCGAGATCGTCCATCGCCAGAAGCCGGTCGACGACGTCGACTGAATGAACCGTGGGGAGCACGTCGACCGCGAATCCGCGGAAGAATTGCTCGAGCCGCCCCGACCAATGCACGCCCGCGGCGAGCACCGCTTCGTTCGCGTCCCAATACGCGCGCTCTCTCTCCCCGAGTCGCGTGCGCAGGCGTTCGTAGAGCGCGACGCGATCGCTCCCCGGCGCGAGGCCGAGGAAACGCACGAATTCGTCCCACTCCAGCGCCTCGATCGCACGCAGCTTCAGCGCGATCAGCGCTGCCTGGGCCGGGTTCAAGTCAATCGCGAGCACGCTGCGCGGCTCACGTAGGAGCGCCCCCAGGACATTGCAACCCGCGCTCCCGATCGACAGGACGTCGTCGCCCGGCCCGAGCGCGAGCCCGTCTTCGACGAGCGCGTGATCCTCCCAGACCTGGGAGTAGCGAATGACGCCTTCCGTGAGGAGCCGATGAAGCGACGACGTCACGGGCGTCGCCTGCTAGTCTCGCGCGGCGGTCGCGAACAGCGCCGCGACGATCCTTGCGATGAGCGCATCCCTACTTTTCGTGACTTCCGCACTGCGGAACCTCCTCCGGAATGCGCGCCGAACGCTCGCCGTGCTCGCTACCGTGGCTGGCGGTACGAGCGCGCTCTATCTTTATCACGGGTTCAACACCGGGATCATGAACCAGTACCGCGAGAACGCGGTGCACGCGGTCGCCGGCCACGGCGTCGTGATGCCGAAAGGGTATCGCGGCCAGACCTTCGAGCGACCGTGGGACCACTGGATCACCAATCCTGACGACGTGCAGCGACGGCTTCGTGCCATCCCGGGAGTGACCCACGTGTTTCCGCGCGTGGGCGTGAGCGGGCTGCTCACGAACGGGAACCTCACGGTGACGGGACGCGGGATCGGCGTCGACGGTCCGAGCGAGGCCACGTTCTTCACCGCGCTCAACGTCGAAGAGGGGCACAACTTCACCGACGAGCCCGACGGCATCCTCCTCGGCAAAGGGCTCGCGCACGCCCTCGGCGCGCACCCCGGCGATCACGTCACGCTGATGGCCACGACCATCGACGGAACGATGAACGCCGAAGAGTTCACTGTCACCGGCGTCTTCCATACCGGCAGCAAGTTCGTCGACGACGTGCTCTTTCGCATTCCGATCGCGCGCGCGCAGGAGATCCTCGCGACCGATCGCATCGAGTCGTTCGGGCTCGGGCTTGCCGACACGTGGGGCTGGCCGCCGGTCGCCGTGGCGCTCGCGCGCGATCTCCCCGACGTGGAGCCGGTGGCGTTCGAGGAGATCGACAAGCTCTATTACAAGAACGCGGTCGAGTTCCTCGACGCTCAGTACCGCGTGATGCAGCTCATCATCCTGGCGATCGTCGTCCTCGGAATCCTGTCGACCGTCACGGCCAGCGTCTTCGAGCGCAAGCAGGAGATCGGGAACTACCGCGCGAATGGAGAGTCGCGCGGCGACGTCCTGCGCCTTCTCTTGATCGAGGCGATCGCGCTCGGTGCGCTCGGCGGGATGCTCGGCGTGCTGTGGGCCGTGTTCGTCGTGCGCGGAATGATCCCGCACGGGATCCTGATGCCTCCCGCGCCGGGGCTCACGCGGCAGTTCTTCGTGCGCGTCGAGCTTCAGCCGGTCGAAGCGTGGCGCGCGTTCGCGCTCGGCATCGCGGCCTGCGCGATCGGGACGGCGATCGCCGGACTGCGCGTCACGAGGCTCTCGGTCGCCGAAGCGCTCCGCGCGACGTGAATCACAGCTTCGCTTTGACGACCGCGAAGGCGCGATTCTTCCCGTCGAAATAGCCGAGAAGCCCGGCATCGCCGATCGTTCCCCACACGAAGTCGGCGCGCACTTGTAGCGAGAGCGCCTCGAGGAAGCTCCACGTCACCGAGGGCTCGACCCACGCGTCGCCGTTGTCTACGCCCTTGAACGCGAACGCGCTGACCTCGAGTCGTCGATCGAAGAACCCCTTTTGGATTCGACCGCTCGCCCACTGCCGGTTCAACGTCCCCTGGCGGTCGTACTCGTACTGCACGGAGAAGACCCAATCGTCGTCGAAAGACAGGTCGCCCTCGGCCACGGTCTGCGACTCGATCACGCGATTGGGCGCGGCGAGCACGGGTGACTGCGTCGGCTCGTTGAAGTTGAGGACCGAGTCGGCGCGCACGATGAGGTGATCGCCCATCGGCTTGGTGAGACTCAAGCCGCCAGTCTCGACGCGATCGACGATCGGCCGTAGCGCGAACCCCGCGCTCGGCGTGCCGACGACGCCGGTGGAGACGAGCTGATAGACGGGCGTGCGGTTCCAATGCGAATAGAAGAGCGCCGAGAGATCCCAACCGCCGACGAGGTATCCAATGCGTCCTCCCCCTTCGCCATAGACGAAGGCGTGATCGACCGGGAACGTCGGCGCCGGCAAGAGCGGAGGCCCCGCCGGCAAGAACGGCGAGCCGCTCTCCGGCAAGATCGGACCGCGCGGAATGGGAGTGACGATGCCTTGCACGCGAAAAGGACCGCCCGTGTATTGCACGTTCGCCGCGAGCACCGGCAGGCGCACGAAGTCGACGTCGAGGAAGAGCGGGTCGCGCACGTCGCGCGGGTTCACGATGTCGGCGACCGGAAAGCCGAGCGTCTCGCCCCACGTGATCTCCTGGAAGCCGAACGTCGCCGTGACGTGCTCGGTCCGCCGGAGCAGCGCGAGATCGCGAATGCTCACTTCCGTGTTGGTCAGCGCGAAGTCGTAGAACGCACGCGCGCCGAGGCGAAGCTCCCACGTGGAGCCGGTCTTTTCATTGCGCGCGAGGATCGGCTTCGTACGAAAGAGCGCATAGGAGAGGTTGCGCGTCACGGTGCCGTCGAACAGCACCGATACCTGGTGGCCCGCTTCGAAATCCGTATCGCCCGGCTCCAGCGCCAGCGCCGCGTGAGACGATGCGACGAACGCGCATCCCACTGCCGCAGCGAAAGCGCGCGCCTTCGCTGTCACTTCAGGTTTTCGGCGTAGAAGATCGATGCGGGGAACTGTCGCGGAATCGCGTCCACGATCTGGATGTCGGAGTAGTCGGCCGCACGAAGCGCATCGGCAATGTGGATCACGCTCGGGCGATCTTTGCCCGAGATCGGCTTGTACGCCAAGAAGTCGGCGCGCTTCAGGGGCATGCCCGCAGGCGTCAGGAACTCCGCACGGAGCGGGTGATACGACCCCTTCTCGATCACGAGACGAATCTTCTCATACGTCAGCCCGCGTTTTGTCGCCGTCAGAAAGAGCGTCCACTGTTGCGGGGTCTGCGACTCGATCACGGGTGTGTAATCACCGGTCCATCGGCAACGACAGATGTCGCCGTTCGCTGCTTGACCGACGAGACGCTGGCTGAGCGTCACGCGAACCGCGCGCCTCAAATTCGGAACGTAGGCCCACATGTCCTGATCGACCATGAGACCCATTCGCCCGCGATCGCGCGCCGGGCGAATCGTCTTGATGAGCGTGCGCGTGTTCCCCTGGATCGACGCTTCGATCTCGGTGTCTTCGCTGGTCGACGAGCTCTTGACGATGCAGTGGAGGAAGTACGAGTCCGCCGGATTACGCACCTCGTCGGCGCGGCGAAGGATGTCGTCCGGCGAGTCGGCGGCGCGGGCGGAGCGCGAGCCGAATACGACGGCCGCAGCGATCGCGCCGGCGTGACCGAGGAAATGACGTCGACCGAGGAGCATCGACCTTGAGGCGCTAGGCGGCGAGCGCGCCGTCACGGAGCGCAATTTGAGTCGGGATGAGTGAGTGCACCATGGGATCGTGGCTGGACACGATCACTGTGACGTTGGACGAGGCGTGAAGCTTCAATAGAAGGTCGAGAATCGTCCGCCCGGTGGCCTGATCGAGGCTGGCGGTAGGTTCGTCGGCCAGAATGACCCGCGGTTGCTTCGCGAGCGCGCGCGCGATCGCGACCCGCTGCCGCTGTCCGCCGCTCATCTCGAGCGGGCGCTGCCGACGTTGCTCCGTGAGCTGCACCGCTTCGAGCGCCGACGCGACGCGCGCGCGCCGCTCCGACAGGGTCAAGTCGTGGCGTCGCAAGAAGAACTCCACGTTCTCCTCGGCCGACAAGACCGGAATCAAATGGAACTGCTGAAAGACGTACCCAATGTCGAAGCGCCGCAGACGATTGCGCTCCTTCTCGGCGAGCGCCGACACCGACTTCCCTTCGAAGCGAATCGTCCCCTCCTGGGTAGGCTCGATGAGCCCCAGCAAATTGAGGAGCGTCGTCTTCCCCGAGCCCGAAGGCCCCGTCAGACAAACGAGCGCGCCGCGCGGAATGGATAGCGACACGCCACGGAGCGCGTCGACGCGGTGCTTGCCGAGCGCGTAACCGAAACGCACGTCCTCGAGGTCGTAGAGGCTTTCCATCCTTGGGGACGAGAGCGCGCACTTCGGCGCACTGGCGTCGTATTTCCATACTACCCTCGTCGCGGAGTGTCGATGCTCCTCCGCGCCGCGTTTCGCAACGTCCTCCGATCGCCCCGAAGGACCCTCGCCGTCCTCGCGACGATCGCGTTCGGCGTGCTCTTCTTGGGTCTCTTCCGCGCGTTCAACGGCGGACTGCTCGAGAGCGTGAAAGAGAGCACGATCCACGCGCGCTACGGGCACGGGCAGATCGACGAGCGTGGCTACCTCGAGCACGTGTACGAGCGGCCGTGGGAGCACTGGATCGCCGACTACGCGCCGCTCCGCAAAGCGCTGAAGGAGAGCGGAGTCGCGCGCGACGTGTTCCCGCGCGTGACGTTCGCGGCGCTGCTCACCAACGACAGGACGAACGTCGCCGCCATCGGGCAGGGGATCGACGCCGCGGCCGAAGCGAGCTTCTTCAATCTCCTTCACGTCGAAGAGGGACAGCCGCTGATGCACGAAGAGACCGGCGTGCTCCTCGGCGCGGGACTCGCGAAGTCGCTCGATCGCAAAGTGGGCGATCGCGTCACGGTCCTCACCAACACGCTCGAGGGGAGCTTCAACGGCGTCGACCTGACCGTGACCGGCATCTTCCACACGGGCTCGCCAGATCTCGACGAGACCCTGTTCCGAATGCAGCTCACGACGGCGCAATCGCTCCTCGCGACCGATCGAGTCGAGGCGGTGGCCGTGGGGCTCGCCGACGAGAACGATTGGCCGAAGGTCGAGGCGATCGTGGCGCGCGATTTCCCGACGCTCGAAGCCACGCCGTTCAACGTGATCGACAAGGTGAACTACCAGCAGTTCGTCGACTGGCTGAAGTCGCAGTTCGGCGTCATCGAGTTCGTGGTGTTGCTGATCGTGCTCCTCGGGATCTTCAACAACGTCTCGACGGGCGTGCTCGAGCGAAAGCAAGAGATTGGCTGCCTCAAAGCGAACGGCGACGCGGCGAGCGACGTGATGCACATGATCGGGCTCGAGGCGCTGCTCCTCGCCCTCGCCGGAACGCTCCTCGGCGCGGCGCTGGTGCTGGCGATCGTGCACGGGGCACTTCGCGACGGCTTCATGATGCCGCCGACGCCCGGGATCACGCGCGCGTCGCGAATGATGCTTCTCATTCCCGCGCGCGTGCTCGTCGCGACGTGCGCCGGACCTTTCTTCGCCACCCTCGTCGCCGCATTCCTCGCCGGGCTCCGCGTCGCGCGCATGCCGATCGCGGAAGCGCTCCGCGCGTCGTGAAGCGCTGCGGTCGATGCTGACCGGGGTCGTCGTCACGCTGCTGGCGGTGAGCGCGCTTCGAGGCGCATCCGCGCTCCGCAACCAACGCGCCTTCTGGCGCAACGCGCGCGCGAAGCTCGCGGCGTCGCCGACGGGCTACGCGCGCAAAGCCTCGGTCGTCGCGCCGGTGAAGGGGATCGATCCCGACTTCCAGGCGACGCTGCGAGGGCTCCTCGCGCAGCACTACGGCGCTCCCTACGAGCTCCTGTTCGTGGTCGAAGACGAGCGCGACCCGGCCTTCGCCGCGATCCATGCCGCCCACACCGAGGCAGTGACGAGCGGCACGTGCCGCGCTTCGCACGTCGAAGTCATCGTCGCCGGACTCTGCGTCGATCGCGGACAGAAGGTTCACAACCAGACCGAGGCGCTGAAGCGCGCGGCCGCTGACGTCGAGATCTTCGCGTTCGTGGACTCCGACGGCCGCCCGGATCCCGACTGGCTCGCGAGCTTGGTCGAGCCGCTCGCGCGCGACGACGTCGGCGTAGCCACCGGTTTCCGCTGGTACGTCCCGATTCGCGGGGGCTTCGCGTCGTCGATGGCGAGCCTGTGGAACGCGATGGCCGTCACGTTGATCGGCGGCGAGCGTCGCGCGTTCGCGTGGGGCGGCGCGATGGCCATGCGCCGCGAGACGTTCGCGCGCGCCAAGGTCGACGAGCACTGGCGCGGATCGGTGAGCGACGACGGCGCGGTGTCGATGGCCGTGAAACGCGCCGGGCTCGGGATCGCGTTCGTCCCCAAGTGCCTCGTCCCCTCGCTCCACGATTTCACGCTCGCGTCGCTCTGGGAGTTCGTCGTGAGGCAGTACGTCGTCCTCCGCGTCTACACGCCGCACCTACATCGCCTAGCGCTGATCTCGATGATGCTCAGCGTGACCGGATTCGCGGGCGGCGTCGTGATGAGCGTCGCCGGCATCGTCGCGCACAGTCCGGTATGGATCGTCATCGCGCTCACGGCGCTCGTCTACGTGCTGAACGTCGCGCTGGGTGCGGTCCGCTATGCGAACGCGCGGGCGGCGCTCCCGGCGCATGGCGACGCGCTTGCCAAGACGCGAGGCGTGTACCTGTTCGCGGGCCCGCTGGCGTGGGGGCTCAACCTCGCCGCGCTCGCCGCATCGAGCGTGCGTCGCACGTTGGTGTGGCGCGGCATTCGGTACGAGCTTCGTACGGCGCACGATCTCGTCATCGAGCGACCACCTCGTCCGTGAGGCGCGGTCTCAGCCGGCGTCGACGCGTTTGATGGCCCGTGCGACACGCGCCGCGCTCTTCTTGCGATCGATCCGCGCGCGGTGCCGTGCATCGCGTTTGATCTTCCCCTCGAGGACGTCCGACAGCGAAGGAAAGCGCCGAAAGATCTCCGCGCGCCGCGCCTCGACCCCTTCGCCGATGAGCACGCGTCGCCCGCCGGGCGTGCGATGGATGAACGATTTGCTCGACTGGAGCATCGCGTAAATCGCCTGCTCGTCGCGGAAGTCGTCGGTGCTCTGGAACGAGCGCCCCGAGTACCACCACCCCTCGTCGTCCTTCACCACGCGGTCGCCCATGAAGTGCCAGAGACGGTTCTCTTCGTCGCGTCGCTTGTAGAGTTTGTTTTCGTCGATCGCGCCCAAGTATTCCGGGCAGACGTTTGGACCTGACACCCAGAGCCCTTCGGGACGCGGGTCGACGGCGAGCTCTGGAATCGGCGCGCCGACGAACAGGGTTTGGTACAGGCCGCGCGCGCGACTCTTCTTCACGGCGTCGCGCGCGTCCGCATGCGCCACGGGCTCGACCTCGGTGCCGCCGTAGATATGGCTGAAGTTGGTCTCGGGGAAACGAGCGAACGCCGCCTCGAGCACCGCGCAGTCGCACAACGCGCCGCCGACGCCGATGAAGTGAAATCCGGAGAACCCCGGAGCCTGGACGAGTCGCGCGAGGAACGCGGGCCCGCACGCCGCGCTCGCAGGCTTCAGCGGAGGAGGGAGCGCGCCGATCACCGCGAGCTGCTCGGCGTTCCACGAGTGAGGAACGAGGATCGTCGTTCGCCCTTTGGATAGATGAAGAAGAACCAGATTGGGAAAAATGGACAGATCGGGGCGCGGGTCATCGGCCTCGGCGTCGTACTTCGCGAACATGTCCTCGACGGTCACGAGGTAGCCGTGCGTTCGAACGATCCCTTTGGGCTCGCCAGAGGTCCCCGACGAGAACGTGACGATGGCGTGCGCGCCGGGATCGACGTCGGCCACAGCGAGCTCCGACGCGCCTTCGGCGTCGAACGTCTTCGGAGCGATCCAATTGGGGATCCGACGTATGGCCTCGACGCGAAGCCCCCAGAGCTGCCCGAGCGCAGGAGCGAGAAAGACCTTCGGCTTGATGAGCCCCAGCACCTTGTCGATCTTGTTCGGTGCCATCCACGGCTCGACGAACACGACTCCTGCGCCGAGCGCGAGGATGGCCACGATCGCCGCGTAAAGTCGTGGCCCGGGGAGATCGAGCACCAAGACGTGATCGCCGGGACCGACGCCGGCCTTGCGAAAGATCGCCTGCGCGCGCGCCGAGAGATCGCGCAGCTCGCCGAAGGTGATCGATCGCTTGATGGTCCATACCGCGATGTTCTCGCGGCGCGCGTGCATCGCGCGGACGGCGCCACCAATCCAGTTTCGAGCCATGTCAGCGCGAGCATAGCGTCCAGTGGGCGAAGCGTCGCCTAGGCGAAGCGCGTAGAGTTGGGACAGCGCACGTGGACTTCAACACCGACCTCCACGGTCTCCAACCGCCGTGTCCGAGCGAGACCCTCGACACCGCAGGCGTGGTCGATCTCCACTACGTCACGTGGGACCGCGATCCCGAGCCGACGTGGTTGGCGCGCTACGAGGCGTGGATGACCCCCGACGAGCGCGAGCGCCACGGCCGCTTTCGGTTCGCGCGCGATCGTCACATGTTCCTGATCACGCGCGCACTCGTGCGCTCGGCGCTGTCGCTCTACGCGCGCGTCGAACCCCAAGCGTGGCGGTTCGCGATCGGCTCGCACGGCAAGCCACGAGTCGATGACCGCATCGAAGCGCCGCGACTCGCGTTCAATCTGTCGAACGCGCACGGGATGGTCGTGTGCGCCGTGAGTCGACACGAGCACCTCGGCGTCGACGTCGAGGACGTCACGCGCTCGGGCGAGACGCTGGACATCGCCGATCGTTTCTTCTCACCGAGCGAAGTGAGAGCGCTCCGGGCGCTACCGACCGCGCGACAGCGTCCGCGCTTCTTCGAACTCTGGACGCTGAAGGAGAGCTACATCAAGGCGCGCGGCCTCGGGCTTGCAATACCGCTCGATCAGTTCTCGTTCCAGCTCGACCACGGTCCACCGATCCGCGTCTCGTTCGACGCACGACTCGACGACCACAGAGAGCGCTGGCACTTCGCGAGCCTCCGCTTCTCTCCCCGGTATCTGATCGCCGTCGGGGTGGATTCCGGAACCGAGCCTCTCGTGCTGCGCGCCGCCAGCCACGCGCTCACGTGAGCGCCGCTATCTCGACTTCGACCCTATTGCGTCCGTGCGCCTTCGCCGCGTAGAGCGCGGCGTCGGAGCGTTTCAACCAGCCGTCGAGCGATCCACTCGAGCCGCCGCTCAACGCCGCGATCCCGGCGCTGATCGTCACGAACGGAAGCCGTGCACCCGGCGCGTGCGGGATGCGCAGTCGCTCCACGGCTTGTCGCGCCCTGTCCATGGCCGACGCGGCCTCCGCGAGCGATTGCTCCGGCAAGATCGCCAGGAACTCTTCACCCCCGTAGCGATAGAACCCGTCGCCGCGCCGCAGCGCCTCGTGAAGTGCGTTCGCCACTTGGCGCAGAGCCTCGTCGCCTGCGAGGTGGCCGAAGTGATCGTTGTAGGACTTGAACTCGTCGACGTCGCAGAGGGCCGCGCAGTACCGATGATTATACCTCTCCGCGCGCGCCGCGAGCGCCTCCAGGTCCTCGGCGAGCGCGAGACGATTGAGCGCCGCGGTCAGCGGATCGGTGCGCGCAGCCACGAAGGCACGCTCGCTGTCACGACGTAGAACGGAGTTGTTCGCCCGGAGCTGGCGCTGGAGCGAGACCACGCGGCGCGCGGCTTCGAGTCGCGCGTCGAGCTCATCGAGGTCGATCGGTTTCGAAATGTAGTCGTCGGCTCCGGCGCGCATCCCCTCGACGAAGTGCTCCTTGTCGTCGTTGCCGGTCAGGAAGATGAAGTGAGTGTACGAGCGCAAAGGGTCTTCGGCGCGGATCGAGCGACACAGTTGGAGCCCGTCCATCCGCGGCATTCTCCAGTCGGAGACGATGACGTCGGCCCTCTCTCTTTCGTGCATCTCCAAAGCCTCGAGCCCGTCGCGCGCCAGCACGCAAGCGTGACCCAAGGTGCGGATGGCGTCCTCGACCAGCTCGCGTGCGTCGGGGTCGTCATCGACGATGAGGACCTTGAGCGCTTCGGCGTTCGCGTCGTGGCAGGTCGTGAAGGTTGCGAGTGTCATGAGGCGTGAATGGTGGGCGAGCGTGGCGCGAATGCGAGCTCCCCGAACAGCCGGCTGAGCCCGAAGCCGACGCCGACGAGCGCGACTGCGCGGGTGAGCCTCGCGCCGACGAGCGCGCCTACGACGAAGCTTCCCGCGGCAACCGCTGCCACGAAGGCGATCGGGCGGGTTTTCAGCGCTCCGCGAAGCGTGGCCGGAAGGCGGCGACTGATGCGTAGGAAGGCACCCTGATCGGTGGTGCGTGCAGAAGTGGGACTTGTGTCCATGCGTCCTCCGGGTTGTGTAGACGGGTCATCGCAAGACAGGAGCACTTCTCGTACCCACCGAGAAAGAGCGGAGAGCCGGCCCCGGCCCTGTGCGAAGATCGACGAACGGTGGGGTCGCCCTCGTTGAAAGCGCACGCTCGAGCGTGGCTCGCCGGGCCTCTCGAAGGCGCGGAACGCGAAGCGTTCGCGGCGGAGATCGTGGAATCGAACGCTCGTCGACTGCGCGTTCTCTTGCCGTTGATGATCGTTCTGCACCTCGTTCACATCGCGCTCTTCCGTACGAGCGACTGGGCACGCGCCGCGATGGCGCCGAACCTCGCGCGATGGCGACAAGATCTCGTCTTCACGCACGCAGCCACACTCGTCTTCGCGCTGGTGCTCGCGCTCGCCGTCTCCCCCCTTTCTCGTACGCGCGCGGCGCGCTTCCTCGCCCCCGTATGCGCGCTCGGGTACCTCGTTCACGGCGCGGCGACAGCCGGGGTCGACCAGCTTTCGACGGCGAGCGTCACGGTCTTCATCGGGTACTCGCTCGGCGTCGCCGTCGTCGTCGCGCTCACGCCGGTCGCCACGCTCATCGTTTACGCCGGCGGGCTCGCGTCGTTCGTCGTCGCCATCGAGACGATGCAATCGTCGCCGACGGCGCGCCTGGTGGTGCTTTCCCAACGGGTTTTTCGACCGCCGCCGTGTCGATCGCGCTATCGCTCCTCCTCTTCGCGGCACGACGGCGCGACTTCGCGCAACGACTCACGATCAGCCAGCAGCGCGGCGAGCTCACGCGCCTGAACGCAGGCCTCGAGCGGCGCGTTCGAGATCAGGTCTCCGAGATCGTCGAACGCGCGCGACAGATCGAGCAGCTCAACACGCAACTGCAAACGCAGGTTCGAACGCGGTCGACCGAGCTGTCGATGGCGCTGGCAAAGCTCGCGCGCGATCGGCGCGACGACGGCAAGCTACGGAGCGGCGTCGTGCTCGGTGATCGCTTCGTCATCGAGCGTTTGCTGGGCGAAGGGGGGATGGGGTCCGTCTACGAAGGAATCGACCGCTCCACCGGCACGCGCGTCGCGATCAAGGTGATCCAAGCTTCCTCGGCGCAGCAGCTCGATGCCCTCCATCGCTTCCTACGCGAAGCGGGAACGGCCGCGAAGGTCACGCACGCGGCGGTCGTTCGCATGCTTCACGTCGACGTCTCGGCCGACGGAGTCCTCTTCCAGGTCCAGGAGCTCGTCGACGGAGAAACGCTGCACGCTCGCCTTCGCGATCAGCGCCCGCGGGAGGGCGATCGCGTCGCGCGCCTCGGCGCCGTGCTCTGCCACGCGCTCGCCGCCGCGCACGCCGTGGGAGTGATTCACCGTGACGTGAAGCCGGGCAACGTGATGCTCACCAAGACGGCGCCGGGCTTGAAGCTCCTCGACTTCGGGATCTCGAAGGTCTTTCGCGACGGTGGTCGCGACGCGAGCTCGGGAAGCGGCAAGATCCTCGGTACGCCGGCCTACATGGCGCCGGAGCATCTCTCGGGCGCAGGCAAGCTCACCGATCGCGCCGACATCTACGCCGCGGGCGTGATCTTCTTTCGAATGCTCACCGGGAAGTTCCCGTTCGACGACACGTCGACCCGAGAGGTCATCCTGCGGAACGTCGTCGAGCCCGCCCCCGACGTGCGGACCTTCGCCCCTGTGCAGGCCGAGCTCGCCGAGGTCGTCGCCTCGTGCCTCGAGAGAGAACCGACCGATCGCCCCAAGGCCCGCGATCTCGCGCAACGGCTCTCCGCATACGCCGACGCCCAGGGGGCCCCGGCGCCGGAGCTCATCGCCCGCGACGTCGCGAGCCTCCCTCCCGCACGAGCCGCTTCGGAGCTGGTCACGGTCTCTTTCGCCGGCGGAAAGAAGACCCCGATCGTGTAACGCGCCGAGCCAAAATCCTCAGACGCGCTTCGTCGGGACTCGACCGTCTGCGCATCATCGTGTTACTCACGGCGCCACCGGAGTTTCGGTCTTGAGGAGGGAGAGCATCGCATGAGCAGCTCGAAGAAGGCGTGGCGCGCAATTTCGTGGCCGATCCTCGCGATCGGTCTCGCAGCACCGTGGATTACCAACTGTGGTGCGGTGCCGGGGATGGGAAACATTCCTGGAGCCGGGAACATCCCCGGTGTGGGCGGCGGTTGCCCTGACACATCGAGTGTCGAAGCGATCGAGAAGTTCGACTACGTCGGCGGCTTCAAGCTCGACGTCGAGACCGCGGGCAAGCTGAAGGCGGGCCTCAGCGCCGCGACGGATCTCAAGGGATTCGCCGACAGCGTCGACGCGGACCTCAAGACCGGCTGTGGCGGGCTCGCGACCGATCTCGGTCAGTCGGGCACGTTCGCGAGCGGAACCGAAGCCTGCAAGGCGGCCATCAAAGCGATGGGCGACGTCAAGGCGAAGATGGGCGCGAACGTCTCGATCAAGCTCGAGGTCAAGGCGCCGGAGTGCCGCGCGTCGATGGACGCTTACGCTGATTGCGCCGGACACTGCGACGCGACGATCAAGCCCGGCGAAGCCAAGGTCGAGTGCGAGCCGGGCAAGCTTGCCGGCACGTGCAGCGGTTCGTGCAGCGGCTCGTGCGACATGACGGCGTCGGCGAAGTGCACCGAGAAGTGCTCGGGCACGTGCGACGCCACCATGAAGGGCTCGTGCGGCGGCAACTGCGACGGCAAGTGCGACGGCAAGGCCTCGAAGGGCGGTGCGTGCAGCGGCACCTGTGACGGCAAGTGCGACGCTCACATCGAAGGCACCTGCGGCGGAAGCTGCAGCGGAAGCTGCTCGATGAAGGCGAACGCGAAGTGCGACGGAACGTGCAGCGGAAGCTGCTCGGTCCAGATGCAGGCGCCGAAGTGCACGGGCGAGATGAAGCCGCCGACGATGAGCGCGGACTGCAAGGCTCACTGCGACGCGAAGGTCCAGGCGAAGGCGGAGTGCACGCCGGCGCAGGTTGGCGTGAAGGTCGAAGGCGCGGCCGATGCGACGGCTGCGGCGACGTACAAGAAGGCCCTCGAGAAGAACCTCCCCATCATCCTCAAGATCGCGATCGGCGTCGGCGAGCGCGGCATGAAGATGGCGGGCAACGTGCAGGCGTCGGTCGACGGTCTGCAAGCGAGCGTCAAGGGCGCGTCGAAGGGCGGCCCGCTCATGACGGCGAAGCTCGTCGGCTGCGTCGTAGCTCCGTTCAAAGGCGCGATCGACGCGGCGGCGAGCCTCAAGGCCAACGTCAGCGTGTCGGTCGACGTGAAGGCTTCGGCGAGCGGCTCGGCGCACGCCGGCTAACTCGTTTCGCTTCACGACGACGAAGGGATCGCGACGCAAGTCGCGGTCCCTTTCGTCTTTTGTGGGCAAGACTCGACGAGTGCCTCGGCCGAGTATCGACGTGACGGATGAGTCGGGGAGCGGGCGCATCCCCTCGCGGTTTATTTCATTTTAGTTTCGACTATATTGTTTCGCGTGCAGGAGATAGCCACCCTCCGCGCGCTCGCCGCCCCGCGCCGGCGCGCGATTCTCCGACTGGTTTGGGATCGCGAGATCACAGCCGGCGAGATCTACCGGATGCTGGGCACGCTCTCGTTCGGTGCGGTCTCCCAGCATCTGCGGATCTTGGAAGAAGCGGGACTCGTCGATAAGCGCGCCGAAGGAAAGTGGCGCATCTACCGAGCTCGCAAGGAAGCGCTCGGCCCCTTCCGCGAGTGGCTCGAGACGATGTGGAGCGATCGACTCAACACGCTGAAGCTCGCCGCCGAGATCGAAGAAGCACGCCGCGGTCCCCTCCCCCGTCGACGCAGGAGAAGAAAGTCATGAAGCTCGACTACGCGCTCGATCGAACGGTCCTGATCTGCGCACGCCGCACGACGGTCTTCCGGTATTTCACCGACTCGAAACGCTTCGCCGCGTGGTGGGGCGAAGGCTCGAGCATCGAGCCGCGCGTCGGCGGTCACGTTCGCATCGTGTACCCCGGCGGATCGATCGCGTCGGGCGAGGTCGTGGAGATCGACGAGCCCTCGCGCATCGTCTTCACCTACGGATACGAAGATCCGACGAAGCCGCTCGCGCCGGGTGGCTCGCGCGTGACGATCACCCTCGACGAGCGCGAGGTCGGAACGCTCGTCTCGCTTCGCCACGAAGTGCATGAGGCGTCGACGCGCGACCTGCACGTGCAAGGGTGGCGCTACCAGCTGGCGGTCTTCGCGAACGTGGTGACGCGCGAGCAGCACGAAGACGCACGCGCCGTCGTGGATCGGTTCTTCACCGCGTGGAGCGACCTCGATGCCACCTCTCGGGCCGCGACCTTGAGTGCGACGACGACGGGCGACGTCGTGTTCCGCGACCGTTTCGGCGCCACCGCGGGACGCGACGAGCTCGACGCGCACATCGCAGCAGTCCAAGGACAGATGAGAGGAGTGTCGCTCGTGCGCGACGGCGAGCCACGTGCATGTCAGGGGACGGCCGTGGTTTCGTTCATTGCCCGCGGTAGCGATGGCGAAGCGCTCGGAGGTGGCCAGGACGTCGTCGACTTCGCGCCCGACGGACGAATCGCGCGCGTCGTCGGGCTCTGGGCGGGTCCGTGAGACCGGGCGTCAGCGTCCGCGAATGAATCGAACGACTGCGTCGCCGAGCTTGTCCCCCTTGTCCTCCTGGAGGAAGTGTCCTGCCCCTTCGATCGTGACGTGCTCCACGTCCTTCGCGCCCGGGATCTTCTCGCGGAGCACCTGATCTGCGCCGCGCGTGATCGGATCCGAGTCCGAGAATGCGGTGTGGAAGGGCTTCGTCCATCGCGCGAGTGACTCCCATGCGCGGCGATTCGGCGACGACGCCGGATCCTCCGGCGATGTCGGCACGAGCATCGGGAACTGGCGCGCACCGGCCTTGAAAGTCTCGTCCGGGTACGGCGCGTCGTACGCAGCGACGACGTCGGCGCCGAACGGAACCACGCAGCCCGTTTGCACGATCTTGCCGACGGGGAGCACCGGCACCGATTGCGAGAACTGCTGCCAGGCGAAGAACGCATCGGGTGTCTTGCGATCTCCGGTGGGCAAGAACGTGTTGGCGGCGACAGCTCGCGCGAACCGATCGCCGTGCTCGGCGATGAGGCGAAGTCCGATGAGCCCGCCCCAGTCCTGGCAAAGCAGTGTCGCGTTTCGGAGACCGATGGCGTGGATGAACGCGGCCATCGAGTCTACGTGACGTTGGTACGTGTAGTCCTCGCGCGCGGCCGGTTTGTCCGATCGCCCGAAGCCGACGAGATCGGGAGCAATCGCGCGAAACCCTGCGGCGACGACGCGCGCAATGACCTTGCGATAGAGGAACGACCAGGACGGCTCGCCGTGGAGCATCAGGACGCTCGGCGCCTCGCGTGGCCCTTCGTCGACGAAGTGGACGCGCACGACCGCGTCTCCGAACGGGACCTCGGCGTACCGCGGCGTGAATGGAAACAGCGAGGATAGCGACTCGAAGCACGCGTCGGGTGTGCGCAATACGTTCATCGCGATGGCTCTCCCTGGTCACTCTGATCTTGTTCGTTGCGCACCGCGATCGGGACCGTCGCCATCAGCACGTCGATCATCAGGTCGCGGATCGCGTCCCGAGCGACCTCGTGCCGCTCGATCCACTCCAGGCTCGTCGCTTCACAGAAACCGATCCATCCACGAAGAGCGATTCGTAGAAGCGGCGTCGCGACGACGCCAGGGAGCCCCGCGAGCAGGCGCGACGACAGAAGGTCACGGGTCTCATCGACGATGCAGACGACCTCGGGATCCGAACCGATGCCTCCTCGCATGAGGGCGGCGTAGGCCGGCGCGTGGGTAGCGACGTAGTCGAGGTAGGCGTCGAGCCCGGCGCGCGCGCGCTCGAGCGGCGGCATCTCGTCGGGCGTGGCCGTGAGGTCGACGAGGTTGCGGGAAGCCTCGCGGACCGTCGCCACGTAGAAGTCTCGTTTCGTCGGGAAGTAGTGGTAGAGGAGCCCCTTCGAGATCCCGGCCGCGCGGGCGAGCTCGTCGATCGACACCTCGTCGTAAGCGCGCGACGCGAAGAGATCGATCCCTAGCCGGACGAGCTGCGCACGACGTTCGTCGACCTCGAGCCGCTCCCGCGATCCGCGCACCGGGCGCGGCGAACGCTGTTTTTCTCGGGCACGGACAACCATCGGATTCAGGCACCGTAGCTCACTATTGACTTCGATTCAATGAACGCTACCGTCTATTGAACTGGAGTCAACGACATGGCGGCGACCACGACAGCCTCGATTCCGCGCCCGCGTGCACCGCAGTTTCGGTTCGACCAAGTGCCCCGGCGCTGGTTCGGAGGCGCCGTCTCCACGCACCTGGCGAACGGCGTGAATCTCCTGTTCCCGGCGGGAGAGCGCTTCTTCGTCCGGAGCGTGCGCCACTACATGAAGCTGATCGAGAGCGACCCCGTGTTGCGCGAGCAGGTCCGCGGGTTCTTCGGGCAAGAAGGGCGTCACGCGAAGGCGCACGAAGACCAGGTGGTCATCCTGGAAGAGCAGGGGTTCAAAGTGCAGGGGTTCCTGCACGTGTACGAGGCGATCGCGTTCGGGTTCCTCGAGCGAATCATGCCGCCTGCGGCGTGCCTCTCCGCGACCGTTGCCTGCGAGCACTACACCGCCATCATGGCCGAGAACGCCTTCAAGATGGGCCTCCTGGAGAAGGCGCACCCGGTCATGCGCGATCTGCTGAAGTGGCACGCCGCCGAAGAGATCGAGCATCGCTCGGTCGCGTTCGACGTCTTGAAGAAGGTCAATCCGAGCTACGCGCTCCGCATGACGGGGCTCGCGTTCACGACCGTGCTGCTCGCGGGCTTCTGGGCGGCGGCGGCGGTCATGCTGCTGGCGCAGGACGGCGCGGACCTGGAAGAGATCCTCCGCGAGCTGAAGACCGCACGCGAGGATCACCCCATCGGCGAACGCGTCTTCGGGCGCGGCATTCGCGAGTACGTGCGACGTGACTTCCATCCGTCGCAAAACACGAACGACGGACTGGCGATGGACTACCTCGCCGCGGCCGGCATCGCCTGAACGGCTACTGCGTGCGAACCGCTGACGCGCGTTCCTACTGCGCGGTACCGGCCGCGTAGTCCGTGTTGATCGCCGTCTGGATCTTGGCGATCTCCGTGGCGTTGTTGATCACGACGCCGAGCTCGCGGTTGTATCCGAGCGAGCCGCCGCTGATGTTCTCGGAGCCGACGAACGCCTTCGCGCAGGCCGTGCCGGTGCAGTCGATCGTGATCGCCTTCGCGTGAATGTATGGGCTCGAAGCCGAGCCGGCGCCCGACCCTCCGCCGGAGACCACGACCTTCGCGCCGGCAGCCTTCACCGTGTTGATGGCCGTCGTCTGCGTCGCCGGAGGCGTTCCGGCCGCGAGGATCACGCGCGTCGCTACTCCGCGGCTCGCTGCGCTGGCGATCGCGGCGACGACCCCTCCCTTGTTGTTGTCGCTGAACTCTTCGTCCTCGACGTCGAGCGTCTTCGTCGCGGAGTCGATCAGCGCGACCAGCGCCGGGCGCGCGTTGTTCGGCGAGACCACCAGCGGGTTGCCCGCGGTCGTCGTCGCGCCCGAGAAATCGGCAGCGAAGATCGCGTCGGCCTCGGCGACGTCGGTGGCGTCGTTGTCGATCACGACGTACTCGCGGTTCTCGGTGAAGGACGAGTTGTCGAGGTTGATCGTCATGATCCACGCCTGCGCGCCGTCGAGGATGAACGTCTTCTCGTGCGTGTAGGCGCTGGACGTCGTGTTCGCGGGGCCGTTCCGCCAGACGACGCCGACGCCGTTCGCTTGAAGGTTCGCGTACGCCGTCGGATTGCCCTGGGTTGTCCCGGCGGGGAACGTCTGGTTGAGCACCACCTCGACGTCGAGCCCCGCCTTCTTCTGCGCGATGAGCGCGTTCACGATCTTGGTGTTGTCGAGGATGTACATCGTCATGTGGACCGACTTCTTCGCACCGGTGATCGCGGTGACGATCTCGCTCGCGAGCGTGGTGCTCGGCGTGACGATCACCGAGACTCCAGTGGTGCCGACGATCGGCGTGGCCGCGTCGACGGCCGGGGTGCCGCCACCATCCTTCGTGAGCATGCCGCCATCGTGCAGCGCCGGCGCACCGTCCGGGAGCGTGCCCGCGTCATCGCCGAGGTCGTCGCCGGCGGAGCCGCCGTCGTCGCCTTGCGGAGTCGCGCTCGTGGCCGCGTGAGAGCCTCCACAGGCCACCAGCGCGCTCAAGCTCAAACCTATCCACGCCCTCGTCATGCGGCCTCGTCGCCTCCGTCGCTGCGCCCGAATCGAGAACACCGCGCGCGCGCGAAGCTCCATGCTTGAAGCACACGTAGGCCTGCCGCCAGCGGTAAAACACCATCTCGCGCTACGCTCGTCTCGAGTGAGCGCAGCCATTCGATGAACCTGCCGCCGGAATACCGCCTTATTCGCGTCGTTTCGCCGGGCCCGATGACCACAGTGGCTCTGGTCCGGGACGCGGAAGGGACGACGCGAATCGCGAAGTGCGCGGCGATCGAGAGGGCGGCGCGGACGATCGCGCATGAAGCGAACGTGCTGCGGGTGCTCGCGAAGGCGGGCGTGACGGGCGTACCGAGACTCGTGGCGGAGTGGGGAGCTTCGCCTGGAGAGACGCCGGGGATCGCGATGGGGTGGCTCGCGCTGTCGACGCTCGGCGAGCAGGGCGAAGCGATGCGAGCGAGCAGCGCGTTTCGCGAGGGGGCCGTGCACGCCGCGTTCGAGCGGCTCGATGCGGTTCACGGCGCCGGCGTCGTTCATGGCGACGTATCGCCGGCGAACGTGTTTCTCGCTGACGATGGATCGCGCGCGGCGATCGCCGACTTCGGGCTCGCGCAGGTCGTGGCCGGCGCGCACGGCGATGATGCGAGCTCGACGGATGATGGCGCGTTTCGCGGGACGCTGCTCTACGTGGCGCCCGAGGTCGCGCGCGGCGAGGCGTTCGACGCGCGCGCGGACGACTTCGCGATGGCCGCGTCGCTCCTTCACGTGGCCACGGGCGTCCCGCTTCGCGCCCTCGAAACGCCGGACGCCTCGCCGGCTTCTGTACTGGTGAACGCCGGATCACGTCCGCTCGACGCGTCGCATCCGTGGCGCGCCACCGCGTTCGCGCTGTTCCCGCGCACCATGGCCGACACGCTGTTCCGGTGTCTCGCGTTCGACCCGCGCGACCGCCCGCGCGAAGCCGACCGCGCGTGGTAGAGCGTTCGAATGAGCCACGCGAAGACTAGCCCCGAGTGGGCCCTCGACACGCTCTGCATCCATGCAGGCCAGGAGCCCGATCCGATCCACGGCGCCGTGATGACGCCGATCGTCCTCTCCAGCACGTTCGCGCAAGACGGGCCGGCGATGCTCAAGGGGCCCGGCTTCGACTACTCGCGCGCCGGCAACCCGACACGCGCGGCGCTCGAAGCGTGCTTCGCGGCGCTCGAAGGGGGGAAGCACGGCGTCGCCTTCGGGAGCGGCTGCGCGGCGACGATGGCCATCCTGCTCATGCTGAAGAGCGGCGACCACGTGCTCGTCGGCGACGACGTGTACGGCGGGACGTTCCGCATCTTCGACAAGGTGATGAAGCAGTTCGGCGTCGACGCCACGTTCCTCGACATGAGCGACGCTTCGAAGGTCCGCGCCGCCGTGCGGCCGAGCACGCGCCTCGTGTGGATGGAGACGCCGTCCAACCCGATGCTCAAGATCTTCGACATCGCCGCGATCGCCGAGGTCGCCAGGAGCGCGAACGCCTGGCTCGCGGTCGACAACACCTTCGCCACGCCCATCCTCCAGCGCCCGCTCGATCTCGGCGCGACGATCGCCGTGCACTCCACGACGAAATATTTGAACGGCCACTCCGACGTCGTCGGCGGCGCGATCGTCACGAACGACGACGCCATCGGCGACAAGCTGCACTTCATCCAGAAGTCCGCCGGTGCGGTGCCGAGCCCGTTCGATTGCTACATGGTCCTGCGCGGGCTGAAGACGCTCGGCGTGCGCATGCGGCAACACGTGCAGAGTGCACGTTCGATCGCCGAGTGGCTGACGTCGCATGCGCAGGTGACGCGCGTGCACTACCCGGGGCTCGCATCGCATCCGGGGCACGCCCTCGCATCGAAGCAGATGAAGGGGCCGGGCGGAATGATCAGCTTCGAGCTTCGCGGCGGGATGGACGCCTCGCGGGCGTTCCTCGCGGCGCTGCGCGTGTTCGTCTGCGCAGAGAGCCTCGGCGGCGTCGAGTCGCTCGCCGAGCTCCCTGCGATCATGACGCACGCCAGCCTCACGCCCGAAGCCCGGCAAACGCTCGGAATCGGCGACGGGCTCATCCGCCTTTCCGTTGGGCTCGAAGACCTGAACGACTTGAGGGATGATCTCGAAGCGGGCTTCGCGGCCGCGGCGAAAGCCGTTCGCTGAATTCGCCTCGGCGGGCGCGCGCGGTTATCCTTCGCGCATGTCCTTCGGTCTTCGCGCGCGTTCACCCTTCTCCTTGATCCTCGTTGCCTCCGCGTCGCTCGTCGCGATCGCGCCTGGGTGCTCGAGCAACACCCAGTCGACGCCGCAAGCGGGCATCGTCTGGACGGTGGAAGCGGGGAACAACTCGGGCGCGCTCTGCCCGGTCAGCGGGGCCGACTCGTGGACCATCGGCGGCGGCGGCACCGACGACAGCACCGTCGGCGATCAAGGGACCACGGCGGGCGGTGTCCCCGTCGGCGTCTCGTGCACCGTCTCGGGGAGCGACTCCGCCGGCTACAACATCTTCGCCACCGCGACGTACGGGACGAACATCGGCTCGCTCACGATCCAGGGGCACGTCGATGGCACGAAGAAGGCGCAAGAGAACATCAACGGGCAGTTCAACGACAACCTCCCGAAAGGGATGATCGCGAACCTCACCGAAGCGAACTGCACGATCACGTATACGAACAACCCGAACATGGGCGTCGCGCAGGGCCGCATCTGGGCGCACATCGATTGCCCGACGGCGAACGATGCGAACCGCAGCCGCACGTGCGACGCGAACGCCGACTTCCGCTTCGAGAACTGCGGGCAGTAGCGCGCGCGGCGGGGCTCGCTTCTAGGTGAGTCCCTTGTCGAGGCCATCGAGCAGGCCGCGCACTTCGGTGCCGACCTCGAACTCCGGCTTCGTGGCCAGGAACGCTTCGAGGTAGCGGCGGGCCGCGGCGTCGTCACCGCGTGCGAGGTAGGCGAGGCCGAGGGCGTGGAGCGCATCGGGGTCGCCGGGGGCCTGGGCGAGGGCGGCGGTGCCTTCCTTGAGCGCCTCGCGGACGTCGCCCATCTGGCGGAGGACGTGCGTGAGCGCGACGCGCGCGCCCAGGTGCTTCGGCGCGATGGCGAGCGCGGCGCGGTACGCATCGCGCGCGGGCTCGAGCTCGCCGACCTCGAAGAAGGCGATGCCCAGGAAGTAGTAGGCGTACGGGTTCCGCGCGTCGGCCGAGATCACGTGGCCCAGAGCGACGAGCGCCTCGCGGAAGCGCTCTTCGTGGAGCATCTCGGTCGCTTCTTCGACCGCGTCCCAGTGCGCGCGATCCTTCGCGTCCTCGCGCGAGTCCTCTCGATTCTCGCTCATGCTTCGCCAACCTTAACCACGTCGCCGAGGCTCGGTACGATCATCGTCGGCGGCGCGGAGCTCCTCGATCGCGGCGGGTACCCGAAGGCGACGCGAACGTCGTCCGGGATGCGCGTCGGTCGTCCGGTCGTGGCTTCGACGAAGCCCCAGGTCGTCACCGATCGCGCGACGACCTCGCCGTCGGACGTACGCACGAACTCGGTCGCGCGCTCGCACTTCGCGGCCGCGGCCGACGCGATCCAGGTGCGCACCGTGATGTCCTCACCGCGAAGCGCGGGACGCAGGTAATCGACCTCGTTTCGCCGGATGACAAAAAATGCTCCGAAGCGCACGTACGCCTCGAGAGCGAGCCCGGCGGCGACGGAGTGTGCGATCGCGGCGTCCTGGATCCACCTCACGACCGCGATGTTGCTCGCGTGGCCGAGCATGTCGATGTCGGCTTCCTCGACCTTGATCGCGTACTCGTACATGCGGGTGCGCTCGTTCTACGACGAAATCTGGCAGAGCTCGCACGAAATGTGCTTTCTCAAGAGGGCGAATGGTCGCGCGCGTCAGTCTACCCACCCGCATGAGCCTCCGCCTCGTGGGGGAAGAAGCGATCTCGACGCTGCGCGAAGTGGCGCTGTTTCGCGCCGACCTGATGCCGATCGTGCCGCGCGCGCTCGCGGGGGACGACGTGGTGGTGCTGGTGCACGGGTTCATGGCCACGGCCGGCGTGTTTCGGCCGATGCGAAAGCGAATCCGCCGCGAGACCGGCGCGCTCGTCGCGAGCTTCAGTCACGCGCCGGGCCTGGGCGTTAGGCGGATCGCGCGACAGCTCGCGCGGCTCATCGATCGGATTCCGCACGGGACGCGGATTCATCTCGTGGGACACAGCCTGGGCGGGCTCGTGGCGCGCTGGTACGTGCAGGAGCTGGGCGGGCACATGCGCGTCGCGCAGACGATCTCGCTGGCGACGCCGTTCGGCGGAGTGCGACTGGCCGAGCGCCTGCGCCTGTTCGTGGGGAACGATCTTCATGCGGCGAGCGACGTGCTCACGCGCCTTCGCGACGGCGCCGCTTCGTGCGACGTGCCGCATACGTCGATCGCCGGAGCCTCCGATCGCATGGTGTCGCCCCCCGAGCGCGCGCGCTTCACGCACGGCGAAACGCTGGTATTGCCGGGGCGCGGACACAACACGCTGCTGTTCGACCGCGAGGCGATCGACGCCATCGTGCGCCGCGTGAAGGCCACGCGCGATCTCTAGTCTCGCTTTCGGGCGGCGCCGTTCAGGGCCACGCCGTGGCCGGCCGTTCTAGGCGCTTCGCGCGAACCGCGGGGCGTGGTACCCACACGCCGTGCGTTCTTCCGGTCACGTTCGCCTCTCGATCCCGGCCGCCCTCGCGGCCGCGCTGGTCACATTCGCCGCGTCGCCCGCGCGCGCCGAGCCGTCGTCGTGGCTCTCGCTCGGCGGCGGCTACGGCTTTCAGCACGACGGGTACTTCGGCGGGACCGACAAGGGGGGCGTCTTCACCGGCGCCATCGGCGTCGGCAGCTCGTCGCGCAGCCCGTTCGTCGTGGGCGGCGTCTTTCGAACGACGGTGTTCTTCCAGCTCGGCACCGACATCTCGCTCGCAGCGCGCGTGGCCACGGGGGGCTTCGCGCGCGGCGACTGGGGGCTCGCGCTCGACCTGGGTGTCGCGGGGCGCTTCTGGCGCGGTCAGGACTACGGGCACTTCCCGATTCAAGCGATCGCGATCGCCGGCGCTCCGTGGGGCTTTCAGCTCGGCGTAGGGGCGGACTTCTGGGACGTGAGCGGCGACTCGCCGACCGCGCGCGGAGGGTTCGCCGTGATCGAGATCGATCTCCTGCGCCTCACCGCGATGCGAAGCGGCGACACGATGAAGTGGTGGCCCAACCCGTCGGCCATCAACGGACCACCGCCCAAGTCGGACGAGCCCCCGCCCCCCTGATCGTGCGAGGCGATCGGCGGCCGATCGATCAGCGAGTCTTCACGCTCGGCGCGGGCTTGTTCGCTTCGTCGGCCTTGATCGAGTAGCGGACCAGCGCGCGCAGCACTTCGTTGCGCTCGACGTTCCCGACCAGCGCGCGAATGTCCTCGTAGACGCTGGGGTCGACGAGGAGCGCGCCCAGCGTCCCCTTCCCTTGCCGCACGTCGTGCACGATCGCGCGGAGGTCGTCGCTCATGGCGTTCACGTTCGCCATCACGTGGTTCGTGTTGTCGTCACCGTAGATGAGCGAGTGCGCGAGCCCGTTGCCGGTGCGGATCGCTTCGAGGTCCTTGTGCACCTCGTCGATCGTGCCCGCGGCGTTCTTCGAGATGTCGCCGTCGTACACGAGCGCGTGCGCGAGGCCGGGGCCGCTCTTCACGTGGTCGGTCACGTCGCGCACGGCATCGAGCGTCGTGTTCAGGCGCTCGCTGGAGGCCTCGAGGTTGGAGAGGACGCGATCGATCTTGGCCCCCTCGTTCGGATCCATGAGGAACCGGTGCGCCGCGCTGTCTTTCCGCGCGATGCCGTCGAGGACGAGGCGCAGATCTTCGATGCTGCTCTTGATGTCGTCGTACAGCTTCGGATCGTTGAGCATGTCGGTCGTCTCGGAGACGTTCGTCATGGCGTGGTCGGCCTTGTTAGCCAGGACGCCGAGCGTCGAGGTGAAGTCGAGGGGCTCCAACGTCTGCACCATTCCGCCCGGCGCGAGCTGCTCCCCTTTTCCGTCGGTGGAGAGATCGACCATCTTGTCGCCGAGGAGCCCCTTGTTGAGGATCTGCGCCTTCGTGTCCGTGCGAATGCGCGGTGACTCGGACTTCACGACGGCGAACTTCACGTAGATCCGGCGGTCGCCGAGATCCGGCGCGTGGGCCACGGTCTCGACGCGCCCCACGTCGACGCCGCCCATACGCACCGGCGAGCCTGGCTTCAGCCCCGAGACGTCACCGAACGGCGCGACGTAGTCGATCTTGCGGTTCCAGAGCTGCTCCGTGTCGCCAATGAGGAACGTGGCGATGCCGCACAGGATGAGACCTGCGAGAACGAAGACTCCGACTTTGATCGACTTCGTCATGGACGTTCCTACGAGATGAGACCACTAGGATGAGGACAAGAGCGCGCCGACGTCTTCGCTCTCCGGCGCGCGCCCTTCGATGAAGTCACGCACGTACGGGTCGCTCGTTTGCTTGAACTCGTCTTTCGGGCCGAAGGCGATGACCTTCCCCTTGCCGAGCATGGCGACGCGATCCGAGACGCCGAACGCCGTCCCCATGTCGTGCGTTACGACGACGCTGGTGAGCTTGAGCGCCTTCTGGATGCCGATGATGAGGTGGTTGATGCGCGCCGTGTTGATGGGATCGAGACCGGTGGTGGGTTCGTCGTAGAGAATGACCTGCGGGTGGAGAGCGAGCGTGCGCGCGAGGCCGACGCGCTTCTTCATGCCGCCGGAGAGATCCGACGGGCGCATGTCTTGAATGCCCGGGAGCCCGACGAGGCCGAGCGATTGCGAGACGCGCGCCTGGATCTCGTCTTCGGTCATCGTGCGCCAGAGTTGCTCTCGGAGGCCGTAGGCGACGTTCTCGCCCACGCTGAACGAGTCGAAGAGCGCCGCGCCTTGAAAGAGGTAAGCGATGCGGCGGCGGACCTCGGTGTAGTGGGCGTCGTCGAGGTGCGTGATGTCGTCGCCGTCGAATTCGATGGTGCCGTCGTCGGCGGGGAGCAGGCCGATGAGGAGCTTCAGGAGCACGCTCTTGCCGCTGCCGGACGCGCCGAGGATCGTGGTGGTCTCGCCGCGACGGAGCTCGAGGTTGAGATCGGCGAAGATGACCTTGGGGCCGAAGCGCTTCTTCACGTGCGAGAAGCGAATGAGCACCTCGCCGTTCGCGGTGCGCGGTGCGTCGGCCGAGGCGCGGTCGCCTCGTTCGCCCTGGGGGTCGCTGGTGCGCTGCGTGACCACGTGAATCCCGAAGCCTACCCGACTCGGCCTCCGGTGTAGACCGCTCCCGCGAAACGCGGGCGCTACGCCGGGTCGAGCGTCTCCATGCGGAGCTCGACCGCGCCGTTGCCGCGGTAGTCGTCGCGACGGAGCTTGCCGACGACGCGAACGAACGATCCGACGAGCGGCGCGCGCGACGCGAGGTCGTAGCCGAACGCGCGCAGGGCTCCGCCCGGTCGCGCGATCTCGAGGGCGAGATGTGCTTCCTTCATCACGCGAACCGTGGCGACTCGGCCGCGCGCGATCTCGACGAGCGGCGCAGGGTTCCCCTGGCCGCACGGCTCGAAGCGTTCGAGGTCGCGGTAGACGCGCGCGGCGTCGTCACTGTCGGCGAGCGCGGCATCGGGAATGAACGTGCGCGGAGCCCCCTTGCCGACGCCGAGCGCGACGCACGCTTCGGCGAAGCGTTCGCGGAGCGCGTCGACGCGCGACGACTCGAGGTGAACGCCCGCCGCAGCTTCGTGACCGCCGAACCCGAGCATCGCGTCTTTGCACTTCGCGAGCGCCGAATACAGCGTGAACCCCGGCGGACCGCGCACCGAGCCGCGCGCCTCGTTCCCCTCGAGCGCGATGATGATCGTGGGCTTGCCGTACTTCGAGGCCAGCCTGCCCGCGGCGATCCCGACGACGCCCGGATGCCACGTGTCCTTGCCAAGCACGATGACGGGGAGCGCCGCGAGCGCGGGATCGAGCAGCATTTCTTCGGCGTCGGCCAGCACCTGGCGATCGAGCTTCTTTCGCTCGTCGCAGAGTTGATCGAGCTCGGCGGCGAGCATCCGCGCTTCGTGCGCCGACTTGGACAAGAGAAGCGCGAGCGCGATGTCGGGCTTGCGGAGGCGGCCGGGCGCGTTGATGCGCGGCGCGATCCGGTACGAGACGTCTTCACCCGTGAGCGGCGCGCCGACGAGCTTCACCACTTCGGCGAGCGCGCGCGTTCCAGGTCGTTCGCCCTTCGCGAGCACGGCGAGCCCCGCGCGAACGAGGCAGCGGTTGTCGCCGTCGAGCGGGGCGACGTCGGCGATGGTGCCGATGGCGACGAAGTCGAGCCAGTTGCGGAGATCGATCGCGATCGAGAGCTCGGCGCGTACGGCCGCGCAGATGCTGAGCGCGAGGCCGACCGACGCGAGGCCCTTGTACGCGAAGCCGCACTCGGGGCGATGCGGGTTCAGGAACGCGAGCGCGGGGAGCGGCTCGTCGGGGACGCGGTGGTGATCGATGACGATGACGTCGACGCCGCGCCGCTTCGCCTCGAAGAGCCGCGGGTGATCGCTCGTCCCGCAGTCACACGTGATGAGGAGCGTCGCGCCGGTATCGAAGACGCGCCCCAGCGCGGCGTCGGAGAGGCCGTAGCCGCCGCCGAAGCGGTCGGCGAGCAGAGTCGTCACCGTGGCGCCCAGCGTGCGGAGGACGTCGGTCATCAAGGCCGCGCTCGTCACGCCGTCGGCGTCGTAGTCGCCGAAGATGGCGATGGTCTCGCCGCTCTTCACGGCGCGCGCGATGCGGCTCGCGGCCTCGGCCCGGTCCTTCATCGCCGTGGGCGGCGTCAGGTGCGCCAGCTTGGGGTCGAAGAACTTGGCGCTGGTCTCGCGATCGACGAAGCCGCGCTTCACCAGGATCTCGGCGGCCGTCTCGCTCACGCCGAGCTCGCGCGCGAGCGAAGCAGCGCGCGAGTCAGAGGCGGCGTCCAGCGCTTCCATTCGAGACGAAAGACCACGTTCTCCCGGGCGCCGCAAGCGGGCCGCGCGCGTTTCGTGCGACGGCCCCAGCAAACGCCGGCGCGGTCACGGCTTGGCGATCTTCGCCCACGCCTCGCACTCCTTCGGCAAGAACGCGCTCAGCGTGTCGTGCCCCCCTTCCAGCGCGCTCGCGAGCTCGGTCCGAAGCGCGAGGCCGAGGCGCTCGTGACGGACCGACGGCTCGCTCAGCTTTCGCTGGCCGTCTTCGTTCACCATCTCGAGCAGCACGTCGCGCCCCGGGGGGTGCACCAACCCGGGGGCGAAGCCGTACGCCACACCTTCTTGCATCGTCTCGGGATCGATCGGCTCGTCGCACTTCGCCGCCGCGATCGCGAACGAGCCGCGGCGTCGCGCGAAGACGGCGTGAAAGAGCTCGTGAAGGAACGTCGGCACGTTGTCGTAGTCGGGGATCACTTCGACCGCGAGGCGACCGCGCGTCCAGGCGCTCCCTCCGCTCGTGGACGACGGATCGGCGACGAGGAACGCGCGCACGTCGATCACCTCGCTCGTCTCGCAGAAGCGCCCGAGCTGCGATGCGAGAGGCGCGGCGCGCTTCAGGGCGTCGGAGAGCTCCGCTTCGAAGGCGTGCAAGGTCGCCGCTTGCGCGTCGAGGAGAGGGTCGAGCCGCGGCGCGAAGTGATCGAGGAGCGCGCGCTCCGCTTCGGCCTCGGAGGAGAGCAGGAGCTTCTTGTCGACGGCGCGCTTCGCCGCTTCGTCGATGGTCATGGCGAGGTAGAATGCTTGATCGAGCGCGGCGCCACGTCGCGCGTGCAACTTGGCATGCGCAGCGAGCATCGCGCGCTCTCCATCGTCGATCGGCAGCGCCTTCTGCGCCCATTCACCGTACGCGCCGCTCTCCCCGTGTGACGCGCTCGTGCTCGTGCCCGCGAGCCGATCGACGATGTGAAACACCTGCGCTGTGCGCGCATCGCTCACGGTCAGCATGATAGGGCCGAGCTTCACGTCGCTGAGCGACGGAGGCTCCGGCGCGGCCGCGGGCGGAGGAGGCGGTACGAAGACGGGCGGCGGCGGAGCGGGCGTCGCGCACGCGCCGATCGCGAGCGCGACGATCGCGCCGAGCGTCCCCCTCCCCATCGCTCTCGCGCGAGCTCCGGAGAGCCCTACGCCTTCGACGGAGCCTCGCCGGCGACGCCGACGTCCTTCGTGTCGGTCGGCGGGCGCTGCGACGGGCTCTGGCGCTTGGCGACGCGCTTCCCCTTCGCCCCTTTGGTCATCCGCTCGTCGATCCACTCGGTGAGCGGCGCGGCGACGTAGATGCTGGAGTACGTGCCGGCCACGATCCCGACGACCATCGCCAGCGCGAAGTCCTTGATGACGCCCGTGCCCCAGATGAAGAACGCGAGGACGCTGAGCATCGTCGCGCCGGAGGTGAGGATCGTGCGCGAGAGGGTCTCGCTGACGCTCAGGTTGATGACGTCCCAGAACGTGCGCCCGCGGTGCTTCGAGAGGTTCTCGCGGATGCGGTCGTAGACGACGACGGTGTCGTTCATCGAGTAGCCGACGATCGTGAGCACCGCGGCGATCGTGGAGAGCGTGATCTCCTTGTGCAGGGCGATGAAGACGCCGAGCACGACCATCGCGTCGTGGATGCACGCCACGACGACGCCCGGCGCGAACCGCAGGTCGAAGCGGAACGCGAGATAGAGCATGATGAACACGATCGCGATGGCGACCGAGTTACGCGCGCTCTCGCGGAGCTGCTTGCCGGCCTTGGGGCCGACCCACTCGACGCGCAGCGCTTGCTCGGGGACCTTGTCGGGGCCGAGCTTGGCGCGGAGCGCGCTGAGGAGCTGATCGCCCTTCGACTGGAGCTGAATCTCGACGCGGTGATCGCGCGGGTTCACGACCTGCGGGTTCGTGGGCGACTCGCGCAGGTTGATGCCGGGCACGCTGCGGATCTGCGCCTTGATCTTCTCGATGTCGGGATCGGAGTCGTAGCGCGTGGAGATCTTGTCGCCGCCCAGGCTGAACTTTACTTCGGTCGCGCGCGCGTTCACCGGGCAGGCGTCGGTCGCGGCCGGAGCCGTAGCGTCGGTGTTGAGGCAGAGCGACTTGCGGAGCCCTTCCTTCGAGGCGTCGTCGAGCACGCTGACGTCCTGGACGCGGACGAAGTAGTGGTTCGGGTTGTTCGCGTCGACGACCTTCACGATGTCCGGCGTGGAGAAGCCGCTCGACTCGACCGCCTTGCGGATCTCGGCGGTGTCCACGTTCTGCGTGAAGGCGACCTCGATCTCGGTGCCGCCCTGGAAGTCGGTCCCGTAGTTCGGGCCGTACGGCCACACGTTGGCCCACGGCCAGAAGGTGAAGGCGGTCGAGATCGCGACCAGCGACATGCTCAGGATGATCCAGAACTTCCTCTGGCCCATGAAGTCGAACTGTCGGCCCGGCTTGAAGAACTCCATCTCAGAACTCCGCTCCGACGCTGAGACGTTTCACCTTCGCACCGCGTACCCACCAATCGAAGACGATGCGCGTGCAGAACACTCCGGTGAAGAGGCTGCACACGATGCCCACGATGAGCGCGATGGCGAACCCTTTGACCGGCCCCGTGCCGTACTGCGCGAGGATGAGGCCCGAGATGAACACCGTGACGTGTCCGTCCAGGATCGACGACAGCGCCTTGCCGTAGCCCGCTTCGACCGCCGCGCGCACCGTTCGTCCGGCGCGCAGCTCTTCGCGGATGCGCTCGTTGATGAGCACGTTCGCGTCGACCGACATACCGACCGTGAGCGCGAGGCCGGCGATTCCGGGCAGCGTCATCGTGGCCTGGAAGCTGGCGAGGACCGCCATCTGCAGGAACAGGTTGAAGAGCACGGCCAGGTCGGCGACGACGCCCGAGCGGCGGTAGTAGAAGGCCATGAACGCGAGGACGAGCGAGATGCCAACGACCATCCCCTTCATGCCTTCGTGAATCGAATCGGCGCCGAGCGTCTGCCCGATGAGCGACTCGTTGCTCAGCGTGATGGGGGCCGGTAGCGCTCCGGAGCGGAGGACGATCTCGAGCTTGCGCGCGTCCTGAAGCTGCTTCTCCGGGTCGCCCGCGCCCATGGTGATGGTCGCGCGGCCGCCGCCGATCTTCGTCTTGATGACCGGGGCCGAGTCGACCACGTCGTCGAGGATGATGGCGAAGCGTCGCCCGACGTTCGCGCCCGTCACTTCTTCGAAGCGATCGGCGCCCGCCGGGCTGAACGTGATCAGCACGTAGTAGCTGCCGAGCCCTTGCTGCTGGTCCTGCTGGACCGAGGCGTCGGTGATGTAGTCGCCCGTCACGTCGGCGCGGGAGTACAGGTAGAGCGTGCGCCAGCCGATGTCGTTCGACTTGCCGCTGTCGGGGTCGTACTCGGTGATGGGCTCGTAGCCGACCTGGTGATCGTCGGGCGTCGCCAGCGACGCCGCCCACTTCTTGAAGCGCACCTGGCACTCCGGCATCGTCTCGGTCTCGCGCTTCACCATGCGCGCGAAGTGCGTCGGCACCGTCTTGCCGCCGGGGCCGTCGGGGGCGTTCTCCTGGTAGATGGAGATGCCTTCGCCTTCGGGGAGCTCGTCGTCTTTGATCTTGCCGAAGAAGTCCGCGTCGTCGTCCACCATCTTGAATTCGAGGCGGGCGGTCTGACGGATGATGTCCTTGATGTCGTCGAAGGTCCGCTGATCCTTGCCCGGCATCTCGAGGATGATGTCCTCGTCGCGCACGGTGAGGGCCGCTTCCTTGAGGCCCTTGCTGTCGACGCGGCGACCGACGGTCTCCTTCGCCTGCGCCACGGCGCGCTCGCGGATCTGCGACTCGACCTCGGTCCGGATCTTGAACTTCACTTGCCCGGGCTCGGCGCCCTTGCTCTCGGACAGCTCACCGAAGAACTTCTTCTCGAAGCGCTCGTCGATCTTCGCCACGTCGGCCGGATCGGTGAACTTCATGAGAATGACGGCGCTCTCGGGGAACGCGAAGTGGACCTTTGCCTCGAGCTTCTGCCCCTCTTCGCGCGTGACCATGCCGTCGCCGCTGTGGATCTGGAAGATCTTGGCGAGCTCCTGGCGCATGTCGTCGGCGAAGTGATCGCGCTTGTCGCGGATCGCCTCTTCGACTTCCACCGTGTAGACGAGGCGCATGCCGCCGCTGAGATCGAGACCGGGGACGATCTCCGACGTCAGGCGATCACGCACGTACTGCGGGCAGTGAATCTTCCCGCTCGTCGCGCCGTCGAGCGTCGGCCACAGGATGACGAACCCGAGGAGCATCGAGGAGACCATCAGCCCGAGGCGCATGCGCCAGCCGCCGTCCATGATCGGCAGCGCGTAGATGAGCGCCCAGAGTCCGACGATGACGGCCGTGACGAGTCCCCAGAAGGAGTCGGCCTTGAAGAAGAGGTACCCCGAGACGGCAGCAGCGAGCGCAACGAGGAGCGCGTTTCGCGGAGAGGGCTTCACATCGAGTCTTTCTGGTGGGGACCGTGGCGCGGGTTCGCCCGCGAGCACGCGCGTGCGTGGTGCGAGCGTGCAGGCCTCGCGGATTATTTCT
Organism: Myxococcales bacterium; assembly: GCA_003151595.1. The sequence continues at coordinate 75,075 of PLXW01000047.1, forward strand.
TTTCGGCGAGCGCCTTGGCTTCTTTGAGATCGGACAGCTCTTTGTCGGCGCCCTTGGCGGCGGGGGTCGACGTGTCGAGCGGCTGAATCGCGCTCGCGAGCATCGTCACCGTAGTGCCGGGCGCGAGCTTCACTTTGGCGAACTTCTGGTCGAGCTCCACGAGCTCACCGACGAGACCCGAGGTCGATGCGATGCGATCGCCCTTCTTCAAGCTGGCGCGCGCCGCCTGCTCCTTCTTGTTCCTCCGGAAGATGAGGAAGAAGAAAGGAATGAAGACGACCAGCATCATCAGCGGGCCGAACATCGGCGAGCTGCTGCTGCCGCCGGCGGGGGCGGTGGGCTCGACCGGGGCGGAGCCGGTCACGGTGACGCCGGGCGCGGGTGCGGCGCCGGGCGCACTGTTGGGCTGAACATTTTGGAAGGCGAGGGCGAGCGAATGCACGGAGGTTCTCCTGACGGCGCGCGGTCGCACCTGGGAAGGCGCGGCGCGGTCCACACCAGACAGGTGGGCGCCCGCGACTTAGCCCCGACGCCGAGGTTCGTCAACAAGGGGACCGCTGAACGGACGACGAGCAGGGGGGGACGGGCGGGTCAAGCGTGGATCCGGTCGCGTGGATCCGCGGCTCGCCATCTCCGAACGGATGACGCGATCGACGCAGTGCTCCCGGGGGGATTCGAGGCCGCCGCGTCCCGAGTCAATCTGGCACGTCGGTCGCTACGGATCGCTCTGACCCGGAGGTCACAAGGTGCTCGACAGTCGACATTGGAAGTCCGCAGAGGCGGCCGCGACGATGCCGTTCCAGCTCGACGGCGACGCGATCCCCACCTCGCGCAGCACGTCGCGACGGAGCTGGGTGAGCACGGCCGAGGGGATCGTCGAGCGCGTCGAAGGGAATCTGATCCGCGTGGGCGAGACGCGCGCGTCGCTTCGTCACTCGATTCCGGCGTGCTTCGACCTGAGCGCGCTGCTCGGCCGTCGCGTGCGCGCGACCCTACTCCACGTCGCGGCGATCGACTCCGGTCTCACGCAGACGCTCAACGTGACCGGCGCCGACGGCGAGATGCTCATCATCGCGCACTCGGGCGAGGTGCGGAGCATCGCGCACACGCTCGGCAAGCTCCAGGTCTACGTCGCCCTCTCGCAGCGGCCGGGGGGCCCCATGGTGTTCGGTACGGCGCGCGTGCAGGCCATCGTTCGCGCGAAAGACCACGTGCGCGTGCGCGACGAGGACGAGACGTACGTGATGCACTTCGAGTCGCGCGAATCGCGCTCGGGCAACGCGGCGACGTACGCGATCGGTCGCGAAGAGTTCTGGCGCGGCCCGCCGTCCACCAAGCGCTAGGTCACAAGGCGGACGCTAGTCGGCCCGCGACTTCGCGCAGCGCATGCCCATGTTGGGGCCGGCTTCGATCGACGAGGCCCAATCGCGGCTCGTCGTGCGCGCGGCGCTCGGCGCGGAGAGCCATCCACCTCCGCGAAGCGTGTGGCTCGCGCCCGAGCGCGGCGCGGCGCCGGCGTACGTCTCGGCGTACCAATCGGCGGTCCACTCTTCGACGTTGCCGCTCAAGTCGAGCACGCCCCACACGCTCGCGCCGTTCGGGTGGGCCCCGACGCGCGCCGGGCGACCTTTCGTGCACAGCTTGCCCGATGCTTCGCGGAGGAGCGTGTCGGCGAAGGCGCAGCTCGTCTGAAAGCCCCCCCACGGGTAGCGCGCGCCGTGAAGGCCGCGCGCCGCGAACTCCCACTCCGACTCGTGCGGCAATCGCTTGCCGGCGAAGCGGCAGTAGGCGTCGGCGTCTTGCCAGCGGACGCACGAGACCGGGAGCTCGGGGTCGTCGAGGTCGTACGTGCACACGGCGCTGGCTTTGGCCGGGCGCGCGCAAGCGTGGGCGTCGACGCACGCGCGGTACGCCGCGACGGTCACCTCGGTGCGATCGATCCAGAACGGCGCCACGGTGACGGCGTGCGGTGGGTGCTCGTTCGGCGGCGTCGATTTGTCGGCCGAGCCCATCGTGAAGCGCCCACCGGGGAGGAGGAGCATGCCGTCCTGCTCGGGAACGAGCACTCTCGGCACGGGTGCGTGCGCCGGTGACGGAGCGGCCGACGAGGCGGCATACGGGTTGTCGTCCTCGCCGTCGGCGTCGTTGTTGTTCGTGCTCGCCGGGGCGGAGGGAGCGGGAGGCGCGTCGGCGACCGCCACGCGCGCGAACGGCGCGAGCGACGCCAGCGCGAGGACGGCGAGCGCGAGGGATCGTGGCGTGCGAGGGCGCACGAAGAGAGTGTACCGCGACTCGCGCTTCGCCGTCGGCGAGCTCAGCGCGGGCGCTCGGAGGCGCGCGTGTCGCGGCGACCGAGGCGGATCGATTCTTCGTCGCGCTCCACCGTGGCGCGCGGCACCTCGACGTGCGCTTCGAACGCGCGACGCGCCGCTTCCGCGCCTCGCGTGATCAACGCTTCCGCGCTCGCGCCGACGAGCGCGCGCAGCGCCTCGGACACTTCGCGCGCGACCAGCGACCCGTCGACCGGCGCGCGACCCGCGCCGCTCGCCAGCGCGAGCCCCGCAAACGAGGCCGCGACCATCCACGCTCGCGACTGCGGATCGACCGCCAGCTCCCCCTCGAGCGGCGCCCACCCAACGACGCGCGCGCCGCGATCGAACACGATCGCCTTGGCGTACGCCGGGATCTCGCTCCACACCGCGTCGGCCGAGCGCTCGTGCGTCGGCACGGCGAGCACGCCGTCGTCGGCCAGGCGCGCGATGGCGTTCCCCGCGGTGAGCATCGCCGCGTCTTCCAGCGCGATGAGGCGGACGGCGTGCGGCGCGTGCGCTCCGCGCGGTCGCTCGCGCGCTGCCAGCAAATCGAACGCGAACGCTTCGCCGGGGCCCGCCTCGGCGAGCGACGCGCGCCGCACCGACGCGCGCACGTGAAGGCCCAGGGTCGACGACACGACCGCGGCGCAGAGATCGGCGCACGCTTCGGCCGTGGCCGCGTCGCGCACGCGCCCGCGCATCGAGAGCGCGTGCGGAGACGATCGCGAGATCGGCTGCGGCGCGCTGGCCAGCGGCTCTTCGCTGCCGAGCACGAACGAACGCTTGCCGCGCTCGTCGGCCGCCATGTCGTGCACGATCGCGTCGACGTCGTGCGCCTCGATCTCGTGCCCGCCGACGCCGACGATGCCCGATGCGATGCGCGGGACGCGCCCGATGCCGGGGTACTCGGGCGCCCACGTGATCGCATCGGCGAACGCGGCTTTCACTTCGCGCGCGAGCGGGCTCGATTGCGCGAGCGGCTCGTCGGTCGTCTCCAGCACGGTGACGGCGGTGGAGCGCGCCATGGCCTTCACCAGGCGCGGGCCGGGGAACGGGCGAAGCGCCACCAGCTTGATGGCGCCGACCTCTTGCCCCTGCGCGCGGAGGCGCTCCACGTTGGCCAGGATCGTCTCGCCCAGCTCGCCGATGGCGATGAGCGTGGAGACAGCGTCGCCCGAAGGGATGCGCTCGAGAACGTCTCGGCGGCGACCGGTGAGCGATTCGATCTCGCGCATCGCGCTGGCGAGCGCGAACGGCACCCGCTCGGCGAAGGCGCGATCGCTGACGCGCGCGTGGCTCGGATGCGCGGCGTCGGTGATGGGGCGGACGCGCGCGCTGGGCGGTCCCACGAAGACGTCGATGAGCTCCCGCAGCGGCGGCGCGATCGCCTCCACGTGACGCGCGCTCCCGCGCTCGTGCACCACGAAGAACGGCGTGCCGCAGTCCTCCGACGCGCGGCGCGCGATGAGAGCGAGGTCCATCGACTCCTCGACGCCGGCGCCTACGAGCACACCCCAGCCCAGGTCGGCCAGCGCGATGGCGTCGCCCGCGCCGTGCTCGGCGATCACGTGAACCACCGTGCCCATGCGTCGCGCGCGGATTGCGCGAAGCGTGTCGCGTACGGCGGCGAGGTCGTGCGCGTTCGCCACGAGCGCGGCCCGCTTCCCCTCTTCGAGGGCGTGCACGAGGCGCGGCATGAGCGCGTTCACCGGGCCGCGCTCCAGTACGATCGGTTCCCCGAACGAGTTCGTGTCCGGGATCGCGAGGGGGACGCCCGCCGCTATGAAGACGCGCTCGGCGACGCTCCCTTCAGCGAGCGCGATCGCCCCCATCGCGTCCCACGCTCGCGCGCGACGCGAGATCGCGTTGTGCCCTGTGCCCCGCAAGACGCCGTTCTCCATGCGCGCGACTCTATCGCTTGGCGAGCGCAGGTCACAATCGTGGACGCACGCGGAACACGGTCCATCCGTCGGTCGATGCGGCGGGCTCGAATTTGGCGTCGAGCGCGCGGGTGAGCTCGGGGACGCGGCGCATGACCCGGAAGTGCTCGACGAAGCACCTGACGTTGGGGCGCTCGATGTCTTCGATCCACGGTTCGACCGGAAAGCGCCCGGCCTTGGCGAGGAAGGCCATCTGGTACGCCGTAGTGGCCAGGCGCCCGTCGAGGCGCAGCTCGGTTCCGACCTCGTCGGACAAAACGAAATCGCGTTCGCTTGCGCCGCACACTGTTCGCGCGCTGGCGACGAGCGCGTCCACGCGGCGGTCGGAGGCCATCCAGTCCGGTGCCGAGCGCATCGATGCCACACCGCTCCAGAGCGCCTGCACGAGCGCCAGCACGGCGAGCACAGGCTGCTCGAAGATCGCCGGCGGCGGGAGTCGCGCGGCGAGGGCCAAGACGCCGAGCGACGTCTCGATCCAGTAGTTCGTGGCGCTCCCCACCTTCGCCACCGACACGACGCCCCACGCCAGCGCGACCCCCAGCGCGCCCAGACCGACGGCGATGCGCGGGTCGTCGCGTCGCTTCAACGCGCGCGCGATGGCGTACGCCGCCGGCGCGAAGAAGAAGCACGACTCGTGGGCGATCGACTCGGTCCAGTGAGCGCGATCGAAGGGCTGCAACGTCGAGGCGAGCAGGTGTCGGAACCACTGGTCGTCGCTCGCGTAGTTGAGGACCGTGAAGAGGACGGCGCTCACGGCGAAGGCGCCCGCAAGCGCGCGCCACACGAGCCGCGGCGCGAGGAGCAGCGTGATGCCGATGGCTCCCCCCGCGAGCCCGATGAACGTGGGCTTGGTCCACGCCGCCATCGCGAAGAGCGCGCCGGCCAGGGCATCGACCCTTCCGTGTCGCGTCGTGCGCTCGAGCGCGATGGCGGCGAACAGGGCCGCCGCCGCGTCGGGGCGCGTCGTCACGATGAAGAGCTCGAGGTTGAAGATCGACGCGAAGAACAGCGCGAACACCAGCGCGTGAACCCGCGACCCGCGATCGGCGCGCACGATCAGCACCGCCAGCGCGGCCGTCCACGCCGCCATCCCCATCACGCGCGCCACGACGCTCGCCGCCATCCCGCTCGCCCCCGCGGCCACCGGCACGTGCGACAGCACCCACGACCACAGCGGCGGGTACACGACGTAGTACCGCGACGCCGGCGCGCCGTAGTCGAGCGCGCCGGCGATGGGATCGATGTACAGCCGCAGCCCCGCCCGCATGCGCGCGGCCTCGAACAGCACTTCGCCCTCGCCCCCCATCAGCGGGCGCACGCGAAGATTCGCGAACGCCCACACGACGACGAACGCCAGCGAGAGAGCCGTCACGCCCGCGGCCGCGACGGCGCAGCCGCGCGCGAGCTTCACAAGAGGTTCGCGGCGATCTCGGCGAGGTCGCTTCGCTCGCCCTTCGACAGGACGATGTGCGCCGCCAGTTTCTCTCCGCGGAACTTGTCGGCCGCGATCGTGAGCCCGTTGCTCGCGCTATCGACGTACGGGTTGTCGATCTGCCCCGGGTCGCCCGTGAGGACGATCTTCGTTCCGTCGCCGGAGCGCGTGACGATCGTCTTCACTTCGTGCGGCGTGAGGTTCTGCGCTTCGTCGACGATCATGTACTGCGCGGGCAAGCTGCGCCCGCGGATGTACGTGAGCGGCTCGACCTGGATCTGCCCGCTCTCCAGCAGCTCGGCGTAGGCGCGCGGCCCTTTGCGCGTCCCGCTCGAGAAGAGGAACTCGAGGTTGTCGAAGATCGGCTGCATCCACGGGTTCAGCTTCTCGTCGACGTCGCCCGGCAAGAACCCGATGTCGCGCCCGAGCGGCATGACAGGGCGCGAGACGAGCATGCGCGTGTACACACCGTCTTCGAGCGTCCGCTTCAATCCGGCGGCGAGCGCGAGGAGCGTCTTGCCGGTGCCGGCCTTGCCGACCAGCGTGACGAGCCGAACGTTCTCGTCGAGCAGTAGATCGATGGCGAAGCTCTGCTCCTTGTTCCGCGGGCGAACGCCCATGAGCCCTTCGCGGGGCGTGCGGAGCGCCATGACCTCCTTCTTGGTCGCGTCGTAGCGGCCGAGCGCGGTGTGCGACGGGTTCGTCTTGTCGCGGAGGAGCAGGCACGTGTTCGGGTTCATCGGCGCTTCGTTGGCGCTGCGCGACGGGAGCGCGAGGCGCCCTTCGTGGAAGAAGGCGTCGATCTCGCGCGGGTCTACTTCGATCTCCTTCACGCCGGTGTCGAGCTCGTCGACCTCGACGCGCTGGTTCTCGTACGTCTCGGCGACCATGCCCAGCGCGTCGGCGCGGATGCGCAGGTTCGTGTCCATCGTGACGAACACGGTCGGTCGCCCGCCGTTCTGCTCGCGCACTTCGAACGCCGTCTGCAGGATCGCAGCGTCCATCGAGCTCTTGTCCATCGCGCTCGGCAGCTCGGGCCGGCTCTGCGGCACGGCCACGCGCAGCGTTCCGCCCGACTGATTCGGCACGCCCTTGGAGAGTGAACCGCCCGCCTCACGAAGCTCGTCGAGGATGCGCGCGATCTGCCGCGCGTTGCGCCCGCGCTCCGAGCCTTCGCGTTTGAACTGGTCGACTTCCTCGATGCAGTAGATCGGGATGACTACGTCGTTGTCTTCGAAGCGGAAGATCGAGCGCGGGTCGTGGAGGAGGACGTTCGTGTCGAGGACGTAATTCTTCTTCATTCGGCGTCAGGCTTCCCAGTTCGTCATTGTTTGTGGGGCCGCGCACATTGCCCGGTGTGGGCCGCCGGGCGCAAGAGACGAGGCACGGGAAACGGACTGTGGCGTGCGGTGTGGTCCACCAGCGCGCGCCCCCACCCCGCGCAGCGCTCGCGGGGTGGGGCGCGTGGAGGAGCCGATCACGTCGTCATGGTGGTGACGGTGGTCGTCTTCTTGGCGGCCGATGCGTCCGCTCCCGTGTCCGTAGTTGCCGCCGCGTCGCCGGTCGTCGCCGGCTCGGAGGCTCCGCTGCTCGACGTCGCGCTCTTCTTCTTCGACGGCGGGCGAGCACTCGTCTTCCTCTTCTGGAGCCGCGCGGCGCTCATGCGCGGGACGTGATCGGCGAGCTCCTTCTTCGCCGAGGTGGACATGAGGCCGCGTGCCGCCTTCATGACGGCGTCGGCGTCGTCGACCGCTGCGCAGTAGTTCGTCACGCGCGCGCCGTGAATCGCGTCGGAGAGCGATCGCGCCTCCTGCTCGACCGGCGCGAACGCAGCGTCCATGCGGATCGCGTTGCGGACCTTCACCGTGTCGAGCCCCGTGAGCCGCGCGAGCTCGGGGGATGCTTCGACCGCCGTGCACGTGGCCTCGAGAAACCTCGGATCGATGCAATACCGCGACGTGAGCGCACGAAGCTCTTTCGCGCTCAGATAGGTCGCCCCAGGGATATGCGTGCTCGCCAAGCGAATCGAGGCGAGCGCGTGTCCTGCCGCGCCGGTGAACACACCATCGGGCGCGCTCGCGACCTTCACATGAGTGGCGCTTTCGGTCTCTTCTTCGTGCGTCGTCGTCGTCTTCTTGGTCGTCATGATGGGAACTCCGTGTTGGAGGGATTTCCGCCCCTCACAGTTCCCATCGGAACATTCGAAGCGAACGTTGCTAAAAATCGACATGAGGGGTCGAAAAGAGTCGCTTCGAAGGCCCTCTGCACCGCGCGAGCGAGATTCCGTATGACGCCAGCGCCGTTTCGTATGCAGCGAGCGGAATTCCGTAAGACGCCAGCGGGATGTCCGCACGCGACATACGGGCTTTCGCTTGCAGCGAGCGGAACTCCGTATGGCGCGGGCCGGCTTCCGTATCCACGTTGTGCCCGAGCCCCCCGCGCGCCAAGGTGACCCGCGTGACGACCTCCCCTGCCCGCCCGACCGACGCCCGCGTCCCCACGTGGACGCGCGATGCCGACCGCGCGCTGGCGAACGCGATGAAGGAGGCCCCGCTGCTCGGCGCCGTGACGCCGCAGGGCGGGAGGACGCTCGCCGAGATCGTGGCCTCGTTCGAGGCCGGGAAACCGCGGTCACCCGCCTGGACGTACGCGCCGCTCGATTCCGCGCGAGCGGCAGCCATCGCGGGGGCGCTGGAGTCGATCGCCGACGCCTTGATGGAGCGAGAGCCGTCGCTCCTGGCCAACGCCTACGCGGCGCGTGCGCGTGAGCTCGCGACCGAAGCGGTGCTGGCGTCGCAAGCGGGGACGAGCGAGTTCGCGGTGCGCGCGCGTGATCGCTTCGCGCCGTCCGCCGATGGCGAAGCGTCCACGCTCGCCGACTCGTGGATGACCGAGCCGGAGGCCGAGTCGATCTGCGACTGCATGAGCGACGGCGACGACGCTTCCTCGCTCGCGTCGCGCCTCCGTGCGGAGATCGGGAAGCATCGTCTGCCATTTCGCGTCGTGGTTGCGCCGGAGCTCGCGCCGCTCGCGGCAACAGGGCACCGGGTCATCCTCGTGACCGCCGGGCGAGCGATCGCGCATGTCGATGTGGAGCGAACGGTGCTCCACGAGATCGAAGGGCACGCGCGTCCGCGTCTTCGAGCGTCGACGCTCTCGCCTGGGCTGTTCGCGATCGGCACGGCGCGGGGTGCGGACGACCAGGAGGGGCTCGCCCTCGTCCTCGAAGAGCGCCACGGCTTCCTCGTCGGCGCCCGCCGCCGCGAGCTCGCGCTCCGGCACCGCGCCGTCCTGGCGATGGATGACGGCGCTTCGTTCGTCGATGCCGTACGCACGCTCGTCGCGCGCGACGGCGCGTCGATCCCGCGCGCCGTCGCCGCCGCGGCGCGTGCGTTCCGCGGGAGCGCAGGGGACGCGCCGGGACTTGGACGCGAGCGCATCTACCTGTCCTCGTTCCTGCGTGTGAGCGCGCACCTGCGCGCCCGCCCGGCGGACGAAGCGGTGCTCGCGTCCGGGCAGGTCGCGGTCGAGTTCATCCCGGCGCTGGCGGCCTACGCGCGCTGATCGACCGCTACTGCGGCGTGCACACGTACTGCCCGACGGTCGCTTTCCCGAACTGCGCGACCCGCTCGCACGAGTACCCGCTGCGGCACGCCGGCGCGCTCGGATTGCAGACCGGGAGGCAGTACCCGCCCTGCCCTTGAAAGTCGGCGCAGAAGGCCGCGGTCATCGAAGGATCCGTCGGGCACGTGGCCGTGCAGGTCGCGGTGCACAGGCCGCCCGGGTAGTTCGTGGCGCAGACGCCGCCTTGAAACGCGCAGTTGCCGTCGACGGTGCAGCCGTCGCCGATCGACGCCGTGGGCGCCGCCGAGCCCGTCGCGCCCGTGTAGCCGAGCGCCGCGGCGTACTTCTGCCAGAGGTTCCAGAAGAGCCAGTTGCCTCCCGCGGCCCCCTCGGCGACGCGCGGCGTGTACTGGTAGAGCGACGCGGTCGAAGCGTCCTTGGGCGTCACGCGCACGCCGTCGAGCGTCGTCATCGCCGCGTTCGGCGCCCACCCGCCATCGGTGTGCCCGTTCGCGGCGACCGCGCCCAGGCTCTCGCGCAACGTGCTCCCCAGGCAATCGACCTGCACGTCGAACCCCGCCAGCGCAGGGTCGCACGAGGCCTGCGCCTCGGCGCATCCGCACCCGAACACGTATTCCACGCGGACCGGCGACGACGGGTAGAACTCCTGACCGACGAGCCCCTCATCCATCTCCGCGCGCACCAGGAACACGAGCGGGTTCAGCGCATAGCGCTGCGCGGTGGCGATGATGGCGTCGGCCGCGCGGATGCCGTTCGACGAGTACGTATCGAGAAAGCTCGCCGCGCCGTAGGGCGTCGCTTCCAGGAACTTCTGCACCTTGTCGTGATCGAGGCTCACGTCGTCGGTGAACGACGCGAGGTCGACGATCTCGTTCGGGCTGAACGCGGTGCCGACCGATAGCAGGTCGGACGCCTTGAGGACGTTGTCGTCGCTCGGCTGCTTGGCGCAGGCGGCGATCGCGATCACGGAGATCACGAGGAGCGAGACGCACAACTTCCGGTTCATCGACACCGCTGAGCATGCCGCCGCGCTCGCCGGCACGCCATCATTTGGCGTGCACGTTGACCTGCAGCCAGGTCGCCCCCTCGCGGCTGTCGTGGACGACGGCCCACAGCATGGTCGTGCCGAGGAGCGGTGGGTCGTAGTTGACCGTGCTCCCGGTGCCCGTGATTTTTCCAGCATGGGAGTCGTAGAGCAGCCGCGCCTGCGACTCGAGGTTGCCGCCAAGGGCGTAGTAGTCGACCCACAGCGCCTCGTGGAGCGCGTTTCCGTCGGAGTCCTTGTTGTTCGGATCGAGCTCCCAGCTGGACGCCGGCACATCGACGCTGATCGCGAGCGCGGAGCACGATTTGGTGCACGGCGGAGCGACGACATCGAGGACGTTCGGGATCGCGGTTCCGGCCACGTGGGTCTTGGTCTCGACGCCGTTGATGACGATGCCGTCGATCTCCGGGTTCTTGTTCGACTCGTTCTCGTAGACGTACACGCGCGAGAATCCGATGACGTAGTCGTCCGGCCCCAGGATGTTCCCGGCGTCGTCCACGCACGCGATCGGCACCTGCTGCGGACCGGCCGACGGGTCGACCGAGGTGAGCTTCAGATGTCCCGCGCATGCGACGTTGAACGCGATCATGAGCCCGTACGGCGCGGGCGCCCCCTGCACGACCGCGTGCTTCTGAATGATGTCCATCGGCACGGTGAACGTCAGCGTCGGTGACGGCGTCGGCGGTCGCGTCCCCGCGTCCTCGTCCCCCGCATCGTCCCCGCCCGCATCCACGTCCGCGTTCACGCCCGCATCCGCGTCCGCATCCACCGCCGCGTCGATCACCCCGCCCACGATCCCCGCGCCGAACACCGCCGCGCCCCCCGCATCCTCTGCCGCCGCGAAGCAGGCGTAGTAAGCGTCGTTCGTCGGGTTCTCGCAGACGAACGGTACCCAGTAGAGCCGCATCGGCTGCTTCTGATTCACCCGCCCATCGACCAAGAGCGACTCCAGCGTCACCGAATCGCCCGGGTGCGCGTACACGCGGTCGCCGTCGGCGCGCGTCGCCAGGATGCGAACCGATGCGATCTGCTGCTCCGGCGCGAAGTCGGACGGCGCGCACGCGAACGCCGCGACGATCGCCGTCGCGATCGCCACCACCCACAGAAGTACGGTGCGCGCCTTCATCAGAACTCCGCCCGCATGCCGAGGCTCGGCACGATCGGCAGCCCCGTCGCGTACGACTGCTGCGTGAAGTTGTAGTTCGCGCTCGTCCCCTCGACGTTCCCCTGGTTGTAGACGTTCTGCACGTCGAGGTAGGCCGACATCTGCCACGACTGAAAGCGCCACGTCTTGTCGACGCGGATGTCGAGCTGATGAAAAACCGGCAAGCGCTGCGACGCGGGCGGGTAGCTGGTGAGCGGCAAGTAGCTGCCGTTGTTCTCGTCGAAGAAGCCGTAGGCGTTCGGCGTGTACGGGTTGCCGCTGACCAGACGGAACCGCGCGCCGATCTCCCAGCCGCGACCGAGCCGGTAGCTCCCGAGGATCGTGAGGATGTGCGTCTGATCGAACGGGCTCAAGTGCTCGGGCTGCCCCGGCCCGTCACGAACGACGCTGCGCGAGAGCGTGTACGCCAGCCATCCGAAGAAGCGCGCGTCGGGTCGCCAGCGGAGCAACGTCTCGAGGCCGAAGGCGCGCCCGGTGCCGGTGTTGAGCGCGCCCACGACGACGCGGTCGTCGAGCTGTTTGAAGAACGTGTCCATCGAGAGATCGACGTTGCGCGTGATCTCCTGCTCGAGCCCTACATCGTACTCCGTCGCCCTCTCCGACTTGAGGCCGAGCTGGCCGAAGACGCGGTTGGTGTCTTGCGGCTGCGGCGGCTCGAAGTAGATGCCCGCCGCCCCCTTCACCGTGGTGCGCGGAAAGCCGCTCGCGAGGTCCTGCCGCGCCATCACGCGCGGAGCGAGGTCCCACTGCTTGGTGTCCTTCGAATAGTCGAGGCGCATGCCGGGGACGAGTCGCCCTCCACGCCACGGCGTGAGCTCGAGCTCGTCGTAGAAGCCGGGGCGGTAGATCGAGTCGCTGTCGGAGATGTTGACCGGCGGTCGCGCGAGGATGGGACCGGGCGGCGGTTGGCCCGGCGGGTTCGGACGCGGGATCTGCGCGTTCACCGTGTACGGCTCGTAGAGAAGATCGAGCCCCAGGTTCATCGTCGCGTCGCGCGTGAGCTTCTGCGCGAGCTCGACGCGCGTGGAGATGGGGACGTCGGTGACGTTGAAATAGATGCTGCCGAGACTGAACTCGACGAAGTCCTGCCCGGTGGCGGCGACGATCCGGAGCTCGGTGTCGTCGCTCATCTTGTTCCGGTAGCGCACCTGCGCGCGCCAGAACCCCATGTGCGAGCTGATGCCGCCGGCGAGCGTCGGGTCGTTCGAGCTCACGCTCTTCAGGAGAATCGAGAGACGGTCGTCGGAGCCGAAGAGCGCGACGCGGAGGTCCTGCTTCCCCTTGTCCCACCTCTTCTCGAGCATCCCCTGGTAGTCGTAGTAGACGGGCGCCGCGGTGACGCCCGCGCCGGTCGCTTCGAGCACGGGCTTGATCCACAGGTCGACCCACGAGCGCCGGCCGGCGACCGCGAAGTTCCACCCCGTGTCGTAGAGCGGGCCCTGGGCCATCACGCGCGCGTCGATGAGATCGACCTGCGCCAGGCCGTGCAGCTGGTCGTGCTTCGGCTCGGCGAGCCCCACGTCGACGACGCCGCCGTAGCCGCGCCCGTACCGCGCGCTGAAGTTGCCGGGGTAGAAGTCGATCTTGTCGAGCATCTCGGTGGGGATGACCGAGGAGAGCCCGCCGAAGTGATAGACGAGCGGGATCAACGTGCCGTCGACGAACACCTGCGTGTCCTGCGGCGCCGAGCCGCGCACGATGAGCAGGCCGGCGAGCCCCGGCGGTCGCGCGACGCCGGGCAAGTTGAGCAGGCCGCGGATGGCGTCGCCGTTCGTGCCGGGGATGCGGGAGAGCTCGCGCTGATCGAGCGTGCGCACCGTGACGTCGCGCGGCGGCGGAGTGCCGCGGACGTAGACGTCTTCGGCGGCGGCGGCGGGCGCCTCGGGCGTCGTCGAGGCGAGGCGATCGGTGCTGCTCGCTTCTTCGCCGAAGTGAATCGTCTCGTCCGACTCGTGCGGCGCGAAGCCCGGCGCGGCGACGGTCACGTGGTAGGTGCCCGCGGGGAGCGCGTCGATCAACCAGCGACCCCCGGCGTCGGTCGTCGTCGTGCGCTCGGCGCCGTCGGAGCCGCGGGCGATGATCACGGCGTTCACGATCGGCGAGCCGGTCGCCGCCATCACTCGCCCCGCGAGCCGCGCCGCCGGCGGCGAGAACACGTACCCGTGCTTCACGCGCGCCGCGATCGCCGTCCCGTCGCGCGTAGCCGGCTCGAACACGAGCCCCTTGGCCGCCTCGAGCGCAGCTTCGTCGAACCCGTGCCCCGCGGGGGTCTCCACGCGCGCGTTCGCGACGTGCCCTTCGCGATCGACCTCGAGGATCAGCGTCACCGTCACGGGCTGCGCGACGCCGTCCAGCACCGCCTGCCGCGGATACGCCGCGCCGGGGTCGCTCTTCACCGCCGGCGGCACGAGCACCACTTGCCTCGGCGGCGGCGCCGGCTCGGTCTTCGGCGCGACGATGAGCGCGCCCGAAGCGCCCGTCGGGAGCGACGCGCCGCTCGGCGGATTCGGATCGGTCTGCGCGCGCGCCGACTGCGCCGCGAGGAGCAGCGGAATCGCGGAGAGGAGCGCGCGTCGTCGCATCGAGAGTGAACCGGTCGCCATCGTTAGACCGGCGCGCGCGTCGCGACAACGAGATCCGCGCGACGTGTGGGCCTTCTACGGCAAGCCGGTCAGTTTCGCGGGGGTGGTCACGCAGGGGCCGTCGTCGCACGCGGGATCGGTCTGCGGGTCGTGACCGAGCTGCCCGAGGTCGTCGATTCCCCACGTCCACACGCTGCCGTCGGACTTCAGCGCGACGCCGCCCGCCTTCGTCGACGCGATCTGAATCGCCCCGTCGAGCGCGGGGACGCGCACCGCCAGCGGCTCGCACAACCCCGGCGTGCATGCCACGAGCGCCGCCGACGTGCCGAGGGCTCCGTCCGACGCGAAGCCCCACGCCGTGACGTGCGCCGCGCCGTCGATCGCGAACGCCGTCTGAAAGCGGAGCTCCAAGGCCACGACGTTCGATACGCCGACCACGCTCTGCGGGACGGGGTGCGACGCGCTGTCGACCGTCTCGCCATCGCCGAGCTGCGCGGCGTCATTCCCTCCCCAGCACAGCACCGTGCCGTCTTGCTTCACGACGCAGGTCGCCTTCTCGCCGGCCGCGACGATGGGCCCTGCGGCGCCGGTCACGCCGTGCGCCGTGGGGTTGCACGGCGCGGTGAAGATGCAGCCGTCGTCGCCGCCGTCGGTGTTCGAGTGACCGAGCTCCCCTTCGACGTTCGAGCCCCAGCACGAGATGCCGAGAAAGAGCCCTATCTGGCAGCCGTGGCCGTAGCTCGCGCTGAAGGCGATGTCGCCCGTGCCGCCGGTGCCGGCGATCAGCGACGGGGTGAAGGCTTCGCCGTTGGCGGGGATGGGGTAGACGCCGTCCTCGCCGAGATAGTCGTCGCCCCAGCAGTAGACCTTGCCGTCGGTCACGGTCCGCGCGCAGGCGACGTCGGCGCCGGCGACGAGCTGCGCGATCGTCGCCCCCTTGGCGATAGTGACCGCGCTGGGCGTCGACGTGCACGCCTCGGTCGAAGGGGCCGCGCCGTCAGTCGTCGTGGCGCTCGTCGCACATTTCGGATCGCCCGCGGGGTCGTGACCGAGCTCCCCGCGCGCGTTGCGTCCGAAGCACCGGACCGCGCCCGCTTGATCGAGCACGCACGTGAGATCGTCAGCGAGCGCCACGTGCTTGGCGTTCGTGATGCCGGGGACGCGCGCAGGGGTCGGGCGACAGGCGAAGGTTCCGCAGCGGGCGGGGGTCGTCGTGGCCTCGACGCCGAGGTTGCCGAGCTGAGTCTTGCCCCAGCACCACACCTCACCGCCGAGGAGCACGGCGCAGGCGTGCGTCCCCGACGCGGCGACCTCGACGACCGCGTTGCTGCAGCGCCCCTGAAGGCACGAATACGCGCTCGGGCACGCGCCGCACGCCCCCTGCGGCGCATCCGCCGCCGCATCGTTGGTGGCGAAGGGAGCATCGGCGCTCGCGTCGCTCCCGGCGCCCGGCGCCAGCTCGTGATCGCCGAGCCCCGCGATCGCCGCGCACGCGCCGCACACCGCGGAGGCGGCGACAACCGCAGCGACGAAGAGCCCTCGCATCGAACGACCAGAATACGCGGGCCGCGCGCGCGTGCATGTCGGGATCTGCGGTCGACTCGCACCCGCGCTCACGTGGCGCGCCCCCGAGAGTCGCCTATTCTGCGAGGTACCCCTCGTGGCTTCCGTGACCTTCCCTCCCGTCGGCCGCTTGATCGCCGGCAAGTACCGCATCGATCGCTTGATCGGCAAAGGCGGGATGGGGGTCGTGTACGCCGCGCGCCACGAGCTCCTCGATCAGCCCGTCGCCATCAAGCTGCTGCTCGGCGATCAGGTGTGCGACGAAGCCGCCGCCGCCCGCTTCTTGAACGAAGCACGAGCCGCCGCGCGCATCCCGAGCGATCACGTGGTGCGCGTCCTCGACGTCGGCATCGATCGCGAGCGTCCGTACTTCGTGATGGAGCTGCTCGACGGCGTCGATCTCGCGCACCTCCTCGAAGAGCGCGGCGGCCGGCTGCCGGAGAAGGAAGCGGTCGAGTACGTGCTCGAGGCGATCGAGGCGCTCGCGCAAGCGCACGCGCTGGGGATCATTCATCGCGACCTGAAGCCGTCGAACCTGTTCCTNNCGTGAAGGTGCTCGACTTCGGAATCGCCAAGGCGTTCGGCCCGGCGGCGCACACGCAGGCGGCGGTGACGACGCAAGGTCTCATCGGCTCGCCCGCGTACATGGCGCCCGAGTACGTGCGGAGCGCGAAGAGCATCGATACGCGCGCGGACATCTGGGCGATCGGCGTCATCTTGTACGAGCTGATCAGCGGCGAGGTGCCGTTCACGGGCGACAACCCGGGCGAGGTGCTGGCGGCGATCCTCGAGAAGAACGTCCCGTCGCTGGTGACGATCGTGGGGTCGCTGGTGTCGCCTGGGCTGGCCGACGTGGTGATGAAGTGCCTCGCGCGAAAACCGGAGGAGCGCTTTCAGGAGCTGGCCGAGGTCGCCGAGGCGCTCGTTCCGTTCGCCGCGCGGACGTCGCCGTCGATCGCGCGCATTCGAGCGACGGTGACGACGCTGCGCCTGCGCCCTCCGTCGGCAGACACGAGTGGCCCCATCTCGGTCGCGCGCGCGCAGTCCCCCGACGACGAGACGGCGCTCGCGCCGGCATCCGCTGCGCAGCAGACGAATCGATCGTGGACCGGCGCCGCGGAGCCCGCGCCTCCGTCGCGTGGCTCTCGCACGCTCGCCGTGCTCGCAGGCGTCGCGAGTGCGCTGGTGCTGACGGCAGGATTCTTGTGGATGCGCCCGGTCGCGCCGTCCGTCGCCGCGAGCGCACCGAACGCCGCCGCTCCTGCGACCCCGCCCTCGATCCCGGCGGCAAACGCGAACGCGATCCCGACCGCGACCGC
>PLXW01000075.1 GCA_003151595.1 Myxococcales bacterium
CGCGCGGCGCGGAACGCCCGATAGCGCGCGCGGAAGACGAGCGCCGCGGACAGCAGCGTTGCCATCGCCACCGTCGCCAGCCCGCTCACGGCGCCGTCGTCGCCGAGCCGCGCGAGCGGCCCCACGTGAACCGCACCCGCCACGAGCGGCACGAACCCGGCGATCACCGCGAGCCACGCGCGCGGCGCGTACGGAAGCGGCGCCATCGCTGCGATCCCCGCCAGGACGGCCGTCGCCAGCGCCCCCTCCAGCGCCCAGGCGCCTCCGAGCTTCACTGCGCCCACGCCCCAGGCCAGCGCAGCGGCGACGAGAAACGCCGCCGTCACGACCGAGAGCGCGACGCGGATCGCATGACGCGCGGGCGTCCTCGGGGCGACCTCCTCGCGAAGGATGTCCGAAGCCAGCACGGGCGGCTTGATCGGTCCGGGTCGCACCGGAAACGGCTTGGTCGACGCGGGGAGCGACGACGTCGACATCGGTGGCGGCGGGGTCGGGTGGACGGGCATCACGCGCTCGTCCTGTCGCCGATCAGGCCGCGATCAGCGCGCGCGCTCGTGCGAAGTGGGCCTTCCCCTGGCGGAATGCGTTCGCTCATCGATGTTGCCTCGCTGACCGCGAGACGACTCGCGGGGCATGCTCAGCGTAGCGCGAGCTCCCCGAGCTTGGCCACCAAGCCGCGGCACCAAGCACGCACATCCACCGACTTGGTGTGCAGCGCGAGCCGCTCTTCATCCATGTAAAGCCGCCGCGCCAGCTCGACCTGGACCGCGTGGACGCGATCGCCCGGGCGGCCGTAGTGGGTCGTCGTGAAGCCGCCGCGGTACGGGTCGTCGTGGCGAACGGACCACCCGTGGACCGCCGCCAGCGACTCGACGGCGTCGATGAAGCGTCCGTCGGCCGTGGTTCGCCCGCGGGTGCCGGGGACGACGTCGGCCCGGGCAGGCCCGATCGCCCCCGAGGCCCAACGTGCGTGGCTCGGCATCGAGTGCGCGGCGAGAACGACGGCCACGCCGAAACGTTCGAGCTTGTGCGCGAGAACCCGGCGCAGCTCGGCGTGGTACGGGCGATGGTAGGCGGCGAGCCTTCGCTCCAGCTCAGCGCGCCGCAACGGCTTGGCGAAGACGCGCGCGCCGTCGCCGCTGAGGCGCCAGATGACGCCGCGAGGGGCACGCGCGATCGCCGATGCGCCCTCCACCGATTCGGCGTCGACGTCGTCCTCGGCGCGATTCAGATCGATGACATAGCGCGAGATGTTCGCGCGGATCAGCGTCGCGCCCTCGAGAGTCGCGTCAGCGTACAGCTCGTCGACGAAGAGATCCGCGTCGCGCGCGAAGCACGCTTGTGGGACGTCGATCTGCGCCATGACCTCCGGGGGCATCTCGATCCCCGCGTGCGGGACCTCGACGATCACGGGGGTTTCCCGGGTCGAGGACGGCTCGGCGAGGTCGTAGGGGCGATCGCCCGATCCCATGGTTCGCGACGCTAGCATCGCGCGCGGACCTTCGCCGCGCCCGCGCGAATCGTCCGAAAAATATGGGGTCAGTGTTATGACCGACCGAACGGTCGAATTTGGTTGTCCGGCGCCTCCGATGAGTGCTGAATCGCGGCGAAACGGAGGCACGCCATGGGGAAACGAATTGCGCGGAGCGCGACCACCGCGGTCGTGATGGTGCTGACGACGCTGCTCGTGCTCGAAGGGCGCGCGCGCGCGCAGGACTACGCGGACGCGGGGGCGTTCGCGGTCGACACCAGCACGGCCGACGCCGGAGGAGCACCCGTCGAGCTCGTCGTTCCGCAAGGCACCGGACCGTTCCCGCTCATAATCGCGAGTCACGGATGGTCTGCGACGAACGCGCAGCAGCTCGGATGGGCGCAGCACTTCGCGAGCTGGGGGTTCGTCGTCGTGTCGCCTTCGTTTCCGAACACGTTCTCGCCCGACGCGAACGTCGACAGCGCCATCATCGAAGCGCTGGTGACGACGTACGCGAGCGCCGCCACCGATTCGCCGGCGCGCGGGAAGGTGGACGCGACGCGCATCGGGCTCGAGGGGCATAGCGCCGGTGGGCTCGCGTCGACGCTCGCGGCCACCGTGGTCGCGCCGGGCGCGATGGTGCTCTTCGACCCGGTCGACAGCGCGGACGCGGGGCGCTCGGCGTACGCGACGGCATGCACGCCCATGCTGGGAATCTTCGCCGACCCGAGCTCGTGCAACGACCAGGAGGAGTGGTCGACGTTCGCCACCGACACGACCGCGCCTCTCGTGATGTTCCACGTCGTGGGCTCGTCGCACTGCGACGGTGAGAACGCCGACCGCGGCGCGGCGTGCGGGATCGTCTGCGGTGGGAATGCGGACCCGACGCGCCAGGCGGTGTACGCGCGCTACGCGACGGCGTTCTTCCTCGCCAAGCTAAAAGGGGACGGCAACGCGGCAGCGCTCCTCGTCGACACCGCGCTGGCGAGCGACCCGGCGATCACCAGCGCGGCGGTGCAGGCGGGGAACGGATGCGCGACGGTCGTCGAACCCGATGGCGGCGTTATCACGGTCACCGACGGCTCTACTCCGATAGCGAACCCGAGCCCCACGCCGACATCGACGCCGACCGCGAGCCCGACATCGACCTCGCCCCCGACGTCGACGCCGCCTGCAAACGGGAGCTCGCCCAGCACCACCACGTCCGAGCCGTCGTCCACCAGCGGTTGCGGCTGCACGCTCGCCGGCGCGTCCACGAACGGATCACCCTTCGCCCTTGGCTTCGCCGCGCTCGCGCTCGCGCATCGCCGCCGCCGTCAGGCGCGGGGGTGAGCGCGGGCGTGCGCCGCGCGAATGTGGTCCTGCGCGACCCGCGTGTAGATCTCGGTCGTGCCGAGGTCGGCGTGCCCGAGCATCGCCTGCACCGCGCGGAGGTCGGCGCCGTTGCGGAGGAGATGCGTCGCGAACGAGTGACGAAGCTTGTGCGGTGACAGCGGCGTCGTGATGCCGGCCGCGCGCGCGTACGTCTTCAACAGCTTCCAGAAACCCTGGCGCGTGAGCGGGCCGCCGCGCGGGGAGACGAAGAGCGTGACGTCATTCGCGCGCGCCACGTTCGGGCGAACGTCGCGCACGTACGCGCCGATGTGATCGAGCGCCGCTTCGCCGACGGGAACGAGGCGACGCTTTCCCCCCTTGCCCAGCGCCGAGACGAGTCCCGACTTCGTGTCGAGGTCGCCGAGCTTCAGCGCGACGAGCTCGCTCACGCGAAGGCCGGAGGCGTACATGAGATGAATCATCGCCGCGTCGCGAACGCCGCGAGGCTTGGTGCGATCGGGCATCACCAGGAGGCGCTCGATCTCGTCGAACGAGAGCACCTTGGGGAGCTTTCGCGCGAGACGCGGGCGGTCGACGAGCTTGGTGGGATCGGTGGGAATGGCGCGCTCGCGAACCAGGAAGCGGAAGAAGCCGCGCAAGGCTGAGAGCTGACGCGCGCTCGATCGCGCGCCGAAACCACGACGCACGTTCCCCACGAGGAGCTCGGCGATCGTGCCGGGGTCGATGTCGCGAGGCTCGATCTCGCCGGCGTGCTCGACGAGCGCGCGGAGATCGCGGGCATAGGCGTCGAGCGTGTTGCGGGCGAGGGCGCGCTCGACGCGGAGGTGATCGAGGTAGGCGTCGATCCAGCCGTCGAGGGTCATGACGATCGCGATTGTGCCGCTTCGTCGCGCCCGGCGCGAATTTCAGGCGCCCGCAGCGACGAGCTTGCGGAGGAGCGGCTCGGGATCGTCCTCTCGCATGAGCGCCTCGCCGATGAGCGCGGCGTCGGCGGAGCCTCGTGAGATGGCTCGCACGTCGTCTTCCGTCTTGATGCCGGACAGATGGATGCGGACGCGATCGTGCGGGATGGACGCGAGCACGCGCGTGGCGCGCTCCTGGTCCATCACCAGCGTGTCGAGGTCGCGCGCGTTGACGCCGATGACGCGCGCCCCGCACGCCAGCGCCGACGCGAGCTCGTCTTCGTTCGTCACCTCGACGAGCGGCTGCAGGTCGCGCGCGCGGGCGGCGTCGTGAAGCTCGCGAAGGCGATCGGGGGTGACGATGCGCGCGATGAGGAGCACCGCGTCGGCGCCTTTCGCGCGCGCGCGATCGAGCTGCACTTCGTCGAGGACGAACTCCTTGGCCAGGATCGGAATGTCGCGCGAGAGGCGATCGAGGCAGGTGCGCACCCGCGAGACGTCGTCCCACGAGCCGCCGAAGAACGGCCCGTCGCAGAGCACGCTGATCATCGACGCGCCTCCGCGGGCGTACGCTTCGGCGCGCGGACCGACGTCGCTGGCGCGCGTGAGGTCGCCGGCGCTGGGGCTCTTGCGCTTGATCTCTGCGAGGAGGCGCAGCGGGTCGCCGAGGCCTCGACGAAGAAAGCGGGCGACGTCGAGGGTGCCGCGTCGCACCGTCGCAGGCTCTTCGTCGAGCGTCTTCAGCGCGTCGATCTCGGCGCGCTTCGACGTGAGGATTCGTTCGAGCTGGCTCACGTGCGCTCCTTCGCGGCCGAGGCCTTGGTCGCGAGCCGTCGCCACGCTTCGAGCGCCTCGCGCGCGCGCCCGGACGTGACCGCGTCGCGCGCCCGTTCGCCGCTCGCCGAGAGCGTGATCGTCGCATCGGACACGGCGATGGCCGCCGCCGCGTTCACGAGCACCGCATCGCGCGCGGGATGCGCTTCACCTTCGAGTATCCGCACGATGGCCTCCGCGTTCGCGCACGCGTCTCCGCCGGCGAGCGCCGCCCGCTCGACGGCGGCGATCCCGAAGTCACGCGGCTCGATCGTCCGCTCGCGAATCTCTCCCCCAGAGACCTCGCTCACGCGCGTGGTGCTCGCGCAGGGGCTCACTTCGTCGAGACCGTCGTCGCTCCGCACGACCCATGCTCGCACGATTCCGAGCGCCAGGAGCGCCCGTGCCGCCACGGGACGAAGCGCGTCGTCGTACACGCCCACGAGCTGGTGCGTCGCGCGCGCCGGGTTCGCGAGCGGCCCCAGGGCGTTGAAGATCGTCCGCACGCCCAGCTCTCGCCGCGCCTGCGCCGCGTGCGCGAGCGCCGGATGGTGGGCCGGTGCGAAGAGAAACGTGATGCGCGCGTCACGCAGCATCGCGGCGTGATCGGTCGGCGTGAGGTCGATCGGGATCCCCAGCGCCTCGACCACGTCAGCGCTCCCGCACTGACTCGAGACGGACCGATTCCCGTGCTTCGCGACCGCGATGCCCGCGCCTGCGACCACGATCGCCGCGGCCGTCGACAGGTTCAGAGTGCGGGCGCCGTCGCCGCCGGTGCCGCACGTGTCGAGCACCTGTTCGAGCCCGTGGTCGACCGCCGTCATCGCCTCGCGGAGCGCCTCCGCTCCGGCGACGATCGCCTCGGCCTGCTCACCGCGCACGCGCAACGCGACGGCGAACGCTCCGACTTGCACCGGCGTCCACGCCCCCGCGAGGATCGCGTCGAACGCGCGCCGCACGAGATCGCGCGGCGCGGTACCGCTCTCCAGCGCCGCGAGCGTCTCGGCGAACGTGATCGCGCTCATGATTTGCGCGTCCGCGTCACCCAGTTGCCGAGGAGCGATTTCCCTTCGAGCGTGAGCACGCTCTCGGGATGAAACTGCACCCCTTCGACGTCGAGCTCCTTGTGACGGAGCCCCATGACTTCTCCTTCGGCCGTCCACGCGGTGATCGTGAGGCAATCGGGGAGCGACGCCCGCTCGACGAGCAGCGAGTGGTAACGCGTCGCTTCGAACGGGGAGGGGAGACGCGCGAAGACGCCGGCGCCGTCGTGCAGGATCGGTGACGTCTTGCCGTGCATCAGGCGCTGCGCGCGAACGACCTTGCCGCCGAACGCCTGGCCCATGGCCTGGTGGCCGAGGCACACGCCGANNACGCCTGGCCGATCGCCTGATGCCCGAGGCACACGCCCAGGATCGGAATCTTCCCGGCCAGCGCGCGAATCGCCTCGAGCGAGACGCCCGCTTCGTTCGGCGTGCAGGGGCCGGGCGAGATGAGGAGTCCATCGGGCGCACGCGCGGCGATGGCGTCGACCGTGAGCTCGTCGTTCTTCACCACGTCGCTCGTCGCGCCGAGCTCGCCCAGGTACTGGACGAGGTTCCAGGTGAAGGAGTCGTAGTTGTCGAGGACCAGGACGCGCATCAGCCGGCGTCTCCGGTCGGCGTCGGCGCCAGCGCCGCAGTGGCGACTTCGAGCGCGCGCTTCTGGAGATCGATCTGCAACGTCAAGACGAGCAGCTTGGCTTCGAGATTGTCCCCGCGCATCGCCTCCGCGTACGACGGAATCGACGCGCGCCTCTCCTGCATCACCGACATCAGCGCGTCTCGCCTGGCGCGGGCCCATGGCGTCTCCAGCTGCGCGTGCTCGCCTTCGAGCACGGCCTGGTCCGCGGCGCGCGTGGCGTCGGTCTCGAGAATGCTGGCCCCCTTCGCGTCGTCGCCGGCGTGCGACGCGTCTTCGGCCGCCTTCAGCGCGTGATCGAACGCTTCGTCGGCGAGGACGATCTTTGCGAGCTGCGTGTGATCGCTGTCTTCGCGCGTGGGCGCGGGCTTGGTCGCGTCACGACATCCGACGAGCGCGACGGCGAGCGCGAGCGCGACGCCGACTACGTGCCCGCGCGAACTTCGCGCACGATCTCCGCGAGCCGCGCCTGGTCGTTCGTGTCCATGGCCACGAACTTCAGCGCTTGCCGATCGTTCCACTCGCGTACGCATCGCGCCCAGATCCAAAGTCGTTCGTCGGTCCACGGGACTCCGAGCTCGATCGCGAAAAATTTCGGCGCGGTCGAAGGCTCCAGGAGCTTCCGTACCATCATCCCGCCCGGAGAGAGATCGAGAACCCGCGCCAGGTGCGGCAGCCCCTCGATGTACTTGTTCATGAAGAGCCCACCGAAGAACGCGCGATCACTCTCGCGCCGGTCGTTGCTTCCACGTCGCGCTTGCCGTCGTCGTCCTTGGGCCATGTGCTCACCCCTGAGGAAAATTGTATGTGTGTGTGGGGTAATCGGGCCAAGTTGCCGGGCGCGGCCCACGCGCCAAGACGTCATCGCGTTGACTTTGATGGCGTCTGGAAACTAACGTGCGCGCCGCGCGAACCCGCGCGCTGGCGTCGCGTTCTCTCCCCATTTTCAATGGGTTTCCAAGAGGCGACGGAGCTCGCGGGTCGATCCAGGAGAGCGATGGCCGACGACAAGAAGCCGAAGATCGATCTGAAGGCACGGCTCGGTAAAGGGGGTCCGGGGACGAGCGTTCCCGTGCCGACGCA
The DNA here is from genome assembly GCA_003151595.1 of Myxococcales bacterium. Next base: position 7,285 of record PLXW01000075.1, read on the forward strand.
CACGCCCGTGCCGCCAGGCATCTCGCCTGTCGGACGCTCCGCGCCGCCGCCTGTCGGCTCGTCGCCGCCCGGGGTGCCGCCGGGAGTTCCCGTGGGGCCGCCGCCGAAGTTCAGCTCGCAGTCGCCGGTGATCGATCCGTCGAACCCGCTCGCGGCCGTCGCGGCTCCGTATCGCCCGCCGCCCGTGGTGCAGGCGTCGGCGCAGGTGGCGCATCAGCGAATCGAGATCGACGAAGGCGCGATCCACGAAGCGCGCAAAGGGGCGAACAAGCGCGGCATGGTCGTCGCGCTGCTGCTCGCCGTCGCGGGCGCGGCGGTCGGCTTCGTAGCCGGCGGCGCGTCGGAGCAGGGCAAGGCGCGCGACAAGAGCAAAGGGGACGCGCAGTCGCTCAACGAAGATCTCGTGAAGGCGAAGGACACGCTCTCCAAGCTCGCCGACAAGATGGAAGAAGGGCGTACCGCGCTCACGACCGCGCACAAGTTCCCCGACTCGCTCTCGAAGGATCTCGGCGGCCTCAACGTGGCGTTCGACGGAACGGAGCTCGCGGGGCGAAGGTTCAGCGGATTCCCGACGGATACGACGTCACAGCTCGTCGACTTCGTGATGAGCGTGCAGGCCCTCAACGACAAGAAGATGCTCATCCAGGGGCTGTTGAACAAACTGCAGAAGCCGCTCACCGAGCAGCTAAGCGCGCCCGCCGGCCAGACCACGATCTCGCAGGTCATGGTCGTGACCAAGGATCCGCAGAACGGCGCGATGGGGCTGCTCGCCAACCTCACGACGCCGATCAAGACGACCGCGGGGGACATGAAGCTCCCAGCCGAGTTCGCGTTCACCGATCCGCTCGGGAACGGGAACGCGTCGCTCGCGCGCTACACGGGCGGCGACATTTCTTCGAAGCCGGCGGCGATCGCCATCGTTCCCAAGACGTTCAACAACGTCTGCCCGAGCGAATCGGCCGGGCAGGCGGCGCAGCTCGCCGCGCAGATCGGCGGGTTCATCCGCGACATCAAGGGCGAAGGGGCCGCGCCGGCTGACGTCGTCAGCGACACGAAGGCAGGGCTCCTCGAGCGCGCCGACAAGCTGATGACTGGGCTGCAGAAGGTTCAGTAGCGTCGACCGAGACGAGCGCGGCGAGAACTCTGAGTCGTCGCGCTACGCCTCGCCCCACGCGCACGCGCGCCCGTCTTCTTCGCCGGCGCCCACGTTCACGAAGCCACGCGCGAGGAGCGCGCTCCCCACGGCGCTCATCGGCGCGTCGCGGCGCGCGAGCATCTTGCCGAACCAGCCGCGTGACTTCCCGCTGAACACGACCACGCGCGTCCCCTTCGCCAGCGATTCGGCGCGCGGGATCTGCGCGGCGATGCTCGCCACGTCGTCCGCAACGGCCTCGATGACGACGCGGTCCATCGCTCGCCCCGGCCCCTAGGTCGACGTCGCCGGTGGGTGCTCCGAAGGCTTCTTGGCTTCTTCTTCGGGGACGATCTCGACCTTCACGATGTGGGTCTCGTCGGCCTCGCGGACGATGAAGGTGAGGCCGTCGATGGTGAGCGTCGAGCCGATCGCCGGGACCTTGCCGGCGTGGTGAACCAGGAGCCCGCCCAGCGATTCGAAGTCCCCTTCGGAGGGGACGTCGCGACCGAGCCGCGTCGCCAGATCGCCGAGCGGGATCGCGGCGTCGGCCACGAAGCGGTTCTCCCCCAGCTGCTCGATCTGATGATCGACCGTGTCGTACTCGTCGTGAATCTCGCCGACGATCTCTTCGAGGATGTCTTCGAGCGTGACCACGCCGCCGGTGCCGCCGAACTCGTCGCTCACGATCGCCATGTGCAACCGCCTCGCCCGCATCTCGCGGAGGACGCTGGCCGCGGGCTGAGTTTCGGTGACGAAGAGGACCGGTGAGCGAACGAGCTCGCTGAGCTTCGATTGCCCGAGGCGCTTGTCGCGCACGAGCGCGAAGAGGTCTTTGACGTAGAGAAGCCCCACGACGTTGTCGAGGTTCTCGCGGAAGACCGGGTAGCGCGAGTGCCCGTCGGTCGTCACCAGCGCGAGGACCTCTTCGAGCTTGGTCGCGATCTCGATGGCCGAGATGCGACGTCGCGGGACCATGACCTCGCGGGCCATGAGATCCTTGAAGTCGAGCACGTTGCGGATCATCTCCGCCGGTTCGAGCGCGATCGATCCCGCCTTCTCGCCGACGCTCACCGCCCATTCCAGCTCTGTCTCCGTCATCCGCGGGTCGGCCGACAGTTGCTCGGGGACGCGGCTGCCGACGATGCGACCGAGCACCGCGAGCGGCCAGGCGAGCGGGACCATGAGCCACTCGAGCGGCGTGAGGTACCGGAGTGACATCGCGCCGATCTGCTCGGGGCGACGCCGGCTCATCGTCGACAGGATCTCGGCGAACGTTCCGTAGCTCAGTACCGCGCCCACGACCGCGCACGCGATCCCGAGCTCGGGCGAGAGCCATGTCTGGGCGACCTGGCTGAAGAGCGCTGCTGCCAGGCTGAGGGCCACGATGCGTCCGGCGAGCCACCGCGAGAGCACGCGGTACCGATCGGCCGCGAAGCGTCGAAAGGCTGCGGCGTCCGCACCCGTCCCGCCCGCCAGCGCCTGGAGGCGCGGCTCGGGGAGGGCTTGGAGCGCCGCATCGCCAGCGGCGAAGAGCGAACCGATCATCGTCGCCAGTACCCCCGCTGCGATCGATGCGACTGGCACGCCTGCGCTCAAACCCGTCAGCTCCTCTGGAGCGCCGCCCCCGACGCGTGGCACTCGCTCGTCACCGTACCCGAGCGTCACAGGGGGTCAAGCCGACCCGCTCCCGCCAGGAGCCGGCGAGCTTCGCGGAAGTGCTCGCGAAGATGGCCACCGCGACGCCGTTCGGGGCGAAGCCGGGGCCGACGCTGGGGCCGACCGGGTCGATGGCGTCGAGCGCGCCGAAGCCGGGCGCGAAGGGGGCCACCACCAAGGGCGCGCATGTGAGCAGCGGGACGCTGACGCGTCGCGGGATCGCGGTGGAGGCGATCGAGATCGGCAGGTGAGCAGGATGTGAGAGCGGAGCGCGGTCAGGCTTCGCCGAGAACGCGCATCACGTTCTCGCGGAGCAGCTTGCCGATCGCGCGCTCGCTCACGCCCGCCTTCAAGAGCGCGTCGGTGAGGAGTGGCAGGCCGCGCGGATCGGAGAGCGGCGCGGTCGGAACGATGAAGCCGTCCCAGTCGCTGCCGAGCGCGGGGACGTCTTCGCCGACGACGTCGAGGATGTGCTTCAAGTGCTTCACCACCGGCGCGAGCCCGTCGCCGCCGACGAACTTCGGACAGAAGATGACGCCGACGCATCCGCCCTTGTCGGCCACGGCGCGGAGCTGATCGTCGCCGATGTTTCGCCAGTGCTCGAACGCGCCGAGCACGCCGGTGTGGCTCACGATCGGCGGCTTCTTGGCCATCGCGCAGGCATCGAGGAAGCCGCGTCGATTGATGTGCGCGAGATCGACGAGCACGCCGTTGACCTCGCACCGCTCGACCAGCGCGCGGCCCCACGGCGTGAGCCCTTCGTTCGCATCGGCGCCGCGGCCGTAGGCAGGAGCGCCCGCCTCGTTCGACGAAAAATGGAGGAGCCCGAGGTACCGAACGCCCCGCTCGGCGAAGCCGTCGATGTAGCGGAGCTCCCCTTCGAGCGCGTGCGCCCCTTCGATGCCCAGGAGCGCGCCGATCGCGCCGTCGGCACGGGCGGCCTGGATGTCGGCCGCGGTCTTCACGAGTCGAATCGAGCTCGGGCCGCGCGCGATGGTCTCTTCGAGGGCGTCGATCTGCTCGTGGATGGCGCGGGCCAGCCCGGTCTTCTTCTCGCGCACAGGCAGGCTCACGAGGCCGAAAAATTGCGCCCCCATTCCCCCTTCGCGCATCCGCGGCACGTCGACGTGACCGCCGATCGCGGCGCGCGGGAGCGGCGGCTCGTGGTGCCGCAGGAGGTCGTAGCCGATCCACCGGCTCCACATGAGCGTATCGGCGTGGAGATCGATGACCGGGTGCGCGTCATGGATCGCCCGCGCTTCGGGGGATCCGTGCAGCCCGCCTTTTCCGAGGTTCACCGCCACGCGGCCGAGCCTAGCGCCCGCGCGAGTCGCTTGCACGCACCGCGTCGTCGGCCTAACTCATCATACGTCCGCAGGCACGAATGACCGCTCCGCACCCCAGCGCCCTCCTCGTCGTCGAGGACGTCCTCGCCCTCGTCGGCGAGACGCCGCTCGTCAGGTTGCGCCGCGTCGGCGACGAGACGCCGCGCGCCGACGTGTGGGCCAAGATGGAGCAGGCGAACCCGGGCGGCTCGGTGAAGGACCGAATCGCTGTGGCGATGATCGAAGAGGCCGAGCGTGACGGGCGACTGGTGCCGGGCGGCGTGGTCGTCGAGCCGACGAGCGGGAACACCGGGATCGCGCTGGCCATGGCGTGCGCCGTGAAAGGGTATCGCTGCGTCCTGACGATGCCGGCGTCGATGAGCCTGGAGCGTCGGCAGCTGCTCGAAGCGTTCGGGGCCGAGTGCGTGCTCACGCCCGAAGACCGGCAGATGGAAGGGGCGATCGAACGCGCGGCAGAGATCGCGCGGGCAAACGAAGAGGCAGGAACCCGCGCGTTCGTGCCCGGGCAGTTCGACAACCCGGCGAACCCGCGCATCCACGCCGAAACGACCGCGCGCGAGATCGTGAACGCGATGCGCGATCTCGGAGTCGATGCGTTCGTTGCCGGCGTCGGAACGGGCGGGACGATCAGCGGTGTCGGCGAGGTGCTCCGTCGCGACGCGAAGGCATCGGGGCGCGCGAGCCCGCGCATCGTGGCCGTCGAGCCAGCGTCGTGCGCGACGATCTCGCGCGGCGAGCGTGGGCCGTCGAAGATTCAAGGGCTGGCCGCGGGGTTCGTGCCGGCCAACTACCACGCGAGCGTCGTCGATGAAGTGCGCGTGGTGGGCGACGACAATGCGTGGCGCATGAAGGAAGCGTTGGCGAAGCGCGAAGGCCTGCTCGTCGGCATCAGCGCGGGCGCGGCCGTGTTCGCGGCGATCGAAGTGGCGCGCGAGCTCGGCGCGGGGAAGAACGTCGTGACGGTGCTGCCCGACACGGGCGAGCGGTATTTCAGCCTCGCGTCGTACTTCAGCGATGCGCAGCTGCCGACGGAGCAAACGGAGAAGGGGGGCGCACGATGATTCGGGAGAAAGCGCGCGTGCTCCTCGTGGGGGTCGGCGGCCTCGGCTGCCCGGCGGCGATTGTCCTCGCGCGGGGAGGCGTGGGTTCGATCGCGATCGCCGACGACGATGTCATCGAGGAGTCGAATCTCCATCGCCAGATCTTGTTCGACGAGTCGGACGTCGGCGCGCCGAAAGCCGAGACCGCAGCCGCCGCGCTCGTGCGCCTCGCGAGCAGCGCGTCGTTCCGCTCGTTCGCCCTCGGAACGCGGCTGCTCCCGCACAACGCCGTGCAGCTCGTTCAGTCGGCCGACGTGGTCGTCGAGGGGAGCGACAACTTCGCGACGAAGTTCCTCGTCGCCGATGCGTGCGCGATCGCGCGCGTTCCGGTGGTGCACGCCGCGGCTGTGCGATGGGGCGGCACCGCGCTCGCCGTCGGTCCGCGCGGCGCGCCTTGCTACCGCTGCTTGTTCGAAGACATCCCGCGCGAGTCCGTGCCGAACTGCGCCGACGCCGGCGTCGTGGGCCCGATGGTCGGCGTCCTGGGCGCGATCCAGGCGGACCTCGCGCTGTCGCTCATCGACGGTGATCCGGTCGAAGGAACGCTCGTGACGTACGACGGCCTCACCGATTCGCTTCGCCGCCGGGTCATCCCCTCGCGTGACGACTGCGCGCTGTGCGGACGTACGCCGACGATCGATCGCATCGACGGCGACCGCTACGTCATCGAAGACTGCAATGAAGATGCGACCCCGTCGTCGCAGATCATCATCGAGAATTTCTGACCGGACCGAGGAGACACACGCTCATGGAAACCATCGTCCGCATTCCCGCCCCGCTTCGCCCCCTCACCGGCGGCAAAGACGAAGTGAACGCCACGGGCGCCACCGTCGGCGACGTCATCGAGGATCTCGAGCGCCGCCACCCCGGCGTGAAAGATCGCCTGCTCGACGAGAAGGGCGTCCGTCGCTTCATCAACATCTACGTCGGCGAAGAAGACGTGCGCTTCCTCGAGGGGCTGAAGACGCCGGTGAAGGCCGGAGACTCGATCAGCATCGTGCCGGCGATCGCAGGCGGATGAGGAGAACGAGACGAGCATGAGCGCGTACCGATACACCCGACAAGTGCGCCTCGCCGAGATCGGCGACGAGGGGCAGGAGCGCATCGCGGCGACGACGGCGATCGTGGACGCCGACGGGCTCGCGGGCGCCGTCGAAGCGCGGTACCTCGCGGCGGCCGGGGTCGGGAAGATCGCCACGCTGCACGACGAGATCGGCGACGCGGCGCGCGCCATGGATGCGCGCGTGCAAGTGATGACGGGCGTGCGCGTGCGCCTCGGTCACGGTGAGCCGCCGGCGTTCGGCTTGCGCGATCCCGCGGCGAGAGACGTCGTGCTCGGCGCGTGGCGAGCGCTGGCGCACCTTCGTCGCGCGGTGAAGCGCGGCAACGAGTCATGATGCGCGTGCCTTCGCGGCGAATCGACTCCGTCATCGATGCGGTCGGCAACACGCCGCTCGTTCGCCTGCGCCACGTCGCCAAGAGCGCGCCCGGCGTCGCGGTGTACGCGAAGCTCGAGCTCGCGAACCCCGGAGGCAGCGTCAAGGATCGAGCGGCGCTGCGCATGATGCAGGACGCGTTGAACGACGGGCGGCTCACCCGCGACAAGACGCTCATCGACTCCACCAGCGGAAACACGGGCGTCGCGTACTCGCTCTATGGCGCGGCGCTCGGCGTGCGCGTGAAGCTCGTGATGCCGCTGAACGTCTCGAAGCCGCGCAAGGACATCGCGCGCGCGTTCGGCACCGAGATCATCTTCAGCGATCCGATGGAGGGCTCCGACGGCGCGATCCGCGACGTGCGCGCCATCGTCGCCGCGAACCCCGACACCTATTTTTACCCCGACCAGTACGCAAACCCCTCGAACCCGCTGGCGCACTACCACGGCACCGGTCGCGAGATCCTCGACGCGGTGGGCGATCGCATCACGCACTTCGTCGCCGGCCTCGGCACGACCGGGACGATGATGGGGACGACGCGCCGCCTGAAGGAGCACACGCGGCCGATTCGCTGCGTCGCGGTCGAGCCCAGTGAAGCGCTGCACGGGCTCGAAGGGCTGAAGCACCTGGAGTCGAGCCTGGTGCCCCCGATCTACGACGCCAGAGTCCCGGACGAGATCCTGCGCGTGACGACCGAAGAGGGATGGAACATGGCCGACCGGCTCGCGCGCGAAGAGGGGCTCCACGTGGGGCACTCGTCGGGGGCGAACGTGTTCGCGGCCGTGAAGATCGCCGAGCGGGCGCAGAAGGAGAGCGGCGGCGGGTGCGTGGTCGTGATCGTCTGCGATCGCGGCGACCGCTATTTCGCGCCGATGAAGTGGGAGCGAAGGTACGTCTGGTAGCCTCGAGAGGAATCGATGCGCGACGAAGCGAAGCACCCGTGGATCCTGCGCGGCGTGGTGGTGCCGAAGGTGGTGATGGACCGCGTGCGCGAGGAGGCGCGCGCGGCGTACGCGCGTGACGAAGAGAGCTGCGGGTACCTCGTGGGGCCGGCAAACGACGCGCTGGCGGTGAGCGACGCGGTGCCGATGGAGAACCGCGCGAACAAGCTTCACGCGATGGATCCCGAGACGTACCCGCGGACGGGGCGCATGTACTTCGATCTCGATCCGCTGAAGTTCGCGCGCGCGATCGAGAAGGGCGAAGCGAGCGGCGTGCCGGTGAAGGTGCTCTATCACTCGCACCTCGACGTCGGCGCGTACTTCTCGGACACTGACGCGGCCGCGGCGAAGATGGGGGGCGATGAGCCGGCCTACGATCTCGCGTACCTCGTGACGAGCGTTCGCACGGGAGCGGTCGACGCGTGCAAGCTGTTCGTGTGGGAGACGTCGACGCGCACCTTCGTCGAGGCGCCGCTCGTGGAACGCGAGTGACGGCGCGCGTCGTCATCGCCTGCGCGCTGATGGGCGCGGTCTGCGTCGCGCCGTCGGACGCGGGGGCGCAGCCGAGCGACGGGATTCGGGAGGCGGCCGAGCGGGTGGCGAGCGAGTGGCGAAAGGCCGGCGCGGTCGTCGAGCGCGGGCCGGCGCGCTTTCTCTACGAGAACGAGACGATGACGCTCACGCTTCCCGCATCGACGGCGGGCGATCGCGCCTGCACGACGATCGCGCTGCTCGGAGCGCGAGGGCTCAGCTTTCACGCCAAGGTCGCGGGCGTCGAGGACGACTCCGCGAGCGACGACCCACAGTCGCGCGCGGCGAGCTTCGCGGGGATACTCGAGATGGGCGAGTGCGGCGAGGGTGCCGAGCCGATCGAGCGGCTGCGCGTGACGAGCGACGCCGGGCGCGGGGCCATCGAAGCGGTGGTCGGGCGATCGACGAAGGCGCTTCCCGCTCTGCGCACCGTGCTCCCCGAGCGAACCGGAGGCGTGTTGCCGCCGCCGCCGGATGCCGGGCCGCCGCCGCCGCTTCCGCTCCCGGTCGCGCGCGCGGAGCTCTCGGAGTCGCGCGCGAAGATGGACGGCGCGAAGATCGCGCCGCGCGCTTCGTGGACGGCGACGAGCGACGGCAGCGGCGACGCGAAGCTCACGCTCGCGCCGGGGTGTCATCGGGTCGAGGTGTTCGCTCCGGTGGCGCGCGCGCGCGATCGCGTGCGACGTCGGAGGCTCGACGTCGATGCCGAGATTCGTGATGGCGACGACGAGCTTCTGGCGCGCGATCGCACCGACAACGCCGACGCGCGCCTGGAGGCGTGCGTGGGAGAGGAGACCGCTTCGACCGTCATCTTCGCGGGGGCCCCCGGCGGCAGCGAGCTCACGGTGACGCATGCCTCGTGGGCGCTCCCTTCCCATCTCCCGAACACCTGGGGACCGGCTCCTCGCGCGCGAATGGCGCGCGCGCTGCTGGCGCGTCGCGCGAGCGCTCCGCCGGAAGACGCCGTCGCGTTGTTCGCGGGGCCCTCGGGGGCGACGCCCATCCCGGTCGCGATCGAGCCTGGCGCTTGCTACGTCGCGGTCGCGGCGGTCACGCACGGGCACGCGCACGGGCTCGGGCTACGCGTGGCGATCGGCGCACGCGACGCGCGCGACGAACGAACGAGCGACGACGACGCCGGCGTGGTCGCCTTCTGCGCGCGCGATCAGGACCGCGCACGGCTCGAGGTCGAAGCGCGCGGCACGTCGCTGGCGTGGGGGCTCGCGCTCTTTCGCGTCGAGGGGCGCGTGTGGGGAGCGCCATGAGGCGCGCGTCGCTCTCGATCGTCGCCGTGGCCCTCGCCGGCGGAACCGCCAGCCTCGCTATCGGGTGCAAGACTCCCGTGCCTCTCGTCGTCGCCGCGCCCGCGCGCCTGCCGGCTCCGCCGCGCGTTCTCCCGGGCGATCTCGACGCCAGTGCGCTGCTCGGTGAGGTCCCCGCGCGCGCCTCGCGTCTCGGTGCCGGTGCCGTGACTCTTCTGGCGTCGGGTGAGGCCGTGGAAGGGGAGCGCGTGGGTGCGTTCGTCGAGCTCCCGAACGATGCTTGCGTCCTCGCGTACGCGCGCGCGTCGTCCTCGATCGAGGATCTCGATCTCGCGGCGTTCGACGACGACGGGAGCCCCGTCGCGATCGACGAAGGGCCCGACCCGAAGCCCACGCTCCTCCTCTGCGGCGCCGGGGAGCGCACGGCGCCGCACCCGTCGCGCGTCTACGTCGCCGCGCACGTGGTCAACGGCGAAGGGCTGGTCGGTGTCGCGGCGCAGATCGTTCCGCGCGATCGTGCGGGCGAGGTCGCCCGCGCGCTCGGTGCCCACGGCACGGTCGGTGGCGGTCCGCAGCCGGCCGATGCCTGGCAAGGGCTCGACGATCACGTGCGCGCGCATCGCCAGGCGCTCGGCGGAACGTGGGACGAGTTTCGAAAGGCCGCGGTGGTGCTCGACTCGCGCGTGCCGACGGTCGTGACCTTCCCGGTCGAAGCCGACAGCTGCGTCGATGCTGTGCTCGTCCCGGGCGACGAAGTGGCGCTGCTCGAAGTGGAGGCGGTCGACGAAGCGGGGCGCGTCGTGGCGCGCGCGCGCGAAGGGGGGAGCGATCGCACGCTCACGGTGTGCTCGCCGATGACGTTCGAGGGGTCGCTCGTCATCCGTCCGCACGTGGGGCGCGGCCTGGCGGCGATCGTCCTCGCGAAGACGCGCGCGTCGTCGTCGCGCGATCTCTCGACGAAGCCCGACGTGCTGTGGGAGTCGACGAGCGTCTCGCTCGAAGCTGCGAAGACCGAGCGCGAAGGGACGCTGGCGCACGCGGGCTATGGAGCGGCGTCCTTCACGACGAAGGGAGAGCTCGCGCTCGGGCGCCGCGCGACGATCGCGCTCGATTTCGGCAATGCGCCCGCGGGCTCGTGTATGCGGATCGACGTCGTGGCCGGCGCGCCGCTGGCGCTCGTCGACGCGCGCGTCTGGAGCGGCGAACGAGACAAGAGCGACAAGAGCGAGCTCGTGACGTCGGGCGAAGGCGCGTGGGGCGCGGCGGTCTTCGCGTGCGCGCACGGCAAGGCGCGGCTCGATCTCGAAGCGCGTGGTCGTGGAGGACCGTTCGCCGTGACGACGCGCGCAGAGAAGTGGAAGGACGCGGCCTTCGCGCGCTTCCCGCTCGCCGCCGCGCGGATGCTGGCGCGCGCAGCCGACGGATCGGCGACGCTCTTCGATGGATCGCCGTCGAGCGCGCGCGCGCTCTCGCTCGAGCCCGACAAGCTGCTGGCCTGGAGCGAAACCGTGGCCGCGAGTCAGTGCGTTCATGTCAGCGCCGGCGCCGAAGGGGAGGGGACAGGTCTCGAGCTCCGCGCCTTCGACGCGGCCAGCGGCGAGGAGATCGATCGCTCCCACGCGCAGCGCGCCGTCTCGGTGCGGGCTTGCGCGGAGACGACGACCGCGCGCGCGGTTCGGTTCGAGTTGCGTACGACGAGCGGCAAGCTCGACGTCATCGTCGGCGAGCGCGTTCGCTGACGTCGGCGAAGACCCGCTTACCCCTTCTTCGCGAGGATCATCAGCGCGCCGTCCGCTTCTTTCGGATCGAGACGCGCGACGCAAACGGCCGGCCCCTTCGCAGGAACGAGCACGATGCTGCATCGGCCGGTGACGCCCGGCTCGAGGCTCGCGAAGAGCATCTCCAGGAGCACGCCCGCCGCGACGATCAGCACGCCGGTGAGGAGCAGCGAGGGTGACACAGCGCGCATTCCGTCGATCAACGTCGCCACGCCGATGTAGCTCCCGATCGCGAGCGCCAGGAGGCCGGCATAGAACGCCAGGCGCGGGTAGCGCACTTCGCGCGAGGCGCGGGCCAGCCCTTCGCGGGGAAAGACGATGTCGCGTTCGCGCACCGTGCGACCGAGCACCTCGGTGTGCGCGTGGATTCGGGCGCCCGCGGCGGACAGCGTCAGCACCGCCGGGCGCTTGTACGCGAGCGCGAATCGCGCGACGAGGCGCGCGGCGTGGATCACGAACAGGATCCCCGTGAGCGCGAGCAGCGTCGTCGCGACAGGACCGCGCGGCGCCAGCCCCAGCTCGCCGCGGATGGTCTCTTCGCGCACCGACTTCCCGCTGAGCACGCGCGTCAGCGTCGCGTCCTTCAGCTCGGTCGCCAGCGACGTCGCGTGCTTCTTCGCCACCGGCGACGAAGACTCCGCGAGCGCCACGCAACCCACGAGCGCCTCCGCGCGCCCGAGCGTGGGCAGCTTCGACTGATCGACCTTGCGCACGCGATCGGCGATCGCGTCCCACAGCTCGCCTGCGGCTTCGCCGAGCGCGCGATCGAGCAGCGGCGTGGCGTCGAACGGCGTGTGCGTCGCCAGCCAGAGCACGTCGGTCGCCACGCGATCTTCTTCGTCGCGCCCTTTGCCCGGCGCTTCGGCGATCGCGTGGGCCCACAACGCGCGAGCGAGCGCGCGCTCGTCGTCGTCTTCGGGTCCGCGCTCGAGCACGAGCAGCGCGTTCCCGAACGACGTCTTCGCGTCGTCTTCGGTGAGCTTCGCTTCCTCGGCCAGCGCGCGCACCTTGGGTCCGTCGGTCCAGGTGCTCTTTCGCCCTTCGGCGGCGCTGGTGGCGATCGCGCGCGTGATGGCGACGAGATCGCTCAAGCGACCATGCGTCGCGAGCGCGTCGAACGCGCGGAGCTCCGTGTCGGGCATGCGGACCGTGGCTCTTCGATACCGTAACGAAGCGCAAAGCACCACTATTCGAAACTTGGCCCGCGCGCGGACGATCCTCTACCGAAGGAGCGCACCCGCGATCAACGAAGGCACCCGCTCGAACGCGAGGGGCCACGAAAGGCGAGCCGATGCGCACCAAGATGGAGATGCTGACCGAGCTCCGAACGATGCTTCGAGACGTCTTCGTCGCGAAGTCCGCCGGCGGCACGTACGCCCGGTTGGCGCGAGCCCACGGCTACGTCGACGGCTACATGCGCGCGCTGCTCGACGCCGGCACGGTGACCAAAGAGGAGCTCCTCGGCATCGTCGCGGCCGAGCGCGAGCACGTCTCCGGTCCCGCGATTCGTACGATCGACGTCACCGGCGACGAAGCCGCCGCCTAGAGACTCCTCTCGCGACTCTCGCGGCGATTACTGCGTCGCCATGACCGAGACGTTCCCGGTGATGACCTGCGTGGTCTGGTCGACCCAGCGCCACCAGTTGGCGACCGTCGTGTCGCCCGGGACGAAGTGCGGGAAGAATCCGGCGAACTCGTTCGGCTGTGCGATCGCGTGGAGCGTCCATTTCCCGGCCGTCTGTGCGCCTGTGGCGACGCGAAGGGTGCCGGCGGTCGCGTCCTGATACGTGATCGAGATCGATCCGTCGCTGTTCGCTTGAACCGAGGAGTCGTCGCCGACGATGTGGATGCCGTCGGTGAACTTCGTCCCGTCGACCGCGCTCCCGTCGTCGACGATCTGCGGCACGAGGTTGTTCGCAAGCGTCCCGCCCGGGACGTAGAGGTACTTCAGCGCCTCGGTGACGCCGTCGACGTAGCTCACGTGCCAGTCGCCGTTCGCTGCCACGATGAGCGAGGCGCCGACGCCGTCGTCTCCCGTGTCGACCGCCGTACCGTTCGCGCGCGAGCCGGTCTCGCCGTCGAGGATGGTGACCACCCACCCGCCTGTGGCGTTGGTGAGGCCGAGCAGGTTGCCGTGGATGCGATCGTAGATGATGAGCCCGAGGCCGTTCGCGGTGGCCGCGAGGCTGATGTAGTCGCCGACGGCGTTCGGGTACGGATGGATGTCGTTCGGCGTCGCGGCCTTGACGCACGAGGAAACCCCCGCGGTGGCGATGCACGCTTGGCCGGTCGCGCACGCCGCGGCGCACGAGTTCGAGACCGTCGTGCAGACCGTCGTCGACGTCACGCACGCTTGCCCGGTCTGGCAATCCTCGGCGCGGCACGGGCTGTTCTCGTCTACCAGCGCGTCCTCCAGCGTCCAGTCGGAGGCTTGCGCCGGCGTAGCCACGGTCGACTGCGCGATCGTCACGCGCGTCTTCGAGTACCCGTTCGTCCCCTTGTCGATCGCGAGGAACGCCACCACGGGCTTCCCGTTCACGACCGCAAGCTTCGCGTAGCGCCCGATGTCGGAGCCGGTGTTCGCGTAGACGGCGTGCGTCGTCCACGTGGTCCCGTCGGTCGACGTCGCGAACTTCAGCGCCTGGTTCGTCGCGTCGTAATACGCGACCATCGGATGCCCGCTGGCGTCGACCTGGATGCTCGTCCAGAGACCGACGTCGGGACCGGAGTCGCTGTCGCCGCCACGCCATCCGTTCGGATCGTTGTCCGGGCACGAGCCGTCGGACGGCTTCGGCGGGAGCCCGTCGACCGTCACCCACGCGACCTGCTTGCCTGCGGGATCGTACTTGCCGACGACGAGATCGCCGTACAGCGCCTGGATGCCGTTGGCCGGATCGAGAGCGGCGTCGTTGTACCCCGCCACCCACAGCGTTCCGTCGGTCGCCTTCGCGATCGACGTGTACGCGCCGATGAGCCCCTGCGGCAGCTCGGGCCCGCACGGCTGATTGCACCCTTGGCCGCAGACCGGGCCCGCGTCGTCACCGTTGGCGATCGGCGCGCCGTCGGGGAGGAACTTCCCGCCGTCCGGGTTGGTGCCGCCGGGGCCGTTGTCGGAGCCGCCGCCGCTTCCGCACGAGCACCCCTGGCTCGTCGAGGCGACGACCATGATCGATCCCAGCGCCAGCACCGCGGTTGCCGTGCGCGAGGTTCGTCGTCGCGCGAAGAGCGCCGCGATCCCGGCGATCCCGAGCGCGATCGCCGGCCATCCGCTGCCGGACTGCGAGGCCGCCGTGCACCCTTGCGAGCATCCGCCGGTGACGGGCAGCGTCGGGTCGCCGCGTCCGCGAATGAGTGCGGTGCTGATCTTTCCGATGTTCCCGATCTCGTCGCGCACTTCGACGTCGATCGCGCTGAGCCCTGGCGCCACCGTCGCCTGTGCGAGCGGCATCCACTCGGTCCACGCGCCGATCGTCCCGTTCGTATCCGTCCCGCGCGTCCGCGCCAGGAGCGAGCTCGCCGGGCTCACGATGTCCTTCGCTTCGATCGCGAAGCCGCTCGCGGCCACGTTCCGCTCGACGACGCTCACGTTCGGCGGGAGCACGTCGATGGTGAACGCGATGTCGGCCGGCGTCAGGTCCTGCGACGTCGGCTGGTCGACGATGCGCGAGATGACGTGGAGCGTGTGCTTGGCCTGCATGTAGAGCATCGGGTTCACGATCGTGACGTCGCGATCGCGCGCCCACTCGCTCCACGTCCCTTGATCGAGCCGCCACGCGTACTCGACCGCCGCGGTCCCGTTGTCCGCCGGCGAGTCGAACATCACGTGGAGCGACGGCGCCGTCTCCGGCCGCACCGTCGTCAGCGTCATCCCTTCGGGGTGCACCGTGAGATCCACGAGCCGCGCGCTCGTCTCGATCTGCGGGACGAACTGCGCGCCGGCGAGCCCGAGGTCGCCGAAGATCCCGATGTACGACTCGCTCCCTTTCGTCAGCTTACGAATGCCGCCGTCGGGGATCTTGAGCGAGAGGCCGAAGCTGCCGAGCGCGCTGGAGAGGTTGATGGGCGAGAACCCGCCGCCGAGCAGCTGTCCGACGATGCTCCCCAGGATCGACGTGAGCGCGGTCGTCGTCTTCGCCGGATCATCCGAGATGAGCGTGTTGTTCGAGAGCGTCGCGTTGGCGAGCGTGAGCGTGCCGATCGCCGGCAGGAGCCCGCCGTTCGGGTTGCTGCCGGTCACGGCCGTCGTGAGGTTCACCGGGATCGTGAGATCGGCGGTGTACGTGAACGCGCGAACGAAGCGGTCTTCGCTCCACACGTAGAAATCGATCGCGAAGCTCTTCATCAGGATCGACATGAGTGCGTCGGTCGTGAGGTTCGTCCCGTTGCCGAGCGTGACGAGCGGCGCCAGCTGCGGCCGCGTCGTGATCGCCATCGCCGCGCCGCTCTCTTCGAACGTGAGCGTCTTCAACGACGGCACGAGGAACGACACGAGCCCGGTGTTGAGCTGCTGATTGAAGTCGGTCGTGACGCCGAGGCAGAGGAGGCCGCTGTTGTAGGCGCTGCCGAACGCATAGTTCAGGAAGTCGTGGTGCAGGGCGATGCCGATGTCCGGCCCGGGATCGTTCGCTGGCCACGGCGTCACCTGGTTTCCCATGAGCTCATTGGGAATCGTGAGGCCGGTGGGCGCAGGGTTCGCCGCGACAGGCACACAGCTCGATTGCGGTTGCGGAAGCGCGCCGCCAAGCAGGCCCAGCGTCATCCCCGAGGCGATCGGGTTCATGTTGCCGCCGGCCGCGAGCATGAAGTCGAGCGCGCCGGTCGTGCCAGGGGAGATGCTCGCCACGAGCGCGCCGAGGTTCATGTGCCCTTCCATCCCGAGCTCGATGGGGAGACAGGTCGTCGGAGCCGAATCGAGCATGCACGTCGGCTCGGTGCCGACGACGCCGCCGTCGGGGAGCACGCCAGGGAGGCCCGCGTCGCCGCCGTTGGGGTGCGAGCCGGTCGGGCAGGAGGGGCTGAGCGCGGCGTTGGCCTTGGTGCAGAGCTGCGTCTTCAGCTCGTTCTGGACCACCGTGTTGATCTGCGTCTGGAGCGGTCCGACGATGAGGCCCGGGAGCGCGCCCAAGATCGGGTTGCAGAGGATGTCGAGGACACCGCAGCTGCTGCAGAGCGTGAGGTCGCCCGAGCTGATCGTGACGCTGACCGCCGCGTTGTTCGCGTCGATCATCGTGTAGCCGTTGCGCGGCGCGGTCGTGTCGTTGACGAGCGGGAGGCTCACGGAGATCGGCAGGTTCGCGAACGTCGCGTCGGCGACGCCGCTGGCCGGGCACGAGCCGCCCGAGCCGACGCCGATGGCGATCGTCCCGACGGGTGTGCTGACGGGGAGGTCACGAACGCGGACCGGGATGGTGCCGGTCAGCGTGAGGTTGTCGGGCGATGCGGTCGAGACGGTGAGCGCGGCGCTCCCGATCTCGATCTCGGCGACGCACTGCGGAGGGCTCGTCCCGGTGTTGAAGCCGTTCGGGCACACGGTCATCGAGACCGAGATGCCGATGAGCGACGTGTTGATCGGCGTCGTCGGGATGTCGAAGGTGATGACGCCCGGCGTCCCGCTTCGCCCGAGGAGGTTCGTGGCCAGCGTCCCGATGTTCGCGCTCAGGAACCCGAGCGCGTGCGCTGTGACGCGCGCTGACGCGGAGTTCGGGATCGTGTTGGTGCTCGGGAAGCCCGCCGCCAGCGGGGCGATGCCGCAGCTCGAACAGCCACTCGAGCATCCTCCGCCGCTACAGGAAGCGATCAGAAGAAAGAGAACGACGACCAGCGCCTGCCGCCACCAAGAACGATGCATAGGTCCTCCCGAAAGTCGCGCGCGCGCACGGCTCGTCCGCCAACGGGACGTGGCGTGAAGGGCGCGCGCTTACGCGGACTTTGGCGCTGTCCGCGGACGGGGCGCCAGTGTCATCGGCGTCTCCGACGCGCGAAACGCGCACAAAGGTAGGACACGCGGCGAGGGGAGGCCCCTCCGATCTCGCCTGCTAGTTCGCGTGGCAGTCGGGCACGTTCGTGCCGTCGTTGATCTTCACGGCGGAGGCCGCGAACGTCGCCGCGAGCCAGAACGAGTCCTGGCAGCCGCCGGGAGTTTGCGGATTGGAGCAATAATCACCCTTCGCGGTGATCTTGTTGTTCGCATCGCGCGGGCAGATCGCGAGCGCGCCCTGAGTCGCCGACGGGGTCCCGGTGAGGAACGCGCAGAGCGTCGCGTTGAGGAGGCTCACGGTGACTGTGTCGGCCTGCTCGAGCGTGATGTAACCGGTGATCGCGCCGTCGGTCTTCCACAGCGAGCACGCCGTGTAGTCGTCCGAGCAGTCGTCGTGCAGCGCATTCGGATTGAATGAGCCGATGCAGTTGCCGTCGGCCGAGACCTTCACGCCCGTCATCTTGCCGCCGTTGATGGGCAGGACGATGATCGACCCCTGGAAGTAGATGGGGATGTTGATCGTCCCGATGCCGTCGGCGCTGTAGGTGTCGCCGTTCTTCGTGATCGGCGCGGTGACCGGCGCGATCGGGAGCGAGCCGACCTTCTTGTTCACGAAGCAGTAGCCGGTCGTGAACGGGTTGCACGAGTCGGGGCCGCCGTCGGCGAGCTTGTCCGTGATGTCGCACGGGGGAGCGCCGCCGGTCTTCACGGTCATCGCCGTCGTGTCGAGGCTCAGCAGCCAGCTGAAGTCGCCCGTCTCGGACGGCACCGAGCCGCACTGCGGCTCGTTCATGCTGACGCCCGTGTTGACGACCGTGTTCTGCGCCGCCTGCGTGACGAGGTTCGGGGGAGCGACGAGGATGATCCGGCGCATCCGGAAGTTGAGCGGACCGGTCGTCGGGTTGGTCGTGAGGGCCTCACAGCCTGCGGCGGTCGTCGAGACGGCCTGGCACTTGGAGAGGTCGCACGCCGTCGTCCCCTTGCATTGCGTCTCGTCGCCGTCGTCGCACTCCGGGTGCGGCACCTCGCCGGGAGGGAGAGGCAAGCAGCACGGTTGGCCCGCGCTGCCGCAGAAGGTGCCAGCTTCCGTGACCGTCGTCGCATCGCCGGTGTTGCCGCCGCCGTCGGGCCCCTCGTAGGCCTCGTCCTTCCAGCTGCACGACGTGGTGCTGACGAAGCTCGCGCCGGCGAGCCCAACGCAGACTGCCGAAAGCGCAAACGTAGCCGTCCACCCGTTCATTGGAAGCCTCCTCCCGAACCCCATAAAAAAGACCGAATCGAGATCGTAGCAGAGGACGCTGAGATTCTGATCGCCGTTTCAGCGTCGCACCCGACAGCCGATCACGGCTCGGACGCGAAGTCGAGCTTCCCGCCATAGTCGACCAGGGCGCGGAACTGATCGATGCGGCGCGCCACGTCGGCGGGTTTGATTGCGGCGACCTTCGTGGTGCCGATCCCTTCGACGCAGAACGATCCCAACGCCGACGCGAAGAACAACCCGCGGCGCATCGCTTGCGGCGAGACGTCGTCGTGGCGCGCGAGGTAGCCGAGGAGCCCGCCCGCGAACGAATCGCCCGCGCCCGTGGGGTCGACGACGTTTTCGAGCGGGTAGGCGGGGACGAAGAACGCGCCCGCCGAGTCGAAGAGGAGCGCGCCGCAATCACCACGCTTGATGATCAGCTGCTTCGGCCCGCGCTTCAGGATCTCGAGCGCCGCCCGCGCGATGTTGTGGTGGCCGGAGAGCTCGCGTGCCTCTTCGTCGTTGATGATCAGCAGATCGATCTTCTTCAGCAGCTCGGCGAGCGCCTTGGGCTCTCCGGAGATCCAGAAGTTCATCGTGTCGGCGGCGACGAGCTTCGGGCGATCGACCTGCTCGACGACCTCGAGCTGCAAACGCGGGTGGATGTTCCCGCACAACACGTAGGGCGAGCTCTTGAACGCCGTCGGGATCTTCGGGCGAAAGTCGGCGAACACGTTGAGCTGCGTGTCGAGCGTCGTGCGGCTCATGAGGTCCGGCGCGTAGCGACCCTTCCACCGGAAGGTGCGCCCGTTGGCGCGCTCGAGGCCCGTGACGTCGATGGCGTGCTCGCGCAGCATCGTGACATTCGCTTCGTCGAAGTCGGTGCCGACGACGCCGACGAGGCGCGTGGGGGTAAACAGCGACGCGGCCAGCGACGAGTACGTCGCCGCG
This sequence comes from Myxococcales bacterium, assembly GCA_003151595.1. Next base: position 26,638 of record PLXW01000075.1, read on the forward strand.
CCGCCGAGCACGTTCGGGAACGAGCCCGTGGGCATCTCGAGATCGTCGAACGCCACCGAACCAACGACGAGAACTTCTTTCTTCACGACGAGCCTCCTGCGGGATCGAGTAGCCACGCGAGCGACGCCCGCGCGCGAGGTGAAATCGCTTCGGGCGCCGTCATGACGGCCCCCTTGAGCGCGCCGTACGCGCGGCTCTTGGTCGGATCGGGGAGCGACCGGGCGAGCGTCGTGATCGCGCGGCGCGCGAGCGAGACGTTCTTCTTCATGACGGCGAGCACGGCTTCCACCGTGACGTCTTCTTCCGATTCGTGCCAGCAGTCGTAGTCGGTCGCCAGGGCCAAGGTGGCGTACGGGAGCTCCGCTTCGCGCGCCAGCTTCGCCTCGGGCATCGCCGTCATGCCGATGACCGAGACGCCCCACGACCGGTAAACCAGGCTCTCGGCGCGCGTGGAGAACTGCGGCCCGTCGATGCACACGTATGCCCCGCCGCGGTGGATCTTGCTCGACGACTTTTCGACCGCGGTCGCTTCGGTCGCGGCCTTCTGGAGGCTCGTGGCCAGGTGCTCGCAGACCGGGTCGGCGAACATCACGTGCGCGGCGACGTCGTCGTCGAAGAACGTGGAGACGCGGCGCTTGGTGAGATCGATGAACTGATCGACGACGACCAGATCGCCGGGCGCGATCTCTTCCTTCATCGAGCCCACGGCGCTCACCGAAACGAGATGCGTCGCGCCGAGCTTCTTCAGCGCGCAGATGTTCGCGCGGTAGTTGATGGCGTGCGGCGGAACGCGGTGCCCGCGGCCGTGGCGCGGCAGGAAGAGGAGCGTCGCGCCGTCGAGCTTCCCGCGGACGATGGGGTCGCTCGGCAGCCCGTACGGCGTATCGACGCGCACGTGCTCGACGTGGGTGAGCCCGTCGATCTCGTACAGACCGCTCCCGCCGAGCACGGCCAAGGTGTGCTGATTCATCGCGAGAGACGCTTTATTCGGGTTTTGGCGGCGTGCGCAAGAGCGCTTCGGCGAGATGTGCTCTTCGCGCCCGCCTGGACCGCTCGGCCAGGACGATGGCGGCGAGGTGATCGAAGGCGCTCTTCAGGTCGTCGTTCACGATGACGTAGTCGAAGAGGGCGTAGTGATCGATCTCCCGTTTGGCCACCGCGAAGCGCCTTTGAATGACGTCTTCGGAGTCGCTGGCGCGTCCGCGGAGGCGCTTTTCGAGCTCCTCCATCGACGGCGGGAGGATGAAGACGCCGATGGCGTCGTGCACCTTCGCCCGGATCTGGCGGGCCCCCTGGAAGTCGATGTCGAAGATCATCCCGTGGCAGCCGGGGGTGTGACGCGCGCGATCGATCTCCGCGCCCGACGTCCCGTACAGATTCCCGTGCACCTCGGCCCACTCCACGAACGCCCCTTCGGCCGCGAGCTCGCAGAAGCGACGCCGATCGACGAAGTGGTAGTCGCGCCCGTCGATCTCGTTCGCGCGCGGCGACCTCGTGGTGTGCGAGACGCTGAAGCGCAGGTCCGGGTAGCGCTCCTGCAGCATGCGCGTGAGCGTGGTTTTCCCCGCGCCGCTGGGGGACGAGAGAATGAGGAGGAGGAAATCGTGCGCCATGTCTTCTTCGTTTCGCTTCTTCTTCGTTTCGCTCCGTCACTCCACGTTCTGGACTTGCTCGCGCATCCGCTCGATCTCGGCCTTCACCTCGACGATGGCGTGCGAGATCGGCGCGTCGGGGCTCTTGGCGCCGACGGTGTTCGCTTCGCGCGCCATCTCTTGAAGTAGAAAGTCGAGGCGTCGACCGATGGCCTCCGCGCTCGCCACGAGCGACGTGAACTGCGCGCAGTGGCTCTCGAGGCGGGTGAGCTCTTCGGCGATGTCGACCCGCTCGGCGAAGAGCGCGATCTCTTGCTCCAGCCTGCCGGGATCGACGCCCGTGAGCTCCGCGCTGACGCGCAGCCGCTCGGCCCGCTCCTTCAAGCGACGGCGATGTACGTCGACCACTTCGGGCGCGCGCACCGCCACCTGCTTCGCGATCCGTCGCACGGTCTCCAGGCGCTTCACGAGGTCCAACCCGAGCGCCGCCCCTTCGCGCTCGCGCATCTCGTCCAGCGACTTCACCGACAGGTCGAAGCCCTTTCGAAGCGACTCGCGCAGCGCATCGCTCTCGCGCTCCACGGTCGACACGAACAGATCGGGGATCGCCGACAGCAGCGACAGCGGCACGTCCGATCCCGGCGCCAGCTCGTCGCGAAGCTCGCACAGCTGCTGGAACGCCAGGCGCGCGCGATCGCGATCGAGCAGCGCTGCGCCCAGCTGCATCCCGTCGACGCGCACGCCGATCTCGAATCGCCCGCGCGTCAGCCGCTCGCGCGCCAGCTGCTCGACGAACGGCGCCAGCTCGGTCATCTCCCGCGGTACGCGGACGCGCACGTCGAGGAAACGATGGTTGACCCCCCGCACTTCGACGGAGAGTTTGCCCGTTCCAAACGGGGCCTCTCCCATACCGAAGCCGGTCATGCTCCGCATGGTTCAACGGTAGACGAAGCGAGGTCGATCACGCCAACCGCTTTAATCAGGCGAGACCCTTCTTGCGCTTGGTCGCTTCGAGCACGCGCGCGTACTCGATCTCCCACTTCGTGGTCCCTTCCTCGACGTGGCGGAGCTGCATGCGCACCTCGGCATCGAGCCCGGCGTCGGCCGCCATGTGCTTCTTGAAGATGGGGGCCATCTTGCGGCGAAGGACGACGTCCTCCACGAAGATCTCGTCCACGTTGTGCGAGTGGTTGAAGATCTCGACGACCTGATCGAGCAGGTAATCGAGGGCCTCGTCGCCCACCTTGATCCCCTTGGTCTCGGCGATCTGCTCGCGAACGCGGCTGTAATCCGACGTGCCGCGGTTGGTCCGTTCGAGGAGCTCCTTGGCCCGCTCGTTCACCTCGCGCTCCATGGCGAGGTAGTTTTTCAAGACCGATTCGACGTCGGCCTCGACCTCTTTGGGCGACTCGGCCTCGATGTCTTTCGAGGCAATGAGGGCACGAACGCACTCTGTGGCGATCGCAGTGACGTGGCTACTGAAGAGTCGCATGGAGCACCTTGGGCGAAAGCGGCGCCAAGCTACTCGTCACACGCGCGCGAGGCGAACGAAATCCTTGGTATCATCGCCTGATGGCGGCGTGTCCCTGGTGCAAAGCGGCGGTTGCGGATCCGCGAGCGCCCTGTTCAAACTGCGGGAAGCGGGCGGACGGGCAGGTGGGCTCGGGCGGAGCGGTCGATGTTCCCGACCTCGTCGTGCCGGCCCGCCGCATGTCGAAAGGCTCGATGCCGCAGGTGGTCGTCCCCTCGGCCACGGCCGCGGCGCCCGCCGAGCCGGCGAAGCCGAAGCCTCCGGCGCAAGCGTCGCACGGGGCGTTCGAAGACCCCGGCGCGCGGACGTTCGATGAAGAAGAAGACGTCTACGGCGGCGGCGCGCCGATCGATCTCGATCTGAGCCAGGGCCCGCCCATGATCAGCGCCCAGCCCCCCACGGCCGGTCGACCTTCGACGAGCCGGATGTCCGCCGCGCAACCGGCGGGCTCGGCGACCGCGCCCAACGCCGGCGCAGCGGGCCAGGGACAAGGGCAAGCGCAGGGGCAGCACGCTGCGATGGATCGCCGATCGGCGACGGACGCGACCATCGATCCGTTCGAAGCGCGCGCGCTCTCCGACTACGGCGACCCTCCCGCCGAGTGGTGGAAGACGCCGATGTACGCGTACCGCGTCCTCCGCCGCCGCCCCGAGCTGAAGAAGCGCGCGGCCTTGAAAAAGCGGGAAGCCGATCGCGCGCAGGGGGCCGCCGAAGACGCGCTGCTCGCGTACGCCGAGCTCGTTCGACCCGCGGCTCAGAAGCTCGCCGCGTACGCCGGCGCCTTCTCGGAGGTGCGCATGGCCGAGTCGGTGGTGCGCGAACGCGACGCCGTGCTCGCCGCCGAGGCCGACGCGCACAAGGCGCGGCAAGCGGAGCATGACGCGAAGATCTCCGAGCTCGACGCGGAGCTGGGGCAGATTCAAATCGAAGAGCGTCAGATCGCCGGCGAGCACGGCGAAGCCGACATGCTGGCGAAGCGCGCCGACGCGCGCGCGAAACGCGCGGAGATCGAGATGCGTAACGCGATCGCACAAGCGGGCGGCGAAGAGCCGGCCGATCCGAAAGGCCCGGCATGAGCGTGGCGGTCGACAACGAAGCGCGCGCGCTCGCACGCGTCGGCTCGGTGCTCAAGGACAAGTGGCGCCTCGACGCGCTGCTCGGCATCGGCGGGATGGCGGTCGTCTACTCGTCGACGCATCGCAATCAGAAGCGCGTGGCCATCAAGATGCTGCTGCCCGAGCTGGCGCACGACAAGCACGTGCGCGAGCGCTTCGTCCGCGAAGGGTACGCGGCGAACACGATCGAGCACCCCGGCGCGCTCTCGGTCCTCGACGACGACATCTCGGAGGACGGCCTCCCGTACCTCGTCATGGAGCTCCTCGATGGTGAGACGCTCGAAGCGCGCTGGGACCGCGCGGGGCGAAAGATGGACCTCGCGGAGGTGCTCTCGATCTCCGCTGCGCTCCTCGACGTGCTCGCGGCGGCGCACACGAAGGGGGTCGTGCACCGCGACATCAAGCCGGAGAACTTGTTCCTCCTGGCGGCGGGCGGCTTGAAGGTGCTCGACTTCGGGATCGCGCGGGTCCTCGAATCGCGCGGGACCGAGACGCGCGCCGGCACGGTCATGGGGACGCCGGCCTTCATGGCGCCGGAGCAGGCGCTCGCGAAGTGGGACGAGGTCGATGGGCGGACCGATCTGTGGGCCGTCGGGGCAACCATGTTCACGCTCATCAGCGGCGAGCACGTGCACGATGGGCAGACGGGGAACGAGCAGCTGATCAAGACGGCGACGCAACCCGCGCGATCGATCGGCAGCGTGACGAAAGGCGTGCCGCGATCCGTCATCGCGCTCATCGACCGGGCGCTGAAGTTCGATCGCGGCGCGCGATGGCCGGACGCCCGCGCGATGCAGGAAGCCGTGTGCGGCGCGTACGAAGTGCTCACCGGGCAGACGCTCATCATCGAGTCGCCGCCGTCGCAGGTCGCGTCGGCCGTGATCCCGCGGCAAGGTTCGCAGCCGGGGCCGACCAGTCAGACGTCGCAGTCGCCGATGTCGCCGCGCGCGTCGTCGAGCGGATCGATGACGCGACCCGGAGCCGGACCGCCCGGTCCTCCGCCTCCGCCGAGAAGGATGAGCGGCTCGCAGCCGACCGTCCCGGCCGCGGGGCCGCCCCCTCCGAGGCGCACGATGAGCAGCGCCACGGGGCAGGCGGCGCAGGGCACGCGCCCGTCGGCCGGCTTCCCGGCGGTGCCGCGCCGAGCGAGCGGGTCGTTCGAGTCAGCCGATGCGTCGATCATGGACATGAATCCCATCGCCACGGGCTCTTCCCCGAACCTCGCCCCGCCGGCGATGCTCGCGCTCGGCGTCGACGCCTTCGTCACCGCTCGCACCGCCGAACGAGACGCGGCCGCGGCCGAGGTGATGCGCCTCGCGCCTATCGTGGCCGAAATCCAGGGGCGCCTCGCCGGCGTGCGCAGGCGCGTGGCGCAGATGCAGGAGCAAATCGTCGCCGTTCGCAAGGAGCGCGCGGCCGACGAGGAGCGCTTCCGACGCGCGACCGACGCGCGGCTCGAAGGTCTCGGTGAAGCGCGCAAAGGGTACCGCCGCACGATGGGCGAAGTCGCGAAGCTCGCGCTCACCGACGTCGCCAACTTCCCGCCCGACCTGGGGCGCACCGAGCGAGCCACGATCGCCACGACCCGCGCCGTGGCCGAGACAAAACAGCGCGACGCCGCGCTCCATCAAGCGGCGCTCGAAGCTCACGACCCCGAGGCGCTGAAGAAGGGGATCACGATCGGCGTCGCCGCCATCCTGCTCTTCCTCCTGCTCTTCTTCTCACCGGTCATCATCCGCGCGTTCTCGAGCGACGCGGGAACGATCGCGCCGTCTCCGGTCAACGGAGCGTCGCCTTAGCGTTTTCGTTTCGTTCGCGGCGACGGCGTTGGCGGCGCCTTCGGCGTCGCGGGTCTCGCGCTCGCGGCGACGGTTGGTTTCGCGGGTTGCTCTGCAGGCGGCTCGTTCACCGGACCGAACGGCGCGATCGAATCCGCGCGCGCCGACGGCGGCACCTTCATCTCGCGCATCCCGAGCTGCAGGCGGCGCATCACGGCCCGCTTCTGCCGATCCTTGTACTTTGCATGCGACGCTTCGCCTTGCTCGTTCGTGGCCTCGGTGTCGCGATCGATCACCTGGAACTCGCACACCACGAAGATGATCGGCCCCAGCGGCCACGCGCTCGACGGCGCGCGCTCGAGCAGCTTTCGCGGCAGGCGCACCGGCATGTCGACCACGAAGTGAATGACCCGGTACGACTCGGCGCTGAAGCGGTTGTCGCTCGGCGTGATCTCGTCGTCCTTGCCCGCCTGCATCGACGGCAGCATCGGTGCGAGGTGCGGGTTGCTCGCCACGTAGCTGCGGAACCGGAAGATCGAGTTGATGCTCTGTCCGGGGATCACGTAGTTGAAGGGAAAGAGCTTCTTCGTCAGGTACTGGATGACCGGGAAGATCTCGTCGACCGAGCGCGTGACGATCCGGAAGCGGAGCTTGTCGTAGATCTGCGCGGCGACCGTCTCCTGCTTCGACAGGAGCTTCGTGTAGAGCGAGTCCTTGTTCTTCCTGCCGCCGACGAACTCGGTGATCGGAAAGCCGTGCGCCAGCATGCTGCCGATGACCCGGTAGATCTTCTCTTCGACGTGGTGGAAGACCTCCTGGTCGGAGAAGGGGAGCATGAACAGCAGCTCGCGCCCTTCGAGGTGATGGATGATGTGCATGCATTTCAGGATCGTGCACGCGCACATCTGCCGGTGACCGCTGCCGGCCGCGAGGCGAATGAGCTCCTGGACCGTGGCCTGCTCGACCGGCTTCGGGATCGGATACTCGAAGTGCCGGCGCAGGTAGTTGACCGACTCGCTCTTGATCGCCGCGAGGCGCGCGCGGTCGGCCGGCTCGTCGGGGTGGAACTCCTGCGCGCGGAGCAGGTCGTCGATCTCGGCGTCGTCCTCGAGGTTCAGGCGATGCCAGTCGATGACGGAGTCGCCCCGCAGGATGAGCCGAACGGCTTCAAGATCGGCGAGCGTGAACTCGTCGATTCGCTTGAGACGATCCACCGGCTCGTTCGCCTCCGGGCGGTCCACGTGTTGGACGCTACTTCATTCCGCGCGGGTCTGCGCGCGAGCGATCATGATCGTGCCGCCCGGCGGCGGCCGCCTACTCGTCGACCTGCGTCTGCTGGATGCGGTCGGCGTGCGCGTCTTTCGCCGAGTGCTTACCCAGCGACAAGGTGCCGACGAAAATCCCGAGCGTCACGGCGAGCACCGCCACATGGCCGAGGATCGTTCCGGAACAGCCGGCTACGGCAATGGGCGCCATCGCGGCGAGGAACCAGGGGGTCAGCTTCATGCGGTTGAGATCTCCTCGAGAGTCGGGCGCGGTAATGTAGGTAAAGCTACGACACCCCGGGGGGACGGCCAAACTTCTACCGATTCGGAGCGCGTTGACGCAAGCAAAAGCGTCGACCGGCAAGTGCACGGAGCGATCCAAGTCGGTGCGTGTAGGCGCTGAGAAGCATAAAAGAAAATGATTTCAGTACGCTTACGTCGCGACGCGGCAACGTGCCCCATTGGGGTCGGGTCCGCGTATCGTGGGCGTGGTGACGCGAGGCGCGGCTGACCAGACACGACTGCCGAATCCGCTCCCGACGACGAAGACGCATGCAGGCGGTTGCCCCCGCTTCATCGGAGGGTCTATCGTCGATTTCGTGCCCCGACTCCGCCGTTGCGGTGCTGCGGTCGCCCTGGCGTTTTGCGCGGTCACCGCGTCCGCCGCGGGGTGCACCACGGTCGATCCCGGACCCGACTTCGTGATTCCGGCGGAGACCTTCGATGCCGACTATTTCTTCTGCCACGTCGAGCCCCAGGTGCTCACTGCGAAGAAGTGCGGGCCGGGTGATCCGGCGCAAGGCGACGTGGCGAACGGCTGCCACTTCAACTCGGCGGCCGTGAACGGCATGGCGCTGGTGCAACATCCGACGATCGACTGCGCGGGCGGAGATCATCCGGTCGACTCGACCCAGGTCGGCGTGGCTGCGCAGGGGAACTTGCAAGCGGCGTCGCTCGAGATGAGCCGCGATTACCTGGACGCGCCGATCGTCGTGCGACCCACGGGGCACAACCACCCGCGGACGATCTTCACGGTGAGCGATCCGGTGGTCGCGATCCTGGCGACGTGGGCGAACAAATGAGGAACGTCATCGCTCGCGTCGCGCTCGTCGCGAGCCTCGCGACGGGGGCGTTTTGCGTGCTCGCGATCGACGCGAGACACGCGGCGGCCGCCGAGCCCGACGGCGAGTCCGCGCGGAGCGCGGCTCGGTCTACACCAGAGGCCTTCGCGCGCGTCGTCGTCGATGAAGCCGACGTCCGCACGGGGCCCGGGGTCTCGTACCGCGTCGTGTACACGGCGCACCGCGGAGAGACGCTTGCGCTCGATGGACGTCCCGGCTCCGGCTTCTGGCTGCGCGTGATCTTGCCCGACGGTCGCGTGGCGTACGCGCTCGGCGACGAGGTGCAGCCGTTCGCGGTGCGGCCCGGTGAGGCCGAGGCGCCGTCGCGTCCCGGGTTCTTCGCGCCGCCGCCGCTGACGGGCGCGCGCGGTGGGCTCTCGATCGTCGGGGGCGCGTTTCATACGCCGCTCGTCGGCGGAACGAGCACCACATACGGGTACCTCGAGGCGCGGCCGTCGCTGGTGCTCGATCGCACGCTGTCGCTCGACCTCTTCATCGGCGACGCGCTCACGTCCGATGGCTCGGAGCTTCTCTACGGCGCAGGGGCGTCGGTGTACCTCTTGCCGAGCTGGGTCATCTGCCCGTTCCTCGACATCGGCGGGGGCGGGATGAGCATCCTGCCGAACTCCGACTCGTTCGTCTTGAAGCGCCAGGACCTCTACGCGGCGCGCGCCGGCGGCGGTCTGCTCATCGCGCTCCGGTGGCGCATCCTCGTGCGGCTCGAAGCGTCGAACCTCACGCTGTTCACCGCCGACTCTTTCCGTAACGCGCAAACGTATGCCGGTGGGCTCGGAGTTTACTTCTAGGAGCATGCGCATGCGTACGAAGTCGTTCACCTTCGCGATCGTGTCGCTGCTCCTCTCGACGAGCGCGTGCGTCACGGTCAAACCGCAGCAGCGCGCGACGCTGGCCGATCCCACGATGGCCTTCGACGACGACGCGCACCCGCAGGCGCAGCGCGATCACGCGCTCGAGAACCGCGAAGGGGCGTACGGCGGGAGCGGCGTCGCGGGCGGAGGGTGCGGTTGCAACTAGCGGCGCGACGTTGGGTTGCAGCGCTCGGCATCGCGGTCGGATCGATCGCGGCGGCGGGAGAGGCGCGCGGGCAGGTCGTGTCGTTCGATACGGCGCACGAGCTCTATCTCGAGGCTCCGACGAAGGGGAAGATGACCATCTACACCCCCGGCGCCGATCTCCAGGTCGCGCCGCTCGATTGGCTGCAGGTGCGCGCGGGGTGGGAAGCGGACGTCGTGTCGGGGGCGAGCGTCGCGGTGAAGGCGGGCGGGGCGTACGCCGCGAATCATCCGGGGATCGACGTCATCACCGCGGCGAGCGTGCATGATCTCCGCAATCAGGCGCACGGCGGGTTCACGCTGAAGGGCGACCAGGTGCAGCTGACGGGCGGGTACGCCTACTCGATCGAGAACGACTACCGATCGAACGCCTTCAACGTCGCCGCGCGGACCGATCTCTTCCAGCACGATACGCAGCTCGAGATCGACTACGCGCGCAACTTCGACCAGGTGTGCGATCGCGTGCAGTCGGCGACCGCGCCCGTGCCGCGATGGGTGGCGATGGAGGACCACACGGGGTGCTTCACGTCGAGCAACCTGCGCACGTCGCTGCCGATCGACATCGACGGCTTTCAAGGGAGCTGGTCGCAGGCGTGGACGCCGGTGCTGGCGACGCAGCTCGTGTACACGGCGCAGATCCTCAACGGGTTCCAGAGCAATCCGTACCGGAGCGTGATCCTGGCCGACGGCGTGAAGTCGCAGGAGCACGTGCCCGACAACCGCGCGCGCGAGGCCATCGCGCTGCGGACGAACTGGTTCATCAAGCCGATCAAAGCGGCGCTGCGCGTCGGCGTGCGCGCGTACTACGACACGTGGGACGTGAAGTCGGGGGACCTCACGGCCGACTTCGAGAAGTACTTCGGCGATTCGTTCCGCGCGACCGTGCGCGGGCGCATCTACCGGCAGAGCGGCGCGGTCTTCTGGAGCGACGACTACACGGGCGGGCCGCCGCCGTCGGGGCCGAAGGGGCAGTACTGGACCGGGGACCGCGAGCTCTCGCCGTTCACGAGCTACATGGTCGGGCTGCGCGCGATCTACACCGTGACGCCGAGCAAGGGGCGGCTCCTGTCGGTCATCTCCGGGCTCCGGTTCGGAGCGACGGCCGACATGATCCAGTTCAACTACTCCGACTTCACGCTCGCCGGGATTCCGCTCACGAATACGCGGGCGTGGATCTTCGGGTTGAACGGGACCGTGCTCTTCTTCTAGACTTCCCGGAGCGTCGGGAACGCGAGGGGACGTGCCGGGACGAGCACCCGGAGCGAGGAGCCGCTGAAGGCAGCGCGCGACTACTCTTCGGGCTCGTTGCCGCGCAGGCCGTGCTTCTTCGCCATGTCGTGGAGGTGCTTGCGGTCCATCTTGGCTTCGCGCGCGGCGGCGCTCACGTTGCCCGTGTGGCGGCCGAGGAGCCATTTGACGTAGCGGCGCTCGAACTCGGCGTCGTACTTGGCGCGCGTCTCGCGGTAGCTCTTGGCGGGCTCGAAGTGGAACGTGGCGTCGGTGGGGGCGCCGCCGCCCGAGGGGAGGGCGATGCCGCCGAGCTCGCGGCTGCCGGTGGCCTGCGCCATGTAGACCGCGCGCTCGAGGACGTTGCGGAGCTCGCGCACGTTGCCGGGCCAGTCGTGCGCCATGAGCGCTTGCATGGTCTCGGGCGACACGAGCAGGGGCTCGCCGGTCTGGCCCGACACGCCGAGGCCCGACTGCGGCCCGGTCTGCGCCGCGGCCTTCAGCATGTTCATCACGAGCGTCGGAATGTCTTCGCGGCGCGCACGGAGGGGAGGGACCGTGACCGGGACGACGGCGAGGCGGAAGTAGAGGTCTTCTCGGAACTTGCCGGCTTGAACCTCGCGCAACAGATCGCGCTTCGTGGCGGCGATCATGCGGACGTTGGTCTTCACTGTCTTGTTGCCGCCGACGCGACGGAGCTCGCGCGTCTCGAGCACGCGGAGCAGCTTCGGTTGAACGTCGAGCGGGAGCTCTCCGATCTCGTCGAGGAANNCACCGCTCCGGTGAACGCGCCGCGCTCGTGGCCGAACAGCTCGCTCTCGATGAGCGAGTACGAGACGGCGCCGCAATCGACGACCACGAACGGCCCTTTGGCCCGCGTGCTCATCTGCTGAATCGCGCGCGCGAGGACGTCCTTGCCCGTGCCGGTCTCGCCTTCGAGGAGGACCGTCGCGTCGGTGGGCGCGATGCGCTCCAGGATGCCGAAGATCGTGCGCATGGCCAGGCTCTGGCCGATGGCGCCGCCGAAGTGCGTCTTCTCGCTGGGGAGGACTTCGAGCTTCTGCTGCGTCGGGCGGATCGCGATCTCGACCTCGCCGACCTTCAGCACCTGCCCGGTGCCGAGCACCCCTTCGCGGATGCGCGTGCCGTCGATGCGCGTGCCGTTGGTCGACTCGAGGTCGCGCACGTGGATGCCGTCGGGCGCGCGGAGCAGCTCGCAGTGGTGGCGCGAGACGGTGTCGTCGGTGAGCGTGATGTCGTTGTCCGACGACTTGCCGATGCGCGTGTGCCCGCCGAGCAGGACGCTGTGCCCTTTGTGATTGCCGGACAGGACGACCGCTTGAAGACCGAGCTGCCCGGCCGGGCGCCAGCCGACCGCGCGCGTCTCGATCGGCGGAGAGTCTTCGCTTTCGGGCTTTTCGCTTTCGCTCATCGGTCGATCGAGCTCGAGATGTCGAGGGACGTCGTGTTGCCTTGGAAGGTCACGCGGCGCTGGAGCAGCGTGCTGTGCGCGCGAGGCTGAGGAGTCGCGCCGCCGTCGCGCGATTCGAGAGCATCAGAAGAGGGGCGGCTCAGGATTTCGATCTCCACCACGTAGTCCCCGTCGGCGAGGCGCGGCTCGTGCGTCACGATGCGAGGCGCGCTCCCGACAGGAAAGCGGAAGGCGGCCTCGCGCGCAAAGTCTTCGGCCATTCCACCATGTTTCGAGGCCGGCGCGTAGCCGACGCGGACCTCCTCCACCCCCGGGGCGGCGTTTCCCAGGACGATGTGGACCACGTTGTCCTTCGGCCAGCGCGGGGCGAGCGTGAAGTAGACCGCCGCCGCCGCGCCCGACACGACCAGGAGCGCCACGCGGCGCCGCGTCACTTGCTCCATCACCGCCCGCGGAGCGATCGAACCTTGCCGACGAGGCCCTTCACCACGGAGGCCGGCAGGTCGAACTTCGGCATGCGGTTCTTGCCGGTGCCGATGAGGGTCGCGATCTCGTCGTCGGTGATCTTCGCCTGGAGGTCGTCGCGCGTGAGATCGGGCGCGTTGACCATGGGACCCGAGGGGCCGTCGCCGTGACCGCCGCGGCCGTGGCAGGTGGCGCAGGCCTGTTGCCAGGTGATCTCGGTGAGCGTTTCACCGCCGACGTCACCTTTGACGGGGGCGGCTTGCTGGCCGTTGGCGATGTTCGCCTGCTCCTCGGCGCGGTCGTGATCGGCCGGCGCCCACTCTTGCAGGTGGTCGGCGCTAGGGGGCCGCTCGCACGCACACACAAGGGAGGCGAGAAAAAGAGCTAATCCAACGAGCAGCGCGGAGACACCGCGTCCACGGTTCATGCGGCCAAGTGCATACCACGCCTGGCGTGTCTCTCGCCCGGATGCCCCACCTGGTTGCCGGATCACCCGGTTGCCGGACGCCGAGCCGAGCGCTACATGTACAGCCAGGCGTGGACCAGACGCGCGTGCAGGAGCTCGGTGCTCCGCGCGACGCTCCCCTGGCCGCGACCCGAAGGAGAAAATCGCATGTACGCGAAGGAGCTCTCTGCGCCCGTACGCAAAGTCACCGTGCCCGAGATTCGCGCGCGCAAAGGCCAGACGCCGATCGCGATGGTCACCGCCTACGACTTCACGATGGCGCGCCTGGTGGACGAAGCCGGCGTCGACATGGTCCTCGTCGGCGATTCGCTGGGGATGATCGTGCAAGGGTTGGCCAACACCATCCCGGTCACGCTCGACGAGATCGCCTACCACGGGCGCGCCGTCGCGCGCGGGATCGCGCGGGCGCATCTCGTCGGCGACATGCCGTTCATGAGCTACCAGGTGTCGGCGCATCAGGCCGTCGAGAGCGCCGGCAAGCTGATGAAGGAAGGGGCCTTCGAGAGCGTGAAGCTCGAAGGGGGCGTCGAGATCGCCGAGAGCGTCTTCCGGATCGTGCGCGCGGGGATCCCCGTCGTCGGGCACGTGGGGCTGACGCCGCAGAGCGTGCATGCGTTCGGCGGGTTCAAGGTTCAAGGGCGCGGGGAAGATGCGGCCGAGAAGGTGCTCGCCGACGCGCGCGCGCTCGAGCAAGCAGGTGCATTCTGCATCGTATTGGAAGCGATCCCGCCGGACCTGGCGGCGCGCGTGACCGACGAGGTCGGCGTGCCGACGATCGGCATCGGCGCCGGCTCGGCGTGCGACGGGCAAGTGCTGGTGTGCACCGACCTGCTCGGCATGGTTCGGGGTCATTCGCCTAAGTTCGCGAAGCGGTACGCGCAGCTCGGCGACGCCATCGTCGGCGCGATGCGCGAGTACGTGAGCGAGGTGCAGACGCGCGCCTTCCCGGCCTCGACGCATGCTTACAAGCCGAACGCTGCGGCGGCCGCGATTGCGGTGCACGAGAAGCGCACCAGCGAGTCGTGGGCCATCGACGAGCCGCTCCCGCTCGATCACTGGCACTGAGTCACTCGTCTACACCTACGTCCTAGCCGAGCCGTAAGCGTCCCCCTTCGTCCGAAGCGGCGGTCGCGCACGCGCTTCTCGTGCTAGCGATTTGCGTAGATGAAGCTCGTACCGAAGCTGACGCTCGCGTTCATCACGGTGACGGTCGTCATCCACGCGCAGGGGGCGTACCGGCGCGTGGCGCGCGAGTCGCGCACGTACAGCGAGGATCGCGATCGCGACGTGACGCTCGTCGCCAAGTCGATGGCCGATGCCGCGGCCGGCGTCTGGCACGCGCAGGGTGAGGCCGCGGCCCAGGCGATGATCGTGCACGTGAGTCACCACGACGAGAGCGTGCGCGTGCGATGGGTGTGCGACGGCGCGGATCTCCCGGCCGGGACGAGCCTCGAGTGCGGCGCGCTGATGGCGCTGAAGCGCGACGAAGCTGCGCATGCGGTCGGCGAGGAGCGTCGCTTCGCTTACGCACCCGTCGTCATCGACGACACGACCCGCGGCGCCATCGAGGTGTCGGCGTCGCTCGCGCCGGAGCAGGGGTTCGTGCAGCGAACGATCGCCGACACGGCGAAGAACAACATCATCAACACGAGCATCCTACTCGTCGTGTCGTTCTTCCTGGGCGTGTGGCTCGTGGCGCGGCCGACCCGCGCGCTCGTCGAGAAAGCGCGTCGCGTCGGGCGCGGCGACTTCGAGGGGCCGCTCGTTCTTCGGGCCAACGACGAGTTCGGCGAGCTGGCGCGCGAGATGAACTCGATGTCCACGCAGCTGGGCGAGCTCGTCGGGCAGGTGAAGACCGAGTCGGCCGCGCGGGTCGATGCGATGGAGCAGCTCCGTCACGCCGACCGCCTGACCACCGTGGGGAAGCTCGCCTCGGGGATCGCTCACGAGCTGGGGACGCCGCTCAACGTGATCGAAGCGCGCTCGTCGATGATCGCTTCCGGCGAAGCGACGGGCGAAGCTGCCAGGCAGTACGCGCAGATCGTCGTCGACGCCAGCGATCGCATGACCAAGATCATCCGGCAGCTGCTGACGTTTGCGCGACGTCGCGGGCCCGAGAAGGTGAAGAGCGATCTCGTCGAGATGGCGAGGCAGTCGATCGATCTCGTTCGCCCGCTCGCGCGGAAGAAAAGCGTCGACCTGAGCGTCGTCTCCAACGGCCACGACGCCGTGGCCTCCACCGACGCGATGCAGATCCAGCAAGCCCTCACCAACCTGCTCGTCAACGCCATCCAGGCCAGCGAAGACGGGCGCCCCGTCGAAGTGCGGATCGATCACCAGCGCGTGCGTCCTCCGGCCGACCTCGGCGGCAGCGAGGACGACTACGTCTGCCTGCGCGTGAAAGACGAAGGGGCGGGGATCGCGCGCGAGAACCTGGAGCACGTGTTCGAGCCGTTCTTCACCACCAAAGACGTGGGCGAGGGGACCGGGCTCGGGTTGTCGGTCGCGTACGGCATCGTGCGCGATCACGGGGGATGGATCGCCGTGGAGAGCGAGGTCGGGCGTGGCACTCGTTTCTCGATGTATCTTCCGCGCGCAGAAGGAGCCTCATGAGTACAAGCGAATCGAGCCCGCCGGCCAAGGCGCGCGTCCTCGTCGTCGATGACGATCGCATGCTGTGCGAGGCGCTCGACGAAGGGCTGCGCGGGAGGGGATTCCAGATCACGTGGCGCACGTCGGCCGACGAGGCGCTGCCGCTGGCCACGTCGGAAGACTTCGACGTGGTGCTCACCGATCTGAACATGCGCGGTACGGGCGGCATCGAGCTCTGTCAGAAGCTGATCGCCGCGCGACCCGATCTCCCCGTCGTGCTCCTGACGGGGTTCGGAAGCTTCGACACCGCGGTCGCGGCGATCCGCGCCGGCGCGTACGACTTCATCAGCAAGCCCGTGAAGCTCGACGTGCTCGCGCTCGCGCTCCGGCGCGCCGTGCAGCATCGCGCGCTCCGCGAAGAAGTGAAGCGTCTCCGCACCGAAGTGGCCGAGGGGCTCGGCGCCGGGCGTGGGGAGTCGCTCGTCGGCGAGAGCAGCGCGATGCGAAAGGTGTACGACCTGATCGGGCGCGTCGCGGAGTCGGATGCGTCGGCGCTGATCACCGGCGAGAGCGGCACGGGCAAAGAGGTCGTGGCGCGCGCCCTTCACGCGCGCAGCCATCGCAAGAACGGGCCATTCGTGGCCATCAACTGCAGCGCGGTCCCCGAGTCGCTCATCGAGAGCGAGCTGTTCGGGCACGTGCGCGGCGCGTTCACCGACGCGAAGGAGTCGCGCTCTGGGCTGTTCAAGCAGGCCGACGGCGGCACGCTGTTCCTGGACGAGATCGGCGACATGCCGCGCGCGCTTCAACCGAAGCTCCTCCGCGCGCTTCAGGAGCGAACGGTGCGGCCCGTCGGCGGACAGGCCGAGATCCCGGTCGACGTTCGCATCGTTGCCGCCACGAACCGCGATCTCGAGTCGGCGATCGAAGAGGGGCGCTTCCGCGAGGACCTCTACTTCCGACTCAACGTGGTCAACATCGCGCTCCCGCCGCTGCGCGCGCGCGCGGGCGACGTCCTCATGTTGGCGCAGCACTTTCTCCTTCAGTACGCCGCGCGCACGAACAAAGCCGTGAAGGGGATCGCCGCGTCGGCGGCGGAGAAGCTGGTCTCGTATGCGTGGCCGGGGAACGTGCGCGAGCTCCAGAACTGCATCGAGCGCGCGGTGACGTTGGCGCGCTTCGAGGAGATCACGATCGACGACCTGCCGGAGAAGATCGTCGACTTCACCCCCTCGTACATGGTCGTGGCCGGCGACGATCCGTCGGAGCTGGCGCCGCTCGAGGAGATCGAGCGCCGCTACGTGCTGCGCGTGCTCGAGGCCGTGGGGGGCAACAAGTCGGTCGCGGCGCGGGTGCTCGGCATCGAACGGAAGACGCTCTATCGAAAGCTCGAGCGGTTCGCCGCCGCGAAGCGTGTTCACGAAGGGTGAGCGCGGCCACCGAGGCTCTCTCGCGTGTCTTCGCGACGCACGCGCGTCTTTGCGACTCGCGCGGCAGATCGCCCAAGGCCGGTAATCTCAAGGGAATCGTGACGCCGATCACGTGGCATGTGCGCTGCTTGATGCGCTGTTCGATGTCCCGACTGCATCCACCTCGGGTCCTCCTGGGCGAGGACGACACCCCGATGCGAACGCTCCTGGCCGAGGCGCTCCGCACCGAAGGGTTCGAGGTCGACGAGGCGGAGGACGGCGGGCGCATGCTCGAGTGCGCCGCGCTCGTGGGGGCGGACGGACAGCGTCGCTACGATCTCGTCGTGTCCGACGTGCGAATGCCGGCGGTCGATGGGTTCACGCTCGTCGGACGCCTCCGCGCCATCGATCGCGCCACGCCGATGATCCTGATGACGGCGTTCGGCGACGACGAGTGCAGCGCGCGCGCGGCCGAGCTGGGCGTGACGATGTTCTACAAACCGTTCAAGATCGACCACCTGCGCGCGGTCGCGCGGCGGATCGTCGACGAGCAGGCGGCCTAGAGCAACCGTCTCTTCATTGG